>JASGJX010000046.1:0-64958 GCA_049840655.1 Chryseolinea sp.
TTATGTTTATGTCTCCTTAATTTTCATTCTCGTATTGCTAAGGTTAGATGAGAACCCGATAAATCCAACAGCACCTACTTCTACTTCCATTTACGGCTGAAGTTGATGTTCCTTCACTTTGACAATAGTGTTTATCTAAATCACCATAACCCGTCAATCATTTATGCGCGATACGCTTACTTGTATTCAATCTTTGCTTGTTCTGTACTTACAAGCGCGTTGAAGTTACTCCGCCTCCCAACACCTTGTGCATGGCCTCCTCCGTAATTTCTTCGTCTGCGCCACTCCACATAGATGTGAATCGAGTATTCGCTGATTATCCGATAATTGGTATAGACTGGATCTTTGTGAGGTTGATGCTATTGTTTTTGAATGTCATCAACGCATTGGCGAGGCTTCCCGCTTCGTTTTGCTGCTTCGAAACACAAGGATGCCTTATCTTCAAGCTCAACCTTACCATTGCTACGCTTCGTCAGGATGAGGGAGGCGGTAAAGTGCTTCTTCTGTCTGATTCACTTCAAGATACAATCCAAAGCGTTTTGCGGCATACTCATTGGCAATTGCCGCGGTGTTCTTAAGCTTCAGCTCTTTAACCCGTTTTGCCGAAAGAGCTGTGTAGTCACTTGCGTCTATTCTGCCACCATAAAGCGCTATGGAGAAACTCGGCGCATTGACGTATGGCATCAGTAGTTGTCTTGACCATATGTCTGGGGTTGTTTGGTTTCCGGGCAATACCAACAGGTGGCATATGAATGGGCAGGTAAAGCTCGCCTACGATGCTAAAGTGGTATTCCTGCCGAACAGGAAGTAGTTCTGAAGATGCTACCGCGATAGAGTTCTAAATAGCCATTACAGCATAGTCAGCTTCACCGCTTTGAGGCGCTGGCACAGGTTATGGAAAGGACACTGGATGGTTTTGATTGGTTCAGTGATGGGAGCCTGCACTTCGTGAAAGTCCTCAATGCCTTAAATACTACGCTGATGTTTTCTTTGCCATTTACCTTGAATGCCTTTCCAAAACAAAAACACCAGGGTTTCCGAGGAACTTGTTGATTTTGTTATCGTTTTATCTGCAAACATTCCTCTTAAAGTCCCGTTCGGGTCCTAAAAAGAAATAATAAAAGTAAAAAGATGAGTTGTCGATCTTCATTGTCTATATCTGAGTAGCCCAAAGATAAGGTGATTTCTCTGTGAGTTGCAAGATGGCCTTTGATGTTTGAAGAAATATTTCATAAAAGACCATATAATTCGTCAGCATCCTGGCAGTTAAGGCAAAAAACTAATGATTGTTAGTCGCTCCTAACTATTACCTTTGGCGGAAAATCAGCGTCCTATGAAAATGAGCCCCCGGTTAATTCTCTTGCTTTTCGTTATTGCCTTATACAGCTGTGGTAAGAAAACGGAGGATCATGACCATAACCATCACGAGGAGGCTGAAGCCATCTCGACTGATCCTAACAAAGCCTTAAACGATAGTGTGATGGCCGTTCACAACGAGGTGATGCCCAAGCTTGACAACATCTTTAAGCTGACGGAAACTCTCAAAGACAAAATCGCGAAGACGCCCGACATGCCCGCGCCAAAAAAGAAGGAGATCGAAGCCGCCATCGATTCCCTTAATAAGGCAAGTGATGGCATGATGGTGTGGATGCGAAAGTTCAATCCTCCCTCCCCGACTGCCGATCCGCAGGAGGCACGGACATACCTTAAACAAGAGATGGTAAAGGTCGAAAAGGTGAAGTCCGACATCCTGACCTCTATAGAAAGAGGAAAAGCCCTGCAATAGCCGGACGTTTATCTTCAAACACTATATTTTAGACCCATTACACACTTTCAAATACTGATATGGATTCCAAGAAAATTCCTTTGAATGACGTCCACGTAAAACTCGGAGGCAAGATGGTACCCTTCGCCGGGTTCAATATGCCTGTCAGATACTCATCTGATATTGAAGAGCACATGACCGTTCGGAATGGTGTCGGCGTATTCGATGTTTCACATATGGGAGAGTTTTCTCTTAAGGGGCCAAATGCGCTCGACCTCATTCAACGGGTTACGACCAACGACGCTTCGAAGCTGATCGACGGACAGGCTCAATACTCAAGTCTTCCCAATGAAACCGGTGGCCTGGTTGACGATCTTATTGTTTACAAGATCGCAGACAATGACTATCTGCTTGTTGTCAACGCTGGCAATATCGACAAGGACTGGAACTGGATATCAAAGTTCAACACCAACAATGTCGATATGAAGAACCTTTCAGACGATATCTCGCTGTTTGCTGTTCAGGGACCAAAGGCTGCAGGTGTGGTTCAGAAGTTGACAAAGGTAGAACTCTCTACTATCAAGTATTATCATTTCGCTATAGGTGAATTGGCAGGCGTCCCCAATGTGATCATTTCCAACACGGGCTATACAGGGGCCGGGGGATTTGAGCTTTATGTTCCAAACGCTTCTGCAGAAAAGGTGTGGAATGCGCTATTTGAGGCTGGGAAAGGCGAAGCCATTAAGCCGATTGGCCTTGGAGCACGCGACACTTTACGCCTTGAAATGGGTTTCTGTTTATATGGCAACGACATAGATGACACAACGTCTCCCCTGGAGGCGGGACTTGGATGGATCACGAAGTTCACCAAGAACTTTACCAACTCTCCTTCTTTAAAAGGTCAGAAGGATGCAGGGGTTGCACGAAAGCTCGTTGGTTTTAAGATGCAGGAAAAAGGCATCCCTCGGCACGACTATGCTATTAAGGATTCGGCCGGTGAAGTCATCGGGCGTGTGACCTCAGGAACAATATCTCCGGTTCTTGGCATCGGCATTGGACTCGGGTACGTAAATGCAGAACACGCTGCACCTGGTTCATCGATATTCATCGACGTCCGTGGGAAATCGCTGAAAGCGGAAGTAGCAAAACCACCATTCGTTTAACCGGCAGCCTTGAAAACAATCGACGTTTGTCTCACACCCGACCTCATGCATTTGTATACGGTTGCCGATCGGTCCGTGGTCGTGGTGGATATTTTCCGTGCTACGTCCTGCATGGTTACCGCTCTCGCTAACGGGGTGGCTAGCATATCGCCGTTTGCTCAGCTTGACGATTGTCTCGCGATGAAAACGCAGGGTTATGATACGGCTGGTGAACGCGATGGCAAGAAGGTGGATGGCTTCGACCATGGTAATTCTCCTTTTGAATACATGGTGGACGAAATGAAAGGAAAGCGACTTGCCTTCACCACTACCAATGGGACACAGGCCATAGCCAAATCATTGGGAGCCCGTGAGATCATCGTCGGTTCATTTCTCAATCTCAGCGCTGTGGCAGGTCATTTGAAAGATAGTGGCAACAACGTGCTGATCGTCTGCGCGGGTTGGAAAGGAAAGTTTAATCTGGAAGATACTCTGTTCGCGGGGGCGTTGGTTGATCTATTGGAAGGCGACTACGTTCCGGAGTGCGATTCTCCTATAGCAGCAAAACACTTATATCTGGCGGCACGGAATGATATGAAAGCATTCCTTTCCAGCGCGAGTCACGTAAAGCGACTGGCAAAACTGAATGTCTTCAAGGATATTGAATTTTGTCTCACGCCGGACGTTTATAACGTGGTGCCTATCCTTCGCGACGGGGTTTTATCAATTTGATATTTCCAGTCGGAAAGAATTGTGTAACCTCCGGTGAATCTGGCGAGACTGGGAAAGTGTGGGAGAGTCTGGTAAAAGACTGGACGAGACTGGGAAAAGACTGCGGCTACACTGGGGCTTGACTGGGACTGCGCCGGTACCTGGTGACTCCGTGACTACTGCAACTTCGGATTCTGATGGTGCCGGTCCTTATCCCGATCGGTCTTCTTCTTCATGTTTTTTTCCAGCGCCTCTGTCAAGTCCACTCCGGTTTGGTTGGCCAGGCACATGAGCACCCAAAGAACATCAGCCATCTCCTCCCCCAGATCTTTGTTCTTATCGCTCTCTTTTTCCGACTGCTCTCCATAACGACGAGCCATGATGCGCGCAACCTCACCAACCTCCTCCATTAGAATAGTAGTGTTGGTGAGCTCATTGAAATACCGTACTCCATGAGTCTTGATCCATGAATCGACCATCTCCTGCGCTTCTTTTATCGTCATGACTTCTTTTCGAGCTTGAGGTTTCGTACCAATGATTCAGGAATAGAAGCAACTTTCCTTCGCGCATAATCGAAACAGACGATCCCGGTTTTAGCAATCGCTGCTTCCTTTCCCGTTGTTCGATTCGTTACTCTGTAATACATATCGAAACCCGATCTGCTCCATTCACCTATTCCAATTTCTATATATAACACATCACCAAGGAAACACTCCGACTTGTACTGAACAGCAGCGTCGGCGATGACTTGTCCAACAGGGCCTTCGAAACTTCTTTCGTCGCCATAACCGAAACTGCGATACATGGAAACGCGGGCATCCTGTATGAGTGTTAGCATCCGGTCGTGGCCGACGTGGGCTCCGTAGTTGAGGTCAGATGAACGCACATCGATCTCTGTACCATATAGAAATGTATCCGGTAGCGTGATCTGGACGCGTGCGCTCATGCCAAATATGTTTAAAGTAAAGTTAGTGATTTACGAGCTTGGAGATATGCAGCAAGGAAACGCTGAATACATCGATAGGTCGGATCGGTCGTTTATCCACTTCGCGAAGCGTGTCAATGAATGATAATTTATATCTCGCGGTATCCAATGCAAGCAGCGCACCGAATGCACCCGACGCGTAAACCGAACCCTGATGTGTAAAATGATGGATGTCGGTCAGTTGCTCAAGTGCCGCGATAGGCTCCTCAGGCCCACCCTCTTCCACGCGGGGATAATATTCGATGCCTGATACCCGCTGTAGCGGAAATGGTCCAACATGAAGCGTTACCCTCGGCGACGGATGAAGGGGCGATGCGGATGTCAATATATGGGTGGTGAACTCCATTGCACCCAGCAATTGTTTAAACCCGGCAACCATCTCATGTCCTTTTCTCCAGGTAACTGCAGGAGGTAAGGATGCGTTGGTCAGGTGAGTAAGAACAGCTTCACCGGTAGGATCATCCGCAGACAGATCAAAACATACAAAATAAAGAACGGGCCTGTCGGTTCGGTTATATTGTGCTGATGCAGAGCCAGCCTCTTCGACAATGGCAGTAATCGGCACGTACACATCAGGATTAATGTTAATGTGTCGCTGCTGATTGGGCCACAGTCCAACGGTATCGCGTGTACCTCCCGATTTTCTTTGCTGATCCCTTTCAGACATGACGGTGATCAGGTAAGGCTCGGCATGCGTAGCGAGGCTTCGCAGGTGCGACAATCCGAAGAGGATTGATGTCTGCAAACCAAATAAGTCAGCGTGTCCTGCGTGTGGTTCCTCCGTTAGGTAGGTGACAGGATATTTATTCACGAGGCGGAGAAAACGTTCCGTCCATTGATCACCGGCAAAGGAAACACTGGCTGCAAGGAAATCGCTCTGACTGAAGGGAAGGAAGAGATTCACCTCTCCGTTCAGCTCCTCCAGGGCCTCCGCAAACAGGATATCACCACCGTTAGCCAGAGAGCAATAGCCAATGCGTGCATTGACAGTATTGAGCGAACTGGTTATGGCCTGCTTGATCTGACCTTCTATGCCCGCCGGGAATCTCGGGTTCGCACGATCGGGGTGATCGATCATGTGACCAACAAAAGCGACTACAACGGGGGGGCTGAATGCCGACAACGCCTCACGGGGAACCGGCAGATAATGTTTCAGCAACCACAGTTGATTATAAACCGAATTGATCTTACCCCAGTCTGATCCCGCGAGGTGCCGCGCTTTGCGATAGGCTTCTTCCGACTTTGAACGCTCTTTCAACAATAGGAGCGCTTCAGCGCGAGTCACCGCTTCCCAGAAGTCCTGCTCTGGATTTTTTAACAGGTCCAGAACTTCCTGGGCCAGCTCTTTACCCCGCCGCGATTGACCAGCCAGCGTCGACATCGTGGCAGCATTGATTCCAGTATAGAAGTTTTTCGTGCGGGTGAAGCTTCGATCATAGGTATCGCGTGATAGAACGGCAAATGCTGAGTTTTGCTGGTTCCGAAACAGCTCCTTATAAATTCCTCCCAGGATACCATTGGTCTCCGGATCATCAGGATGATCCCTGGCTACGCGCTCCAAAAATTCGCGTGCTGCTTCTGGTTGCCCTGACTTTGAAAGAGAAAAAGCATACAGCTGTTTTGCCCTCAACGAATCCGATTTCGTCAACAGCTCCTCAGCTCGTTTGCGCGCCTGTGCGTAGTGCCCCAGGCTAATCAGTTTTTCAAGGTCCTTCGTTTCCATCATTGTACCTAAAGTCAGTCCGTTACGCCAGCACCAGTTAGTCGTCCCAAGATCAGTTTATAGTTTCAATCAATCAATGTGCCTCGCCATACAATTCATTTCATCCGCTAACGATAAAGACGGTGCGGACGGTGCGGCCATAATCTCTTCACAGGTATGCCGGTTCTTTCTATTTCCAAGGCAAAATCAGCAGAGCCACCTTGTTTGATTTCGCTGTCGACCTCCATCATGGCAAGTGCTAATATCCTTTTCGTCTGTTGTTCCGCAAACATTAACGCATGGCTAAGCATTTCACGATTGCAGGCAACGTATGGATCCTCGCCCTCCGTTGCATCAACGATGCGGATTGAGACGGCCTGATCCATTGAAGTCGCAAACCGACCGAGCCATTCATTCTGATCCTCGCCTGGATGATTCTTGGCGTACTGGACGGAACGGTCAACGAATTCTTCCGGAGGGTGAGAAAGGAAAATGTGCAATGGTATACCCGCCTCCAGAACTGCTTCTGCAAAGAGAATGTCGCCGCCGGCAGCCAGGCTCGAGACAGCGATTTGCGGTCTATCCGAGGAGCGAAAGTTGGCCACCTCCTGCGCAATCATTCTTCGCACCTCACTGATGAGTCTATAGGGAAACCGAGCTGAAATCCGATCAATGGAATCAAGCAGATGACCCGTGAATAGCAACACAGAATGATGCATGTTTGTTAAAAATAGTAACAATAGGGCAAGAATTAAGAATTAAGAGTTAAGAATTAAGAATTCGCTATCACGACCCTCGGTCGTGTTTGCGGTCAACCGCAAGGTTGGCAGCCAATTCTTAATTCTTAACTCTTAATTCTTAATTTTTAAGGCAGGCTTTTCCAGAGATAGAGCGTCGCATACGCTTCCCAGCCTTTGTATTTCCTGAACAACCTCCGCACTTCTTCGATCGTTGGTTTGCGCTTGCTGTTTTTGAGCAACCGTATCGCATTGTGGATGCCTACGTCCTCGGCAGGAAAGGCGTCCTTGTAACGGAATGTTTTCATCAGGGCGTAGTTTGCGGTCCAGTTTCCGACCCCTTTTATCTGCATGAGGGTGTCGCGCGCCTGTTCCAGTGGCATTGAGGCGAGAACATCCCGGGAGATCACTTTCTGAGCAAAGGCCTTCCCAATCTCCACCGTATACTTACTTTTTTGCCGTGAAAACTGCAGCGGGAGAAGATCGGCATCCGTCAATTGGGAGACTACCTCAGGGCTCGGAAAAGCATAGTAATGCTGACCTTCGAACTCGTAGCTGGTTCCAAATTGCTCCACAAAGCGCTGTTTAAGTGTGTAGGCAAAAGCCAAATTGATTTGCTGGCCGAGCACTGCCCAGACCAGGGATTCGAAAAGGTCTGGTTGGCCGACGATCCTGTAACCATGGAACTTTGTGATCAGCTCGCCAAGAAGCTTATCGGCTGCTACCTTCTGATAGAAAGGTTTGAGGTCGGTGTCAAGGTCGAACCACTCGCGAACATACCTCTCCAGCTGAGCCTGCTCGCCAGCATTAATACTGGTGTTGAGGGCGCGTATGATTATCCCGCGTTCTACGGGATCAGTTGATTCGGCTGTTTCGTACAGTTCGATGAGGACAGGCCTGTCGTTGAATTGTAGCAGTTTTCTTAGCCGACCGTTTTCAAACCGATGAAGTAATTCGCGTGGTGATCGTTTCAAAAAACTGACGCATAATTCAAAGCTAAATTCTGACGGAGCCGCGACAACAAATTCCATGAGTCAATAATATCAGATGATCCAGTTTCAATCGTTGATGTCTTAATCAATTGTGAACATAAACGCTGTTCACAACTGTACAGTTCAACATAAAAGTATCCAATTCCGGATGGTTGTCGCCAGACTTCATTTTGGCACGTCCATTGGGAAAGATCAACAGCAATAATAAATCATTAAGTCGCGTTATTCGCTCATGGAAAAATTGAAGCGGTTTTTTTGGCTGTGCTCGGGCGTTCACATCCCCCTGCTCACGAAGTGTGAGGTAGACTCGAGTCGTTACGTCGGTATCGGTGCAACGATCTTTTTTACCGGCTTGTTCGCTGCAATAGCGGCGTCCTATGCGCTGTACACTGTTTTCGACAGTGTGTGGCTAGCTATGGCATTCGGCTCTGTTTGGGGTCTGATGATTTTTAATCTCGACCGATACATTGTGTCGAGCATGCGTAAGGAAGGAAACACAGGCCGCGAGTTTCGAATGGCATTGCCGCGAATTGCTCTCGCCGTGCTCATCTCACTGGTCATTGCCAAACCGCTTGAACTGAAAATTTTCGAAAAGGAAATCAAAGGCGAGCTGGTGATCATGGAGCAACAGACGTACACGGCCCAGGAGACTGAAATCCGCGGACGATATGTCAATGACCGTGAAACGCTAAGTCAGGAGATCGCCGCGCTAAAGACGGAGATCGCTTCCAAAGCTGAAAAGCGTGATGCGATGGTTAAGGCTGCTCAGGAGGAAGCTGACGGAACCGGCGGAACAAAACAGCGCAACGCTGGCCCTATCTACAAAATCAAAAAGGCGAATGCCGATCAGGCTGAAGTGGAGCTGCAGGCGCTCGTTACCAAGAACGATCAATTGATCCATGACAAAACGAAGAGAATAGTCGCGCTTGATTCGACGCTCCATGCAGAGATCCTTGCGCTCGGCAAACAAAAGCTTGACGGGCCGGCTGCACGCATGGAAGCGCTCGATCGTTTAACGAAGCAGAGCGACGCCATCTGGTGGGCGAACTGGTTTATTGTCCTCCTCTTCATTGCTGTTGAAACCGCTCCTGTGTTTGTGAAACTAATTTCAGGACAGGGACCTTACGATCAGCTGCTGAAAGTTGAAGAGCACTCGTTTGAAGCTAATCGAATTGAAGCATTGGCCCGAATCAATGCTGAGATGAAAGACCGCGCGGCTAATCTTCCAAAAACCGAGTCCGGCTATGTTACGTCCAGACTTGACGTCAGGTTGAACGAGAGTGCGTAATCAGGCATAAGTACAAAAGACTTCATAAAAGCAATAAGAAAACGAGGTCCCTTCGATCAACGCGGGAAACCGCGAGATGATCGAAGGGATTTTGCATTTTACCCTATAGCGACTCCGCTTCCTGTCGTTTGAACGGTTGAGCTCTCCAGTACGTAAGACTACGCCACACCCACTCGCATGGACCGTAAAGGAAGAAACGCATCCATATGTTGCAGAAGATGATCTGGAATATCCAGACTGCAACTACAAAAATGTATAACTGATAACGTTCCAGTTGGCCATACATACCAAAACCGTATCCATAAAAGTAAATGGCGGCGATGAACGATTGAGATAAATAGTTCGTGAGCGCCATTTGACCTACGGGCTTGAACATCGCGAATAGCCATTTGAAAATCCCCGATTTGAACATTAGCATAATCAATCCAAGTAATCCTATAGATCGGAATGCGCGATCAATCTGATATGGATCGATAGCTAATCTTCTCGCGAGTTCAATAAAATCAAAGTTGATACCTTTCCAGAACATCAGGCGCCAGTAGGCAAGCGTCAGACCAACTCCCAGGCCGACGATGGTAAACCAAACATATACACGAGTGGGTGCCTCGCCTGTGAGAATACCTAGTTTAAAAAATGCCATACCTATAAACATGAACAGGAAGACGTCCCACGCCTGCATGTACAAGTATTCTATTAAGCCCTCCATGTACTCTTCCGATCGTATTTTATAGACATCTGCGAATGAACCCCGCATGGCTTTGTTTCTCACCTCAACCTTCTTGAGTTTCTCTTTTGTGTCAGAGCGTTTCTTCATTCCTTCAAAGTCTTCCAACTGAGTTTTCTGTTCTTCCGTTAACTTGACTTTGGTAGTGTCGATGGCTGCGATTGCTTCACCTGTAACAATTACATCTTTCGCGCGCCGTATATCAACCGTATTTCTTGCAACGTTAAATGCGAGGCAGACAACTGCTGCAATCAATAATGTTCGGGGTGTGAGGTTCCTGAAAACAAACATGATCATTCCATAGCACGCATAATCAAAAAGAATGTCTCCACTCCACAACAGCACGTATACATCAAACATTGAAATCACCATAAGCCATATCTGGCGGCGAAAGAAGTAATCGGCTGGTGCGAGTCCCTCAATGCGCGTAGATTGTCTCCCCAGAAACAAAAGTATACCCGCTCCGAACAGTATTGAAAACAACGCTCGTTGTGTGCCGGCCATTCCGCCCTCGACAAACCAAAAGACCCATTCATTGATCGTACCTAGTTCATCGTGAAGGCGCAGGTCACCTGATAACCATGGAGCCATGCCGAAGGAAGGAATGTTCATAAGCAGAATTCCGAGGATGGCCATGCCTCTGATGCTGTCGAGGAGGGTGATGCGTTCCGATTGAGCGACCGGAGCGGCATAAGTCAACGTTGTCATGTAGAGAGGGGGTTATGGAGTCGAAACCGGGTGCGTGGGTAGTCACGGGGAATCGGGCTGAATGAATTTAAGCAAAAGGGAGACTCACACCACCGATTGAGAATCAACTTTTTCCAGTGACCGGAAAAGTGAGCAAGAAGTGGGTTGAAGCCGGAAGGTATTTACGGCACCTTTGACTCAACAAAATTCATAGTTTTATGCTTGTGACAGAAAAAGAACCCGATATCAATTATGTGCGAATTGAACGTGCAATCCAGTATTTGGAGGAGCACTTTCGTCGTCAGCCTTCGCTTGATGAAGTGGCAGACCACGTTCACTTGTCACCGTTTCATTTTCAGCGGATGTTCAGCTCCTGGGCCGGCGTAACGCCGAAGCGCTTCCTGCAATTTCTTACGATCGATTTCCTGAAAGACAAACTCGCAGCTTCAAAGAGCATCCTGGAAGCAACTGAGTTGGCGGGATTGTCAAGTCAGTCCCGTGTATACGACCTCTTCACCGCGCTCGAAGGTGTGACGCCGCAGGAGTATAGAATGCGTGGACAGGGTATCCAGGTGTCATATGGAATTCATCCGACTCCTTTTGGAATGGCATTACTGGGCACGACTGAGCGAGGTATCTGCTGGATATCGTTCATCGCATCGGATGAAGATCCCAAACATTCGATTGAAGAGATGAAAGAGCATTGGCACAATGCTCTTTTCAGGGAAGATAAATCAATTACTGGTTCGTTGATAGATCGAATTTTCTATACACCACAAAACGAAGCGGGACCACTGCACTTGTTTGTTAAGGGAACGACGTTTCAATTGAAAGTTTGGGAAGCGCTGCTGCGCATTCCTATGGGATCTGTTACCACGTATCAGGGTGTTGCTGAATACATAGGACAACCACGCGCTGTGCAGGCGGTTGGAAGTGCTGTTGGTGCAAATCAACTTGCTTATCTGATTCCATGCCATAGGGTTATTCGCAAGGACGGTGTGTTGGCGGAATATCGCTGGTCGCCCGCACGGAAGAAGAGCATTCTGGGATGGGAATTTGGTCGGACTCAGGACTAAATACTCAAGACTTATTATTTTTATGAGCTATGGAAGACTTTCTGGCTGCCCGATTGCAAATGGCTCTTTCGCTGGGCTTCCATATCATATTTGCCTGCATTGGTATGGTGATGCCATTCTTCATGGCGGCGAGTCACCTTCTCTGGATTAGGACTGGTAACGAAGTTTACAAGAATCTAACGAAAGCGTGGAGCAAAGGAGTAGCGATCTTCTTTGCAACGGGAGCGGTATCGGGCACTGTGTTATCGTTTGAGCTTGGACTCCTTTGGCCGACGTTCATGAAACACGCAGGACCCATTTTTGGAATGCCTTTCTCACTCGAGGGTACTGCGTTCTTCATTGAAGCTATTGCGTTGGGTTTCTTTCTTTACGGTTGGAACATCTTCGACAAATGGTTTCACTGGTTCACAGGGGTAGTCGTGGGGCTCAGTGGTCTTGCGAGTGGAATACTGGTAGTGTCAGCTAATGCCTGGATGAACAGCCCGGCAGGTTTCGATTTTGTGAATGGAGAATATGTCAATGTAGATCCAATCGCGGCGATGTTCAATGATGCATGGGTATCTCAATCCATTCACATGTCACTTGCAGCGTTTGCTGCCACGGGATTTGCTGTGGCTGGCGTACACGCGGCGATGATCTATCAGCAAAAGAACGTTCGCTTTCACATGAAGGCTTTCAAGATTGCAGGAGTGTTTGCTGCGATTGCCTCTCTGCTGCAACCTTTGAGCGGTGATCACTCTGCAAAAGATGTAGCCGTGAGACAGCCGGCAAAACTCGCTGCTATGGAAGCACACTTTCATACGGAGAAGAACGCCAATCTGATTATAGGCGGAGTGCCTGATGTTAAAAACCAAACTGTCGAACATGCGATTAAACTACCCGGCATGCTCAGCTGGCTTGCCTTTGGAGATACCGCGGCCGAAGTAAAAGGACTCAATGATATACCCGAGGATTTTCATCCGCCAGTTTCTGTGGTACACTATGCGTTTCAGATCATGGTTGGGATCGGCGGATTGCTGGCATTGATCTCGCTACTCTTTTTTGCAGGGCTCCGAAAATCGCAGTGGCTGATACAGAAATGGTTTTTGCTGTTGTTTACACTAGCCACGCCGTTAGGATTCATCGCCGTCGAAGCGGGCTGGACAGTAACTGAAGTTGGGCGACAACCATGGATTATCTATGGTGTGATGAAAACCGCTGATGCTGTAACTCCAATGCCAGGTATAGCGTGGTCGTTCTATTTGTTCACGGCTGTTTACCTGTCGCTGTCGTTTGTGGTGGTTTATCTTTTGCATCGCCAGATCAAAGTTGTCCCGCTTGTATATGACAAACCCGTGACTCCATGAGTACGATCGTGACTGCCTATCTATGCCTTTCGGTGCTGCTCTATTTTCTGCTTGGTGGCGCAGATTTTGGTGCCGGCATCATTGAGATGTTCACCTCTAAGAAGAACGTCACGCGTACGCGCAAGACATTGTATCAGGCGATCGGTCCTATTTGGGAAGCGAATCACATGTGGCTGATTATTGCCATAGTGATTTTGTTTGTTGGCTTTCCATCAATCTACAGTCTGTTGTCGATACATCTGCATATCCCATTGGTCATCCTGTTAATGGGAATCATTGCACGGGGAACGGCGTTTGTGTTCCGGCATTATGATGCCATCAAAGACGGCATGCAGGATGTATACAATAAGATCTTTGTCGTCTCCAGCGTAATCACACCGTTATTCCTCGGGATTCTTGCCGGAAGTACACTTGCCGGGCACATTGATCCGCATGCTGACAACTTCTTCGATGCCTACATCTATCCGTGGTTCAATCTGTTCTCGATATCAATAGGATTGTTTACTGTTGCGTTGTGTGGATTTCTCGCGGCTGTGTACCTGATCGGCGAAGCAGACAATGAACACGATCGAAAACGATTTGTAACAAAAGCTAAAATCTCCAATCTATTGGCGGTGGGGTTCGGGTTGCTGGTTTTTGCTTCTGCGCAAATTGAAAAGGTGCCACTTACAGATTGGCTTTTTCGAAACGCAGTCGGGTGCACTGCTGTAATGACTGCCTCTGCTTCATTAGTACTCCTCTGGCAATGGATTAACAAGAAGCGACCTGCGGTGCTTCGCGTGCTGGTAGCATTTCAGGTGACGATGATTCTGCTGGCGATTACGTTCGCTCATTTCCCAAACGTGATTTTGTTGCCGGACGGACAGGCCATTTCTCTCAGCGAGTCGGAAGCGCCGGAGAAAACGATGGATTCGTTGGGATGGGCGTTGATTACAGGAAGTTTGTTTATACTGCCAGCGTTGTATTACCTGTTCTATTCGTTTCAGAAGAGCGAAGATTACGCGCATTAGGTATGCACCGATTCTTCAGCGTCACCCGATTTCATCGGGGGTTATTCATGTTGAAGGCCTACGGCCTTTATTGAAACCATTCGGACTTGAATTTTGCCCCAGTCGTCAAGAAAGTCTAACTGGTCAGAAAGGTTGGATTAATATCCAGCCAGCTGGGTGATAACACGAGAGCCATAGTTCCTCGTAATTAGAATTACCCAACTCCTTGTACCATGATCCGGAATTATATTCTCATTGCGCTTAGGAATTTCCAGCGCCAAAAGATGTTTGCGTTGCTGAATATGTTTGGCCTTGCGCTTGGTCTTGCCAGTGCCATTCTCATCTTCCTATATATCAGTGATGAGCTGCGGTATGACACCATGCATCCTCATGCCAGTAATACGTATCGGATTGGAACGACCTTTACCAATCCGCAGGGTCAGACGAACACCAACACGTTTGCACCTGGATATATATTACGCGCATTGCGTGACACGCGCCCTGAGGTGCTTGACATTGCACGGGTCGACTACATTGGATATCCAACGACAGTACATCACAAGAAAGCTGATAAAATTATTCTCACTGAAGAAATCAAGTGGGCTGAACCAGGTTTTGACCGGATCATTGCATTCGAGCTTGTGAAGGGAAATCGGGAAAAGATGTTTGAGAATCATAAGTCCATTGTACTGAGTGAGAGTGGAGCTCAAAGAATATTCGGTTCAGCGGATCCGTTGGGAGAAATACTAACTATCAAACACAACTTCGCCACCAATGGACAGGAAGTTGATGTGATGGTTACGGGAGTTTATAAAGACTTCGCTTCCAACTCGCATTTCAAAGCGAAGTATCTCATTAACATCAACGCGTTTCGGGGTGTTGTACAAAATTTCGATCAGTATCTGGAAGGGACCAATTTCCAGAATACGTCTTTCTTCGAAGCGTACGTTGTGGTGAAACCTGGAACGGATATTAAGCCCCTTGAAGAAGATCTCAAAAAGTATTCGGCGGCGATGGTTGAAAACGACTCGGCTGTTCGTGCTCAGGGTTTCAAGATGTCGGCGTTTATGACTCCCATGAAGGACCTGCACTTTGATCCGGAGAATCTTTGGGAAAACGACAGCACTCGCGGCGACAAAACTTATCTGGCTATTTTCAGTTCCGTCGCTTTTCTGATTCTATTGATCGCCTGTATCAACTATATGAATCTTGCAACCGCCAGATCGGCGCGTCGGGCACGTGAAGTAGGATTGCGAAAATCTCTGGGAAGTCAGCGTACGCAGATTGCACGACAATTCTTCTATGAGTCTTTTCTTATGACAGCCGGATCACTGGTAATGGCACTCATTCTTGTCATTATATTCCTGCAGCCCTTTAATGATCTTGCGCACAAGAGTTTCACGTTAGCTTCACTATTGAATCCTGTGATGATTGCCATCGTCGCCGGAGTGATGATCGTTATGGCTTTGATCAGTGGAAGTTATCCGGCCATCTATTTGTCAAGTTTCCGACCTGCTGAAGTATTGAAGGGACAGGTGGTTCGCGGCCTTGGAGCAGAACTGTTTCGAAAGAGTCTTGTCACCATTCAATATGCCGTTTCACTTGTGCTTATCATATCCACATTTGTCGTGATCAGGCAGATGAGTTTCATGCAGACCAGCAAGTTGAATCAGGCTGGCAGTCAGTTGCTGTCGATTCGATATGGAGGTACTGCGCCTCAGGGCAAGTTTGAAGCATTCAGACAAGCCGTTCTTCAAAACAAAGACATCGAGCTCGTGACTATGGCCAATCATTTGCCGCGCCTCGACTATTTTGGATTTATAGGTGCGCAGGTGAAGTTTCCCGAATTTGAAGACAAGGATCTTAACTGGAAACAACTTAATGTCGACTACTACTTTCCTAAGACATACAGTCTCGAGTTTATCGCCGGTCGTGATTTCGAAATCGGCAATCCGGCGGATACCTCCACCGTTATACTCAACGAAGCGGCGGTGAAGGCTCTGAATCAACCGATAGAAAAAATTATCGGATCGACAGTGAGTGAGCGTTACTTCAATCCAGCATTGCGCGCACAAGACTACCGATCGATGAAAGTGATTGGGATCGTTAAAGACTTTCCCTACGAGTCGATGCATCGCGCGATCGATCCGTTGATGCTGAACCCCCATATTCATTTTATAGATCGGATTGCTTATGTAAAACTTCCTGCCGGAAACTTCCAGGAAAACATAGCTGCCATTGAAAAGAACTGGAAAGAAATTTTCCCGGGAGTGGGGTTTGACTATTGGTTTGTCAGTGATGAGTTTAATCGCATGTATCTCTCTGAGAATCGCGTTGCATCGCTGGCAAAAGCCTTCGCTGTTCTTGCGATATTAATTACTGTGCTGGGAGTTTTCGGACTCGCATCCTATACAGCGGAACAGAAGACAAAAGAGGTTGGTATCCGAAAAGTGCTGGGTGCGAATGTGGGCCAGGTTGTAGCGATGTTCGTGTGGACGTTCCTGAAGATCTTCATTGTTGCCAGCGTGATCGCGCTTCCACTTGCGTATTTCCTTGCCGACAACTGGCTCGAAGGTTTCGTCTACCGCTCCGAGATCAGCATGCAAATGTTCATGATCAGCCTGATTGGCCTTTTGCTCATCACGCTGATTACTGTAAGTTACGAGACCTGGAAAGCTGCACGCACTAACCCTGTCCATTCTCTCAGGAGTGAGTAAATATCTTCACACTTTCAGTTGCAGAGGGTCTGAGTGAGCCTTCTTATCATTGTTCTTATAGCCTTGGCTCGTTCTAAGGGTTTATCAGAGGCTTGTCGAGGAGAATTCGCAACTTTTGGAACCATAACGGCACGAATATGCGCGCTTCTCTTATGCGCCGACCATAGCTGCATTGCTCCACTCATTGAAAAGGCCAGAAATACGGAACGTTGGCTCTCCACAATCGTTTACTTGAAGAACTAATTACTTTTTAAGGCATGAAAAAATCATTGATCGTTGCATTGTTTGCATTGTTCGTTTGCGGAGGAACAGCCTTCGCACAAAAGTCGACTTATGAGAAGAGCAAAAAGTTGACTGAGAGTGAAGTACCGGTGGCCGTTGTGAAAGCTTTTCAGCAAGAGCACAGTGATTTACAGGACAAAGGATATTGGAAACTTCATTACACTGAAAAGAACGACAACGGCAAGATTACGTTTACCCCGGAGCGTTATACGTACAACGCAAAGAAGGATGGTGAAAAGATCGTTCTGGCCTATTCTGTTGACGGAGTACCTGAAGCAGCGAAGGAATCAGGTGGAAAGAAATAATGATCAGATAACATTTAAACTTTATGAAGAAAAAGAAGCCGTCCTTTGGGGCGGCTTTCTTTTTTAAGTGGATTGGTATTCTATCTGAACAAATCAAAATTATCGTAATTTGATCTCCACTGCAATCCCCGGAAGTCCGGGGTTTTACTTATATGAAGCGTATCGTTCTACTCCCAATTGTCGCGTTACTCGCGCTCGCATGTTCAAAGAAGTCATCTGAAGAACAAACATCAAACCTGTCACAAGCTGATTCATCTAACGATGGTTGGATCCAGTTGTTTAATGGCAAGGATATCAATGACTGGACCGTCAAGGTTCATCACCATGAGACAGGTGTGAATTTTGGCAATACGTTTCGTGTAGAGGATGGGATCATCAAAGTTCGTTACGATCAGTATGGTGAATTCAATGATCAGTTCGCGCATCTTTACTACAATACGCCTTACAGCCGTTTCCATTTGAAGCTCGAGTATCATTTCACTGGCGAACTGCAACCCGGTGCGCCTGAATATACTTTACTGAATAGTGGAGTGATGTATCATTCTCAGGATCCACGTACCATGTTAAAAGAACAGGACTGGCCTATCTCTGTTGAGATGCAGTTTCTGGCCGGACTTGGTGATGGCAAGCCGCGCCCAACGGGCAACATGTGTTCACCTGGAACAGACATTGTTTATGAAGGAAAGGTCTATGATGGGCACTGCCTGGACTCTACTTCGCCAACACTCGATAAGGATGAATGGGTGAAAGCTGAGCTGATCGTGTATGGCGATTCGCTGATCACACACATCATCAATGGAGATACTGTGCTGCGATACTCGAAGCCAACAATGGGTGGCGGGGTAGCGAATAGATACGACACTACGCTTTGGCGTCCGGGCAAGCCGTTAACGTCGGGATTCATTGCGCTTCAGAGCGAAGGACAACCGGTTGATTTCAGAAATGTGCAGTTGAAGGTGTTGGAGTGAGGTCTTCACCTGAACCTGCCTAAAAGTCCGGTTTGCTTTTGAAACGTGGCGTCGCAACGCTGTTTCGGTCATCGTTATTCCTTAGTGTAGGTTTCATTGACCTTTCATTAAGGGTTCATTGAGGTCCAGTCAAAGAAAGTAGCGCTTGTTCCGCATCCCGCTTGTGCCATTCTGACACGAATGGAGAGTTCGGTGACCTGTTCGATCGAGATTCACACGTGCGTTGCGTGTCGTAAACGCGAGTCGTTTCATTATGAATGTTCCTTCGACACGTTTTTTCACATTGCGTTTCATTGCTACTGACCGAAGATCCCTATGAGACCCAAAAAAAAGAACCCCTTGAAAAAGGGGTTCTAAAAATTATCAATTAAAAATTGTCAATTATAAATTCTCAGAGCTCTCTCAGCCAAATGTTCCTGAAGCTGATCGCCTTGCTAGGGTCACCGTGATCCTGTAATGAGATCGGACCTTTACCATGCGGCTTGAAATACTTCGGATGACCAATGTATGCAGTATGTCCGCGGATCGCAAAGTTGTTTTGAACCAATACGCCGTTATGATAAACCGTAACGCGCGCGGGTGAGAATAACTGTCCGTCTTCGTTCCAGCGTGGAGCCGTATAGGTGATGTCATACACATTCCACTCACCGGGTTTACGCATGGCATTTACCAGCGGAGGATTCTGCTTATAGATACTGCCCGCCTGACCGTTTACATAAGTTGGATTATTGAAGTTATCCAGCACCTGAACTTCATACCAGTAGCCATCGATCTTCAGGTCGTCGCTGAGGTCCTGAAGAAATATACCGCTGTTACCGCGCGCCTGACTTTCACCCTGAATGTCTTCAGGTATTTTCCATTCGATATGTAATTGATAGTCGCCGAATTTTTGTTTCGTTGTGATATCTCCGGTTCCTTTTACAACGGTGAACGCGCCATTATCAAGCTTCCATTTTGCTTCGCTGCCGTCGCGGCTCTTCCACTTAGAAAGGTCCTTGCCGTCGAACAGTACGATTGCATCCGAAGGTGGAGGTACCATGCCTGGATATGGACCAGGCGTTACGATCTTAGGTACTGGTTCCCAATATTCGGTCATGCCAGGCTTCATGCGTGGAGTGATTCGAATGGGTTGACCTTCGGGAACGCGAGCCAATGTACCTTTAATTTCCTTGCCCTGAACGACGGCGCTCAGCTCAAGACTCTCGCCATTCAGCGTGCCTGTATATGGGATAGTCACTCCGTTGGTGGACCAGGTGAAAGAAATGGTGTTTCCACTAACCTTACCGTTGCTGATCGGGCCGTCGCCATCCGGAGTATACATTGTCCCGGTGAGCTTTTTGGCTTCTACTTTAAGATTTAGTGCGAGCTCGCTTGTACCAAGCTTGCCGAGCCAGCGGCCACTTACATCTGCAGCAAGAGATACCGTTGCCGCCAGCAGCATTAAGGCTGTTGAAAAAACAAATTCGATTTTCATGATGGATCGTCTGTAGATAGTTTTAATTACAGCCGTCCAAGTTACGGGTTATTGAATATAAGTCAAGGCAAATAAGACACCGTGCGCAAGGACCTTTGCAGGCGGTGCAATTAGTTCTTTATGCCCGCGAGATCGAGTACAAAGGCGTATTCCTGAGCCGTCTCACGATGCACCTTGAAACGACCGGTTGCTCCTCCATGACCCGTTTCCATATTCGTTCTCAGCAGCAATGTGTTGTGATCGGTCTTCATCTCCCGAAGTTTGGCCACCCACTTTGCAGGCTCCCAGTACTGCACCTGCGAATCGTGCAGGCCTGTTGTGACCAGCATATTGGGATATGCCTGCGCTTTCACCTGATCGTAGGGTGAATACTCCAGCATGTACATGTATGACTCCATATTCTTCGGATCGCCCCATTCATCGAATTCTCCTGTCGTGAGGGGAATATCCTCATCCAGCATAGTGGTGACTACATCAACAAACGGAACGTCCGCGATGATACCTTTGAACAGGTCAGGGCGCATGTTCACGACAGCGCCCATGAGAAGACCACCGGCGCTTCCTCCACTGGCAAATAATTTCTCAGGCTTGGTGTAGCCAGCTTCAACAAGATATTCAGCACAGTCAATGAAGTCGGTAAAGGTGTTCTTCTTCTTGAACATCTTGCCGTCGTCGTACCATTGACGTCCCATTTCCTGTCCACCACGAATGTGAGCGATCGCATAAATGAAACCGCGATCGAGCAGACTCAACCGAACGGATGAAAACGTTGGACTCATACTCGCGCCATACGAGCCATATCCGTACAGCATAGTATTGTTCTCACCATTCTTTTCGATTCCCTTTTTGTATACGATTGACATGGGAATCTTCGTACCGTCTTTCGCCGTTGCCCACAGACGCTCCGTTTGATATTCGGACGAATTGTATCCGCCAACCACTTCCTGCTGCTTCAGCAACATGCGCTTGCGTGTTTGCATGTCATAGTCGTAAGTTGAGTTGGGTGTTGTCATAGACGTGTAGCCGTAGCGTAGAATTTTTGAATCCATGTCCATGTTTACCGAGCCGTAAACTGTATAGGCCTGTTCTCCAAAATCAAGATAATGACGTTCATCGCTGCCGAGATTGATCACCTGCATCATCGTGTTGGCATTCGCGCGTTCGCTCAATACGAGGTAGTCGTTGAAAACTTCGACCCCCTGCAATAAAGTATCCTTCCTGTGAGGTATCTTTTCCTTCCAGTGTTCACGGGTGGTTTGATTGTCGGGCGTTTCCATCAGTCTGAAGTTGATGGCGTCAAGATTGGTGACAACGTAAAAGGATGAGCCGCGATGATCGATCGAATATTCCACTCCCTTCTCGCGCGGACTAAACTCTCTGAACTCGCCCATAGGCCTATCTGCTTCGAGGATCTGGTAGTGATTCGTTAGTGTGCTACCTGCCCATATAACAAGAAACTTCTTCGACTTCGTTTTGTAGATACCGGTATAAAACGTTTCGTCCTTTTCCTCGGAGACAATTTTGTCCGTCGATGGGTCGGTACCCACCACATGACGCATGATCCATCGTGAGCGCAATGTTACCGAGTCTTTGCGTGAATAAAAGAACGTCTTGTTATCGTTGGCCCAGGTGACATCTCCTTCCGTATTTTCGATCGACTCGCCGATAAGTTTACCGGTAGCAAGATCCTTCAAGAAGATTGTATATCGACGGCGACCTACAGTATCTTCAGAGTAGGCAATCAGTTTGTTGTTTTCACTAACCGAGAATCCGCCTTCATCATAGAACTCGTGCCCTTCGGCAAGTTCATTGATATTCAGGATAATTTCTTCGGATGCCTCCATCGATCCCTTCTTTCTACAGTAGATAGGATACTCCTGTCCTTCCTGGAATCTAACGTAATACCAGTATCCGTTGTCACGATACGGAACCGATTCATCTGTCTGTTTGATCCTGCCGATGATCTCCTGATACAGTTTCTCCTGCAGTGCCTCCGTGTGTTTCATTTTAGTCTCGAGGTACTGGTTCTCCTGTGTGAGATAATCGACTACCTTCCGGGTCTGTTCGTCAGTCGTATCTTCTTTCTGCTCCTCCGACAACTTCATCCAGTAATAATTATCGACGCGGGTATTCCCGTTGGCTGTAATCTGGTGGGGGATCTTTTCTGCCTCAGGGGCGCTGACCTCTTCTGACATGCTCGTTTCTTTTTTGGAAGTGTTGCAGCTCACCGACAGTATGGCAATGAGCGGTGCAATGATAAGGTGGATATTCTGAAATTTCATAATAGTAGTCTCTTGCGACACGCGTCGGTGCTATTGCTGGCCAACCTGATCATTCAGATTCCGATACATGATGTAAGTGTTCGTATATCCATTGATTGTGTGGCGATAAGAATCAGGGATCTCCCCCATGATCTGAAAACCCAGACTTTGCCACAACGCAACGGCCCGGGTATTGCTCTTTACTACAAAATTAAATTGCATCGCAAGATAGCCCAATTGTTTTGCAGTCTTTAGTGAATGAATTCCCATAGCTCTTCCCACACCGTGCTTTCGGAAGCTTGACGACGTCATGAAAGCACCATTCGCAATATGCGAGCCTAGTCCTGGTTGATTGTTTCGGATCACATACGTTCCGGCGATATTGCCATCGATTAATGCAACAAAAGGGAACGCGCCTTTGGCAAACCAGTAACCAATCATATCGGACTTTTGGGTGTCCGGAGCAAAGGCATACGTATCGCCGGCAGCGATCACCTCATGAATGATGGTCCAAATGGAATCAGCATCCTCCTGGGTTGCCTGACGGATTGTTAGCGTCGGGGTTGTCATGAACAGAAATATCGAAAATCATCATGCAGGGACAACCGAACGCGGCAAATAAATTCGCGGACCTTACCTCTGGTGAAATATCTCACCATGCCCGAACCTTAGCCCTCGCAACGTCGTTACATTTGTCCCGATCGATCGGCTATGGCGAATCCTTATATCTCATTGATGCGCACCGCCTGGCACTATGCCCGGCATGAGAAGAAGCAGTACGTGATTACGTATTCGCTATTTGTTCTCGCCAGCGGAACGTTCGCTATGTTTCCATTGCTGTACGGTTGGTTTATTAATCATATCCAAAAAGATGGCTTCGATCATTTGCACTATGCCTGGATATACGGGGGTGCTTACCTCGCACTAAAGCTTACGGAATGGGCGTTCCACGGACCGGCACGTGTGCTTGAACGCAAGCTTGCCTTCAATCTGAGTCGGAACTTTCTTCAGGAACTGTATCATCAAACTCTGCATTTGCCAGTCCGCTGGCATCAGGATCATCACAGTGGTGCGACGATCAACCGTATCCGGAAGGCTTATGAGGCATTGAAGGAATTTTTCCAGAATGGCTTCATGTATATGTATGCCATTTCGAAGTTTTCCTTCTCATTCATTGCCATGATCGTATTCTCTCCGTTGTTTGGTGCTATCGGCGTGGCTATGGGTGTCGTTACTGTACTCATCATTTTCCGTTTCGACAAACCATTTATCAAGGCTCTGGACGAAACAAATGAACGCGAGCACGTGGTGTCCAGTACCTTGTTCGATAGTTTATCCAATATCATCACCGTCATTACGCTTCGCCTGGAACAACGGATGGAAAGTAGTTTGATGAAGAAGGTAATGGATGTGTTTCCATCGTTCATGCGCACGGTAAAGATCAACGAATGGAAATGGTTTGTGGCCGACATGATGGTTGCCAGCATCTATGTGATCACGTTGGTGGGCTACGTATATCAACACTGGATTCCCGGTGAAGTATTCATGGTGGGAAATCTTGTGGCTCTTCTGGGATTTGTAAATCAGTTCACCAGCGTTTTTCACGACGTAGCCTGGCAGTACACGCAGATCGTACAATTCAATACCGACGTACACACGGCGCGGTCGATCTCTGAGGCCTACCGCGAAAAGCATCTTCCAGATGAGGTTCATCAATTGCCGGATGATTGGAAACACATCTCGATTTCAGGATTAAACTTTTCGCATAAGGAGGCGTACTCAACGGCGGAGATGGCCCATAGCCTTCACGATATTTCCATTGATCTGACTAAAGGCAAACGTATTGCGCTCATCGGATCCAGCGGCAGCGGCAAAAGTACGCTGATGGCTCTTATGCGAGGTCTTTACGAACCGCAACCCGGTGTTACCATCGCTGTGGATAATGACAGAAACTACACGATGGGTAGCCTGGCGAATTCGATAACTTTGTTCCCGCAGGAGCCTGAAATTTTTGAAAACACAATTGAACACAACATCACGCTTGGGCTACCTTTTGAATCGTCGCAGATTATGGAGGTTTGCGAGACCGCGCGCTTCGATGATGTAGTCGCCCAGCTCCCGAAAGGACTTCAGTCGAACATTCAGGAGAAAGGAGTTAACCTCTCCGGCGGGCAAAAGCAACGACTGGCATTGGCCCGTGGGATTCTCGCAGCCAAGTCCAGCGATATCATTTTGCTTGATGAACCCACCAGCAGCGTTGATCCCAAGACGGAAGTTGAGATTTACGAAAAGCTTTTTAAAGAGTGTGCTGGTAAGGTAGTAGTATCAAGTCTCCACCGGCTTTATCTGCTCAAGTATTTCGACTACGTGTATGTACTTCGCAATGGCCGCGTCATTGATGAGGGAACGTTTGAGGCGCTTCGCATTCAAAGTCCGGCGTTTCAGGAATTGTGGCGGCATCAGGAAGAACGGGAATTAAGAATGAAGAATTAGCTCCCGGCGTAAGACCGACACTGGCACAACCGAAGGTTGTGATAGCCAATTCTTCATTCTTAATTCTTAATTCTTAATTTCATTCTGACCTGAGCACTTTCACCGGATTGGTACGCGCCGCGTTGATCGATTGGTATCCAACCGTGATGAACGCAATTGCTGCAATCGCGGCCATCGCTATGAGAAACGTTAAAGGCCCAATGTCGATACGGTAGGCAAAGCTGTCGAGCCAGCGATCGAAGAAGTAGTAGGCCAACGGGCTGGCTACAACGAACGCCACTGCAATCAGCACGACAAACTCCTTGTATAGCAGCAATACCAGACCTGTCTCCGTCGCGCCCAGAACTTTTCTGACGCCAATCTCTTTCAGTCGTTGCTCTGCGCTGAACGATGCAAGGGCAAACAATCCCAGACACGCAACAAAAATGGCAAGCGCACAGAAGTACGTAAACACGTCTGCGAGACGCTCTTCAGTTTCATAAGTCTTATCCAGCGCATCATTCAACAAACTATGTGCGAAGGGAACTTCCGGGAACATTGCTGTCCAGATCTCAGCAATATCGGCGACAGTCTGTTGATAGTTGCCTGCATGAGTCTTCACGGCGATGTTACCCTGAGCGGCTGAAAAGGCAATGATCAATGGTCCGACTTTGGTGCGCAGCGGATCGAAGTTAAAATCCTTTACAACGCCAATCACCTCGCTGTTATCATTTCCACCTACGCCAAACGAAATCTTTCGACCCATGGGTTCATCCCAATTTAAACTGCGTGCAGCAGATTCGTTAATGACAAACGCGAGCGTGCTGTCAGAAGGATTTTGAATGTTAAAGAAACGACCACGACTCATCGATATTCCGAATGTCTCCAGGAAGTCGTAGCCAACATACATGATGGGCAGCATCTGTTCATCCTCTATGCCCTCCACCTTCATCGGGAAATACGGAAGCGCCTCCTGCCCGATGTCGTGAGAGATGGTCGTTACTGATTTAACTGACGACAACGCGGACAATCTATTTTTGAACGTTGGGAAATCTCGCGTAATGGTCGACACCCGTCCAACAGGAACAGTAACGATCTGCTCCTTATCAAAGCCCATACTCTTGCTGCGCATGAACCCGAGTTGCTCTGATATGACCAACGTACCCATAAGTAAGATCAGCGATACGGCAAATTGACCAACGACCAGAACCTTGCGCAGGTTGATCTTTGAAGCTCCTGATTTGTGAAGCCCTTTCAGCACACGTACGGGTTGAAAGGCCGCCATGACGAATGCGGGGTAAAGACCGGCAAGTGTGCCAGTACTTATCATGATAACAACGGCTGCAATAAGGGTCGGTGCGTTTAGCAGTTCACTCATGCCAAGCGACACACCAGCGAGATCGTTGAATACCGGCACTGCTACTAGTACCAGGAGGATTGAGAAAGTTCCTGCGATGAGGGCAACCAATATTGATTCTCCCAGGAATTGCATGACGAGGTTTTGTTTCTCGGCTCCCATAACTTTTCTCACGCCAACTTCCTTACCACGGTTAGAATATCGCGCGATCGAAAGGTTCATGAAGTTTATGCAGGCGATCAGCAACACCAGTACTGCGATTGATCCCAGGGTGTACAGATAACCGATGTTTCCGTTTACGGACATATCCGCTACGGTAAAATCGGAGTACAAGTGAATGTCGCGAATGTTCTGAATGGTAAGACGCGCGTTGTTCTCAGTGTAGCGGGGTGGATAATATTTCTTTACAAATGCAGGAAGCTTTGATTCCAATGTTGATGGAGAGCTCCCGTCCTGCAATACTACATAACTATAGTACCAGAGTCCGAGATAAGCGTTGTCGACACGAAAACCTATCAGTTGATTCAGCAACAGTTTGGAGTGAGCAAGAAAGTCGAAGTCGAGATGCGTTTTACCATGAGCCTTCAGCACCCCCGTGACCTTAAAGGCAGTGGTGTCCTGAAACTGAATCATCCTGCCCATGGGATTCTCGTCGCCGAAATACTTGTGTGCGGTTTCTTCGGTGAGCACAACAGAGTAGCTATTCTCAAACGCGTGCTCAGGCGTTCCATACTTGAAATCAAAATCGAAGACAGTAAAGAAGCTCGAATCCGCGAGGTAGAATTTTTCCTCTTCAAAAACTTCGTCGCCGTAACGGATTCGCGGCAGTACATTCGACAGATAGAACGCACGATACAGCGTTGTCGCATTTACAGCTTCAGGATAGTCGTCGGCGATGTCAAACGCGGCCGGATAATGCGCTGCCGGATAGTGATTCGATACACCATTGACATCAACGTGGGTGTTGATCCGGTAAGTGTTTGAGGCGTTTGCAAATCCATTATCGTATCCTGACTCGTGCTTCACATAGATGGCGATCAGGATGAAGCATGCCAACCCTATGGAAAGTCCAGCTACGTTGATGAAGGTGTATACTTTGTTCTTGATAAGACTGCGAAGGCCGATCTTGAAGTAGCTGCGGAACATGTGTGTGGGGTTGTGATGTTAAAAGATAATCATTCCGAAACGAATACGTGCTATTGAATTTGTGTTGAAGCACGGGCAGTACGAAGGCGTTTTATAGGAGAGGTTTAATAGTGGTTTGATTTACGTAGCTGATGAGGGTAGCTAACGCAATCAGGGTGACGAGATTTGAATGCGCGTTGTGTGTCGTGACCGTTGAGCCATTTCAAAATGACCAATGCCCGACATGCTTCGGTACTTCATGTTGTATGCAACCGATCGAAGATTCCTGCACGATACAAAGGCAGTTTTCACTCGCGGTGATTCCAGCGGCATCGTTAAGTAATTCTGTGCGTACGTCGTGAATGTTAAACTATTTTCAAGATGAGTGTTCGTCGATGAGCGTCGTACTTTGTGTTTTTTACTAACCGGAGATCAGACCTGGCGGATCTAATGCAGATTTATGTCGATTCGGGATACGATGGATGAAGAATATAACATCGATTCAATTGAAAGAATGAGTGTTGAGAAATATTTCAAGATGAAATTGAGCGTGTTAGATGTAAACTCTTTAAGTGAAATTTCAGCTTCATACAAATCCATAGTACTTCAGTATACAATCACTTGGAGAATTGTGAGCGTTAAACTTGTTATTTTAAGTGTACCAATTTTGGAAATTTTCCCGATGTAGCGAGGTTACCTGGCAACGTTTCCTGCAATTAAAAGAATAATAAAGTGGTGTGACCTTGAATTCAATCGTGTTCATCGGCAAACAAAAAAATATTGTCGTCGTCGTTCAGATCATACCACTGAAAATGACGAAATTCATACGGACACTCCCTCATTATGAAAATCATCAGGCGGACTAGATTCCTTTGCCTTGTGCTGATCATTCTTCAGTTTCTGATTGCTCCTGCGTTACAGTTGTGGGGCAATTCAGATGAGGTTGTTGTCGCTTCTACCCACCACTCTTCACAGCATATGTCTATCTGCGAAGTGGAAGAGTCCGGACTAGAATCATCGTTTGTTGCTATAGATGATAAAATGCACGTTGTGCTTTATTCTCTGAACGTCATTCCGAATTACACGCCTTCGTTTGCGCACATTCACGCACGACCGCCCTCGACAAGCCGATCGTTGTTCTCGTTGTTCTGCACGCTGCTGATCTGAGTTAGATTACGACTTTGGTAATACGCGCGTTCCTTTCACACGCACGTGTTGTCCTGCACTCTACCCACGCCCCGTAATTTACCCAGCTACACACCCATTAATTCAGTTATATGTTTGTTGATTGTCGCAAACTTCAGAACGAAGACATTTTATACACTAAGATCTGCATCATAGGAGGAGGACCAGCCGGCATTGCGCTGGCGAGAGAATTTAAGAATCAGAACACGCCAGTTGCCGTGATTGAAAGCGGTGGCTTAAAGCCCGACGCTGTAGCCGCTCAACTTGGAGAAGGAGAAACAGAGGGAGATCCATTCGCGGCTCTTCGCGATATGAGACATCGCCAGTATGGTGGAATGTCGAATCGCTGGAACGTTCAGATGCACTTAGGTCGCATTGGCGTTCGTTACATGCCTGCTGACCGAATTGATTTCGAGCGCCGCGATTGGGTACCTGATAGCGGCTGGCCAATTTCATATGATCACCTCATTCCTTTCTACGAACGTGCGAGTCAATTTTGCCAAAGCGGCACGATGGACTATGAGGCAACCTCCTGGGAAACGCCTGATGCGCGCATCATAAAGTTCCCCTCTGGAAATGTGAATACCAGGGTCTTTAAGTTTGGTCCGAGTGATGTATACACAAAAGAATACACCGACGATCTGCGTGATTCGTCCCATACATCGGTGTACATCTATGGATCGGCAGCGGAACTTATTCCTGATGAGTCGGGAAAGAACATCAAGGAGTTGCGTGTTGCTTCAATTAGCGGCAACAAGTTCACCATGAGAGCCTCGCTATTCATACTTGCTGCAGGTGGGTTGGATAATCCGCGGATCATGCTCATGTCGAATAGCGTACAGCCTGCCGGCGTCGGAAACCAACACGATGTAGTAGGTCGATATTTCATGGATCACCCGCTCGTTACGACAGGACAGCTGTTCCCTCCCAATAAAGAGGTCATCAAGAAACTATTCCTTTATGATAAGCGAGGTATCCGTGGCAATACGATCATGGGTAAGTTCGAGTTGTCGGAAGAAGTTATGCGGCGTGAACGGCTACTGAATATGAGCGCTGTTGTGTTTCCCCGTACCGACTTGCATCGGTCACCAGGACGGATGTCTATCGATGAACTTCGACACAATCTCGGCGGTAATGCTGAACCTGGTAAGCTGTTAAAGCACATTAAGAATATTGTTCGCGACACGCCGAATATTGTAGGTAACTGGTATCGCCACAGCTATAAGGCGGATATTATGAAGCCCAATTTCGCCGTTGGCGAGTGGTCTCTTGAGCAGGATCTTTCGAAGTACACCAAGTTTCAGATACTTAGTCAGACAGAACAGGCGCCTCATCGCGATAATCGCGTTGTGCTGAGCAGGAATCTTGACATTCTGGGATATCCGATGGCTAAGCTTATCAATCACCGACGCGACATTGAGAAGCAAAGTGTAAGAAGGTCAATTGAGATATTTGCCGATGCGTTCCGCGAAGCGGGCATGGGTGATCTTAAGACTGAAACGTTCTTCGGTGAACCTATACTTCAGCTGAGCACTCATCATAACATGGGAACAACGCGTATGAATGAGGATCCTAAAAAGGGGGTTGTCGATCTCGACTGCAAGGTGCATGGACTTCAGAACCTGTACATCGCAGGAAGTTCGGTATTCCCTGTCGGCGGTTATGCCAATCCAACGCTTACGATCATCGCATTGGCCATGAGGCTGGCGGATCACATTAAACTGAAGCACCTCAAAGCTTCAGAGAAATTGGTTGCGGTAGCAATTAATCGCTCACCTGAACCGTAGCATCACAACAGCAAACTAAAAGAAAGAGGCTGCCATAATTGCAGCCTCTTTGTTTTTTATACTGGCCGTGGAGTTTGTAGTCGACCGCGGGATTAATGCACCGGAGGATGTTCTGGTGCATGAAGAATTTCACGATAACGTTTAGCATCCGCAGGCTTGACCTTTTTGCCGTTGATCTCTACGTTGTCATCGTTGATGTTGATGGAGTTGATCTTCTCACCTTTCTTTATGTAGCCGTCTTTGATAGCTTCCTTTTCAACCTTCAGTTGTGCTTCCTGCATTTCGCGTTCGAAGATTTCCATGTTGCGCTCCAGCTCCTTCATATCCTCATTGAATCGTGTCATATCCATCATCCGGGCCTGATCAATCTTCGACTGTACCTGTGCGAGTTCCATGGCTTGCTGTGCTTCCTGCATTTTCGCAAATCCTTCACGCTGCATAGCTTCACCACGTCGTGCCATATCTTCGGCTGCACGTGACCAGTCGCGTTCTCTTGCGCGCGCCTCTTCTTTGTGTAACTGAAGCTCCTCCGTTCTTCTGAAAGCCTCGTCATTTGCGAAACGATCTTCTAGTTCTTTCATCATTTGCTTCATGTCGGATTCGTGTGCTTTGTAAAAGTCCTCGAATCGTTCTTTGAAAGTCTCTTCGAACTCGCGACCAAACTCATCCCATGAATTGTTATGTATTGAAGGAATGGTATCGAAAAAGGAACCGCGGAAGTTCGGTGGCGCCGGCATGTGAAATTGCATGGGCACCATCGGCTGTGGCTGGTCAGGTACAATCGGTGCAGCACCGACAAAAGGAACTGCTACCGGAGCATGGAATGCATCCAATTCAAGAATCATTGGCACGTAAGGGTCGATTGGATCAATGGGATCTATGGGGGCTATCTGAGGAATACCAGCGATAGCTTCGTGAAAGTTGCCATCCTCAGAGAATCCTTCGACAACATGCGTGTCTTCTTTGCCATCCTCGTCGACAGTTGTTACACTATAATGATAGTAGGCACCGGGTTGTTGTTTGATTGTCGTATCGCGGGTGGCCACCAGATTGATGGCAGCGTCCGGAGTTACCTCCGATTTACGAACAGCTGCCTTGCGGTCACGGGATTGAATGGTTAGCCACGACGCACACATGAGTCCGATCACCAGCAAGATTGCTGGGACGAAGCGGTCGCGGCTGGAATAGTTGTGTACAGACTTTTCCATAATGCGTTTGATACGTTGCAGTAATTGATTTTTGTCTTCAGCGAGAGAGAGCGCTATGCCGGAGCGTGAGAGTCTTACCTCTTCCAGCGTTGCCAATGCCCGAACATAGGCCATTGCATTGCCATGATTGGAAACAACACCATCGTCGCAGCAGTGCTCACGCTCGCGACGGATATTTGCAGATAATATCCATGCGAAGGGATTAAAGAAGTATATCGCTTCCAAAACGGTTTGAGCAAGATTGACGATGTAGTCTCTTCTTCGAACGTGCATCAGCTCATGCACAAATATGGCCTCCAGCTGATCCGTTGTAAGGCCGGAGATCATGCCCACAGGAATCAGGATCACTGGTTTGAGATAACCCAACACCATGGGCGCATTGATTAACTCCGACTGTGCCACGGCGACGAATCGATTGATGTCCAGCTTCGCTGCCAAATCATTTACCTGAGCTTGCCAGGATGACCCAACGGGTTCCGCAGTTCTTTTTATGAATCCGATATACCAATAGCCGCTCACGATGCGGAGCATAAAGACTATAGCACCTATGAACCAGATTGCAGAAACAAACCCCATGTGTCGTCCAATAACGGCATTCAAATTGGAGAAGAATGTCTGCGTTGGTGATGACATCGTGTTGTCAGCAATATGATTATATGACGCAAGTGCAGCGACAACCTGCGCTTGCTGGGTTGATGTTGTGGCTGGGGAATAGACAACGGCGAAACGTTATCGCTGAACTGATAAGCATCAGTGTTAGTACAGCGACTGATGCTGCATAGCGCGCCTCAGATAGTTTTGTGGGAATCGATCTAAGAACGGCGATGCTTAACAGATAACAGAGCGCGCCCTGCCATAATGAGTGGATAAGCGTCCAGCCCGTAGCTTGTGCGACGGGACTGTTCAACATTTCAGCGATTGTCTCCATGCTGCACGAGTTTTTCGAGGTAAGCTTTAATCTCGTCCAATTCTTCTTTTGAAGATGTGTTGTTTCCGAGGGCGCTTATTACCAACTGCGCTGCCGAGCCCTGAAATACCGTATTGATCATTTTGTCAAGCAACTGCTGGCGCGTGTTCTCCAGTGACGGCACTGCACTATATAAATGGAGCTTGCCACTTTTTTCACGCTTCACGAGACCCTTCTCGTGCATAATCTGCATGAACTTGAGGATGGTTGTATATCCGTTGGCCTCATCACCACCCATGGCCTCGTGAATGTCTTTCACGGAGGCGGAGCCCTTTTCCCACACGATTTGCAGGATTTCCAGCTCTTTTTCGGTCGTTTTTATTGGTTTCTCGCTCATACTTACGAATGATTTCGTATTACAATGGTAGCGACAGTAAGCTCACAATGCAAGTATTTATACGAATATTTTCGTATGAAGTTAATACTTGTCTTTATAAATGTTAAAGGATAGTTATTTTGCCCAAAGTGCGCGGCAGAAGTTTTTGCAACTTGTAAACAAAGTGTAAGCTAATCTGTAAGAGATACAGACATACGGTGTTGACCTAATCGAGCGTACGCCTAGCGGCCACCTAGCGACCATCACGCGGCCATACGACATATCGCGAATAGCATGCGAATAACACGCGGACTTATCAAAGGTCACTATAATGTCACTATAAGGTCGCTATAACGTCACTGTAAGGGGCGCAAAACTGCATCGAGCTGAAGAGAAGCGAAGCGGGGGTAATCCCGATGAACGTAAAAAAACGGGCTGCAGCGAATGCTCGCGGCACCCAACAACAGTCAACAAACAGATCAATAAAAAAAGCCGACGCATAAGCGCCGGCTTCAAACCAAACCCCTCAACCAATCTATTTCCCGCCATTAAGTGGGCGGGATCACCAATCCTTAAACCATTTACCTACTAAACAATTTCCGCCGCCTCCAGGTTCTCGAATATGAATTCATTTTCATTTTTCAAATCCACGAAGATTACAGAGTCCTTGTGAATCTTTCCCGCAAGTATCTGTTTCGAAAGTTCGTTCAGAATCTCGCGTTGCATCACGCGCTTCAATGGCCGCGCACCAAACTGAGGATCGAATCCAAGTTTAGCGAGCCGTGTGCGTGCAGCCTCTCCGATGTCAAGTCTTACTCCCGCCTCTTCCAGACGTTTGCGTATCTGATCCACTTGTATATCAACTATCTTTCTGATATCACCCTGGCTTAATGGCCTGAACATGATGATCTCATCGATACGGTTGACAAACTCTGGTCGTACCGTTTTGCGTAGTAACGTCAGTACTTCGTCTTTCGTATTCTCCAGTACATCGAAATAGTTTTCAGGAGTGATCTTCTCGAAATTCTCCTGGATCAAATGCGATCCGATGTTAGTGGTCATGATGATGATGGTATTCTTGAAGTTAGCAACACGACCTTTGTTGTCGGTGAGTCGCCCATCATCCAAAACCTGCAACAATATGTTGAACACGTCAGGGTGTGCCTTCTCGATTTCATCGAGCAGGATTACAGAATAAGGTTTGCGCCTTACTGCTTCAGTTAACTGCCCGCCTTCATCATAGCCAACGTATCCTGGGGGTGCACCGATCAGCCTGCTTACGCTATGGCGTTCCTGGTACTCGCTCATGTCGATACGAACCATGGCTGTCTCATCATTAAACAAATAGTCTGCCAAAGCTTTAGACAATTCTGTTTTTCCTACACCAGTCGTTCCCATAAATATGAACGAACCGATTGGGCGCTTTGGATCCTGAAGACCTGCTCTACTTCTTCGAACTGCATCACTCAAAGCACGAATCGCTTCTTCCTGACCAGCCACACGTTTGCTGAGCTCTTCTTCAAGATTTAAAAGTTTTTCGCGTTCTGTTTGCAACATGCGTGAAACCGGAATGCCTGTCCATTTGGCAACGACTTCGGCAATGTCTTCGCTATCGACTTCTTCTTTCAGCAAAGACTTTTCGCCTTGCATCTCCTTCATCTTTTGATGATATGAGTTAAGACGCGCTTCCGCCTCAGTTATTTTACCGTAACGGATTTCGGCAACCTTTCCGTAGTCGCCAGCCTTCTCAGCCTGTTCGGCTTCGAACTTCAGCTTATCAATATTTTCCTTTTCCTTTTGAATGCCGTGAACCACTTCCTTCTCACTCTCCCATTTCGCTTTCAACGAGTTACGGGATTCGGAGAGGTCAGCGATATCGCGGGTGAGGATGGTTTCTTTTTCCTTATCCTTTTCCCTGCGAATGGCTTCGCGTTCTATCTCAAGTTGCATGATTCGACGGTTGAGCTCATCGAGCTCTTCCGGAAGTGAATCCATCTCGAGACGAAGTTTTGATGCAGCTTCGTCCATGAGGTCGATTGCCTTGTCGGGAAGAAAACGATCGCTGATATAGCGGTTCGACAACTCAACAGAGGCGATTACTGCATCGTCTTTGATGCGCACACCGTGGTGCAATTCGTATTTATCTTTTATACCACGCAATATGGAGATCGAATCTTCAACAGAAGGTTCGTCAACCATTACTGACTGGAAGCGACGCTCAAGTGCCTTATCCTTCTCGATATACTTTTGATACTCTTTTAAAGTAGTTGCACCGATCGCATGAAGTTCACCCCGTGCCAACGCCGGCTTTAAGAGATTAGCAGCATCCATCGCACCTTCTCCCCCACCTCCAGCACCAATCAGCGTATGGATCTCATCAATGAAGAGAATGATCTCTCCATTGGAATCCGTTACTTCTTTAATAACGGCTTTCAGTCGTTCTTCGAATTCGCCCTTATACTTTGCACCAGCCACGAGCAGACCCATGTCGAGTGAAATCAGCACTTTCGTTTTCAGGTTCTCAGGTACGTCGCCATCGACAATGCGTTGGGCCATGCCTTCAACGATCGCAGTTTTACCAACACCTGGCTCACCCAGCAGTATGGGGTTGTTCTTTGTGCGTCGGCTCAGGATTTGAAGCACGCGGCGAATCTCCTCGTCTCGGCCGATAACAGGATCTATCTTCCCGGCCTTGGCCAGTTCGTTCAGATTCTTGGAGTAGCGCTCGAGTGATTTGTATTTTGATTCAGCATTCTGATCGGTCACTTTTGATCCACCACGCAATTCCTTGATGGCTTTGATCAGCGCAGAACGATCGACGCCGGCATCTTTTAATAAACTTGAGGCCTTGTCTTTGGATGAAAGCACAGCCAATAACAAATGCTCAACAGCAATGAACTCGTCTTTAAATTCCTTGAGTTCTTTTTCTGCCTGTTGCAGTATGCTATTTGCTGCAGACGACAGGTAAGGCTGTTGTCCTGAAACATGTGGATAAGACTTTATTAAGTCATCAAGTTTCGTTTCAAGCAACCCAACGTTTACATTCAATTTCTTAAACAGATAACTGGAAACATTCTCGTCGATTTCAAGAATGCCCTTTAGCAGGTGCCCTGGTTCAATAGCTTGCTGTTGATTAGCCATAGCAATCTCAGCAGACTTCTGCAGTGCTTCCTGTGATTTTATTGTGTATTTCTCGAAGTTCATATGATTAGTCTCACGGCCGATTAATCAAAAAATAATCCAGTAAAAACAGAGACCTAATTTCAGAAATTTTGACATTTGAAATGACTCGAAAACGACCTAAAACGGCCAATCTGGCTTAAAAGATGTCAAAACGATCGTCAGAGCTTAAGAACAAATTCCCTCAAGCCTGTATAGCAGAAGTTGCGTGGGAAGTTTGTAACCAGGTAGGTGGTATATATACCGTCATTCGGTCAAAGGCGCCCGCTATGGTGACACATTCCAGCGGTCCCTTTTGTATGATCGGGCCGTACATGGGGCGCGCTATCCAGGCTGAGCTGGAGCCTCTCGACGATGCCCAGGATATTTTTGGACAGGCAGCGGCCACGTTGCGAAAGCGCGGATTTGACGTTCACTACGCTGAATGGCTTGTACCCGGTAAACCCCGCGTTGTGTTACTCAATCCGAATGTCGTTCAGGATAAAGCACTTAATGTTGTGAAATATCTGTTGTGGAAAAATCATGGCATCAGTACCCCGAATGATAATCCACTCATCAATCAGGTGGTTGCGTTCGGTTATCTCACCAAGCTCTTCTTTGACGAACTGGTTAAGCTTACCGACATGCCGATCATTGGGCACTTTCACGAGTGGATGGCTTGTCTTCCGATACTGGATATCAGGAAAGAAGAAATGCCCATCAAGACCGTCTTCACAACACACGCTACTCAACTGGGCCGGCATCTTGCGATAAACTCTCCGATGTTCTATGCGCATCTTCCATTCTTCAAGTGGGAAGAAGAGGCGAGAAGATTTGGGATAGAAACTGAAGCATCGATTGAATATGCCTGTGCACAACGGGCACACCTTTTTACAACGGTAAGTGATGTTACGGCTCGGGAATGTAAACACCTTTTGAAGCGCAAGCCTGAAGTTGTGCTTCCAAACGGACTAAGCATTGAACGTTTTGAAGCCCTGCATGAGTTTCAAAACAAACACGTAGAGTATAAGGAGGAAATCCATCACTTTGTGATGGCCCACTTCTTTCAATCCTATTCGTTCGATCTTGACAAAACGTTATATTTCTTTACATCGGGGAGATATGAATTCAAGAACAAGGGCTACGACCTTACGATTGAAGCATTGTCGCGTCTAAACCAGCGGCTGAAGAAGGAAGGGTCCGACCTTACGGTTGTGATGTTTGTCGTAACGAAGCAGAACTTTTACAGTATCTATCCTGAAGTGTTGCAATCCATGGCCATGATGCAGGAGATCCTCCAAACTACACGGGCCATTCAGGAGCAGGTTGGGAAACGTCTCTTCTATCGAAGCACGTCGCAGGAAGATCATCATCTTCCCGATCTCAATTCGTTCGTTGACGAGTACTGGAAACTCCGTTACCGCCGAACGCTGCAGGCCTGGAGATCAAAGAAAAATCCGCTGGTGATAACGCACAGGCTGGTGAACGAATCGAGCGATGAGCTTCTGGCAGCGATCCATAGTAAGAAACTTTTGAATGGACCCGACGACCCCGTTAAGATAGTCTACCATCCCGATTTCATAAATACGAGCAACCCGCTTTTCGGTATGGATTATAATCAGTTTGTGCGAGGATGCCACCTTGGAATTTTCCCAAGCTACTATGAACCCTGGGGATATACGCCACTGGAATGCATGGCGAGCGGAATACCTTCTGTAACCAGTGATCTGGGAGGATTTGGCGACTACGTGCTGCACCACATTCATGACCACGAAAAGTATGGCTTATTTGTTATCGAGCGGGGTAAAAGAACCTTCGACTGGTCGGCAAACCAGTTAACTGATGTGCTCTATGCTTTCCTTCAGCAAAACATGCGTCAGCGCATTATGCAGCGCAATAACGTTGAGAGTCATTCGGAGATATTTGATTGGCAAAACCTTATTAAGCACTATGCAGAGGCGTACGAAGAGGTAATTAAGAATTAAGAATTAAGGCCCCGCCTTGCATTTCGGGGAATTGTATATCTTGACAGCGTTGTTAAACTTCGTTATACATGAGAAAAATCGTTGTGGCCATGCTTTGCATTTGCGCCTATGTTGTCCACGCTCAGGACCTCCCCAATTTTGATTCTATTAAACTAGAAACCGCAGCAGACTGCAAGCCCGCAGAACCGTATGCGTTGGCAGCGGCTAACTATCTTTTCGAGACGCCATTCCAGAAAAATGATATGCAGCGATTAAATTCGTTGCAGTTTATTATCAAGTGGATGTCAGCTACGCCTGACTATAAATTTGCACTCAGCGACGTTGATCAGAAGTTCCTCAAAGGCAATGATGACCTCCTTGGCATGTATATGGGTGCAATGACCCGATACGTTCTTGGCGATAAGAACGCCTCTAAGGATGAAAAATCCATAAGGCTTAATTCACTGGGCATGCTTGTTGATTATACGGGCAATCCAGCCAACAATTTTAAGCAGCCCAAGAACCTGAAGAAGTTGTCAGAAGCGAAAGCAAAGGGAGAGTTTGAGCAGGCTGTTTATTCTGACAGCAAATAGACCCGGCGGCTACCCTGATAAACGGACCATTGAATGCCCCTTTTTGTTTGCGGCATAGGGTTGCCATTCATTCTCCCGGCGGCATCACATACGCGAAATCCGCGACGTGATAAAGGCATAATCGCGCGCTCATCACAAAGGATGAGGGCCAGTGTGCAAAATCAGCCATATTTGATATATTCGGAAATGCCGGGCCAAAGGAAACACCGCTTAGCAGGACGGCACGACGAGGCTGACTCAACCACCAATACTTAAATCTACAATCAGATGAGTTCAAGAAGAGATTTTATGAGAAAAGGTGCACTAGGTTTACTGGGCACCACGGCATGGCTAACTGCTACTAAAGCCAAAGCTGCTCCTGCCGGCGAGCTGATGGGGCTGCAACTTTACTCCGTACGCGACGACATGAAGAAGGATCCAATGGGTACTCTGAAGCAGTTGTCGGCGATGGGTTATAAGAATGTTGAGCATGCCAACTACGTCGAACGCAAGTTTTATGGATATGCTCCGAAGGAATTCAAGAAAATACTCGACGACCTTGGCATGAAGATGCCCAGTGGCCACACCGTTATGGGTAAGCAGCACTGGGATGAGGCAACAAAAGACTTCACTGATCTTTGGAAGTATACTGTAGAGGACGCCGCCATTGCAGGCCAGCAGTTCGTCATTTCTCCGTCTCTCGACAAGACCCTTCGCAGCACTGCCAGTAGCCTGAAACATTACATGGAGATCTTCAACAAGTCTGGCGAACTTTGTAAGAAGTCAGGAATGAAATTCGGGTATCACAACCATGACTTTGAATTCAGTGAAAAGCTTGATGGTCAAACTATGTACGACATTATGCTTACTGAAACAGACCCCAATCTTGTCGTTCAACAACTCGATATCGGAAACCTTTATAACGGTGGTGCCAAAGCTATTGATATCGTAAAGAAGTGGCCTGGACGATTTGTTTCCATGCACGTTAAGGATGAGATCAAGGCTTCAGTCGGCGGCAATCACGAATACGAAAGCTGCGTATTGGGCAAGGGCATCGTAAATCCTAAAGAAGTGATAGACCTTGGACGGAAGTCCGGAGGTACGAAACATTTCATCATTGAGCAGGAATCCTACCAGGGTAAAACTCCACTTGATGCGATGAAGGAGAATTTTGGTATCATGAAGAAGTGGGGATACTAATTCAATTGACAATTGATAATTTACAATTGACAATTCTTTTCCAGGAACTAGCACTTTAAAGTTGAGAATAATTAAAAATCAAATAATTCAGAATTAGTAATCTTTATGAAGAAGGGTCTATTCATTCTTTCGTTATGTACATTGCTGGCTATGGCAACAACTGATACAAATGCTCAATCAAAGGGCAAGGCGCTGCGGCACGTAGTGCTGTTTAGTTTCAAGAGCACGGCTACACCTGAAGACATCAAAAAGGTAGAGCAGGCATTCATAGCACTGCCCAAAAAGATTAAAACGATCAAAGATTTTGAGTGGGGAACCAACAGCAGCCCTGAAGGACTGAACCAGGGGCTTACTCACTGTTTCTTCTTAACATTTTCCAGCGACAAAGACAGAGATGATTATCTGGTACATCCGGACCACAAGGCGTTTGGCGCTGTAGTCGGACCAGTTCTGGATAAAGTAACGGTGGTTGATTACTGGATCAAATGAAATTAAGAATTAAGAGTTAAGAATTGGTTACCAGCCTATGGCTGTCGATGGCACGACCGAAGGTCGTGATAGCCAATTCTTAATTCTTAAACTCTTAATTCTTAATTCCTCTTTGGCTGCTAAATCCTTTCTACCCCCAGTCCCGGCTTATCTGAGCACGACATCATTCCGTCTTTCAGAATAAAGCCTCCCTTAACGACGTCGCGTGCGAGATCCAGGCTTCCGTCCAGGTCAATGTATTTAGTGTTTTCGCAGGCGAAAGCTGCATGCAAAGCAGCAGTAATACTAATGATGCTCTCATCGTTGCAGCCCCAGAAAAGATCAACTCCCTCCGCCTGGGCAATGTCAGCAATCTTCAATGCCTGACTAACTCCACCACATTTCATCAGCTTGATGTTGAAAATATCAGCCGCTTTCGGTGGCTTGATCAGTTCGATAGCATCCTCAGGAGTGATGAGCGATTCGTCGGCCGCTAAAACCTCACGCACCTCTTTTGGAAGTGCCTTCATCTCAGCGATTTCATTTGCAGGTAATGGCTGTTCAATCAGTTCGATATCGAGATCGTAGCAACGGCCATAAAACTGAATGGTTTGTTCACGTGTGTATCCCTGATTTGCATCGACGCGGATGCCAATGCTGCTTCCAAATTTTTCGCGAAGCTTCATGATGCGCTCAACATCCTCTTCAAGGTCGCGACCCAACTTTACCTTGATCACTTTGAACCCGCGCTTCTTGTATTCTTCGGCCTCCTTCAATGTTTCCTCGACGTTCTTGATTCCAATCGTGTTTGACGTTGGAAGCTTTTTGATCTTCTGACCCAGGAATTTTACGAGAGGCACGTCGAGGAACTTTGTGAAGACATCGTGCAGGGCGATGTCGATCGCAGCGCGTGCTGAAGGATTCTCAGGAAATCTCTTCCAGACTTCGAAAGTCAGCTGATTAAACTCGCGAATGTCTTTTCCAATAAGGAACTCGAGGTTCTTTTCTTTTAGCGCATCCAGGCACTGCTCGAACGATTCTCCAACCACGTATTCACTTGGATTTCCGGCGCCGATGCCAGTGATTCCATTGTCGAGCGTGATCTCGACAAATGCATTACGAACTTCATCAATGGTTTTGAAGGCGATCGTATAAGGCTTGGTGTTTCCAAGGTCTGCGCTCCAGGATTTTACTTCTTTAATTTTCATATCGTGCGGGTCACGTAAATGTTTTATTTCAGATCACGTCACTGTATGGACAGTCTGCTGGGTGTTTAACCGATATATCGCTTAGCAAAAAACAATGTTAAAGTTATCTGACCAAAAGCTCCTTCATGAAGCCGGCCGCTAACCTGGTTTACGGCATGCTATACTTTGGCGACACTCCTGGCTATGAGTTTCTCAAAAACAGGAACCAGGGCTTTCAGTCCGTCTTCCAACGGTAAGACTACTGGAATTCCAAGTTCCTTTTCGTACCTGGCAGCGGCTGCACGCGCATCGCTTTCTGCCATCTTAGATGTATTCAGTGTAACGGCCACCGTAGGCGCACCGTACATCCTGATCAATGCGACTTCGTCGCGAAGTTCAGGCAGATATGCAGGATAGTATTCCATATCCTTGTATTGCTTTCTGGAAGGGTGGTGTTGTAGTACTACGGCGTCTGCATCAGCTGATACGATCCATTCAGCGCCGGCGGGTCCACTTGGGTTGCGCAGTGCTGACTGTCCTTCAATGAAAATAATATCCGGCTTTGCTTCCTGGTAACACTGCAGTACCGCGTGTTCCATTTCACCCGAGATAAAATCATTAAGCGTAGAATCGAACACGAAACCATACTTAGCTCCCTGCATCCAGCCAGTCTGCCCTGTGTAGATCATTTCAGCCTTGTAACCGGCCTCACGCATAGCTTCGACAAGGAATCGTGTAGTCGTCCTTTTTCCAAGTGCGCAATCTGTTCCCAGCACAGCGATCTTCGGGCACTTTACCTCTTTGATCTGACCAGACCAGAAATGAAGCTCGGTGGCCTTCTTCGGTTTACGGACATCAATGATCTCAAGTCCTTTTTCCTTAGCGAGTGCAGCGAGTTCGGGAATGTCCACAATGTATTCATGCAACCCGTTAACGAGGTTGAATCCATTTTCGAGGGCCTCTTTTAACAGCACGCGAAGTGAATCAGGTATGACTCCTCCTTTTGTAGCGACACCGATAACGCAATATTTAGCGCGTTGACCTGTCTTTAGAAAATCGGCAATAGTAGCGTAAATAGGTATTCCGCGATTTTTGCCATCCAGTACCTCTCCGGCGTCACGTCCCGCTGACTTGTCGTCAACGAATCCCACTATCTTGAATCTATCAGTGCCCCGGATGAGACCGTGGGCGGTTTTTGCGTTGCTCGAGGCTAAGTACCCGCCTGTGAGCACGATCGCAGTGCTTTTCTCCATGGATTAGAATTGAAGGGCTAAAATTTCGCTCAATAAAGCGAGTTTTCAAAAGGATGAATCGCAACCGGGGTTCAATTAGTTTTGGTGATCACCGCCTTGGGAGTTACACCGGGCGATTTTGGTCTATCCCACTCACAATCAGGCAGGCTGGCTTGCAGCCATCAACTTTTTTCAACCGGCTCAATTTTTGAGTAAATTTGGTTAATGACCATCAGGTCAAGGCACGTTCATGAAAAAGCTTATTTTATTGTTGGCCTTAACCGGGTATACCCTGGCGGGCCAGGCACAATCGATTGTCGGTCGCTGGCAACTTGTTAAGCAAAGCAGCTGTGTTGAAGATGAATTAGGAGGAAACGATGATGACGCGCAGGCACTTGTTGACGACATGAAATCAATGTCGGGAGCAGCACCCCAGGTTCTTGAACTCAAAGACAACAACACCGGTCAGGAGAGCACCAAGATCATCAGCAAGAAAAAGTCCTACAATTCAAAGTCTTTCATGTATCGCTACAATGAGAGTGGTCTGTACTTTCTGGATAAGAAATCAAAGACGATCATTGAAGGGTATACCATTGAAAAGCTTGAAGGAGATTCTCTCATCATAAGCAATTCATCACGCGTTTGCGAGACCAAGATTTTTGTACGAATAAAATAGGCAGATCATCCTGTTCTTTTTGCGGACTCGCCAATTAATGTTCTTTCGCTACCTTTGCAGGATGCATCGTGCGGAAACGCATGAAAATGCCTGCAGGAGGCTAAACTAATCATGGTCGATACTTCCAGACGTGATATCAGAAAGCTAAAACTCGAAGAGCTCAAACAATTCTTTGTTGAGCACGGCGAGAAGCCTTTCCGTGCCCAGCAGGTTTACGAATGGCTCTGGAACAAATCTGCCAAGGATTTTGATCAGATGACCAATCTTTCGGTTGGGTTACGTGAGATGTTGAAGGAGAACTTTGCCATCAACCACATTAATGTTGACCGCATGCAGCGCAGCTCCGATGGTACGATCAAGAACGCTGTGACGCTTTATGATGGGATGGTGGTTGAATCCGTATTGATTCCCACCGAGAAACGAATTACGGCGTGTGTGTCGTCGCAGGTGGGTTGCAGCCTTGCTTGCAAGTTTTGCGCTACGGCCCGTCTCAAGCGACAGCGAAATCTTAGTCCCGATGAGATCTACGACCAGGTAGTTGCAATCAAAGAACAGGCTCAATTGTACTTCAACAGGCCACTCACGAATATCGTCTTTATGGGGATGGGTGAGCCGCTGTTGAACTATGCGAACGTTATATCGGCAATTGAAAAAATTACTTCACAGAAGGGATTGAACATGGCCAACAAGCGGATCACAGTGTCGACCGTTGGTGTTGCCAAGATGATTGTGAAGATGGCCGATGACAACGTGAAGTTCAATCTGGCGGTTTCATTGCACGCTGCGTTAGATAAGACCCGTTCCGCAATCATGCCTATTAACGACACCAATCCACTCTCGGAGCTCGGTGACGCGTTGAAGCACTGGTACAAAAAAACTAAACGCAAGGTGACGTACGAGTACGTGGTGTGGAAAGGTATTAACGACACTGAAGAGCACGCACAGGCGTTGCTCAGATTCTGTAAGATTATTCCCTCGAAAGTGAATCTGATAGAGTACAACCCGATCGATGATGGCGAATTTCAGCAGGCTAGCGAGGCGGCGTTGAACATGTACATGGATATTCTGGAGAGGAACGGCATAACTACACGCATTCGAAAAAGCCGCGGCAAGGATATTGATGCGGCTTGCGGGCAGCTTGCCAATAAAACTTAATTGACCCGGCATTCATCCTATTGATGGGGGATGGGCCCTTTGACTAGCAATGCGTAATGAAGCGCTGGGAACTAACTTTTTGTCTTTTTTTATTTTGCATCGTTGCCGCTGTGCGCTCAAAAGCTGACGCACGGCATCGTTGTTGATTCGGCCAGCCTCAAGGCATTGCCTGGGGTGCATGTGCGCGTAAAGGGTAAAGATCTCTTTGCTGTCACGAGAAGCCTCGGTGCGTTTCAGATTCGTCCGCTCCACCGATACACTGGTGCTAACCATGGTGGGATATACGACCTCATCTGTCCCTCTGCTACTTGAAGAGGAAGATCTTATGATCCGGATGGGTGAGAGATATCAGATTGCTCCAGGAAGTAACGATCTCGGGAAACAGATTATTCGAAAGTGAGATCGTGCGGGCGCAACGTACTGTTCCCAGGAAAATGACACCGGCGAAGCATTTTCGTCACCGTGGACTTACTTCTCACGGGATCAGAAGGAGCGGCGGAAAGTGGTGAAGCTGATCAATGAAAATGACCGCATCAAAACTTATATCGAAGTGATCAATGATCAGGAGACCAGAGAAGACATCATGTTTCGATCTCGATCATCACGGAGACGCAATACTACAGCACCCTGGCGTTGTTTAACCAGCAAAGTCAGGATGTACTTTACTCGACAGATCCGCAAGGAGATTATTTCCTCGTTGAGACACTTCTTTCAGAGGACGTACTGTTAGAACGAGAGTATGGATTCCCAAACGGTAGATTAGCTTTTGTTCACGGGCAATGGTGGATCTCTGGTGTAGCCTTTCACGTACTCCCTCCTGCACATCAATACTATTCACTACTGCGCGTGGCGGGCCCTCCAGGCACCAGGCATAGAACTTGTTGATCACTTCCTGTTCCCCCTCCACTTCGATCTGGACGCTTCCATTCAGGCAAGTTGCAAACTGAGCCTGTAAGACCAAGGCTTTTCGCTACATCACGACGCAGACGCTCTGTAGAATACGCCCTGTACTTTGCCGGTGACGATAAAAGTGAGATGCTTTACCATAGTTGGGTTGGGTCACATGATCACAATAATATAATCTGTACTGAGAAATGCCGACTCGCGATTTCGAATGATCTGACTCAACACGCGTTTGTTCTCGTCGGTTGATTTTGTCGCCACGATGGTACGAATAGAAAATACGCGCAATGCATCTGCTATGGAAAAGTACCTTCAGCAGAATCCTTTCTTCCATTGAAAGGAAAAGTATCAGGTCCACGCTGGCTTTGTGCATTGAGATTGATGCGCCCTACCTGGTTTACAAATGCGTCCATAAGACCTCGCCACTCGTCGCAGAGCTGCATTCCGAAAATGCTTACCTGTTGCCCGAAATTGGATTGCAATACATATTCGATCGCCTCGCTCATCGTCGCTAGAATGGTACAATCGGGAATTACAGGTCCGAATTGCTCTTCATTATAAACACGCATTTTGTCGTTGACAGGAAAGAGAACGGCGGGATAAAAAAATGTCTCTGCTGTTTCGTGGCTCCATTTTCATTGACAACTTTGGCTCCAAATTTGCTAGCGTCTTCAACAAGTCCAGAGAGGTATTCAACTTTACCTGGTTCAGGTAACGGAGTGAGAGAAACTCCTGGTTCCCATGGCATTCCAGGTTTAGCTTCTGAACTGCTGCATTAAATTTTTCGATGAAGACGTGATACAATCGTGTCATGTACGAAAAAGTATTTTAAGCGCAGTGCATCGTTGACCGTTAAATGAAAACGCGCCTGTCATGCATTCACTAACGGCATGTCCAGATCGGCATCTGGTAATACAATACCCGGATTTTTTGCATCAAGTCCAAGTACTGCTTTAAGCCTGTGAAGCTTTGGATGCAGTTTTTTCAGCTCGTTAGCTCCCTTGTTCGTTCCGATAAACGCAAACACATCGATCTTGCCAGTCTCCATCAAGCGCCCAACAGTTTCTCTTCCTTTGCCCGTAGATGATGTTGATGACTCCCTTCGGAAAGCTGTTGCAAAAAGCCTCCAGCAATGGACGAATCAATAACACACCATACTTTGCAGGCTTAAATACAACACTGTTTACCCATGATCAGGGCAGGGATCAGCGTGGAAAAGGTTTCGTTCAACGGATAATTGTAAGGCCCCATGCACAACGCGACGCCTATAGGCACTCTCCTGATTTGCGCCATAAACCCCTGTTCTTCGATCAGCTTTGCAGAGTTTCTGTCGAGCTCTTTATACGAATTGATCGTATCCGAGATATAGTCGCATGTCCTGTCAAACTCTTTCTCCGAATCCTTTAAGGTCTTCCCGATCTCCCACATGAGGAGTTTAACGACCTCATGCCGCTGCGCCCGCATGGCAGCCAGAAACTTTTCAACATGCTCAATGCGTCCCGCCACACTCATCGTCGGCCATTCGCCCCTTCCAAGGTCATATGCCCTGACCGCAGCATCCAGCGCGTCCAACGACTCCTTCGACGTAAGAAGGGGAGTGCTGCCTATAACTTTTTGAACAAGTTTGTCGCCCTCTTTTACAAAGACCGGACTGAGAACAGCATTGAGATTGCCTGCCCATTGCCGCAGCTCGCCATTGACAAGGTATTCACGTTGTTCAATAGGCTCCCTGACGTTGAACTGTTCGGGGATCGATTCTTCTGAAGGAAAAGAAATCATGAAGATTGTTGAATTGGTTAACTGCCAGGTAACTGACGCGAAGTCGTTTGACCATTCACCGAAAACGTTTCCTCCCGGCTTTAGCGATAAGCGAACCTGCCCGTTCAAATTAACCAATAAACAATGAAAAAGATTGCCACCCTAAAACAAATCACCAAATCAACAAATCAACAAATAATCTCAATGTCTTATGCCACACTCTTTGCAATACTTGAGTTTGCCGGCAGTGTGTCTTTTAGGTTTGCGCTTATGTCCAAAGTATGCTGGATTTGCATACTGAGGTTTCATGAGCATGCGCTCGTTGTAGCGATAGGTTTTTGCGCGCGCAGACATACTGTCGTCGTATTCTTTTTGCGCATTGTAAGTAATGCCGCTTGACTTTCTCTTTTGTTTCCGCTCTTTTACTGTGGGCGCATACGAAATCGCATATCCTCAGAAGCCGGGATTAAGCGTTGGAGTTGGCTCAACAGCTGTACCTCTTTTGGCAGCTTTTTTTTCCTTTCGCGTCAACTCTTGTCCGTAAGACGTCAGCGCAATCGCTGAGAAGCAATATGGAAAGCAGTAGTTTCATCTGCAGCGTGGTTCAAATATATTAACTCCGAACTCCTATTAAAAATTGTTTGGCGACTGGATAAGCATACAAAAGAAAGGCCGGAAATTATTGCAATGCTCTGGTTTACGGTTATTTGGACGATGTGGTCTCCAGATAGTGCCTATAACTCCAGATAGTGCCTATAAATAGAAACTGCCTGCAGTTTCCTGACAGGCAGTCTTAAAACCAACCTAAACAACTATTATTTAACTACTCTTTGGAGTCATCATGGATTGCTGACGACGATAAGTCCATGGAGGATGTCGGATTTTGATCTTTCCAGAGTCCCTTCTTCTTTGATTGAGAAGCGACCTTATAATTTTCCAGCTCAGCGGCTGACGTGCCTTCTTCTGTCCATGCAAGACCATCTTTCAACAGTTGAATGCGTGGATCCTTCTTACCATCGACCATTACTTCAGCAATGGAATTACCTGAGCGATCTTTGCCCTTCACAGTAACGGTGGCTTGTTTGTTCAAGGCTAACTTCTGGAGGCAGATACGGGCTTCGTCACCAAATGCCTGGGTGAGTTCAGGGCAATCGATGCCCGATAATACGATGGTGTACTTTTCGCCTTCGCATGATGTGAATTCGAGAGTATTACCGTCAATAACGCGGGTAACCTTCCCTTGCATGGTGGCTGCCGGCGCTGCGGCTGCTACGAGCACTAGTAAGAAACAGAGGATGGCTTTCATAATGGTGTGTTTGTTTCTGGTATTACAAAAACATCACCAGCGAAAACACCCCTCGAAATCGTGTGAAAAACGAAGCTTTTTCTTAGAATTCGGTTCCAAATTGGGAGACGCAGGAACTCAAAACGGGAATTACTTGCAGTACTGATCAATCTGGAACTTGGCCTTTCCATCACCAAATTCTACGGCGCGGCGCCAGTCGAAGCAGGCTTTGTCCTGCTGCTTCAGTTGATAGTAAAAATTGCCTCGTTGCTTGTAGTAGGCCGCATTCTTAGGTTCGATCCGGATCGCCTCATCCATGTCTGAAACACCGGCACCGTAATCGTCAAGCTGCGACTTGCAGGTTGCGCGATTGTAATATGCCACTCCGTCATCAGGATTAAATTGAATCACTCTGTTGTAATCGAGCATGGCGCCTTCATAGTCCTCGAGTGATTCCTTTACAAGTGCCCTGTTGAAATGCGCATCGACACTCTTCGGATCGATATCGACAGCCTTATTAAATTCTGCTACGGCCAGCTTGTAGTTTTCAAGCGCTGCATAGGCACGGCCCTTGTTCAAGAAAAAGTGTGATGCTGTTCTCTCCGGCCTTTTGCGCATTCTCGAGGCTTTGCAAAGCGGTTTGATATTCTTCTGTATCTATCTCCATCAAACCGCGACGAATAAATACGGTCTTGTTGTCTTTAACTCCTGCTGAAATTACTTTTCCATAATATTCATATGCGGGTGGAAATTTCTCCATCGCATAGTACGCATCTCCGAGTGTGAGATAAAGATCTGCGCCAGGCTTTTCAGTTAACTTCTCAACATCGCGAAAATCGTGAACAGCTTCTTCGTATTTCTTTGTACTGATGTAGGCCTGACCCCGGTTCTCAAATGCCTTTACATAGTCCGGCTTCTTTTGCAATGCGGTTCCAAAATCTGTTATCGCTGCCGGATAGTTTTGCTGTAAGAAGTAAGCCTTGCCACGATTATTAAAGAGCACGGGGTCGGTTATTCCACCACCGATCGCTTTGGTGTAATCATCTATTGCGCCGGCGGTGTTGTTGGTAGCCATTCTTGCATCTCCCCGATGAAAGTAAGCAATGAACAATTTGTTATCGCGTGTAACGGCTTCGTCCAAGTCTGCTAACGCCTCAGAATATGATTTGCTTTCATAGCGCGACCATCCGCGCATATCATAAGCTGCCGCGTCCTGAACACCGCCTTTAATAGCTTTGTCAAGATCTGTCAACGCACCTGGATATTCTTTTCGGGCAAACTTCGCAGCTCCTCTCTTGTAGTATAGTGAATTGTCCTGTTGCCCGGAATCAATTGCCTTATTGAAATCAGCGATTGCTTTTTCGTATTCCTTCAGTTCAAAGTATGAATTACCCCGAACCGCATACAACGTATTGTCTTTTGCTGATCCGTCAATTGCTTTGGTAAGGTCGGCTGCGGCACCGGCATAGTCCTTCGTTTGGTACTTGCTCTTTCCCAGGATCGCGAGATCATCCGGTGTAGCTTCTCCGCGGGACGCAACGACTGCCATATCCGCAACTGCACCTGCAAAATCATTTAGCTGATAGCGGGCATTTCCTCTGTTACGGTTTGCTGTCGTATAATCCTTTTTGATACCTGTTGCGCGATCAAAATCGGCGATAGATTCCTTTGCCTGTCCCAGCGACAATTTTGATTTACCGCGATTATTATAGATCACCTCATCATTGGCACCGAGGTTGATGGCATTGTCGTAGGCTTCAATGGCACCCTTGTAATCATTTTGCTTAAACCGGGCATTGCCGAGTTGATAATACAGATCCTTATTCTTGCTGCCCAGACCAACAGCCTTTTCCAGAGCAGGCAGAGCTTCTTTTTCTTTTTGTGTACTCAGATAAGATATCCCCAGTGCTTCATAGGTAGGAAGGTCAGCGATTCCTGCAGAGACTGCTTTCTCAAGATTCGGAATAGCGGCGGTATACTGTTTTTGCTGATAGGCCGACATGCCATGAGCGTGCAGTACTTCTTTTTCAGTTGCGCCGGCAGCAATGGCCTTGCCGAGTGTCTCGATAGCAGGAGCGTATTCCTTGTTTTGATATTGGCAGAGACCCAGAGCAGAGTAAATTTCCTTGCCTGAAGCCCCCATAGAAACAGCTGCGGAAAGGCTTTTCGTAGCTTCCACGCAGTTCGACAGACGCACTTGTGAAAGACCGAGCATGGTGAATACTTCCTTGTCCCGGACCTTCTTATCTACAGCGCTTTTCAAGGCATCGGATGCCCCCTTGTAATCCTGAAGATTGTATTTCGCCGTGCCCAACCGTTGAAAGATCTCAGCATCGGATCTGCCAGAACTGACCACCTTCTCGTAATCCTCAATGCTGCCTTTCCAGTCTTTAAGCTGGTAACGGGCATCTCCGCGGTTCACCAAAGTATTGGTTACGCCGGGCTTGAGTTCGAGCGATTTGTCATAGTCAGCAACGGCACCTTTGAAGTCCTGCAGGTTGGCCTTTGCTTTACCCCGATTGTTATAAAGGGTTGCATCCGACTTGCCTGCAGCAAATGCCTTGTCGTAGTTTGAAATGGCATCCTTGAAGTTATCCATTCTGAACTTTGCATTGCCGAGGTTGGCGAATGCGTCGGCTCCCTTCGCCCCCATGCTTATAGCTTTCTCCAGGTCGGTGGATGCACCGTCAATGTCCTCCAGAAGATACCGGGTGTTACCTCTGTACTCAAACAATTCTGCTGTATTCGACGCGACCCTTAACAGCTTCATCGAAATCAGACTTTGCCTTTTCGTAGTCTTTGGTCATGTAATACGCAACGCCACGCTTCGCGTACACCTCCTTGTTGCTAAAGCCGGTATTGATCAGCTGGGTGAACTGAAGAGCAGCGCCGTTGTAATCATTGGATGATAACTTCTTCAGACCCGATTCCCAGTTCACGCGCATGATGGAATCCTGTTTCTGGGATTCAGATTTTTGAGCGGAAAGTGAAAGAGAGAGAAGACTGAATCCAAACGCAAAAAATAGTGCCCTCATAGCGTTAGCAGGTGAACAGCAAATTTACCAATGATTTGCAGATTGTACGTGCCGTTCGGGGCAAGGATTAAGTCACTGGTCGGAAGATATATACGGATGTAAGCTTTCCGGACACTAAAGACTTTTTTTTGTTAGCCTTCAATGACATTACCGGCCACCTGCATTGTCTCCAGCGAAGGCGAAGTCTTTCCACCCTTCGGCTCGATTGTAACTGCGAAAGTGGTGGCTCCGGGCTTTACGTCTTTCATTCGCAAAAGCCTTCCTTTGGTGAGGTCGAATACACCCGCGTCGACCGGCTTACCGTCAATGATTGCCCACAGCTGATATTGATTTTCGGCACTGAGATCTTTCATTTCCTGAATGCTGAGGTAAACCTCTTTTGTTGCCTGATTCCAGTACACGGACGCAAGAGCAGAAGGAGCCTGTTCGGTGCCTTTTAATACAACGCGTTTAAATGCCGGGTTATTGATAATCTTAACATCGACCTCCAGGCGGTCGAGTCGTTCATTCACGGTGTTATAGTCTTGTGCTACCTGTTGGTTCTGCGCAATGAGATCTGTGAGTGCCTTCTGTGACTCCTTCCATCTTCCGCGGTAGTCGAACGCGAAGTAAGAAGAAATGACTGCCAGGGCTACGGCAGCAGCTGCCACCCAGCAATAATTGCTGGAAGCGGGGGACGTGAATGGCACGGTTTTGCCAGTAGGTGATTTTTGAATTCTACCAAGTAATTCTGTCCGCACCGCAGCTTTCGGTGCAATAGCCATCTGCTGAAGGAGTGCTTCCTGAGTCTCTTCGATCATGGTAAGTTCCGATCGAAGCCGAGGATACTGCGCGATGTTCCTTTCTACTTCCGCGCGCTCACTCGCAGACAGTTCGCCCTGGACATAGGCCTCGAGTATACCTGACGCTATGTATGCTTCAATGTTCACTTCACCAATAGATTTCTTAATAATTGCATGGCAAGCCTCATTCGGGTTTTTACAGTTCCCAAAGGTAAATTGAATTCCTCCGAGATCTCGGACTGCGTATATCCTCTCAAATAATGCTTCTCAATTACAAATTGCTGTTCTTCGGGGAGTTTATGAAGCAGGTCCTTCAGGCCAATTGCCTCGACTCCCAGTTCAATATGATCCTCGGCGTCAATTCTATTTACGAATTTTCCGATGTCACCAGTTTGCCGGTCTTTGTTAAATTCTTTTGAGCGTGTTTTATCAATGGCCTGATTGCGGGCAATGTTGACCATCCAGGTAAAAAGCTTACCCTTCTCGCGGTCGTAGGAATCAATCCGGTCCCATATCTTGAGAAAAACATCCTGCAATACCTCTTCGGCCATTTCTTCTTTCTGCACGATCCGGGCGATTACGCCGAGCAGAGCGCCTGCGTAACTATCATAAAGAAACGCAAAAGCTGTCTGGTCACGACCTCTCAGCGCTGCCACGAGCGTGTCTTCTCCAGTATGTTTATAAGTTGATGAGATATTCTATCGGTTAATGTACGAATGTATTAAAAAACGCGTGCCAATCATTGAAATTCAATGCGTAAAAGAAAATGTGTAATGAAAAAGATCCGTCGGGCGACTAAATGCGTAGATAGCTATTCACCTCTGAGATTCCTATGTTGATTTTGTTGCACACTCCTCTCCGATTGCCTGTTCGGGTGATCTTTACAGGATGTAATGCGTATATCACTACCGTTGTGACTAATTGTGGAGATTCCTTCCCATTGAAAAATATTTTCATTTTTCACTGCATTCGATAGATCCGAACTGTATAGCCTGTTCGTAGTTGAATTTTGAATAAGTACGTATCAACTTAAACTAATTCAGCTATGAACAAGACCCAAACGAAGAGTCATGAATTTATAAGTGACTTCGAGAAAAAGATTATGAGCCCCATGAGGCGAGGAAGGTTTCTCAAATACCTGGGGGCTTCAACGGCAATGTCGGCAATTGTTATTGCTGGCTGCGATGATGATGACGACGCGTCGTCAATGAATACAGCAGCTGTTGATCTCGGCAGCGGCGATATTGGCATTTTGAATTACGCTTACCTGCTTGAACAATTGGAAGCAGCCTTTTACGACATGGCTGTGTCAATGCCCTATTCGGGGATGACATCGGCAGAAACCTCTATACTCACCGATATCCGCGATCACGAAAAGGCACACCGCGACTTCTTTAAGGCAGCACTCGGTTCAAGCGCGATCACAACAGTTGAGTTCGATTTCACATCCATTGACTTTGCCAGCCGCGCCAGTGTATTAGGCACAGCCAAAGTATTCGAAGATCTGGGTGTCTCAGCCTATAATGGTGCAGGAAAATTGCTTATAAAGGGAGAATACCTCCTGCTTGCTGGTAAGATAGTTTCCGTTGAAGCACGCCACGCATCAGCTATACGAGATCTGCTCAACCCGTTCAGCGCCGACTATGCTGGTGATGACGTGGTCACGGTGGCGACGGGATTAGACGTTGCAAAAAATCCCTCGGAAGTGCTCTCTTCCGCAAAAGGGTTCGTCAAGAACACGATCAACTTTGATAAACTTCCCTCCTAACTAACAACATCACTTATGAATTTGCTAAAAATAATATCTGACATAGAAAAGGTAGACGCGGAAGTCTATGAGAAGTTGAGTTCACGCCGCGCGATGTTCAAGCATCTTTCGGGAAATGGGATGAAAATGGCAGCTGCTGCCGTGCCCTTCTTGCTGGGATCTACGCTAAATAAAGCATACGCACAATCTTCGGCTGTTCCAGACATACTTAATTATGCACTGACATTGGAATACCTGGAGGATGAGTTCTATAAATCAGGACTTGCCGCTGCCGGGCTGATACCCGCCGATCGTAAAACGATCTTTCAACAGATCAGCAAACACGAAAGTGCTCACGTTGGTTTTCTGAAGACTGTGCTGATGCAATTGTCGGCTACTCCTGTTTCGAAACCTGAGTTTGATTTCACCGCGAACGGAATGTTTCCAGACGCATTTACAAACTATCAAACGTTCCTCGCGCTTTCTCAGGCCTTTGAAGATACTGGTGTACGCGCCTACAAAGGCAGGGCAGGAGAACTGCTCGGCAATGCCACCGTGCTTACTGCTGCTTTACAAATTCATTCGGTTGAAGCACGGCATGCAAGCATGGTGAGAAGGCTTCGTGCTGAAAAGGGATGGATCACTGGCAATAGTAACAGTGGCCTTCCGTCTGCAATCTATGCTGGTGAAGATAACGCCATGCAGGGTGGGGCCAGCATTACTGATTTGGGTTACTCAGCTGCCGCAGCAACAGAGGCATTTGATGAGCCATTGACACCGGATCAGGTGCTGGCAATCGCGGGACCATTTATAGCGTCGTAGTTGGTATGTGGGAGAATGAGGAAGGACCGGTTAGCATTGCTTTCCGGTCCGCTTCATTATATGAAATACCGGCCCGCCGGGCATGAACGACGCCTTGGTTTTCTACCGGCTAGACATACAGGATGCATGCACTGCATATGCACGATATATCGACGACCGATCGGTATAAGGTCGGTATAAGGTCGGTATAAGGCCGCTATAAGGTCGGTATAAAAGAGGCTAAAAATTGAATTGCACCCTGCTGTGGCACGCGGATATGCCGGAGTTGGAAATGATCTGTTTATCGTAGCGAAAACCGCGCCGTATTTAGTATCACGCCGTAGTTAATATCACAATAAGGGCATCAGAGATTGCGCCTGCTTGCGACATGACTACTTCGCTTGCATCATTTCTGCACCAGGAGAAATAAATCCAATGCATTCGTAGCATCGTCCACGACGACGTAGTCGCTATGATGAATGCCAGACACCAGTTTATTGTCTGTCGACTGAAGTTTGTTCCGGTTCCACCTGTTGAGCAACTCATAGGGTATGCGCAATACTGACGCTGGCAGGCGATGTTGCAGGTCCAGCACGTCGAACCGGGTGAACTTTCGAACGGAACGCTTATTCTCCTCGTAATATTCCATCACCTTGTCGTTCCCTGTGATGCCCTTCATCGTAACTCTCGGAAATATTTTAGCAGCAAGTGCAGATAACTCATCGGCCAGATATTCCCTAACGTGCCATGGATTTCGGGTAAGCGACATCTTCCGGTTTGGCGTTGTGATCAATGCGATTCCGCCTGGCTTCATCACGCGATGGATTTCTTTCAGATAGGCGAAGTCGTCGGCGATGTGCTCGATTACCTGAAAGCTCAGCACGGTATCATAGGTATTGTCCTTTAGTCCACCGAAGGGCGGAATATTAATGCTGATGAATGTCCCCGTTGGGTACCTGTTTCGCAGCACTACCAGGGCTGATTCGATCTTGTCGATAGCGGTATACTGGGCTGCGTGGGGCAAAATAACCGGAATCCCGCGTCCTTCGCCGCATCCCACCTCAAGCACGTTTCCACTAATGTGTGGCTCCGATGCAACATAAGCTTTGAACAACCGTTGATGTATCGGATTATCCGATACAAGCTCCTCACTCGTTATTTCCGTCGTGTATACCTTTGACATCGGCACAAAAATAGTGATTTTAGCCCCACGCGGTGCATACCTGATCGGACACAAGTCGAATTGTTAAACCTGGAGGAAAGCCATACATGTTACAATATCTCAGGACTGCAATCAGTCTTGCCATTATACTAGTCGCGGTTACACTTACGCCTGCTGTAAGCCAGGCCTTGCGCGACATCAACTATAGTTATCTCTATGACCCGGACGAGCCTTTTGTCCTGACCGTCAAACCTATTCGCGGACAGGAAGGCTGGACATTGCACTTTTCAATCGTGCTGCAAGATACCACTCAACGGGCCGACCAGTTCGCTTTGTCGTGGGACACGCGGACATCGCTCGAAGAAAAGTCAGGTACTACCATTCCAACTTCGGCGATTGAAAAACAAGTTACCGCGACACGAATCGACGGAACAGTAAAGGTACCGTTGTCGGCATCTGTGCAGTATGTTGCTTTGCGCATATTGAACAACCATGTCAAACGTGTTTGGATACACTATAAGTCGTTGCTTCCGAATTATCCATCAAACGGATATCTGGTTGCAGATGGGAAAGCGGTGCAGGTTCCATTCGCGCACATTAACAAGACGCTTCAGGTTGCCGGTATCGCTGAAACGAGCATCGTGTCCTATTACAATGATGATTTCCCTGCTGCTGTTCCTCCATTTTCAGAGGGTATGTCGCGGGTATCGCGAAGCATGGTCGCTGATTCAATCTATTCCATCCAGGCTAATGCGCCGGTTAGTTTCGCGAGGCGAGGCTTATATCTCGTACAAAAAGACACAAGTAGTGGTGAAGGTTTTGCATTCCGCATTGAGGACGACTATCCTCGTCTCTCGCGCATAGAAAGTCTGGCCGATCCATTAATATACATCTGCACAAAGCAGGAATTCGCCCGTGTGAAAGAAGCCAAGGGAGACAAGAAGGCATTTGACAAGATCATTCTTGGCATCACTGGCAACGCGCAACGGGCGCGGGACTTTATGCGCAACTACTATAAGCGCGTAGAATGGGCTAATGCGTATTTCACATCTTATAAAGAAGGGTGGAAGACCGATCGTGGCATGATCTATATCCTGTTCGGTTTGCCCGATGAACTATATCGCTTTTCTGATCGGGAAGTATGGACATACAAGAACCAGTTCCTGAATGCGTCTTTCAACTTCGTCCGTTCTCAAACTTTGTTCGATCCGGATAATTATGTGCTGGTGCGGGATAAGAAGTATCAGGATACCTGGTACGAGAAGATTGACCTTTGGAGAAACTCCCGCTTTTAAGATAACCAGCGATGCAGGAAAAGACAGCCCTTTACCTGGTGCCGACGCCGATTGGTAATCTGGCGGACATCACCCTTCGGGCTTTGGAGGTTTTAAAAACGGTTGACGTTGTTCTGGCTGAAGATACACGGACGTCGGGTTTTCTTTTGAAGCACTATGACATCAGAAAGCCTCTTCAGGCGTTTCACAATTTCAACGAGCATAAAGTACTCAGCGGACTTATTAAGCGAATGGAGGATGGCGAAGTGATGGCGCTTGTATCTGATGCAGGTACTCCAGGCATATCAGATCCCGGATTTTTGCTTACCCGCGAGGCACTCAAAGCTGGATTAGCAATTGAATGCCTGCCAGGGCCTACGGCGTTTGTCCCTGCACTCGTAAAATCAGGATTACCGTCAGATCGTTTCGTATTCGAAGGGTTCCTGCCTCATAAAAAAGGACGTCAAACCGCCTTGAAGGCGCTTGCCAATGAAACGCGGACGATGATCTTCTATGAATCACCATACCGGCTTCAGAAAACCCTCGAACAGTTTGCCGAATACTTTGGCGCCGACCGGGTCGTCTCCGTATCCAGGGAACTGACGAAGATTTACGAGGAGACTAAAACCGGACCGGTATCTGAAGTTATATCCTACTTCTCTGAAAAGGAGGTCAAGGGCGAGATTGTTGTTGTTGTTGCCGGACGCGAAGAGTAGACTTCGTTGATGCATTCCCAGTCAAAGACAAATCGCATCGGCGGGTGACATACCGTAAAAGAATTTCCTGATGGGTGCTTTCAATAGCTGACCGATCACTATCTTCACTTTTCCGGCGGGTATATACATGTTAACAAATTGTGCGTGTGCGTGCCTGAAATGATATGAAGAATGCTGATCAACAACTGATCAGAGAATTCGATTGTGCAGGAGCCAGGTTCGGAATGAAGTTTAGAGTGGAAGCGTAAAGGACATAAGGATTTCGAAGATGAAAGTTGATCTGAAAATTGCCATGAGTAATGTGATTGAAGTCTGTACTGAGGTGGCAGATTTCATTTACACCGAGGGAACGAACTTCGACAGAGGGCGAATTGAACAAAAGACAAGTTTCAATAACCTTGTCTCTTACGTTGATAAGGAGGCGGAGCGGAGATTGGTTCGCGTGCTGAAAAATGTAATTCCAGAAGCTGGATTTATAACGGAAGAAGGGACTGTAGAACAATCCAAGAGCAATGAATATAACTGGATCATCGATCCGCTTGATGGCACTACGAACTTTCTTCACGGCCTCCCGATCTATTCCATTAGCGTGGGATTAACCAGAAACAACGTTCCCGTGCTTGGAGTAGTTTATCACGTTGTTCGCAATGAATGTTTCCATGCCATTGAGGGCGACAATGCATATTGCAACGGACGCATCATCCATGTTTCGAAGATACCAACCTTGCAGGAAAGTCTTTTGACAACCGGATTTCCATACTATCACTCTGAAAAGAAGGATCAGTACCTGGAGATCATTAAAGACTTCCTCGAGAAGTCACATGGCATCCGGCGGTTGGGAAGCGCCGCTATCGACCTTGCCTACGTTGCGTGCGGACGACTAGAAGGGTACTTCGAATACAATCTCAACGCATGGGATGTTGCCGCTGGTATACTTCTCGTACACCAGGCTGGGGGAAAAGTAACTGATTTTAAAGGTGGTGACAATTGCCTCTTTGGGGGTGAGCTGTGTGCCGCCAACGGTCACGTTCATGCTGAAATGCTGTCCGTAGTCCAGCGCCTCTGGAATTAACATTGCCCGGGATTTCTATCATTCTGATTTTTAGTATAGCTTATTAACCCACAACGCGACGTTGTAGTCACCTTTTAAATTTATCCGATGATGTTGAAAAGAATCACCTCTCTGTTGCTCATTGTATTGGGCTTTGCCGCTTACGGTCAGGACAACCTTACTGACAAATTACCAACAGAGCCACGCCTCAAGATGGGCAAGCTCTCCAATGGGATGACCTACTACATTCAGAAGAACACGCGGCCGGAAAAGAAAGTTGAATTGCGCCTCGTCGTCAATGCAGGCGCGATTCTCGAAGACGACGATCAGCAGGGTCTCGCCCACTTCACAGAGCACATGGCATTCAATGGCTCCGCGCATTTTAAGAAGAACGAGCTCGTATCGTTCCTTCAAACGATAGGTGTTGAGTTTGGAGCCGACCTGAACGCATACACTGGCTTCGATGAAACAGTTTACATACTTCCTATACCCACGGAGAAGAAAGAAAACATTGACAAAGGATTTCTTATCCTGGAAGATTGGGCCGGTGCCGTTGCCTTCGATGGTCCTGAGATTGACAAAGAACGTGGCGTTGTGCTGGAAGAGTCGCGCCGTGGAAAGGGTGCAGAGGATAGAATGTTCCGGGTTGTGTATCCAAAGATGTTTGAAGGATCGAAGTACGCCAACCGGATTCCCATTGGTAAAGATGATATTCTGAAGAGCTTCAAGCCGGAAGTTATCAAACGCTTTTATAATGACTGGTATCGTCCCGACCTGATGGCTGTGATCGTCATCGGTGATCTTGAACCCGCTGAAGCCGAGAAGCTCGTTAAGCAACACTTTGAAAAATTAAAGAATCCTGCGAAACCACGTCCGAGAACATTAGCAGATGTCCCTGCAAGAACGAAATCAGAGGGCATTGTTGTATTGGATAAGGAAGCTACGAACCATGTGGTTGAAATTGACTACGGGTATAAGAAGTCTGAAGAACAGGTAACAGTTGGAGACTATCGCCAGCTTCTTGTCAGATTGCTGTTCACGACGATGCTCAGCCAGCGCATGCAGGAACTTACACAGAAAGCTGATCCTCCGTTCCTTTTTGGTGGAAGCAATATCGGCGGCTGGGCCAGAGGTTATGAAGAGTTTCAGTCGTTCGCTTATGTAGGAAAGCGCGGAGTGGAGCCTGCTATCCAGGCATTGGTTCAGGAGAACGAGCGCGCCAGGAAGTTTGGCTTCACTGCCGGAGAGCTTGATCGTGTGAAGAAGATGCTGATGAAGAACATCGAACGCAGCTATAACGAACGCGATAAGACAGAGTCATCTGGAATTGCTGAAGAGTATATCAGGAACTTCCTTACCAAGGAACCAATTCCGGGCATTGCCAATGAATACAGTTACTATCAGAAATATCTTGAAGGAATTACACTCGAAGAGGTGAACGCATACACGGCTAAAACCATTCCAGCGCCTGATGCAAAGAAACTCGTAAGCTTCACTGGACCTGAGCAGGCAGAGTTCAAAATCCCTGCAAATGCTGAGCTGCTGGCAATAACCGAAGCTGCTGGCAAGGGAGAAGTGAAGGCGTATGAAGAAAAAGCTGTTGCATCGTCGATCATGGAAGCACCGCCAAAGGCGGGAACAATTGTTGGCGAGAAAGAAAACAAGGAACTCGGTACCTGGGACCTGACGCTCTCGAATGGTGTAAGAGTGATTTTGAAACCCACAGACTTTAAGAACGATCAGGTCGTAATGACCGGCTCTCGTTTCGGAGGTCAATACCTGTATGATGCAAAGGATCGTTTCAATGCTGAATTTGCATCGACGGTTGTTACACAAATGGGTGTCGCTCAGTTCGCTCCGCTGGACCTTCGAAAAGTGCTTGCCGGAAAGACGGCTAACGTAGCACCGCGCATCAGCACGATTGCTGAAACAGTAAATGGTGGAAGCAGTGCCGTCGATGTAGAGACAATGTTGCAGCTCACCTATCTGTACTTCACACAACCAAGAAAGGATGATGAGCTGTTCAAGTCATTCATTACGAAGCAGACGGATCTATATCGTAATATGGCTGCCGATCCACAGTTTACTTTCCAGGATTCGATTATCGCCACGCTGTATAAGAAGCAGCCATGGGCACCAAAACTTCCGAAGCCTGAGAACTTTGCTCAGATCGATGAAAACCGCGCTTATGATATCTTCAAGGAGCGTTACGGAAATGCGAATGGATTCACATTCGTTCTCGTGGGCAAGTTTGATATGAACACGATGAAACCACTTGTTGCAACTTATCTCGGTGCACTTCCCTCAACTGATGCGAAAAGTGCATTCAAGGATGTAGGACTTCGTCCGGTTAAGGGTGTTGTTAAAAAAGTGATCAACAAGGGCACAGAAGACAAGAGTTTCATCAGGATGTTCTGGAATGGTGAAGCGCCATATTCCGAGGCAGAATTACTGAAGATTCAGGCGCTCGCTGATATTCTGAACATCAAGATCATTGAATCGTTGCGCGAAGATCTCGGCGGCATTTACAGCGGAGGTATGTATGGCAACCTTTCGAAGAATCCATACGGCAACTACTCACTGGGGGTATCGCTGCCATGTGGTCCCGAGAACGTTGACAAGCTGATCAAGGCAACTCATGCGGAGATTGAAAAGATCAAAGCAAGTGGTCCTCAGGCTGCTGATATGGAGAAGGTGAAAGAAACCTGGAAGCAACAATACCAGGTTAACATCAAAGACAATTCGTTCTGGGCAAAGCAATTGCTGGCTAGTATTGAAACCGGATCGAGCAGCGGTGAAGTGTTGAGCTATGAAAAACGGGTTGCCGCTCTGACGGCCAATGATATTAAAGAGGCTGCCAAGAAGTATCTCGATATGAAGAACTACGTTGAGGTGGTTCTGAACCCAGAGAAGAAATAACTGAGCGATCTTCGTACTGCGTCGGTTTGATTTGACTCCATTAAAAACACCGGAGGTAGTTTTGCCTTCGGTGTTTTTCTATTCAGATCTACCTAAATCACAGGCCCCATCGGAGGCATCGATCACAACATTCCTCGGATCACTATAGAAAATCTTGTCTTTAATAACTCCCGCAGGTTATCATCTCCATCGATGGGAGAAATCATTCTTTGTTCACCTCGCCGCTCCACAAACTTGTCGTTAAAAATCGTCAGGCGACCCTCGTCAGTGGGTATGGTACAGATGACATTCTTAACAAAATGGGAGTCTGGACTCGTTTGCTTGTCGATGCAGGGTAATTCAAAATCACCAGGTTGAACAACGGACAGGCTAAAAGTATATCTGCCGTTGTATACAATTCCATCCGACGACATAGAAAGCAGGTAAGTATCATCACCCTGTTCCTCAATTTTAAAGTGATTCCTTCCGTCGGATTGAATCCCTGATTTGATCTCCAGCGGAGTGACGAACAGATCACCATATCCTACGTCCAGCAGATATTCTCTCTCTGCTTTAACATAGATTGACATGTGATCGAATGCTGGCCCGGGAACTCCCTGCTCATTGATAATGCGGGCTGCGATAATTCGACTTGAGAATCCGAGCTCCTGCAACAGCCAGTTGAACAACAGATTTAATTCATAGCAGAATCCGCCGCGTTGATCGATGACAACCTTTCGATAGATGTTTTCAAGATCGATATCGAATATTCTTTTGTAGTAAACGTCGAGATTTTCGAATGGAACTTTGTAGACATGATGTTTATGCAGACTGGCTAGCACGTGATCAGAAACATCGGTTGCATCTTCGTAGCCGATTCGTTTCAGGTACATTGCAGTGTCCATCATAGTCGATGTAATTTAATGAATGTCGGATGGACGCCGCTGAAAAAGAGGCGACGGTGAATCGAATCATTTTGCCGGCCTTGTCCGTATACCGGCTAGGATGACATCAATGTCTTTGTGAAAGCCGGTGTATACTATCAATATGGATCCTGGGATCAGCTTCGAATTGAAGATGTAGCAAAGCCCGTTGTTAGGGAAGGCGAAGTATTGGTAAAAGTCAAAGCGTCGTCAATCAACTCCTGGGATGCTGACATGCTTAAAGGCAATACCTGGATCATTCGATTATTGAGCGGCCTTTTCAAACCACGTCACCATATATTGGGTGCCGATATCGCTGGCGTTGTGGAGGAAGTTGGAAAAGGTGTACAGCGCCTTCGCGCCGGCGATGAGGTGTATGGTGACATCGCAGAGGCTCACTTCGGAGGGTTTGCTGAATATGTAGCTGTACCCGAAAGGCTTCTCGCCGCCAAGCCTGTGAATGTCTCATTCGCCGAGGCTGCATCTCTTCCACAGGCGGCGCTACTGGCCATCCAGGGATTGCGCTTCCATGGAGAAATCTACAAAGGACAAAAGATACTGATCAATGGTGCCGGTGGCGGAGTGGGAACGCTGGCCCTACAATATGCCAAAGCGATGGGAGCTGAAGTTACCTGTGTCGATCGCGAAGAAAAGTTTAGCGTCCTGAATTCACTTGGCGCCGATCATGTCATTGACTTTACCCGCGCCGACTATACCAGCACGGGTAATCAATATGAAAAGATCCTTGATGTTATTGCGCATAGAAGTACAGCCGACTACAAGCGCGCCCTGGCACCAGGGGGAGGATTTGCCATGATCGGTGGCTCCATGGGTGGACTGCTGTTTCGTATGATGGCGATTGAACCACTATTGTCCCGCGTTCGAAAAAAGAAACTGGGGATCATGCCCTATCATGCCGGGCAACATAACCTTGAAGTGATCACCGGGCTTGTTGAAGACAATACCCTAAGACCGGTAATTGACAGCGTGTACCCCCTCGTTGATGTAGCGACTGCCTTTCGTCATTTTATGGATGGTAAGTTTTGTGGAAAGATCGTCATCGAGATGTGATAATGATGAATATGGCAGGTCGATGATTTCGTTCCAGTGTCGGCATGGTCGGGCAGAGCTTGCTTTTCAGAGGGACTGATTTCGAGATGATATTGTTACGAACCAGATTCTTTCTGACTCCCGGCTTAGGTGCTATGACTAAGAGCCCGCCAAATGAAAAGGCCCCAATGACGGGGCCTTTCGATTATCAATGGTTCCTATAATACTTATAAGTGGATTACTTCACCGTAAGCAGCAGCGGCTGCTTCCATGATCGCTTCGCTCATTGTCGGGTGTGGATGTACAGACTTGATGATCTCGTGACCAGTAGTTTCCAGCTTGCGGGCAACCACTACTTCTGCAATCATCTCAGTAACGTTGGCACCAATAAAGTGTGCGCCCAGCCACTCGCCGTATTTCGCATCGAAGATCACCTTCACGAAACCATCTGGCGCACCTGCTGCTTTGGCTTTGCCAGACGCGCTGAACGGAAACTTACCAACTTTAATTTCATAGCCTGCCTTCTTAGCTGCTTCCTCGGTGTAACCAACAGAAGCAATTTCCGGCGAGCAGTAGGTACAACCGGGAAGGTTGTTGTAGTTGATAGGTTCAGGATTCTGACCCGCGATCTTTTCAACGCAAACAATGCCTTCAGCTGAAGCAACGTGAGCCAAGGCAGGACCTTTCACTATATCACCTATCGCATATACGCCGGAAACGTTGGTCTTGTAAAAGTCATCAACGATGACTTTGCCTTTTTCAGTCTTCACACCAACTTCTTCGAGTCCAATTCCTTCGAGATTGGTAGATACGCCAACAGCAGAAAGAACGACGTCGCTTTCGATCTTGATTTCACCATCGGGAGTCTTCACCGTGGAAACACAACCAGCACCTGAAGTGTCAACCTTTGTTACTTCACTGTTGACATAAATCTTCATGCCCGACTTTTTGAATGATTTGTCGAGTGCCTTTGAAACCTCTTCATCTTCGACAGGCACGATGCGGGGCAGGAATTCGACGATGGTAACTTCAACGCCGATCGTACTATAGAAATATGCAAACTCAACGCCGATCGCTCCGGATCCAACAACGAGCATTTTCTTGGGAAGCTTATCGAGAATCATGGCCTCACGGTAGCCGATGATCTTTTTACCATCGATTTTCATTGCGGGCAATTCGCGTGAGCGGCCACCCGTAGCGACGATGATATGCTTTGCTTCGTAGTCTGACTTCTTGCCTGCGGCATCGGTCACTTCAACCTTCCCACCCTTCTTGAGTTTGCCGGTTCCGGCGATATGATCGATTTTGTTTTTCTTAAAGAGGAACTGAATACCCTTGCTCATGCCAGCAGCAACATCGCGGCTGCGTTTCACCATACCATTGAGGTCGGCT
>JASGJX010000047.1:0-5809 GCA_049840655.1 Chryseolinea sp.
TGCTTTCTGTTCCATGATCAGCGCGGTTCCGGCAGCCAGCAACATGGCTTCTATGATTTTGTCATCATCAATCTGATGGATCTCCTGAAGGGTAAACAAAATGCCCGGCATGATCCCACTCGCGCCAGCTGTGGGAGCAGCGACAATGCGACCCATGCAACTGTTCACTTCCTTCGCTGCCAACGCCCGGGATACCAGCCGTTGAAATTCTATTGATAAAACAGCTGTCGGATGGCGGTACACTTTCTTAGCACCATTGTTAATCATTCCTGATCGCGAAACCATTTCGTCGTTAAGTCCGCTGTTAACGGCAGCTTTCATCACGTCCCAGGCAGCCTTCAGACCCTTCAGGGTTTCTTCGTGGCTGCGGCCCTTTTGCTCGAGTTCATAGTCGAGCACAATCCTGACGAGCGATTGCTTATTGTCGATGCCGTATTGTTTCCAACTTTCGAATGAGTCAAATAAAAAAGCCATATGATCTGAGTTAGCTTATATCGTTTAGCTTATATCGTTTAGCTTATCTCTTTTCCGATGTTCAGACGATTGCCTCGCGACAACTGGCAAATCACTTTTGCGGAGTCGTCAATCTTGACTACTTTCCGCATGCAATTTAGGCATTAGAAGTTACGGACGTTTAAGGATAATACCTAAATGGGCCATTCAGTTTCGAGTTGGACATATTCCCAAGTATTGCGATGAGATTGCGAGAGTTAGTGATAGTTGTAGTGACGTCTCTGACAGTGTCTGCCGCTGTGTGCGCGCAGTCGTCGGATGCGGATGAAGTAAAGCTCATGTTCGATGAGACGCTTCGGAACGGGAAGTCGTACGAGTGGCTGCGTTATCTCACCACACAAATAGGACCTCGTCTGAGTGGTTCAGCCGGAGCATCAGAAGCCGTTAACTGGGCGAAGTCAGAACTTCAGAATATTGCCGATACAGTTTGGCTTCAGCCAGTGACAGTTCCTCACTGGATACGAGGCATGGAAGAGGATGCCTACATCAAAGGGACGAACAAAAAGAAGAATGTGGCCATGAATGTTTGTGCGCTGGGCGGTAGCGTTGGTACCGGCGCTGGTGGTGTTACCGCGAAGGTACTAGAAGTAAAGAGCATCGAAGAGCTATCACAATTGGGTTCACATCGGATCAAAGGCAACATCGTGTTCTTCAATCGTCCGATGGATGTAACTCAACCGAGAACTTTTGACGCCTATATGGGAGCAGTAGATCAACGTGCGATGGGACCGTCGGCTGCTGCGCGTCATGGAGCTGTTGGAGTGATTGTTCGTTCGATGGGATTAAATGCAGAAGACTATCCTCACACCGGTGCTTTGCGTTATGAGGCGGACGCGCCAAAGATCCCGGCGATTGCCATTAGTACAAAACATGCGGACCTTTTAAGTCAGTCCTTAAAGGAGGACAACGGGCTACAATTCTATTTTGAAACGCATTGTGAAACTTTGTCCGATGTTCAGTCTTACAATGTTATTGCTGAATTGAAGGGAACGGAGTATCCTGAACAGATCATCCTGGTGGGCGGCCACCTGGATTCATGGGATCTTGGTGACGGTGCCCATGATGATGGCGCTGGTTGCGTTCAATCTATGGAGGTGATCAGGATCTATCGCGGTTTGGGAATATCGCCTAAGCACACCGTGCGCGTGGTACTATTCATGAATGAAGAGAATGGCTTACAAGGTGGGACTGAATATGCTTTACAAGCTGAACGAAAAGGAGAAAAACATATCGCAGCGATTGAAGCTGATGAAGGAGGGTTTACACCTCGTGGCTTTTCGATGACAGCCAGTCAGCAGTTTCGCAATAAGGTTATGGGATGGAAACCCGCGCTGGAACCCTATGGCCTGACCGACTTCTCACACGAAGGTGGCGGTGCAGACATCGGGCCACTACTGAAATTCAATATACCACTGATTGGCTACATGCCGGACTCTCAACGCTACTTCGACTATCACCACACGAAAGAAGATACGTTCGATAAGATAAGTAAGAGAGAGCTTGATCTTGGAGCGGGCTCGATGGCGGCGCTGATCGGCTTGATTGACAAACACGGAACCAATTAAGAATTAAGAGTTTAAGAATTGGCTGGCGGCTGCCGCCGTTCACGCCACGACCGCAGGTCGTGATAGCCAATTCTTAATTCTTAACTCTTAATTCTTAATTCTTAATTATACGTCATCACATCCAGCACAATCTTCCAGTCCTTACCGCCTTCTTTCTTCCAAATGCGCAGATAGGTGGCGCGCTTTGATTCCTCGTTTCCGTTTACCATCGCCACAACGTTAGCTGTACCATAGACGTAGCCAAGGTCTCCCGAGGAAGCTATGCCTCCATCGACAAGAGTTTGATGTGAATAGAGGCTTATTCTTTTAAGGAATTGCTCTTTATCGGATGTTGTTGTGATTGGCTGTTCGCCTTGTCGCGCAAAACGAATTTCTTTGGATGCAACCGGACCATAGGCGGCGTTCCCGCTGAGTTTCACTGCCGCAAGGAATGCCTTCTCCTGATTCATTAATGAAACAGTAGCATCAAGTGCAGAGACTTTCACAGCCGGTACTTTCAATGGCAGAGAAGAGGTATGAAGTTGTTCGGCGACTACAAGCGAATCATGGGCGATGCCAATGTCAAGCATGTTCTTCCAGGTGCCGTCAGGTTGCTTTTTCCAGATTGAGTGAAAGTGACCCCATGCAACCGGTACGGTATCTGTGCGCGTAGGATAGAATTTCCACGGTCCTGTGTCGTAGCCGAGGTCGCCTGCAGACGAGATATCGCCGAAAGAAACTTCCCACGATAGCAAAGAAGCATTTGGTTGTTGCTTTCTAAGTCGCTCTTTACCAGTAGCGGGGCCGTTAGGAGTTGTTGTTACCGCATCATCGTGCAGGAAATACAGGAACGCGTCGCGCGTGTTCTTGTCTTTCGCCATTTTACTAAAGGCGTTCTCAGCGGCGACTATGGCATTCAGATCCGGGTTGGCGAACTGGGCGTAAGTGGTGGTCCAGATGGCTGCGGAGATCAGGGAGAAGGCTAGCTTTTTCATCGTCATTACGGAGATGATACGGCAATGTACGTTCAGGGTTTTATATAGTCTTGCCACAAACGAAAAATCCCTGACCAGCTCATAAAATTGCTCCGGTCAGGGGTATAAAAAAGGTCGTCGCCGCTGACGACGACCTGTCAATTCAGTGCTTTTTTAAAGTTGAGCTGTAAGCTCCTTGCTGGTGTATTCTTCGATAGGCAAGCAGCTGCAAACCAGATTGCGATCACCGTAAGCATTGTCAACACGGCTCACCGAAGGCCAGAATTTCGCTTCCTTCACAAAGTGGAGAGGATATGCTGCCTTCTGACGAGAATAAGGACGGCTCCAGTTGTCGGCCGTAACAACAGCTGCAGTATGTGGTGCATTCTTCAGTACGTTGTTGTCCTTATCTGCCTTACCTTCTTCAACCTCACGGATTTCATTTCGGATCTCAACCAATGCTTCGATAAAGCGATCAAGCTCTTCTTTCGGTTCGCTTTCAGTAGGTTCGATCATCAGTGTTCCCGCTACCGGAAACGAAACCGTTGGAGCGTGGAAGCCATAGTCCATTAAACGCTTGGCAATATCCTCCACCTCGATGCCCGCCTTCTTAAAGTCGCGGCAGTCGACAATCATTTCGTGAGCACAGCGACCGTGAGAACCTGTGTACAATATCTTGTAATGACCTTCCAGTTTCTCCTTGATATAGTTGGCGTTGAGGATGGCATACATCGTTGCCTTAGTGAGTCCCGGTCCGCCCATCATGGAAATGTATGCAAATGAGATCGTGAGAATGCTCGCGCTTCCCCATGGGGCAGCTGATACCGCATGTATCGCCTTCTCTCCGCCGATGCTTACAACGGCGTGGCCAGGCAAATATGGTTTCAGTTTGTCGTTACAGCAGATAGGGCCCATGCCAGGTCCACCACCGCCGTGAGGGATGCAGAATGTTTTATGAAGGTTCAGGTGACAAACATCTGCACCGATGTTCGCGGGAGATGTTAATCCAACCTGTGCGTTCATATTGGCACCATCCATATAAACGAGTCCTCCGTGTTCGTGAATCGTTTGGCAGATCTCAATGATCGATTCTTCAAACACACCATGTGTAGAAGGATAAGTGACCATGAGGCATGACAACTTATCGCTGAACTGAGCAGCTTTCGCTTTCAGATCCGCCACATCGATCTTGCCTTCTTCATCCGACTTAACTACGACTACCTGCATACCCGCCATGACAGCGCTGGCCGGATTAGTACCGTGTGCTGAAGCAGGAATCAGAGCAATGTTTCTATTGAGATTTCCGTGATCCTCATGATAAGCGCGAATCACCATAAGCCCTGCGTATTCACCTTGTGCTCCGCTGTTGGGCTGGAGCGATACACCAGTGAATCCAGTAATCTCACACAGGGCGCGCTCGAGTACGTCGATCATCTCGCGATAACCGACCGTCTGCTCAGCAGGCGCAAAAGGATGTATGTTGCCGAGCTCAGGCCATGTTACAGGAATCATCTCCGCCGTGGCGTTAAGCTTCATAGTACACGATCCCAATGAGATCATGGAGTGTACCATCGACAAATCTTTGTTTTCAAGTCTCTTGATGTAACGCAGCATTTCGTGTTCCGAATGGTGCGCATTGAACACCGGATGCGTGAGGTAGGACGATGTGCGTTCGAGGCCGCTGCTCCATCGCATTTCCTGTCCGTTGGAAATAACGGGAGTAGACTTTTGGCCGGACGCCTTCGAGAAGATGTCCAATATGATGTTTACATCTTCAACCGAACAAACCTCATCCAACGTGATGCCTACGTGATTGTCGTCAAAATAGCGGAAGTTAACTTCCTGTTTGTTTGCTTCCGTGGCGATCGCAGTCTTGTTGCGTACTTCAACTTTAAGTGTATCGAAGAAGTTTTTGTTCACCTGATTGAAGCCAAGTGATTTCAGGCCTGCGTCAAGCGACAAAGCAAGACCGTGAATACGACCCGCAATCTTTTTCAATCCTGAAGGACCATGATAAACTGCATACATGCCGGCCATCACTGACAGCAATACCTGGGCTGTACAAATGTTAGACGTTGCCTTTTCCCTTCTGATGTGTTGTTCGCGCGTTTGTAACGCCATGCGATAACCTGGGTTTCCCGAAGCATCAATAGATGCACCGATGATACGACCGGGCATTTGTCTTTTGAATTCGTCGCGCGTGGCAAAGAATGCAGCATGCGGGCCACCGAATCCCATAGGAACGCCGAAGCGCTGGCTTGAACCCACAACCACATCTGCACCCATTTCACCCGGTGACTTCATCAACAGCAAACTCATTAAGTCCGCACCCATCACCACGTATACTTCGCGGTCGTGGGCTTCTTTGATCAAAGCAGTGTGGTCAGCGATCGCGCCATTGTTGTCAGGGTTCTGAATGTAAACAGCAAACAGATTCGCATCGCTAAGGTCAAGTTTACTAATATCGCCTACTACCAGCTCAACGCCGATAGGAGTAGCTCTTGTGCGGAGCACGTCGAGTGTTTGAGGAAAAGTATTTTGATCGACAAAGAATCGGTTTGCGTTTTTTCTCTTGCGTGATGCCAGCATTAAATGCATTGCCTCGGCGGCTGCCGTTCCCTCATCGAGCAAAGATGCATTGGCAATCTGCATTCCGGTGAGTTCAATTACCATAGTCTGGTAGTTGATGAGCGCTTCCAATCGGCCTTGTGCAATCTCAGCCTGGTAAGGAGTATAGGAGGTGCTGTTCGGATTCTATCGTGTTTCCCTATTAACCTT
>JASGJX010000048.1:0-273954 GCA_049840655.1 Chryseolinea sp.
ATGAGGCCCCAACGTTTGCAAACCTCACAACGCAATCTTTCACCCATTTTCAGGGAGCAATCGACGGAGACATATGTCTCTTTTATTACAGCGGACACGGCTCACATACGGATGCGCCTGAAATATTCAGACATCTCAAATCCGATGGACAGCAAGAGACCATTGTTTGCCTCGATAGTCGCGATCCAAATACCGCCGGATCAAGGGACATCATTGACGTCGAGTTGGGCTACATGCTTTGGACTGCAATCAAGGACAAGAATGTACATACCCTCGTTATCATGGATTGTTGTCACTCCGGCAACGGGTTTAGGTCAATGCGCGAGGATCGTTCTGTTCGGTACCGGTATGAATCGCCCGCAGATGGAAAGATCCCGTTTGAAAAATACATCGGTTACGGCGACGACGAATACTATAAAATTGAAGGTGGTAAGGCCAGAACTACACTGGCTAAGTATGTAATGCTTGCCTCCTGCCAAGATTTTGAAAAGTCACTCGACACGTCTGATGGCGGCCTATTTACACTGAAACTTATCGAATCCCTTAGAGCCGATGGGACGTCCAAGTCCTATCGGGACCTGATGAAGTCCCTCGCTATCAGCATAGGTGGGAAAAGCTTCCAGCAAAATCCTGTGCCCTTTGCAAATCCTGATGGGGATCTCGACTACAGTTTCCTTGGAGGAAGAATGATGCCCTTCAACCCTCAGTTTATTGTACAATATGACTTCGATATCAAACAATGGCTGATTTTTGCCGGTTCGCTGCACGGACTAAAACCGTCACAGGGTAATCGAAAAACCCGGGTGCGCGTTAGCGGTTTGGCCGGTACCGGAACAATAAATAAAGTCTTCGGATTAAAATCGATACTAGAGCCGGACCAGGAATTGGCTGATCTGCTAAACAAAGATAATGAGCGGCAATATCGCGCTATCCTAATTGAAAAGTCAGATGTACCGATGCATATCGGAGTCTCGGAATACATAGCCAACAATCCAGGTCTTGTCGAAACCCTCCGTAAAGAGAGCGCCAAATTTTCACGTGCTTTTTACGAAGTATACTTTGACAATAACTATGCTGAAATCAATTATACAATTAAGTACGCCGACGATGGAAACTTCGCATTGATGAAAGTAGATAGTAACTATCCTGTCTTTGCAAGAACCAACAAAGTCGACGTGTTTTTCAACAATATAGAAAAAGTAGGTAAGTGGCTAAATATTTCTGAAACAAAAAGCAACGCTCTATATGCTAGCAAGGATGATTTCGTATTCAAGCTTGAACGAATTGAGGGATCATATAAACAAGCCCAAACTTCAAAAGCCAGAAATGAGTTGACGGGGAAACCATGGGACATCGAGCCCAATGATGACATAGAATTCAACTACAGAAACGATAGTCAACCAGCATTTAAGCTTTCAATATCATTGTCCGAGAAGTCCAGAATCCAAGAATGCTTTGTCGGTGCTGTTTATCTACAAGCTCTGTACGGAATCTATACTGACTTTATCAAACCCGATGGTAGTCGGCTGGTTAAAAAGCAACCACTGACCCTCGGTTTCTTACATGAGGGTGCATTCGAGGAAACCATTCCCTTGGCGCTAGACTCCGATTTTGCTGAATACAACGTCAATGAAATTGCTGAAGTTCTAAAAATCTATATATCATCCCGCCCGTTCGACGTCTCCGGATTTAAACAAGAAAATCTCAAGCCGGAACTCGACCGAGTCGTTGCATACAGATCGATTGCAATAGAGAAAACCAAGGAAAACACTGTCGATCCCACGCAGTGGAATGTGTTTGATTTTAAGTTCCATATCATTGGCCCCGCAAAGACCAAAGAAGTCAGCCCTAATGCAACTGTCGACTTCCGCAGCTTTACACTCACCGTAAATGCCGACATCAACGCGACAGCGTTTGCTTCGACGGCAAACGACATCAATGCCATTAACAAGGTAGCTACCCGTGGTTGGGACAAAGGAGCAGACGCCATCCATGTGTCACCACCCGAAAGCATCTGGGGTGATAACATTCTTTCCGAACGGTCAGCATTTGCATCGGGTCTCTCTGCTAGTGCTGACAATGAAGTTCAAATGCTTCAACTCACTCCAAAAACAGAAGGCGAAATCCTCACTCTAAATGAAGGCGAAGAGCTGATCATTGACCCCGCTAAACCACCATTCAGTCTGCGTAGCATTGAAAACTTTGAGGATACAACAGTGCCGTATGGTTTTGATCCTGAATCTGGTCTTTGGTTTCCTGTCGGCTATTCCGATGAACACGGAAAAATCCACATAAGCATCTTACCACCGGCGACTCCGGGCGACACCAATACAAGAAGCCTCGGTGGTTCCGTGAAGCTGTTCTTTAAGAAGATTTTCAGACCGAAAAAATCGCAGAATTCTCTGGTCCTGTATGAAATATCAGAGCGCAATAAATGGACTGAAATCGAACCACAAGAAGTGACGGAAAAGTTAAAAAGCAACCCCACCGCGAAAGTACTACTGCTCCTTCACGGTGTAACCGGCGACACCAAACACATGGTAGAAGCATTAAAGATCACGGAAGGTATATCCGCAAAAGCAGGATTTGTCCTTACCTATGACTACGAGAACCTTGCCACGCCCATCGAAGACACTGCAGAAAAGTTGCTTACTGCGCTGACGCAAACAGGACTTACACTTCCCGGTTCGAAACGCATTGTGATCATCGCCCATTCAATGGGCGGAATGATAGCACGGTGGCTGGTAGAACATCTTAATGGCAACACTTTTGTCAACAAACTTATCCTGGTTGGGACAGCCAGCGCAGGATCAGAACTAGCGAAGTTGGGAACAACTGTTTTCGGCCTGCTTACACATGCACTAAACGTTACCGGTCCAATTAAATATATGATCACCGGACTCAGCTTTCTGCTTAAGACGCTAAAGCTCGATCCAGGCAAGACTCTTAAACAAACAAATCCAGGATCCGACTTTCTTATCAAACTTTCCAAAAGAGGAAAGCCCGACGATGTCACGTATGCTGTGATTGGTGGAGACACAATGCTCATCGATGACAAATACGATGACAACGACCCTTTCCTGAAGCGCCTTGTAGAAAAGTTAAAAAACGATGCACTCTATCCCGCACTTAGACTGGCAGTGTATAAGGGCGAGCCTAATGACATGGCCGTGACTTTGGTCAGCATGCAAGCCATTGCCGGACTCCAGCAACAAGATATGACTGTAGTTGCAAGCAATCACTTGGCATACTTCCGTCAGAACCTCTGTCAAAAAGAACTTTTAGAGCAACTGTCTTAAGAAACATCCGCAGTTGCATTGCAAAAGAATAAAACGCACCATTATGTCAAAAGGACGCTCACTCCACATTGGACTCAACAAGGTTGATGACAATCACTATCCGGGTATTCCAACGCTAAAAGCCGCAGTAAATGACGCCGTCACCTGGGAAGCTTTCGCCCGTGGTAAAGGCTACATAACGCAATCCTTACACAACGAGCAGGCTACCTCGTCCGCAGTTATTAGTAGCATCAAAGCCATACGGAAGGAAACTGTTCCTGGTGACATTGTACTGATTACCTACGCCGGTCATGGCGGCGAACTCACCAATGACAAACCTACCAGTCTGGATAATGAAAGGAATGATCAGACCTGGTGTCTTTACGATCGTCAGTTGTTGGATGACGAAATATTTGAACTTTTCAAACTATTTGAAAAGGGAACCCGGGTCCTGGTAATATCGGACAGTTGTCACTCAGGTACTATCACAAGAGCCATTGCAATTGACCTGAGCGAAATGCTCGCAAAAGGTATGTCGCGCTCGGCAGCAGCTAACGGTATGAGATCGAGAAAATTGCCGAAAGAAGTCGCAGAAATAGTGAATTTGAAATTCAAGAAGAAGGTGTATAAAGATATCCAGGACAAATACAAGACAACAAAACAAGTTGAAGGAGTACATGCCTCTGTGAAGTTACTTGCTGCCTGTCAGGATGACGAGGAAACACTTGACGGTGAGAAAAATGGCATCTTCACCGAAAACCTAATGCTTATTCTCACCGATCCCGCATATAAAAGTGCGCATTCTGAGATGCTCATCGAGGCAGTCAGAGCTAAGTACTTCTTTCCAAGACCGAATTTCTTTGAGTACGGCGGAATCATGCCATCGTTCGATCACGGATCTCCCTTTGAAATTAATATTTCAAAACCAACTATTGTAACGGGTAACCGAGAACCATCTATTCCACAGGTGCCTGTATTGTCTCGGAAGGTTTATGATGCAGCTTGGGACACTATAGAGGCCCAAGTACCAGCGGTTGTTTCAATGAAAATTACTAAGGCCGCAGCGGCCGAGATTGTACAAGGAAAAGAGATTACCATCTTAGAAGATAATCTTGGCCCAAATGGTCGTGAGATTACCTTAAGAATCAACACTATTCCAAACGAGCTGGCTTGGAGTGCTGCTCATGCTCTTAAACTTGAACTGAACTCCTTGAACTACGAAGCGGAGGTCGAACCCATATTATCTGTCAATCCGGCCCAAAGCAGGTATGCAACCAGAGAGGCCGATAGTACCAATCCTGACTATATCCCCGAATGGCCGCCTTCGTTGCTTCAAACAAAGGTCGGCATCGGCTGGCATCTTGATGCAGCGCATTCACAACTAGCCAACGCTCATGAAAAGGTGATAGCAGCCAACCCTGAGGCAACGGTCCGGATAGGTCATCTTGACACTGGATATATTGAAGGTCATATTGCTCTACCCGCAAAGCTGCGCTTCAATGAAGGCAAGAGTTTCGTAAACGGCGATCCAAACCCCGACAAAGCCATCGATAAAATGGGCGAGGGTCAAGACGGACACGGACTTGGAACATTAACACTGCTTGCTGGAAATAAAGTATCAAAGGCAGATACGTTTGAGGAATTTGCTGGTTTTATCGGGGGCGCTCCTTTCGCAGAAATTATTCCTATCAGAATAGCCGAGTCAGTTGTTATACTAAATGCGAATACCTTTTGCGATGGCCTGGATTATGCTATTGCAAAGGGTTGTGAAGTAATATCAATGTCCATGGCTGGTAAACCTAGCCGTGGAATGGCAAAAGCTGTGAACCGCGCCTATGAAGCAGGCATCGTGATGGTAACAGCAGCAAGCAACTGCTGGTATAAAGGTCCGGGAGCCATTCTTCCGAAATGCGTGATGTTCCCGGCAGCGTTTGAAAGAGTAATCGCTGCCACCGGCGCAATGTATAACCATCAGCCGTATGATGTTAACTTCCTGCAGGGAATGAGGTTTAATATCACAACCAAGTACATGCAGGGATCATGGGGTCCAGCTTCGCGGATGACCAAGGCTCTGGCGGGCTACACTCCAAACACGCCATGGGCATCAACAAAGTTTGCATTCCTTCGTAGTGGTGGAGGAACTTCTTCAGCAACACCTCAGGTGGCAGCTGCGGCCGCCCTCTATATCGCTCATCACCGAAAAGAACTTGACGCAAAGGGATACTATAGCGACGGGCAAAAATGGAAGAAAGTGGAAGCTGTGCGAAAGGCTCTTTTTACCAGCGCAGCAAAGGATGAGGTCTTTTCCGACTGGGAAAAGTACTATGGAAATGGAATTCTTCGCGCCTTTGATGCACTCGCTGTTCCCGTTGCTGACATTTCCGACGCTGACAAAGCCCCAGAAGCTGAAAGCAGCCTATGGGGAATCACAGAAGCGTTAGGATCATTTTTTAAAAACAGAAGGTTATTCAGAAGCACCACACCCAAACCCTCGGAGGAAGACCTAGCATTGGAGTTTGTCTCTTTACTTCAGTCAGATCCACAATTTTACAACGAATTCTCTGATCTTGATCTGAGTAGCAAATCCGAAGTGGAAGCACTCATAAGTCAACGTGGCTTTCAAGACCGGATTCAACGTTCGCCATATGCGTCACACTACTTGAAAGAAGCAATCCTAGCATGAATTCAACTTGTTTACTTCAAGCTTGCAAAGATTGGAGTAAACATAGTTTAAGGATGCATTCACACGATAGGCCGCTTTGCCTATGGTAAGCGTGTTCAGACAATCAGTTTCAACATCTCAATCAAAAACAATAGTGGTCTGGATTTTCAGCGACCAGCGGGATTCTGAAACTAACCTGCGGATTCAGTACAACGCACCAGTAACCGTGCAAAACTATTCGCGCAGCGTGTTATGAACAATGATGCATTTTGTTAATGGCCTCGAAGTCGACGGAACTCACTATAAAGAATCAATATTCGAGAATTTAGTATCTCATGGAATCAGTTACTTTGAAGCAATTCTTCCCAGTCAGCAAAGCGTTCTTCATTGCTAACGATAAATATTTATCTCCGGCGATCGAAGACCTCGAAAGTCCCTCTCGTGACGCATTCGCGCTGAAGTCTGTATTGGAGAGCAAGCACGATTTCGTTGTCGAGCCGATTGCTTGTAAGTCGCCGCACGATTCAAGTGAGTCAATTCCAAATCCACTAATTAATGCACGTTCGACTGATGTACTCAAATTCTTAGAAAATATCCAAGTCGGCGACAACGATCGGGTCATCATATATTTCGCATGTCATGGAATTGCCATCGATGGCGATGGCAGCCCCAAAGGTTATATCCTTGCCTCTGATGCAAGCCCGGGAGATTGGAAGAGCTTTATTGAAATGAGCGATATCTTACAAAGGATAGAAAAAATTAGTTGCAGGCATCTGTTGCTAATACTGGATTGTTGTTATGCTGGTGCTTTCCGCTGGGTCCAGACCACACGCGGTATTGGTATTGACGTACCAAAAAGCATCTATTACGAACGAATGGAACAGTATTCGTTAAACAAAACCTGGCAAGTGATGACTTCCTCAGCACACGACCAAAAGGCAATAGATACCTTAAGGTTAGGTGCACGTGAGGGCGAAATCCCAGGTGGCCTTTCACCATTCGCGCAAGTATTAGTGACAGCTTTGGAAACCGGCGAGGCAGATTTAAGCTACGGAGGTTCAGAACCAGACGGACTCATCACCGTAACCGAATTGAATTTTTACCTTCAGCATAAGATTTTTAAAAATCTATTTGATCATAAAATTGCGCCGGATAAGCGACAATTGCCATCACTCTTTTCAATACTCAATGCAAAAAAGGAAATCGTTGGAAAGGGTGAATTCTTATTTCAAAGTCCACAGAAAAAGAAACTGCAGTTAAAACGCAAGACGAATGCAAATCCTTATAAGGGACTCGACAATTACCAAATTGACGACAATTCAATTTTTTATGGTAGACAGCGAGTCATCGATGGTTGGATTGAAGGAAACTCAAATTATATCGGATTAATTCGAGCATCGCAACAATATCATCTCATCATAGTCACGGGTCCGTCTGGAATCGGCAAATCTTCCCTTGTAAAAGCAGGTCTTTTAGCGCACTATAAAGGATCACGAAATATTGTCGAATTAAGACCCGGGAAGACACCTTGGTCCACTAATGAAAGCATAATTCAAGAACTAAAAAGCACCAAAAATTCAATACTTCTTGTTGATCAATACGAAGAGCTGGTTACTGTTTGCAACAATGATGATGAGCGTAACAAATTTGAGTACGCCATTTCTAATCTCCTCGATGAAAATTTAATTATCGCGACCGTAAGATCAGATTTTGAACGACAATTCAAGGAGTCGCCTCTAATGAAAATTTCGGGGATAGCTGATGAAAAGACAAAATATAGGTTCGTGATCCCGCCCTTTGAACGAAACGAGATTGAGGAGATTGTTCGACAACCGGCCACTCAAGAGCTACTGGAGTTTAAGCCCATTGACAATGGGCCTACGGCAGTCGGCAAATTCATTGACAATATTGTTGACGAAGGTTTTCAGAATTCAGGTTCGCTTCCATTACTGTCCCTTGCTTTAAGTGAATTGTGGATAGAGCGAGATAACAACAACCTACTGGAAAAAAAATACATTCACTTTGGCGGCATTGTTGGCATCTTGGACAAAAAGGCTACCAAAGAATATCAAAAATATCAGAAAGATCCGGAAGGGCAGATTTTGTTTAGACAACTTTTTTTCCGAATGACAACGTTTGAAGGGGGCAGAATTTCAAAAAGAAGAATTTACACAAATCTCGAATCTCAAAATTCAACAGATAGCAGCGAGGGTGATGCCCAACGAGCAACTGATGAACTCGTGCTAACAGTGAGTAATCAGACAAAAAAGATTAAGCTCATAGCGACCGACTTAGTCAATGCAAGGTTGTTAAAAGCCGACAGAGATGAAGCTGGAAGAGCATTCGTAGAACCATCACATGACGCTCTGCTGCGTTCGTGGGAAATGATGACTATTTGGTTGAAACAAGAACTCCATGGGCTGAACGGTCAGGGAATAACCGAACTCCTAAAAGCAGTAAGTGACGCGGCCTTTAGTTACGAATTCGGATCGAAAGACTACAGAAAGAACTCGCTGAAATCCTGGGCCGAGCACCCGCGTCTCATGGAGGTCAAATCTAACATGACTGGTGTGTTGAACAAAACTGAAAACGCTTTCATTGAAAAGGCTTTTCAACAAAGAACTAGCGCGCGACGAACTAGAAACTGGTCTATTGGGCTTGCTGTTGGGATTATTACAACACTTGGAATTTTCGGTTGGATACAAGCTAAGCGCTCGGAAACGCAAGCGAAACGTAATCTTGCCCTGTATCTTTCCGCTGAAAGCGATAAATACGGTCCGACTGAAAAGTTAAGCATTCTGAAGCGTGCATATGAAACTTACCAGACACTTTAGTATTTAACAAGATAAGGCTGCTATTTCAGGAGCACACATCTTTAAATCCTTTCGCAGTCGGATATTGGAAAAGTGACCGCAATTTGACGGTGGCGAATTTTTCAAGAATATCAAGTTCCATTGACGTAGTTCACCAAATTGTCGATAAGCAATCAAAAGTCATTCCGTTCGCGCTCGGACCGAATCGCGACCATTATCTCCTCACTACCTTGGATTCCCAAACGACAAAACGTTGTATACCGCCAGACGGATTTTCTCCCACAGATAGTTCCTACAATGAAACTGACAGTACATGGATTTATAAGTTTGAATCTGAAACAGACTCAAGACATGTCTGCGTCGTACACTATAACAAACACTTCAGTCCGACTTGGACAAAGCAGTTCAAAGAATACCACAGCGTATTTCTTTTAACGAATTCCTCTTTCGTCGCCGCACAGAAATTAATAAACGGTAAAACTGAAATTCTCGACGAAAAGGGTAAGGTGTTTTATGAAGATAACAACCAATTTCTTTTATCAATTGAAACTGTGTATCGGATTAACGGAACGCCTTACATTTTGTGGAAAAAGGGTGCATATGATGAATCACTAGTGATAGGATCAACTGCATCCCCAAAAAGGATCTTGCTCGAATGTCCGGATCGAAACCTATCTGGATTGGAGACATATCCATTGATGGATAGTAAAGTGCTTGTTTGTTTCAATTCGAACGGCTACGACAATTTAGGATATGGCTACTGGAGCAGTGCATATTTGGTTGACGTTGAATCCGGCAAGATCGACACTTTAGAAAATAATTCCTTTCCAATCGCCGTCCAAATATCTCCGTCACGCAGAAAGATCATTTTGGTTGGTGAAAATGCGAATGTGTACGATCTGTCGAACTCAAGCATGAGCGAGCGCTTTCAGGCGCCGGGTGGGCAAGTCGTGTTCCTAAATGGCACTGACTTCTATGTTGTGCGCTCAGATAGAGAAAGCCACATATATAACGCAGAAAACACAAACATCAATAATATTGACTTTTCAATAGAGCCGGATCAATTCTTTTTAAGCAATGATAGGAATTATATAGTAGGCGTTTTTGACAGCACAAAAGCATTGGTTTGGGAACTAAATAACTATTCGTTGCAATATAAAACGGATATGTTGGGAGAGGGACAATTGGATGAAAATGTAACGCTTGACAATTTCGTCAGCTCAAATTCAGGGAATTTTGCAATGGCGGACTATGGTCCAACATTCAAAGGCCTGGCTGTATCGTACAATCCACTATTTCTGAATAAAAAACCTATCGACTTCAGCTTTAAGATTGAGCAAGTTATTCCATTCACGAATAAGGATAGTATCATAACAAATCGCGATCAACCTTCAAATTATGTTGGATTGAACAGATATTGTTTGAGAGACTTGCACTACCCATTAAATGAGGTAGCGATCAAGCCCAGCGACATTACTTCAATCTTGAAGGAACTTGCAGGGGGTAATTTGGAGTTTATTGAAAGCAACGGAAACATAACAATAAAATCCGCGGACGGTGAGCATCATGAAATTGGATCCTTTGAAGAAATATTGGACGGTTGGCTGAGCTCCTTTTATATCTACAATGGCTATATATACCGAGAACAGGCAGACACAGTAACAGTATTTTCCAATGCTGGACGCGAAGATTGTGTCCTTGACCTACCGAGAGATGACTATTTCGAGTCTATTATTCCGTTAAACCGGTTTGCCGGATACTATGAATTGACGCAACACATGAAGTCTAGCTCCAAGTTAGACCAAATGTTTCTACAGTACCTCTCTCAAGTAATTGGTGAAGATTTTTCAGATTCTGAGCGTGTCAAGGAATTCTTCTCTTCGGGAAACGAAATTAGGTTCTTTGGCAGCTATCTTTTTGTAAGGTCAGCCGGTTCATTATTTCTATTTGATACTAGCAGGCAGCTGTTGATCGAAAGGGCAACAGTTTCCAGTTCCGGCGCATCTTTTATTAATAATGGCAGTGAAATCATTTACATGAATTCCCTCGGCACTCTTGATGTTTTCAAGACTGATCTCTATGTGAACAGTTTTCTTATAAATGGATATACGATCCCAATTGAATCAATCTTGAAAATTGACTCATTGTGACTACGGCATGCGGCTCTCGCAAAATAAAATCATCGCCACTAGTTGATTGCAAATGGTCCACCCAAAAGTACTTCGAAAGCGGGTTGAAAAGTGCAACAATGCGTACGCTAATTACCCGGCCCAAAGATCAGAACAGCCTTTACAATGCATCGTTACCACAAAATGATCTATAAGGAAGGATGTTACTAGACATATTATCAGCTCGATCGCTTTGGCTTTGCCGTAGACACCTTGGTCAGCGATTTCATCGAGCCATTCGTCCAACTTGTCAGCTTTGCCTCCAATTACCTTGGTGATTGCCTCTCGAATGAGCTTGGGTGACTTATTTTTGGTGCCCTTGGGACGACCGCCCTCCCCCGGCTTAAAAAGCTGCGGCATCTTTCGGTACATTTCCTCTTTATCCATATCTTTAAATACCGTTAGTACCAGTGTAAATCTCTAGGTTTGAAATGACGCACAAAGTAATCCTCGTACTTGTCATCTCTGTTTTAACATTTGCTGGATGTTCTCAGAACAAGACAATAGAATATGACCCCATATTCGAAGACTTATATGAAATAGCGTACCAACCTACCTACACACAAATTGAATACTTGGAAAATGATAATCAGTACGGACGCACGTTTATAAATAAATCATTACGCCTTGAGCTGGCAAATGACACGAATAGCTTGGCGTACATGTACGGGGGAAAGAGATACTATTTCGATAGTTGCTTCTTTAAGGGAATAAGTCACTTTCGTGTCACTAATAACATAAGAAAACACACAATAATTGGAGTAGAAATTCGAAACTCCGAAATAGATACACTTGCAGTTTTGGGAGAAACCGACGCGCTTGTAATAGATAGCGTTAAGGCAAAGACGTTCTTTTACTCGCCCAATGCCAACAAAACCGACTTACCAAGCCTATCCGCGCGAAAGTTAACATGCGATGCGTTGATTATGCAAGGCAATGACTTCTCTGCAGTTAGAATCTGGGACTGTAACATTCAAGACAAATTTGTATTAAGTTCTTGCAGACTGCGAAATGTCCTAGAGTTATCGAACACTTCCTTGCCAGACGTTCTACTTCTTCGTAATGTCGATATTGATAGCGGAGGGGTACTAAGGATAACGGGAAGCAAAAATGCCAAGGAAAAGGTTTGTCATCTTCAGTTGGAGAACGTTACAATTAATGGACTAGATATTGAATATGAGAACATGAAGCTCAGCTTCCAAAGTGACCTCTCGCGCCCAGCTAAAGAAACAACGTACAGAAATTTACTTGACCATTTTAAGCGGCAAAATTATGAGAGAGGCGTCGAAAATCTCACGAAGGAATTCCGAGAGTTTCAACACACTTACGATGGACATTTGGTTGGTCGATTCGTTAATTGGATGGACAGGTGGTGGTGGGATTACGGATTCAATAAGGCTTTAATTCTATGGCGTTCATTTATTCTATTTTTCATATTCACAGCACTCAACTTTTTCTTATTTGAATGGCTGCTCAAATACGGATATAAATCACAAAGATTTAGTGACACTAATGAATTAATAAAGAAGCAAATCTGGTGGAAACGAATTCCAAAAAAATGTGCCATTGTCTTTATGTATACCGCCCATATTTTTTGGGGCTTTAAATTGGAGTTTGATGACCTTGGTATCGGTAATATTGGATTGTTTATTTATGTAGTTGGACAATATGTGATCGGACTTGCCTGTTTAGGATTCATTGCGAATTTAATAACAACACTCACTTGAAATTCATTGCATGAAGTCTATTTCGATGTACCCAAAAAATCGGGAACATTTAGGGAACTGAGCCTATCATGTTCACTTAGAGCTACTGGTATAGTTATGAGTGTATCAAAATAAAGGTCTTTGCCTCTGACAAGGGACAGTGCCAATATGATTGAAGTCGCAAAGTTGCAGAATGAAAAAATAGAACTCACAAATAAGCAAACAGACCTTCAACGACAACTAGCTGATCAAACGGACCTCGCAGAGCACAGAGAAGAGAGGCTTAGGCAAATACGGGACACACATGTAATGGATGGACGCTGGTTCTCCCAACTAGGCGATCAGGGCAAATACACCGAGGAAATCGGAATTGACATAATAATTCAGGAATCTCAACATTACAAGATACATAAAATAAATGATTTGAAACATAATATTCAAAATTCCAATGTGGAATATACAGACATAAGATAAATGGGCTTTTGAAAGGTCTACGAAGTATATTCACCGAACGCACTCAACCTGGAGTCCATTTCAAGGGCATAAAATCACCATGCGAAAATGATCTGTGAGAAAGTGATACATTTTATGACTCATTCTAAAGGTGTTCGTAACATTTTTCAACTCTACATCACGAGCGAAAATGTAAGATTGTTGCAAACTGAATGAGGCTTAGAGGATCTTTCAAGTTTGAAAAGCGTGATGCCAACGAGTGACATAAAGTGAAAGGATCAACAACCGCAATCAGCAATGGAAGGACATATGATAAGAATAAAGTTACAGAACAATTCACATCGGAAAATAAGTGTCAATTCCAAGCGTTGGACTGCAATCAACCAGCGCAACCCTCGTCACCAAAAAAAGGTAAAACACAAAACGTAACAATATGCAACTTGATACTAAGCGAGACGCCGCCTTATAACTCCTTAGCCTCTAAAGGAAGAAGTCGGAGATTCAATGCCAACGCTTGTTTGTTGTATAGTTCGACCGCGAAGCTTTCGTCAGTAATGTGGTATCGAGCACCAACATACTTAACGATCTTGCCATCATTCCCCATAATAGGAACAATAGTTGCATCAACCCAGTATGCAGATCCATCCTTGGCCTGGTTCTTTACTATTCCCTTGAACACTTGCCTTCCTTTAATAGTCTTCCAAAACTCCTTAAATAGCTCCTTCGGCATATCCGGATGCCTGAAAATATTGTGTGGCTTTCCAACTAATTCATCCCGCCTGTATTGAGACACCTGGCACAATTTATCGTTGACATAAGTAATTGTTCCAAACTCATCGGCCTCTGAAAGTATAGTCGTATATCCAAAGACTTGCTCGCGAACTTCAAGGTCACCTTTGAGCTTTGATATTTCATCCATTTGTGTAACCATCGCTTCCTGCTGCGCCGATAACTCCTCCATGTTTTGCCGAAGCTCTTCCTCCTGCGCTTTAAGTTGCTCTGTTTGAAGCTGTCTTTCATTTTCAGCGTTATGTCTCTCAGTAACGTCACGCAAAATGCCAGTAAATACTCTCCTGTTGCCTATTGTGGCGACATTGACTGCCAATTCCACATGAAAGACACTGCCATCCTTTCTTCTACCTTCCATCTGACGAGTCTGTCCGATAATCTTGGCACTACCAGTCGAAAGATAGTTCTTGAGATATTGATCATGGTTTTCATGATGGGGTGATGGCACGATAACTTTTATATTCTGCCCGATAATCTCCTGCACGGAATAACCAAACAAACGATGAAAACTTTTGTTCACAGATTCAATTCGACCACGTTCATCAATAGTCACAATGGCATCCACAGCAGAATCCAGAATTGCGCTGAGTTTGTTACGCTCAGCCGTCGTCTCTTCTTGTGTTCTAAGCATTGCTTCTTGTGTAGCACTCAATTCCTCCATGTTCTGCTGAAGTTCCTCCTCCCGAGAGTGAAGCTGCTCCGTGTAGCTCTGAGACTCATTCAATAGCCTTTGCGTATGAGCCGTAGTTTGCACCGCAGAAATCATAGACGCAATTGTCTCACTAAGCTTCTCCATGAACTCGATTTGGTAGCCTTTCATCGTTTGAAAAGATGCCATCTCGACTAATCCGTATACCTCTTCATTTAGCTTAAGCGGAACTATTAGGATGTTCCGAGGAAGCGCCTCGCCAAGTCCTGATGTGATCTTGATGTAATCGCCAGGGACCTGCGTCATATAATTGGTTGTTTTATCAAGAACAGCCTGCCCTAGAAGCCCCTCACCAATTTCTACCCTCTTGATAAGATGCTTCTTTCTATCATATGCATAGCAAGAAATCAATTCGATGAATAAATCTTTTTTGTCCTCTTTGTTGACCAGGTACAGGGCGGCCTGATTCGCCTCCATATATTTAACCAGGCCAGTAATAATTCGGTCGGCCATAGTGTTCAGGCTATCATTCTGAGTACGCAGTATTTCGGAAAAGCGTGCCAGTCCTTCAGTAACCCAGTTTCGTTCGCGTTCCTCCTCCGCGATTAACTTCAGCCTACTGCGCATGGCCACCAATGAGCTCATGAGCGAGTCGCCTTCCATTTCTGCATCTGCTACTCCGTCCAGGTTTCCGCGCTCTATCTCTTTGATAAACTTCGTTGCTTCTTCAATCGTTGCTTCTAGCTTTCTATTCTGTTGGACGATCTGTTCAAGTTCTGTTCGTTTAATCAAGTTGTGAGATAAGATACGTGGGAGCATTTCGTGCTGGGGTTAATAAATTCCGGGAGAATTACCACAATTCTGTCGAACGCGAAATACTGAAGGAACAACTGGTGGGTTTGAAGGAACAACTGGCTAACGACGCGCTGCCTTTTTAGTTTGGCATCTCATACCATGTCATTCTATCTTCCGATAAAAAAGCTATGGAACAAGCAGTCTTTACCAGAAAGGAGTTGTACGCACTAGTATGGTCAACACCTCTATCACGCATTGCCAGGAAATATGAAATCTCTGATACGGGTTTAAGAAAACTATGCAAACGCCACGATATTCCAGTACCGCGAATTGGACATTGGCAAAAGGTTACGCATGGTAAGAAAGTACTAGTAGACAAATTCAAAGAAACTGCCAACGACCAGATAAAAATTAACCTGAAACTTCGAGATCCTTCGCACAGTAAGGTAGTAGTACCCGGAATAACACCGGAATCATATCCCGGAATAGATTTCAACGTACCAAAAGAACTAACGGAGCCCGATCCTATGATTGCTTCGACGCAAAAGATCATGCAAGATGAAATTAAAGAGATACAAAAGCATAATCCGGGCCATCAACGACTCATGCATTGTTGGAAAGGCATTACCATGGATGTCTCGCCTTCTGTCCTCAATCGTGCATTGTGTTTTATGGATACCTTGATTAAAATCCTCAAGAAAAGAGATCACAAAGTTGAGTGTGGCAATGGCACATACGTGATTATCGGCGCGCAAAGAATAGAAATATCTCTTCGAGAGCGGACGACGCGTGTCCTTATCGAAAAGAAACAAAACTGGAATACATATGAATATGTGCCAAATGGCAGGCTTTGTTTGAAAACAGATATATGGCGACATCCAGGATGGTCAGACAAAAAGGTTATTCTGGAATTCCAATTGCCCCAAATTCTTCAGGAACTCGAAGCGGCCGCCGAAAAGAAAAGATTGGATCAAATTGCCTATGAGGAACGACGCCGGGAAGAAGCGAGGTTGGCTGAACTTCGTAGACAGCGCGAAGCGCGTGAAGAAAAAGAACTCCAGGCACTTCAAAGTTTAATGAATGACGCTCTGCGGTGGCAGCAAATGACCATGTTAAGAAAATACATCTCAGATATGGAAGCACTGGCAAAGTCAAAAGACAATAGCGATGATGATATGACACGTTGGCTAGTATGGGCAAAACAAAAAGCTGACTGGCTTGATCCCAGCATTAATCGACACGACGAACTTTTGACTCGGGTAGACAAATACACATTAAATATGAAACGGAACCAATCGTATAATTTTTCTTATTATCAGGACCACAGCCGTGAAAAAGAATACAATTTCTGGCAATCCAGTTGGTGGAATAGGCGTTAGCGAAAACGGTAATTTTGAAGATCTGAATCAAGTATTATCGTCTTTCTAGTCATCGTTTGGCCCCATGCCATTCCGGAACGGATTTCGGAAACCTTTTAGTGTCGTTTGGTTGGACAAAGGAAGAGATTAAATTTCGCCATGATTTCCGAAAATGATCTGAACATCCGCGACACGTTTCCGTCATTCACTCCAGAACTGGTTGGTTTTCTTGAAAATGTCGGCCAGATTGTTACTTACAACGAAGGCGAAATGCTGATGAATTCAGGCCAGTATTTCAAAAATTCAATGCTAATTCTAGATGGCCGTGTTAAACTGTATCGCGACGGAGACGACGGCGCGGAGTTCTTCCTATATTTTCTTGAAAAAGGCCATGCTTGTGCGCTCTCGATGATCTGCGCGACCAGGAATGAAGCAAGTGCTATCAAAGCAAAAGCCATTACTAAAGTCAAAACGTTAGCCATACCTATTCAGTACATGGACGATCTCATGCGCAATCATAGAACTTGGTACTACTTTGTGCTCGAGACTTATCGAGCGCGCTTTGAAGAACTACTCCTGGTAATCGACCAGGTCGCATTTCACTCCATGGATGATAAACTCGAGTCGTATCTCATTCGTCAATTCAAGACATCGCCCATCGATACAATTACGATCACCCATCAGGAAATAGCTGATGACCTCAACTCTTCTCGTGAGGTCATTTCACGTCTTTTGAAAAAAATGGAAACAAACGGACGGATCTCGGTCTCGCGAAACGAGATACGGCGAATTAATCTAAAATAATCGTTGACGGCAGCCTCATTCTTTAGGCTGCCGCTTCGATGCCAGTCGAGGTCGATCCCTGGCCAATGCACTCCTCTACTCACCTGCGAAAGATCTAACCTTTTTTAATGGTAAATTTTTTCTGCGTGACCTTAGTCACAGAGAAAACTGGTTGTTAATACTAGTATTACAAAAAAAAGGTTCAATGAAAAAGAATATGGGTTCTATCGATCGGGCAATTCGTACGACTGCCGCACTAATCCTGATCGTACTACTGTACTTCGACAAAATTCACGGCACAACTGGAATAATCGCCAGTGTAATCGCTATGGTATTTCTCGCCACCTCCCTGATCGGATATTGTCCGATATACTCAGCATTGAAACTGAGCACACGTAAATGGTCACTTCATAAAAACAATCTAAAATGATAAACACATTGAAAAATCTATTCGGGATGCCTCCCGTCGACTACACAGAGCTGGTAAGGGCCGGAGCAATTATCGTGGATGTAAGATCAAAAGGCGAGTATGCCGGAGCGCATATCAAAGGCGCCATAAACATTCCGCTTGACCGTCTGACCGAGAACCTGCATATGATAGCCGACAAGCAGAAAACAATTATCACCTGTTGCGCTTCCGGAATGAGAAGCTCGTCAGCCGCGAAACTACTCTTGTCGAAAGGCTACATTTCCGTATACAATGGTGGCGGCTGGTCATCACTAAATTCAAAACTATAATTCAATGGAACACTATTATAATGTTGATATAGCCTGGAGTAATGACCGCAAAGGTTTGATGTGCTCCCCCGAACTTAAGGCTGCCACAAATGCGGGTGGTTGCATCGAAGTAGCAACCCCGCCGGAATTTCCCAAAGGTATCCCAGGGATTTGGTCCCCTGAGCACCTGTTCACTGCTGCTGTTGGCAGCTGTCTCATGACTACTTTCCTTGCCGTCGCTGAAAACTCTAAACTTGACTTTCTCTCCTTTGAATGCAGCTCCAAAGGAAGGCTTGAGCAAATTGACGGAAAATTTCAGATGACCGAAGTCACTCTACAGCCTGTTATCGTTATCAGAGAAGAAAAAGATCGCGAACGAGCATTGAAAGTTGTCCAAAAGTCCGAATTGCATTGCCTGATTACCAATTCAATTAAAGCCCGAGTAGCAATGCATCCGAAAGTGATAGTCGCTGATCGTAAGGATGGTTTCTAATTAAGAATCAAGTGGAGAGTTGTTGGCAACTAGGACTAAGACCTATAAACGCAATCGGAAATCCAGTAAAAATCTCAAGTGAGGAACTATTGTTGGACAACATCCATGTCAGAGGACTGATTTTCAGATGACCATTAAGGATCATAAGGTCATAAGGATCCACATGTAAAGACTTCATCACCGGATAAACTCGATGACAAAGACTGCTTAATTGCTTTTTGCGTGCTAGGGCACATAAAGGAGTTCGCATTTGTTAAGTGCATCGAAGGCGCCTGTCGCGGTGCATTTCGTCTGCGACATAGAAGTAACTAAGAGCGACGGTCCAGCGGCAGTAATGCCGTAGCGCACCATCAGTCGAATGCCGTTGCGGATATTGGTCGGAGCGGGCACTTCGAAAGTGCCAGGACCAAGTTATCCCTGGCGATCACACTATGAAAACTGCTATAACTTTAGTTCTGCCAGAATGCTCTCAACAGTGGATTTGTCTACATAAGAACCACGAACAGGAGTTCTCATCTTTAGTATTCTGCGTTCAAATATGCTCGCTTCATCTGACAGGTTGACCTTGCTCTCTGGCAAAGGATAGACCAGTTTGTACGTGGAATCGTAGTTCTTTTTTTCAATACTGATTAGCAAGTATCCCCTATCCTTTTCTACAAACGTTAGATCCACTTTGTCAACAAAGCTAAATGGAATGTAGTCGTCAAGTCTATTACTTGACGTGGAAAATTCTATCTCGGGCACCAGTGCCATCAATGAGAAACCTTGATTTTTGAAAAGGTCTTCCAAAAAGTCTTTTCCGTTGTCAATACCCCATTTAAAGCCCTCAAATTTTACCGACGTTTTTAGTTTAGGTATTTCTTTGCTGTATTTCATCAGACCCCAGCCCGTAACTATCAATTTGTCTCCATTTGTATAGTCCCATTTTACCAAATGGCGATCCGTGCTCTCGAAATTATAATTGAAGAAGACAAGCTCTCGCACCAGGTAAAATATTCCAAACAGACACACTAAAGTAACGAATAGCAACCATGGGGCATCAAATATGACGGACAAACCAATGGTCGTGAAGAACACTACAAGAAATATGGTAAGCGAGGTTGTCATAGTCTTGTTATTTCTCCAAAAAAGAAGTTTAAACGTAGGATCAATCGCTTCCGGACCAATTTGCTTAGACCTGCGTAGCAACACAATGCCCCAGGACATTATGAGCGCAGCGAAGAAGACAAACATTCCTGAGAATATTCTGCCGAATACTATCGCATCCTCGTTGATGTAGTTGGGATAGTTTTCGCTCATATCTAAATTAGTTTCGTTTCGGAGTTCTTCAGTACTCATTGAAATCGCATCAATGAACCCGTAGCCATACCAAAGTAGAAGCACGCCTCCAACAATCGATAAGATAATACCAAGTTTTCTTGTCATGGTTGGTAGTTTAAACGGATATTTATGTCGCTCCAGTAAGTTGTACGCTAAACTTGACTACAAACACCTGTTAATCCTATCGAAACAGCAACAACTAGCAGTCCGGAAGGTCAACAGAGCTGGGTAAGAGAATAGTAGCGATACACTTGCTCAAAGGTCGAGTGCAGGAGCAGAAATTTGCTCATGCGCTGATGAAGATAACATTTTGCCGAGATATCCTTTTAGCTTGTCCAATTGCGCTGTTCAAGCTGCCAGTTAATGACGAAAGAATTGGCAAAGCTAGAGGTATTTCTTGGCAGCAACTTAGAAATATTTTAAGCGATTGTGCTATGACGTGGATGCCTTATCCGAAGAAAACTGCGTTCACAGACCTCTTACCCGAATCAATGCTCTTTTAAGCTTGGAGCGCAGAAAAGCCAATACACTTAGAGGAATATTCGTCCAATAGCCGTAGAAAATCGGGTCAGCAATCTCTATCCTTTGTATCCTATTCGCTCCAGAAAGGCGTCCCTTTTCCGTCTGGAAATCTCCAGCGACACGTCGTTATTCATTACGATGAACCCGCCATCTCCACGAACATAACTCTTGACGCAATTCAGATTTACCAGCGTCGAATGGTGAATTCTAAAGAAGTTATGCAGCGCAAGCATTTCTTCATATTCCTTCAAATGGCGCGTTACCAAATGCTTACTACCATCCATCGTAAAAATCTCTGTATACCCGCGCAGTGCCTTGAGATATGAAATGGTGTTGACCTGGATGAAGATCAGACCTTCATCCGTTGGAAGCGCCAATTTATAAAGCTCGGGATTGCTGGTCTTGCTATTCTCCAGAAGCTGCTTTATCTGTGTTGACCGATCGCGGTTGAGTCGGTTTCTAACCTTATTGACTGCCGCGCTGAGTTCTTCACCATGAACCGGCTTTAACAAATAATCAATGGCTGAGAATTTAATCGCACTTAGCGCATACTCCGAAAATGCCGTAATGAATATGACTTCAAAATCCGTATTCTTTGCTTGCTCCAACAATTCGAATCCTGTTTCACCACGTAGTCGCACATCAAGGAATACAATTTCAGGTTGCAACTTTTCAATTGCATCGAGTCCCTCAGATACATCTTTACAGAGTCGAAGAACCTCTACACCTTCGCAAAATACCTGGAGCATATCCTTTAAGCTCTCGCGACTTTTTAACTCGTCGTCAACAATAATTGATCTAAGCATAGCTCAGCAGCATTAAATTTTTATCCAGAGTTTCACCAGCGTACCCGCTGGCACTCCATTTTCCTCAAGATCGATGACCTCTACCGTCGTAGAATGTTCGCCATTGACCAGCTTCAGCCGTTCTTCTGTCAACGACGTACCCAGGGATCGATGTTTAGGAAGTGACAACTGCCGTTGTCGTGCGGCTGCCACTCGACCAATTCCATTGTCTTTAATCGCGACTTCCAGTATGTCATCCTGGCCATTGAAAGATATACTCAGTGTTCCCTTGCCTTCTTTATTGTACAGCCCATGAAGAATCGCATTTTCAAGATAGGGCTGGATAAGCATAGATGGTATTTCAATCAGCTCGATATCCAGTGAAGGATCAATTTCGACAATAAGATCAAACGGGTCTTCAAACCTCAGCGCTTCCAGCTCCGCATAGATGTAAATCAAATCGATAGCAGTTTTAAGTTTGCCGCGACTAAGCACCGTGTGATCTAGAATGGTTCGTATCAACTTCGAAAACTTGGATAAGTACAACACAGCACTCTTCTGATCCCGTTTCATGATATAAAACTGGATTGAATTCAGGCAGTTAAAAACGAAATGCGGATTCATGGCTCCACGGAGTGCCATCAATCGTGTCTCTGCCAGTTGCCTGTTGATTTCAATCATTTCCTCCTGATGCCGAATTCTTTCAGAAATATCCTCGCCGAAGACCGTTACACCTATTATCCGTTGATTTTCAACAATGGGGCTGAGGGAATATTCAAACAGATCATTATCCTCTCCAACATTCGCCTTGAAGCTCTCGCCAAGCAACGCACGATCGTATCGTGGCATCCAGCGATGAATTACCTCAAAATGTGGCTCAGGGTTTATGGTCAGCAAAGTGCCCATCTCCGGCTTTACACCAAATCGATTCTGCACATAAAGTTCAAATGGTCTGTTAAAGCTTGTCAGCCTGTATTCACGGTCCACAGACCAAATCATAAAGATCGTATTATTCAACACTGCCTTATGACTGGCATGTGCCAGCCGAAGTGCTTCATCATGATATCTGCGTTCCAGATATGTAGCAATCATGTGCGCAATCATGTTCACAAACTCTCGTTCCTCCGGCAGGATCGACCAATGACCTTCGGAACGATAACCCAACTCGACATAGCCACGAAGATGATAACTCGTTTCAAATTCGCAACGAATCGACGAATGTGGCTCGGCAAAATTAGCCGTAACAAAGTCATCAGCGCCAGCAACCAGGCGTGCTACTGCGTCATCCGGATGCGGCAATGCATCCGATAATGATTCCACCACGTTTTGCAAGACGATATCTACTGAAACCGTGAGATCTTGCAGCACTTGACTACACCGGTAAATCGTTCTTTCTCTCATGAGATTTTACAAGGCTATCAACATTCACTATGCTTTGACGCACGTTACCGGATGGGCTAGCCGGCATGGTCGCATCAATTATTGGAGGCTTGTCTATATACAAATGCTATATAACAAAAAATTGGGCTGAACAAATACACTGTTGCGTTTCTGCCGTGTTTCACGCGGAGAACAGACACAGCGGCATTTTGTGTTAGGTCATTGTAATTAGAAAAAGTCTAAATTACGATTAAAGCTTCGCCTCTTACTTGTTCTATCCATTATAGCCGATTTGCCTTTCTGGTCTTCTACAGAGTTACACTGAAAACAAACTTTGCCGATTCCCCGCGCGACAATTCCTTTACTATCGCATCTTATGCCGGCACAAAAACAAAAAAGGTAGAACCCTCATTGGGCTGACTTTCTATTTCCAATCTTCCACCTACTTCTTTGAGCACGTCCTGGCATAATTTGAGTCCCATTCCAAAACCATCCCTGATGTTGTGATCACTGTCCAGATGTACATCTCCATCATTTAAGATAGCGTCAATTCTTTGTTGATTCATACCAATACCACTATCTCTAATAATGAGCCCGACCTGATCGCTCAGACGCACGACACTGACTTCGACCTTTGTGTTTGGCTTTGAAAATTTAATAGCATTTGTTAGAATATTCCTCACGATGATGTGAAGGATTTCGGGATCCACAAACGCTTTATCATTCGCTGAAACCGAAATAGCCAATTCAATACGCTTATGCTCAGCTGCCGGGCTATATAGCGCAATAAGTTTCTCCAGCCATGGCTTAAGGGAGATCTTGGAAGGTGTATGTGAAATTCTTGTGAAATTGTTTTTTGTCCACATAAGTGTAGTCTCTAAGAAATGAAGAGATGATTTACTAAGCTCATTCGCCTTCCGCACATATTCACTAAACTCATCCATGCTCAACTTCGACTCCAGGATGAATTCGGTAAGCCTGTTGAGATTCAAGATTGGTGTCCTCAGATCGTGACCAATTATTGAAATGATACGATTTTTATTCTCGTTTATTCTCTGAAGTTCATGCTCCCTGACCATGGCATCGTTAATATTGACAAAGCCGACGAATTCCAGTCTATCAGCAACGGACGCCTTAACCTCGTACCACTGGTAACCTTTGACGCGCGTGCAAATCCGCACATGGAGAAAAACTGATTCTCCAGATTTGTGCGCATCCAGAATTTTCTCATACCATAGATCACGTACGCTATTCCGATACGTTTCATCAGGATAAGCTTGACAAAACCATTTTTCCAGGGTGTCTATGTCCTCCTTCTTAAATCCTATCTCATCGCTGAACTGTTTATTAACGATCCATATATCGCTCCCATTTGGGAGTTTACCCGCTATCAGGAATGGATACGGTAACAGATCAACAAGTCCATTTACTAGTTCCGGGTCATGCTGTAGTGCCCTGTAAACTATTCTATCCATAAGAGAATTCTAACTATAATTTTAGGTATCGGTTTGTGTCGCATGACCCATACGACAGCCGCAATGCCCAGAGCACAATTGTTAAAAGTCTCTTGCAAGAACGACCTATGTGAAATTCTATGTCTCACAATCTCCACTATACTATCTGAATGATTTTAGAAATTTCTTGCTCTCCTACGCGATACCAACCGCAGCCTTGATCTAGTCGATACACCGCCCAGTTCGCCGGATCGACATTCCCTTGAGCAAGGTTTGGTACACCAACTGACATTCCTCCAGCACTTGTCACAATGCAATACTGGTCTTCAGCAGTCGATTCACTCGCATCACCCTGATAGCTGCACATTTGACAAAAAAGACTCAACTTGTTTTCAATCAGCCAGGAATCGATCATGGATAATTCGTCACTCCCAACATGAAACATCGATCCGCGAGCCGTGTTGCAAGTTTTTTGCACAGGAATAAGAAGTTGCTTCACCTGATAACGGCTATCATTTTGCTCGCCTCCGAAAAGGACAATTGCCTCAATCCCCCCTATTCCGGCACTTCGAAGAAAGTCAATCGCATCGGCCAACACTTCGCGTGGAATCATTATCAGATCTATTATTGTAAAGTCATCCATTCGTTGGTTGAGTATTCAGTTGTTTTTCGGCAAAGCATCGACAATAACATACAACTGAACAATATCCCGATTGTCTCTAAATTGACATCAGCGTCATCCAAGGTAACCGATGAGCACTTTACTCCGCGAAGTATGGCGTAAACGTCTAAGTGCGTTCTCCTTTATCTGCCTTACTCGCTCTCGCGTAAGACTGAAAAAATCACCTATTTCATCAAGAGTCAATGGAGCAGTACGACCGTTGAGGCCAAAATACAACGACAAAACATCGGACTCTCGTTGCGAGAGCGTGGACAGCGATCGTTGTACATCTCTTTGCAAGGAACCTGCGTTCAACGACGAGTCGGGCGAATCATCAGTCTCACTTCGCAATAGATCTCCAAGCGTACTTTCCTCACCAATAATGATCGGTGCGTTGATTGAAATCTGACGACTACCAATTTTAACCACATCTCTGATTTCATCAGGTGTCAGTTCTATGGCATTAGCGATTTCCTCAACTGTCGGCTCCCGTTGAAATTGCTGCTCAAGTGCCGCAAATGTCCTGTTGATCTTGTTGAGTTCACCTACACGGTTCAGCGGAATACGAATCACCCTGGACTGCTCAGCGAGTGCCTGCATAATCGCCTGACGAATCCACCAGACAGCATAGGAAATGAATTTGAATCCCCTTGTTGCATCAAATCTCTGCGCGGCTTTCACCAAGCCAACATTACCTTCATTTATCAAATCGTTCAGAGGGAGACTGCCATGTTGATATTGTTTCGCAACGGAAACCACGAATCGCAAGTTCGCATTAACGAGCTTTTCCAGGGCAACCTGATCACCCTCCTTTATTCTGATGGCCAGCTCCACTTCCTCTTCAGCTGAAATTAGATCAACACGCCTCACCTCCTGAAGATATCTGTCAAGTGATTGGCTTTCACGGTTGGTTATTTGAAAGGTTACCTTAAAATTTCTCAACATCAGACTAAACTTTTGGAACTAAATCTCTCATTCAATATATACACGCAGGCAATCAGACTTGCTTGCATGTGCAGCAACATCATAAATCAATTTGTTGATGCTTTTTGTGAAGCTGTCTGAAAATGGCAATAGATAAGGTAAGATTATCCATTACACTCTGAGTAGACGACTCGTTCAGAGCAACCTTAAGTGACAGAATCATGTTCATGACATAGGTCCCTTCATTAAATGACTTGTGATCAATTCGAAGTTGCCTCATCGCATCGTAAATCACCTGAATCAAATCTCTTTCGCTTGGCGCTGATCTAATGCGACCGACAACATCATTGCAAAATTCTTGCATTTATGCATCTTTCGAAGCAAAGTACTCGCACAACCGATATTTTTTATTGAAATTGATCAACGTAAGAATTGATAAATATCAATTCAAGTGATGAACGCCCACATGAGATTGCAAACGGTTATAAGACTATGTTGAGAAATTTTCTATCCGAGAACTTTCGTCTGAAAACAGACCAGATCTTTGGCGAGTTAACTTCGGACGAGCATGAATTGCTTTTGAAATCAAGTGTCACACACCTCTATAAGAAAGGAGATGTCCTATTCCGTGAAGAAGGAATACCTGCGGGAATATACCTTGTACGATCGGGAAGGGTCAAAAAATATAAAACAACCGGAAGCGGCACTGAAAAGATATTCTACCTGTGCTGTGAGGATGAGCTACTTGGATATCACGCATTGCTCAGCGGTGAATTCTACTCGGATTCTGCTGCCGCCGTTGAGGATTCCGAAATCACCTTCATTCCAAAAGAAGCGTTCCTGAAGGTGCTCAATGATTCAGCATCGCTCGCCAATGCATTGCTTAAGGCAATGGGACATGAATTCTGTCTATTCATTAACAGCATCACCAACCTGGCAACCAAATCAGTGCGGGAGCGAGTCGCCTTGAACCTCCTCATCCTTGATGAGAAATTCAAGCCAAGGGAATCCAACGGTTCACCAAGTGCCATTACCCTCTCCCGAGCCGATCTTGCCAATATGGTCGGAACAGCCAAGGAAAACCTGGTACGAATTCTTCAGGAATTCAAGAAAGCAGGCCTCATTGAGAAGAGTGACAAATGCATTCGCATTCTGGACCACAAGAATATGATTATTGAAGCGGACATTTTAGAATTTAGTTCAAGACGATAACATTGTTCATTCGTGCCTTCTAATCTGTAATTCATTTCGTTCATTCGCAAGCCTCCTCCTCCTGTAGAACATCGTTTGTCAACACATAACCTCACCAGTTGTTCATAAATCACTACCAGATGTTCGGTCAAAACAACCATCAAAAGTTCTTAGGATAATTCGCCTTCGAAATCCTTAACCTATGTGTATCAATCGACAACCATATATTCTGAACATGACAACACTCAACATTTAACGAATAACAGCAAATCTCAATGTTTGATCACTTGACAGTACATATCTCTCGTCTTCTACTCTCAAGTGAATATTAAGCCGACTATCCTCTCAAACAAGCCAGTGAAACTTTACACTATGATTGAGAACGAAAATTTCAAGTAAGCTTGCGATGAGGGAATCGATTTGTTCTTACAAACTTCTTATAGGTTTAGGGAATACTAGTTAGAGGTGGGATAAACGATTTCCTCGTTTTTTCCCTTCCATCAAATGCATTCCTCTGCGGTGATGCCATTGTATCAACGGTCTTACGCTCCCACTACAGTGCTCTACACATTTTGTGCTCACTCAATGGGTCGCAGAGTCAGTCATTCCTTCCGTATGCAAAATCACCAGCTGGGCGCCAATCTCCCAAATTCTCAATACAACCATTCATCAGCGTTGTTTTGCGGCCGTCACAGAATTCAAAAAAAAACTAAACATTTTGCAGGGAGTTATGTCATCCACGAAGAAATGCTGAAGACGTGTCAACTGCTTTCAAGGATCAACAAAGCTGATTCGACATGGTAATAGCTTCAATGGACAACCTTCTCAATTTTATTGATTCAATCAGACCAATCTCGGAAGGTTTGAAAGACCACCTAAGAACCATTGTGGTATCAGCCTCCTTTCCGCAACGTCATTTCATCCTGGATGTACCCAAGATTGCCACACATATCTATTTTCTGAAGCGAGGATGCGCAGCGTCATTCACCTACTCAAGAGATGGCATTACTACGGAACACTTCTGGAAGCAAGGAGAACTTGTTACCTCATTCGAAAGCTTCAGCCTACAACGCCCGTCTTTGGAAAGCATTCAACTCCTGACTCCGTGTGATCTTCTTTGCATTAGCTACAATGACCTGCTAGATCTCTCATCCAGATTTCCGGAAAGTAATGTATGGGCTACCGTTTTTATGTGCGAACAATACAGAAGATTAACCAGGCGCATGAACTCCACAAAAATCTGCAGATCATTTTCAGCAATTCCGAAGTCTGCTCTCAGAAATCCCGGATGTAGAACAAATATCCTCTCAGCAATCAATCGCAAGCTATCTCGGTATAACACCTCAAACCCTTGCCCGTATGAAACGAAACGAGCGTCTAAGGAATGCCTGACACTGATACCCTACAATTCATGGCTCATTAATGTTCGCAAGCCTTGTACAAATCCAGATTCACAAGTCTGATTACATCAGGGTAAACCCCTAGTTCCGCTCAAGTTGTAAACACGTTCATCCGAATCTTAATAAATGATCGTGCAGAAACGTGCATTTGAAACATCATCTATGAACATAAGTTAGACCGAGAAAGTCAGGGTGCACGCTAATTTCAATTAACAAAAACATCCCACCAAAATGAGACGCACTGTAATGCTTGACATCATTACTTTCCTTCTCGCTGTCCTTTTCCTCTATGCTTCACTTACGAAGCTCATGGACTTCGAGAAATTCACTGTGCAAATTGGTCAATCTCCATTGCTGACCGGATTCGGTAAAGTCATTGCGCCTGCAGTTATTGCCACAGAGTTGTTGACTGCCGCCTTTCTTTTCATATCTCCCTACAGAATACTGGCCCTGTTCGCTTCCTTCAGCCTTATGACAATGTTCACTGCATACATTGTCGCAATACTAACGTTCTCGCCTTTTATCCCTTGCTCTTGCGGCGGGATACTTGAAAGAATGGGCTGGACCCAACACCTCATATTCAACATTGCATTTATGCTTTTTGCAATCATTGGAATATACCTCGAAGCATATCAATCAAAAGGTAGCAACAAATGTTGAAGCCACTGAAAGTAATCACCTGGTCCATTGTTGGCTGTTTTTTCGGAAGCTGCCTTGTGGTCGTCATTCTGTTGGCCCTGTCTGAAGATATTCGGCAGCGACCCGGCAGTTTCTTGCGTCAGTTTCCTCCACACCCCGCATTGGAAGAAAATTATATTAAACTCCAGTCGAACTCCTATTACCTTGCCGGTTGCACAGACCATTACGTGTACCTTGGTAACTATGTACACCCGGCACACCTGATTCAACTGAGCCGCGACCTGAAAGACACTGTACATGTAACGTTACATGTTAAAGGCATTGAAAAGGAAAAGCTATGGGCAGTCAGGGTTTCCGTTGACTCGCCTTACTTCTACGTGACTGACGGAACCATTCCCGCTATTTATCGCGGCTCAACGGCAACGTGGTCAGCTAACCGTTATACAAATGATCAAGCCTATTTTCTGGACATTACGCCAATCACTTTTGACAGCTACGTTATTCGTGCACTAGGCAAACCTGTGAAAGAAAACACGCTTGGGAGACTCACTAACACTCCCCCATATGTAGACATGAAACCTGGTATGCTTACGAAGCAAGTTGATGGAGTTTTTTGCACGGAGGGAATCATGAAATACAATAGGCAACAGAACCTATTCCTTTATGTTTATCGCTATAGAAATGAATACATCGTTCTGGACACAAGCTTGAACATTCGAAGCACCAACCATACCATTGACACAACTAGCAGAGCGAGGATTACCGCCAGCGCGTCAGAGTCCACTGGCAAAATTGAACTCTCAAGTCCGCCCCGCATTGTCAATCAAAATGTCGCTACCTATGCCAATCACTTTTTGATTAATTCTCCAGTTACAGCCCGAAATGAACATCCAGATGCACTAAAAGAACAGGCAGTCATTGATGTTTACGCACTGGATACACACAAATATCAGTTCAGTTTTTATGTATACGACTTTCAGGAACAGCATATGCAAATGTTCCTTATGTCGCAACATTATCTGTACGCACTTTTCGACTCTTACCTCCAGACATACAAATTACAGGATAGATATTTTTTTACCATGCAATAGCATCAAAACGACACTACGCGTAAGACAGGAGAACAAGTGAACCGGATACCTGTATAAAAAAGGAAGGTCATCACCTAATAATCAAAATGTTATACTCATGAAAAAGATTCGTGTTTTCTTCGCTGCTGCCGCCCTCCTCACGGCGGCCGCTGGCGCCTTTGCCTCCCAACTGTTTGCGCCTCCAATTACTGTATATGAATTCACTTCGACACCTGTGCCGGATTGCATTGCGAAAAGTGCAAGCTGTTCAGCGATAGGCTCGCAACCCTGTACTCTTACCACCACGTCCCCGCAGTTAAGACAGGACTACGATCTGGCTAATAGCTGTGGTAAATTGATGTGGAAGCAGTAAGTTAAAATTGCATAGTGGCGACCTTAGTCGCCACTATGACTATCTCTTATCACTAATACCCGCATGAGGCGCTTTTCAAGCGTTAATGACAATCCTGTGCCTGCAAGGGCTGCCGTTATGCCCTCAAAGGTTGTGAGGTCACCTGAGATTGTGATATCCAGATTGCCATGGATACCTGTCTCATTGCGAAATGGATAGTCTGTTCTGTCTTTTATGTAGGCGATTGCAGTAGCCATGATTTCATTCACATTTACATTTCTTGCTGAAAATCCAGCCGCTTGACTCTCTGACTTGGCTGAATTGTAAGCAGGACCACCTTTTGTTTCAAGCTTCAAAGCTGTCAGATGATTTCCCTTTGTACGTGCCAGAATCCACGCAGGCATTTCTCTTTCTTCAATATTTGCCTGTAAGCCAAACGCACGACTCAGATCTTCCTGCATAATCTTCATAAATTGATTTCTTGACACTTTCTTGTCCGCCAGCAATACATTGTAATCGTAAACGCCAGTTGGAATCGTGCTACTATAATCGAAATCGAAGAGACTTGGATCCTGCATTTCCAGCACCGGCGACGGAAACATACTCTTCATAGTCTGCACCATCCAGGTTCTTCAAATAGCACCTGCCAAAATATGCTGTATTGTAGAGCCAAAAGAGCGGAACCATTTTCATAGGGAAGCCTGCCGCGTATGCTTTGTTGGACTGGTTCGCGATAAACTGATCTAATTCATACATAGTTTGTGGCCCACCAGACCATTTGCCAATGGAAGAGCTATAAAAAACAAATTGCCTGGTAGTATCCTGACCCTTCGGCGTTTCAACAAAATCAACACTACCGAAAAGCTGTACGTCTCGTCCCGATGTTATTTGCTCCACTTTATCAAGTGTCAAATCCCTTCCATCGGTAATGTAGCGGACAACTCCCTTAGGATCGATGACAAAAATATGAGGCATTGAGTGAATACCCCATTTCTTACTGAGCACCGAATCATAAGCCGAAATAAGTTCAAGTCCTCTGAGGACCCGAAACTTTTCAAATACTCTTTCAATAACCTGTGGACGTCCTGCTGGTTGACTATTCACACCTACTAGTACCCAGTTAAGTTTATCTCTATATTCTCCTTGGATTTCATTGTACTTGGGCATGTTGACAATACACGTAGAGCATCCGGAAAACCAAAAATCAAGAAACAACCATTTTCCCAACATGTCATCGGATGTCAATTGTGGCTTGTCATAGTGCGTCACCTTGGGAAGTATAAAGGCTGGCATTGGCTTCCCAACTTCAGGCATTGGCGCGGGCTTGTCTTGCGCTTGTGTTGTCACAACGAAAAAAGTGATTGTAAAAATCAGTTCAAATGTCTTTCTCATGTTAGTATCCTGGGTTTTGGCTTCCTTTCATTGAAGGATCATTCTTAATCTGAATCTCTGGGATAGGTAGAAGCAAATCAGTCTCTGACCACTGGGGTTTCAGAGAAGACAGAACGGCTGTTGCGCGACCTGTACGCTTTAAATCAAACCATCGATGACCCCATTCTGAAAACAGTTCCGATCTTCTCTCCTGCTCAATCACTTTCATGATCTCTACTTCACCAGAACTTGCAATAGAAGTAAGGCCTGCTCTTTCTCTAATCACGTTAACGTCCGCTAGCGCGCCATCTACATTATTAAGTTGTGCCTTTGCCTCTGCTCTAATGAGATATTGTTCAGCAAGTCGAAATACCGTAGAATATTGGGCAGCCGATTCCAATGAATGATACTTCATTGGAAAAAAGAAGGTGACCGCATCGCTGCTGACGCTACCTATCCAAATTTGCCGTCGTTGATCATCGCCTTCAAACAGTTCGACAAATGATTCTCGCAATGATGAAAGTCTCGGAGGAGCTGAAAACAAATAGAAGGCAAGCAGGTCATTGGGATAAAAGTTGTTATACAGCTGCCAGATTGCCTCCTCGTTATTTTGAGATACGATTTCACTCAATGCCACCAAGGAGTAGGCACTATTATCGATCACCGTTGTAGCGAATTGCTCTGCTTTTTCCCAATTTCCCTGGTATAAATAAACGCGTGACAGGAAGGCACGCACAACATTTCGGTTTACCCTAACTCTGGCACCTCCGGCAAAATTATAATCGTCAGTCAACACGGCTTCACATTCCAACAAGTCCTTCAGAATATGTTCATACACCTCTGACTCCGAAGAGCGACTAATATTCGTGTTAAGTTGATAGTCCGTTCCAGTGACAATAGGCACGCCACCGAACAAATTCAAAAGATAGAAATGGGAGAACGCCCTTAGGAATTTGGCCTCCCCCACAATTTGCACAGCAACCTCTTCCGTTATTTGGGTAGAGTTTTGGACGCCTTCAATGATTGCATTGGCCTGGTAAATCGCCTTGTACATACCGTTCCATAGCTCTGCAACATTTGAATTGTCCGGCCTGATTTCGTTGGCAGCAAACTCTGAGAAAACTAACGGTGCAGTACCGACAACCTGTTCGTCGGAAAGCAGAGTCGTCAGATAGGAGATACTGGAAACTGAGCCACTGGCAAAACCTGTTCTGTTTAATTGATAGTAAATATCGGTCAGCGCTGCAGATGCGGTAGAGTTGCTATCAAATACGGATGACCTCACCAGTTCATTACGTGGTGGATCAACTTCGACAAAGTTTTCGCATCCCCAAGCAATCAACACAAGAGCTAATACTGAAGCTCGTGATAAGACGAATTGAGCATAATATATCCTCATAGTTATTCGATTAAAATGAAACAGATATGCCGAGTGTTACTACCCGCAGCGGTGGAAGCAATAGGCCTGGTGTCTCCGGGTCAAGACCTTTAAAGCTTGTCACCGTGAACAAATTCTGGGCATGAACGAATGTTTCGAGCTGCTTTATTCTCAATGCGCTAGTCCATTTGACGGGTAGCGCGTACGAAAAAGAAATGTTTTTCAACCTCATGTAGGATGCGCCGCCAATCGAATGATCACTTTCCTGTAACTGAGAATAGGTGCCATCAGTCTCATATGATTGACCGTATCGCTGTATAGAACTCTGATCTCCTTCAAGTCTCCACCTGCCCAAAACCTCAGGTCTCTGATTTTGCATGGATCCTGGAGATCCCATGACATAGTATTCATTTCTGGCCGACTGATTTACGAATTGAAAAATAAAATCTAGTTCAAAACCCCTGTAGCTAAGGCGATTTTGAAAGCCACCATACCAACGTTGACCAACAAATTGAACAGACTGTTGATCCAGGTAATCTATGTTACCATCATCGTTAACATCTGCGAATTGATACAGTCCCACCGTTTGATCAACACCAACATACCTGTATAGCTTTCGCACGCTCAAAGGTTCGCCAACAACATACTGGTCAGCGTACGAAGTATTTTCTATGCCAGGGAAGCTCACCAGCTTGTTGTGAGGAATGGACACATTGACAGCACTAGTCCAGGTAAACGCTTTCGCTTCAATGTTTGTGGTAGTCAATTCGAATTCAGCTCCCGAGTTTCTCACAGTCGCGGGAAAATTTGCCTGGATAGATGCAAAACCCGTTGTCGGAGGAATCGGATACCCCACCAGTTGGCTGGATGATTCGTTCCGGTATAGGCTCACAGACATATTTATTCGACTGTTCACGAATCCCAATTCAATCGCTCCTTCAAGCTTGGAATTTTGCTCCCATGAAAAATTGGGATTGGCTAGCCGCGCCGGTGTCAAGCCAACAACATTCTGGTAAGCTCCAGTCGACGGCTTGTAGGCATCCAGGTATTGATAGTCACTGATTTGGTCATTTCCAGTTATGCCAAAACTTCCGCGCAATTTGCCAAACGATAGGAACGGCATTGTGCGTGATATGAAACGCTCCTTCGAGAAAATCCATGCGGCACCAACAGCCCCAAAGTTTGCAAACTGGCGGCCAGGTCCAAATCGGCTCGAACCGTCCCGTCGTGCCGTTATATTCAAAATATACTTGCCGTCATATAAATAGTTGATGCGTCCGAAAAGAGCCGCATATCTGTATTGAAGGTAGTAGCTGCTTCCGTACATAAGATCAGATGCTGCAGTAATGTTCTTCATCAACGCCTCGCTGACAAATCCAGAGGCCGTTTGTGAAAGTCCGTTCGTGAGCTGGCTAAGTAATTGTGATCCGAGCAACACGTTGAACTGATGCCGGCCGATTTTCGGGGACCAACTGAGTTGCGGCTCGATAATCCAATTGCTGAAATGACTTTCAGAAAAATAACTCGTGTTACCGAAGTAGCTGCAATTGATGGCGACAATGAACTTACCGGAACGAGGTTGGTAGACTTGAAGTCAGTGGCCGTATATCCAAACCTCGATGTCACTTCAAGGTTCGGTAAAATGCTGTAGGCAACTTGCAGGCTGGATACAAATGAAGTCGTGTTCGCTTCGTATGGCCGATGCAGGAAGGCAAGTGGGTTCTCAAAGGAACCACTCGTATCCCATCCTTCCCAATTCAGCGAACCATCCTCGTTATACATCGAGGGCGCATTCGGCGGAAGATAAACCGACCTGGAAGTTAAGTCCTGACCTGGAAGGCTTGTATCATCAAGGGAATAATTCGCAGTAAGGGTGGTTCTAAGCTTTGAGTTAAACGCCGTGTTTGTAATGCTCGCATGACCGGCGATTCGTTGATCGCGATTATCTCCCGGAAACACAGTAGACTCACGGTGATATGTCGAACCAATAGAAAATTGCGTGTTGGAGTCGCCACCTGAAAGTCCGACGCGGGCTTCAGTGATATTTGCAGTTCCCCCAATCAGCTGACGTTGCCAGTCCGTATACCGTGTGGTATCCCAGACAAATAGATCACGAGCGTTACCCGGATCAGGCTCCTGTTGATCATTGCGAAATGCCTCCTTCCTCATGCTGACATAGTCTGGAGTGGAAAGCAATTTCATGGGATCGCTGACAGTCCCTGCACCCGAGTAGAAGGTGGCATCAACTGTTGCCTTCCCGGACTTGCCCCTTTTTGTGGTGATTAAGATAACTCCATTCGCACCACGTGAACCATAGATGGCTGTCGCATCTGCGTCCTTCAATACTTCGATGCTTTCAATATCTGCGGGATTCAAAGTGTTTAGTGGGCTGGTACCGCCGAGAGGACTAGACGAGTTTCCAAGGATACCTGCAGAGGTTTCATTGAAAGTCATCACTCTATTTGTATAAGGAACACCATCAACGATATATAACGGGTCGTTGCCGTTGGCAATGCTGTTTGTTCCCCGAATGCGAACTCTGAAATTTCCTCCGGGCACGCCAGTTGACTGCGTAATCTCAAGGCCGGCAACTCGTCCCTGCAGCGCGGCAATCGGATTTTGAACCGGCTGTTTGTCGATAACCTCCGACTCTACCTTAACTATATTGCCTGTACGTTCCTTGTCAGCTACCTTCCAATACCCCGCATTGATCACTACCTCATTCAAACTCTTAACATCTTCCTCAAGATCCACGTCAATACTCGTCCTGCCGCTAACGGCCACCTCGGAAGTTTGATATCCAATGAAAGAGAACACTAGTATGTTGCCATCGTCAACGGCAATACCGTAATGACCCTGCGCATCAGTCGTTGTCCCCATAGTTGTATTCTTCACAACAATGTTTACGCCCGCCAGTGGTTGCTTTGTCGCTTTGTCCTGGACCCGCCCTGTAACGACTAAAAGGTCATTTGTCGAGGAACGATTTCTTCCCTCAGAAGAAGTCCGGGATTCCAGGCGGCCCTTTGTATGTACTTTATATCCGACTATAATGATTCTATTGTTTTCAACGTCGATCTTGAATTCAATTGCTCTTGCAGTCAGAACTTCATCAAGGACTTTGCTCAATTTCTCATTGGTAACCGTCATCGATACAGGCACCAGATCTTTGCTTACGGACTCTATGCTAAAGTAAATGTTTATACCTGCTGCCCTTTCGATCGCATATAACGTTTCCTCGAGCGTTACTTCATGCAGGTCTAGTGTGATCCTCTTTTCGAGGATCTGTGCCTTTCCATTATTGGCCAACGTTACTCCACAAAAAATCAGGCCTATCACAATCTGGGGACCACATAATTTCATAATCTTCCACAGTTTCTTAGAACATTTTTTCATAGGTTAGGTCAGGTTTTGTTTTTGTGAAACAGGATTTATAAAAGCAAAAGCACCCCCATTGCCAACCCTTGCAGGGGCTGGTTAAGAAATGTGGGCTAAAAGCAGGAGTGTTACCGCACTCCTGCTTCATTAACTTGAATTAGCTGGAAGGTATTATTTGCATAGTCTATCCCTTAGGTTAATTTCAACGCACAACGGAGACCTTAACAACCAGGTCCCGATAACTGAATGCGTGTCCCGGAAATATTATAACTCACATCGAGCAGATCCGTCAGGATTGATAACGTTTTCTCAAGTGATTGATCTGTGAAATCGGCAGAGATATGACATCCCAGCAATGCCTTGTTAGTAACTTCCATCTCAACATTGAATTTTGCCTCAATACTCTGGATCACGTCGGCCATGGACGTGGCTTTGAATTTCATATTGTATTCGGTGTTGGCTACTATATTTTCAATGTCTTCGATCTTAATCACCGAACGATTCACGATGCCTGAAGTAGCGTAAATAATCCTTTCGTTTGGTTTCACTTCAACACCTGTCTTGTCCTTATCGGATGTAACTTTAACGTGCCCTGTCAGGACATCCAGTTCAACGAGCCCGGAATTGGTCTTCAACCTGAAACTGGTGCCAACTACTTTTACCTTCACGCTCCCTAGTGAAATCACGAAAGGTCTGTCAGGATCCTTCGCGACCTCAAACAACGCCTCCCCTTCGAACTCGGCAAACCGCCCCCCACCGTTTTCATGGTAATTGAAATTGCCATCACCATTAATCCATACGAGTGTTCCATCATCCAGTATCTTCTTGTCGACAATTGCCGTATGACCTTCATTGGCATTTCCCAGGTAACGAATGCCATATGCGCCAACAATCAGTAATAAAACTGCGGCGGCAACCTGTATCCATCGTTGTGAATAAAATCTTTGAGTTCCGGCGTGGCGCGGATATAGCGCAATGACATCGTCGACTGAACTTAGTCTGTTTGTAATCCTCTTGTACAAGGCATCCTGTGCCTCGGAACTAAGTTCAAGATCGCCAGCATTCTCTCTCTCAAGTAAGTCCAGCCAGGCCTTGAACTTCAAATTTTCCTCAGGAGAAAGTTCATCATGCAGATAACGGTGCAACAGTTTATCGAAGTTTGTCTCCGGCATGGCAGCAAAAAGGTTTGAGTTGGTATGCTCCATTCCAATTTACATAAATCAGGGAACGGATATTGTTTGTTTAGTCGAAGAAAGTTGAATTAACTCCCGACTCCACTCAAACTTTTTTTCACTACATCACAGGAATGTTTTGTGAGATCGACTTCCAGCCTCAAGATGTTTCTCGGGCAATTCTTGGAAACTTGGCGCGAAAGTGCGCATATACCTGGTGCATGTAATTCTCTACCGTCTTGTTGGTCACCTTCATCCGTTGAGCGATCTCGTCGTTAGACAAGTTCTCCGAAAGTCTCAAACGAATAGCCATCTGCACTCGCTCCGGAAGCTGCCTTAGACCAGCTTCAATCATCTGGCTCAGGTTATTACCCGTTTCTCCCTGGCTATATAGCGCTTCGAATAACCTAAAATGTTCAACATAGCGTTTGTGACGGTAATCCTTCCGGATATGGTCCATCACTTTGTTCGCCACTGCCCTATACAAGTATGCCCGCAAGGACCTTATTTCCGCAGAATTGCGTTTACGCCATAGAGATTCAAACACTTCCTGAATAATTTCCTCACAATCTTCCTTATTTAATATTAGTCTGCGTGCCCTGCGATAAAGTTCTTTGGAGTAGCGCCGATAGATTGACTCAAACGCCGACTGATCCCCTGACTGAAGACTGGCAAGAAGCTCCACTTCATTATCGTGTGCATCATCACTACTGTCGGCAGCAGCATCGCCAAAAAAATAGCGCGGGGCTTTGCTTACCGTCTTTACTGAGGCGTGAGAAAATGCCCGGGTAAGGCAATAAGAAAGCACCCGCACATGATGCGTTAACAAAGGGGTAAGTAGGGATTCATCCATAGTCTCATACTTATGTTTCTCACGCATCAGTAAATGATATGGATCTTTTCAAAGATAGCAATTAAACGTTTACGGTCGAATTCGACCGTGACATTTTATTGAAAACGAAAGACTTTAGCCAGCCTCGTTGCGAGTCTGCCTGATGAATGATAAGGAGCTAAAGCTGTTAAAGAAACGGTTCGGAACCCACCTCAAGAGTATACGAAAGTCTCAAAATCTGTCTTTATTGAACGCAGACTATGCGTCCGACATGAACGAAAGCAATATTTCGAAATATGAAAATGGACGAAGAGATCCGCGTCTATCCACAATTATCAAACTCGCCAAAATGTTGAAAGTCCATCCCAAGGAATTGTTGGATTTTGAGATTGAATAAGCTCAAGAAACTAACAGCATTTTATCGAATTGAAAATGAATTAATCTTCTCAGCTGATATTTGACTCACGACATTGGACATTGTTCTAACTCGATCGATGAGGCTTAACAATTCGTCATGTGCAATGGAGTAGTCATCGCGATACCGAGCATCAACGTATCCACGTTTAAGTAGATCAAATAAATGCTTCTCTGCTCTACTGTTTTCTATTGGGAATACATGAAACAACTCCTCCGACAGCTGCTTAGCCTGCTTCCTAAGCTTTCCCAAGTTGTGAGTTTTAGGCTTATATCCAGTAAACACTAGCAAAGTAGTATAATAAAAGCTCTCTGTACTTTGATGCAAGAGAAACGCTGAATTATTAAAACTTCCCCTATCAAAAGCGTTGCTAGCATCTATCAAGAACTCTGTCCCACGCTTAAACCACTTCTCAAAATATCGTTCCGAGATAACCTTCATTTCACCAGCAGAAAGTTCTCTAGGCTGAGAGAATTGGACGGTACCCTTGTCAAATAACAGAATTCCCTCCTTAACAATGTCAGAAAAGAAATATTGGCCAAACTCCAACCCCTCATTTATGTGAGTGATGTCGTGAATCTCCATATTCACGGCGGACTTGTACATTCTTGCACGGTTCGTAATCTGATCGTCCAAATCATACGCCTTATCCGGGGCATTCTTAAGGACCACAAGCAAGTCGTAGTCGCTGATGTACTCATAGCGAATTCCGTCCCTGCCTGTGTAGGTGTGTTCAGTGTATTCTCCCTTCGCATAACTGCCAAACAAAATAATCTTCTCGGGATTTGCCACCGTCTTTATAATCTCGACAATGCGCAGTATTTCGTGTTGCTTGTCCTGCGGGAGACCAGATAGACTCGTTCTCATTAAAATGACATTAACGTTGCTGGGTCATAGCTGTCAAAAATAGCCATTTACGACATCAAATTCAGATACAATAAAAATTCAAAACACCTCTCGCGTAACAATAGCGCCGAACGGATACGTAAACCTCTTCCTTGCTGGTTTCCGTTAGATCGAAACAAGCGATCGAAATCCACCTCATCTTGTGATCCGCGAATTTTTCTCAGCAAAGTTCGGGAGTTAAGCCATCAATGCGCGACTTTAAGGACAACGTTGAATCCAAAACGCCTTGGATAATACAGATAGCTTGCAGCGGAAGCCATCAACGTATTACGCTTTATTGACATTAGATTCACGTATGACATTAAAGATATCAAACTTGACAAATAGCGTAGATGCCCATCCAGTTTCCTGGTCGATGCAAAAAGCAGCAGCGAATCAGCTCTGGTTTTTCGTCACCTGAGGAACACTCAACCCAACGGACACGACCGGTTTTTACTTGCAATAGTAGAATTTTCCTCATACTATAATTTAGGTTAAAGCAAGGCCGGTCGCTGTCTCGTTGTACAATTACCCTGTAAAACATGAGTCCGGAAAAATCGACAACTGATAGGGTGAGGCGACTCATCGACGCAGAAAAACACCTGCTTCTTTTGATGCGAAATAACCTCGATTTGGAAACCTTTAACACAATTGATGAGTCATTCCACATGGAAAAAATCGCGGAACTCACCTTTATGCTTCAACAAATCGACGACATGTCCGACCGTCTGCGTCGTCTCGACAATTTCCTGGTCTATGAATATCAACGTGTCTTCAAACTCTGGGAGAAAGATGCCCGCTGGTTAAATAATAGGATCCTAAACAACAATACTCGATCCCTAAAATAGATCTTCCAGTAATACATTACCCAAGCGTAAGAACGAATACCTCAAATAGTTCCGGTGCGTCCGATAGAATTTACCAGAGTTCCCAGTATAGAACGGACAGTCTCTTTAGTGCTTTGCTCTATATTATAGTATTTCGCCCGAAGGCTGTCGAAAGAAATATCATCCTTCCTTTTTGAAACAAGAATACTGGAAAGAAACCGAAGTAGCTCCGTTACATTCTCACTTTTAATAATTTTCGACTCTACCAGCACGCGGACAAATAATGCAATCTGCGCAACCGACATTTCAACATGCACCTTGAAATGCTTGTGCGTCTCTGCCGCGCGCGAGGTAGTTGCCTGGCCCAGCCGACCCAATCGCTGGAGATGCTCAATCTCTTCGATTATATAACCACTTAGCTGATCCTTCAACGCAGGGGCCTGTGTGTTATAGGCGACTCCTGGCTTAACCCGCGCCTGATTTACTTTCTTCAGAACGAATGAAAGGCGTTCTATCATTTCATCCCTTGAATCCGTTTCGCTCAGGATCACACCAATGTAGTTCTCGTGATATGAAAATGCCCTGAAAGAATTATAATTTAAGTAATAGACAATCTGGCGCAGCTCCTCATTGATATCCAGCTGATCGAAGCTTTCAACCTGAACTCTCTTCAATAGCCGGCCTAACTCCTTTTGAACCTCCCTCGCGAAGAACACCTTACGATAAGATATCTCCTTGTCCACATCGCCCTCAACCACTTTTTTCAGAGCGTGAAGTACTGACTCCGCAAGACCTTCCTCTGCATTCAGTTCATAGAGCTTGTCAGAGATATCTTGAAAATGCAAACCGATGTCATTTTGAACGATCGATGCGTAAGCCGTGGGTGCCTTGCCATCCTGGTTAAAATATTTTGCAAAATATCCTTCGACAAAGGTTAGCAATCCCTCCACACCATTGTAACAAAGTGCAAATCGCTCCCGCTTTTCGCGAGTAGCGTTCCTCGAACGCAATAGCATTTCATCCATGAGCCGAACCAGCGCCTGTTGATGATATTGAATGTATCTTTCAAGGTGGCGCTCGTTATCAAAGGCCAAAACCTCGGAAATCAATCTGTTTTTTACTTTTGCCACTTCAATTTGCACTGAATCACTGAACACAGTCATATCGGTGCTATCCGTGAGAGCAGTTCCTGAGGAATCTATGGATGCTACAAGTTGTTCATAAGCAAAAAGCTCATACTGAATATTGGGCCGCATCGTGTCGACTTGATTGTTAAGATCAAATTCCAGAAGGCGCTTCTTTTGTTGAATCCTGTGTCAACAGCAATATGTTTCGACATCTGGAAAAATCAAGTTTTTTCAAAGGATCCCAAACTCCACATTTAACGAACAACTACTAACGGATCATGCTGGCAGCCGCTCAGTCACCATAAACGCCATCTCCCACTTGAACCGACTGAGAAGCACTAGATTCGTCGCCACCTATCGAACCCAATGAAGCGCATCATGCACGCACGATACCTAATACCCCGCACCTATAGCCTATTCCAACGAAAACTATTAACACCCGTAGTGATATTGACTTTTTTTTAAGAAAGGACTCCGAAAAATTTCCGAAGGAGCCGAACACCTAACGTTAAATGCCTTTCAACTGTCTTCTTCCTGATCCCAAGTCTATCGGCAACCATATCATTGCTAAGGCCTTCGAAGAACTTCAGCTTGATGCAGTCCCTCTCGCGTTGAGGCAGCCTCTCAACGGTGGCTCTTAGTCGAAAACTGTCGTCCATTTCGAATAGCAATTCCTCTGCTGACCTATGTGTACTGATGACCTCATCAAAAAATTCGCTCGGACAATGAATGGTCTTCGTTGACCTAGTGTAAAAAGTGACAGACTTATACTTAACCAGCATGATCAGATGCGGAGCGATGAGAAACCCCGAATCATTAGATATGTCTTCTATGTTCCGGCACACATCCAGTAAAATCGTCTGGACAATGTCTTCTGAGGCCTGCATGTCGTTGGTTCGCTGATGAGAAATATGCACAAGCTTTCGGTAGAAGCGATTATGCAAGTATTGCAAAGCCGCAGACGGCCATTTCCTAGCCAACTCGATAAAGTGTTCATTGTTAAATGTTCCTGACATTCAAAGTATATAGCTAACTGTGTAAGGGTTGGCCCCACCGTCCGTCGACGGCAGAGCCGGCTCCCTTACTCCTTAACCTAAACTGCTTTGATAAGAGACGGTTCACTCTGTGGATACCTTACAACAACATAGAGATCAACCGACCTTGAAAGGTCAGTTCACGCTTATTTCGGTAATCATACGATTACTAATAGAGCCTTCCGTCATTACTTGTAACAGGTCAAACTTGGCAAAATTCCTTTATTAGGAATACTGTTTTATCAAAACCCTGTAATTCCACAAGACTTGTAAGATAAAACATAATTCCAGTGACTCACTTTACCTGCGGAGTTACGTAACGGTTACTTGATTCGTATCCTCGGCAAGCGATGGCATAAGAAACTGGTACTTTCCTGGCCTTCACACACCAGTCGATAACCTCTACACTGGAAGCCCAGCTATTCTGGCTCCTTCCAGAATCTTTACGATCAACTCTTCATCAAACAAAAATGATTTTAAGTATACCTCAAGTTCTCTAGTAACGTCTGCAAATGCACTCGTCATCCTGTAGCAATCCTCGACCGCATCGTCAATCATTTGTAATCTTCCTTTTGCAGCAATCTTTGTGAGTGGATTGAAGAATACATCCTCAGGTGATATTTTCTCAGCGGCCCAAAGTGCCTTGTTGTAGTCACTTTGACTGTAATACACCAGGAAGTAACCCAGATAAAACCACCATGGACAGTGCGGATTTAGTGAGATAGAATTATTCAGCAATTCCACTGCTGTTTCATACTCGCCCGCACACGCCATTCCAAAACCGATGGTTCCCATAGTTGAAACAGACGACGGATTAATGGCCAGGCACTTTTCCATGGCCAGTAGTGACTCCGTCTTGTTCTTCATGTAGAGATTGGCCCAGGCATAACTCTGATATGCATGCTGACAAAGTGGATCAATTCCTATAGCCGCCTTGGCCAACTCAAATCCCGTCCTTACAGCATCCGGTGGTGTTGGAAATCCCAGGGAGTACGCGTCAAGATAAATTTCCGCAAGCATTGCCATACCGGTAGCAAACTTTGGATCCTGTTGCAATGCTGTCTCCAGCGCAGTTCTCGTTGTCATGTAAACATCGCGTGAAAAATTCATATGGAAGTAGTAGTTCCACAATGCTGCATCGAACAATTCAATACTGACAGGGTTACATCTGCCTGATGTATATGCATTCTTGATTATGATGCCATAATACCCGCCGAGTATCGAGGCAATGTCTTCAATGATCCGATCCTGGATATCAATAATGTCTCCGTCCTGAATTGAGTAGGCATATCGCTTTGACCAAACTTCAGTGCCCTTCTCAGTCTCTGCAAGACCAACACTAATTCTGATTTCCTTGCTTGTACGCCACACGGAGCCAGTGATGAGATAGTGGGTCCCCAGTTCCATACCAATGGCTTTGATATCGAACGTCGTCATTGAATACTTCCGCGCCGAGTAATGAGCAACAACGGAAATATCCTGAGACATGCTGAACAAGCGAGTCAACTCTTCACCGAGGCCATCGGCAAAGAATTGAAACGATTCATCTGGACACAAATTGCGAAAGGGCAAAACGCCAATAGTCACCTTGCTCTGAAATGCTATCGACGTGGGACGGTCCGTGGGAACGACTGTTCCCAATTGCCATTGCGACGGGCGGAAGATTGGTATATAGCTCCCCTTGATCAATTCAATCACTATGGGATCCTGAACTCCAGGACCTGCATAATAGTCATTGAGCATCTTTCGAAGTCGAGTTGCCTGAATCCGCACGATGGCGTCTAGCTGTGGATTGAAATCCGGTCGTCGCCCCAAAGCCGTTACTGCAATGGTATACTGCTTCAAAACAGAAGAATCTCCATTAAGCGTTTCCTCGACTGTGAATCGTAAAAAATTGCAGAGGGCTGGAGAATTTGAAAAGAGTGCATTTGAAAGGATGCGATCCAGCTGATCCATGATTGCTTCCTTTGAAACAAAGATTTCCGGTTGGTTGAGGTCATCAACAGACATGCAGGGGTCGATAGCTTTACCTTTACGACACCAAGTTGTTCGTGTTCGAACAAATCGACAAACCAATGTAACGGTTACGTAACTACGAGAAACTACCGATCAACAGAATTAGTAAATCACATTTATTCATGTCATCGCAAAGTCATGACATGTTACAATCAAAACAATTTCACAAAATATTCAATGTTCGACAACCATATTAAAAGTATTAAACGCAATTCAGCTGGTCGATTCCTGAAATCAATATCCAACACATCATGTGAAAATCAACGCCTTCTATTCTAACCCTATGTTTTATTCTTTGTATTAAATCTCTCTTTATGCTTTGACACAGGTCTGACTTAAGCTCACCAGTGTCCCTGTACTATTGTGAGACACCGTTCAAAATTCAATGGAAACATAAGCACACTTGATGTTGTCTGTATAAAATAGAAAACCAACTGTTTCCATGATCTACCAAATGTTCGATCATATCCGCCAGTTGTGTGTTCACTTTCAGACCTGTCAGAATTTTGAATAGTCTTGTTTCCCAGATCGGTTTCGCCCCTGCGTACTCTTACCGCGCAATCTCCGCGATAGAATCAACAAACGCAGCGGGCGCCGATTTTTGTTAAATATTGACAATTCAGAGCCGTTAATCCACATGAACTCACTTAGTGCTCCGCATGTCCCGGATCCCAAATATTGGCTGCTTGATAGCAGTTCAATCATTAATTCAAATGTCTATCTCATAAAAAAGACAATTGTTGTCTTGCAAGTAAAACAACAATAGTTCATGAGGGTGCTGCACATTGTTTCCATCCTCTTAAGTTTGACGTTGCCTGCCATCTCCGTTCAAAAAGTGTTAGCAACCACATATTATACTCTGAGCAGCGGACAGTGGTCTAAAGATAACTCTACCGAATGCAACTGCGCACCAACGTCAATAGGAAGTGGTGATGCAATTATCGTCACATACGACGCAAGTGTCCCTGGCCAATTTACGGTTGGTAATGGCGCCACTCTCACGATCATCTCAGGACAGCTCACTGTCACTGGCAATCTCACATTCAACAACGGTTCTACCGTATTGATCCAGACCAATGGAAGTCTGAAGGTCAATGGAGATTTTGAAAACAAAAACAACAGCGACAAAGTCACCTTCAACGGAAGCATCTCCATTGATGGAGACTTCTCTAACGGAAACAAATCCGTTATTGCTGTCGGACCAACAGCCACAATAACGATAGGTGGCGATTGTACTAACATCGGAACCGTAAAAGATTCGTCCGGACAGGGATACACTGGCTGCAACAGCGGTCCACTGCCGGTTCAATTGATATACTTCGATGGTCAGCAGCAAGGTTCTGATGTGTTATTGTCCTGGGCTACTGCATCCGAAAATGGTTTCAAACACTTTGCAATCGAACGTTCGGATCGACAACTGTTGTGGTCAGAAATTGGCCAGGTCGAAGGACATGGTGACAGCAAGATTCGAAATGACTACACATTCATGGATGCAAATATTCCGCTTCTAGGTAAAATCTATTACAGATTAAAGGCTGCTGACTTCGACGGCTATTCGGAATATTTCAATGTCATCGTGGTCGAATACAAAGGAGAAAAAAATCTCTTTGTAGCGCCAAATCCATCAACAGACGGAAAGATTACGTTACAAAGTAATTTTTCTTCAGAATCGCCAACCACAGTGGTGGTGTATAATCAAACTGGAGAAGAGCTTCACCGCGAAAAAATCGCGCTCAGCAATCAGCAAACGTTAAGCAAAACCTTTCTGCCAGGACTGTATTTCATGTTTCTCTCGCACGGCACTGACATCAAGTTCATGAGAGTAGTGGTCGAGTGAGGAACAGCCTCTTAATCAAATTGGTAGCATTCCCCGAGGGGAAATCAACACCACATTCAGGACACTAAATCAATCGCGTAACCTCTGGGTACAATCATGACTCAGTCGCTAGCAAAGCTTTAAATACGTAAAACAATCGTATATCTTGAATCACTCACTGCAATCATGCTAGTCTATTCCGGACTATGCATATCAGCCCTTGAAAGGCTAAAATCAGCGTATTTGCAATTGACGGTCATGGATAAGGTCAACGTGATTTTTCACTTTCGCCAAGCAAAACAACTGACTTTAATCAATAGGTCGTTGGTTCGATTTCCACAGGGGACTCTTGATAATCAGGTGCTTGCCAATGTTGAACCCACTTCCCACTCGGGCGGCGGCAAACAATTGGCACGCAATTTTTAATTTAGAACTCGTGTAAACTCAATGAGATTTTGCAAAAGACTAGCTGCTAGCGAACCTTCATCCTATTGGTTCGCTTGGTCTGATGGCGGAGGGACTGCCCTATACGGTAAGAAAATAGCCCCGCTTTCTGCCCATTCAAGGAATGAGATTTTCCAAGGATGTTCGCAATTGCTATATTAACGCATGGACACCCCGAGCTACCTGACCTGTTATTCTGTTGTGTACGATCTCAATTGAACTTTCAGCGATCACGCCCGAATTTGTCCCAACCATCCGGAGTGCGATGTAGTATCAAATCCGCAGTGGTGCAATTCGCCCTGGGCAACAAACATCAAAAACATTTTTTTGTTATGGCTAACAAATTGATTTTAATAGGGATAGATAAATATCTCTTCCATGACCCACTGAACAACTGTGCTAAGGACGCAAGGGACCTAAAAGATATCCTTCTCGAGAAGTATGACTTTGAAGAATGGAATGTAAGTGAATTATACAATCAAAACGCTACAAGCAAGGCAATTCAAGACTTGCTAATGAAGACCGTCGATACTCTATCGGCTTCGGATAATTTAGTTATTTTTTTCTCTGGGCACGGACACTACGAATCAACTCGCGAGCGGGGCTATTGGATACCAACTGAAGGAACGCATACCTATACTTCTTGGATTGCGAACGACTCGTTAATTGCCATTCTAACACCAGCAAAGTCTAAGCATATTGTTCTGATTTCGGACTCATGCTTTTCCAATACACTGTTCTTGGTCAATCCGATCAAGGGACTACGAGAATATAGCAAATATAACTCCCGGTGGGCTCTAACTTCAGCATTTACAGCTGCGTATGATTCATCAAAAGGACAAAATGGACCGTTTGCAAAAGCAATTATAGAATTTTTGCAGGAGAAAGAATCCGCATTTCGGTTTGGTGAGTTAGTCGAATCCGTCAAAAAGAAATTTGAAGTTGACCAGTTTCAAAGTCCGCAGGGATCACCTATAGCGTGTAAAGGTCATTCTGGTGGAGAAATGACATTTGACATTCGAGCACCCTTCGACAAGAGAAGCCTAAAAGGCTACAAGGATTTCGAAAAGGTCCTGAAACTATACAAGCGCACGTCTGAGTTTAAAGAGTTAGGAGTCTACGAGGACAAGCAGGAAAAAATAGGGTATCAGTTATTTCAAGAAGTCGACTCGGTTGTCAGAAAACTCACTTATTATTTATACTTGTACGAAGGGATTTCATTAAGCAAGACAGCTGCAAAGCTACGCGAGAAGCATCAGCAGATTTTCACAGGCAAGTTTCTGATTGTGTTTCTACCTAGTCAAAAAACAGGAGAAGTTGATGCTTCCAAGCTTAGCCAGGTGATGCAAAAATTCAAACCTGTCAATGCCTTTTACATTGAACAGTTTATACGTGACCAATGTACACCGAAATTCGCAACAGATAGTGATACATTTCTAAGCATCAGCAATTTCATCGTGCCGTCGCTTGCGAATGAAGACGGGGACGTAGAGGAAAAAATTCAAAAATGGTTCGATAAAGACAGAAATCCGATCCTTATTGTTAAGGGTACAGGAGGAATCGGCAAGACAACGTTTGTTCAATTCTTCGCAGATCAATGGTCTAAAAAGACCCGGGATTCTCATGTCGTTTTTATTGATTCAATACAGATTAGAGACGTATTCATGCGACGAAACATGAATTTCGAAGCTGTAACGATCTATAATTTCTATGAAGCTTACTGCGACATATCCGGAATTACAGCCAACAAACTAAGCGAAGAACTTTTTCGCCTCAATGTCGATGCTGGAAATATCCTACTCATCATTGATGGACTCGACGAAGTCATTTCAAAGGTGCCGAATTTTAAGGTCGAAACATTCCTCAACTCTATCAACGAGTCATCAATGGAGTTAGGCGGTGGTAAAGCAATTATTACATGCAGAACATATTTCTGGGATCACAACCAGACTGGATTAATTGATCTTGCGGCAATAGAACTTGAACCATTTGATGTTGCACAGGCAAGGAGCTTTTTCGAGCTAAGTCTTCCATCAAACGCGCAAGTAAAGAAGGCGATGAAGCTTGCTGATCAATTTAAATATCCTGGGGCAGACTCAGACAATATCTACCACCCGTATGTACTCGATGTTATCCGCTCGATTGTTACTTCAAACGACGCAGTTGATGTGGACCTTTCCGGATTCTCTTCTGCCATCTTGCAAAATGCAGTCAAAAATGACTACATAATTTTTAGAATTTGTGATAGAGAAAGGAAAAGGATAGGTCAAATTTCTGTTGATGAACAAGTACAGTTCTTCATGTTTTTAGCGGTCGAGAAAAGAGGTGTAATTAATAATGAAGCATTGAAATCCGCCGTTGAGCAAGCGATTGGTCGGAGGATTGACAGGACTAACGTTACTGGCCTGTTGGCTCACCCCTTTCTGAAATCAAACGACACAGTCATCACATTCAGATATGACTTCTTGACAGATGTGTTCAGAGCAATTCACTCCTCACAGTACTTCGTAGTCAAGGACACTGTCGCAAGAATGAATGAAAACGTTATTAATCTGATTGAAGAGAATTGCTGGTATGGATCCGGAGTAAGTTTGGATATTGTCAGTCGTCTCAACAGCTGGGATGAATTAAACCTATTAGTATTTTCAGAGCATATCGACCGAATTGTAAACTCCGAACTGCCACAAATAAGAGTCCGAAAGATATTGGCCAATCTGTTTTCCCTTTGTTTATCACTCAATCATAGATTTATTGGCAATAATGTAGAGGGCAACACAACTATCATGAAGACCTTGTTTCAAAAACAGGTGAACGAAATTACCAGCTTATGCATAGTTCATCTTAATTTTGAGCCATCAATCAAGTTTGATTTTTCAGGATTGACTATTTCCAAGGCATACATTGAGGATTATCACGCCTTTTGGGACTGTAAGTTTGACAGCAAGACTGTATTTATAGACTGTAACTTATTGAGTATTCGCGAGAGAAAAGCACATCAAGTCTTATCGGCAAAAAACTTTATCGATTGTACATATGATAGAAGCGTCGAAGATACCCTTCGACGTTTTAGAGAACATACTATTAACAACGTCGAAAAAGCAAAGACTTTTTTGCATGACTTCCTCCACCTCTTTTTTTCTAGTGGCAAACTGGGGCGGCAATGGGAGTACAAAATAATTCAACCGAGGTTCCCAGCAATAGCTCAAAACATATTTCACTATAATGACGTCATCAAGATGTTAAAGTCAGATGGCGTGCTAGTCTTGACCAAGGAAAAGGAAGGCACTAAAATGGCAATCGCTGATCAGCACCGAGAAGATGTCGTCAGATTTATTAAGGATGGCACAATATCGCCGATAATTTCCCAATTGACAGTAAAATTGTCGAAGATGACTTAACAAATGCCTAGAGTTCCGCTGGCGACTACTCAACCACAACCCACCAATTGGCGTGTCTACGAGCTCAGTCATTGGCATCTCTGCCTTCAACTCCCTAGATTAGAGCTGTATGAAAACGATGTCTGAAATTTTATAAAACATGAGTGAGATCGTTTTTCAGCTATCCCGGAAGGAATATGAATATTATCCAATCGGCCTGCCTTCTTTAACCCAACAACATCCTGGATACCATTCATTGGTTAATTCTGTAAAAGAAAGGATAACTCGATCATCGCGGGAGAACAAACTCAGTGGACAAGGCTTGCGTCCCAAATACAATCGCTGACAGAGTTTAAAGTTTACGAAAAGCAAAGTTCAGCTATCAAGGACATTTGTCTTAGTTTATCGAGGATTGGACAGGACTTTGGACTAACGGCCCTACGAATTATCGAATTTTCCTATACTGAAAATCAATCGATTACAACGGTTCCAGAACCATTGTAACTGTTTGTTAACAATATGTCGCTGCTCCTTTGCTATGCTAAATCAATGCACCTGTAATGGCAAGCAACATTATTACCCCCGAAGACCTCGCAGTCTTCAAGCGCGAGCTAATCGATGAAATACGCAAGCTTCTGTCAGAACGACAGCAACCTCAAACTCAACGCTGGCTTAAATCTCATCAGGTAATGCGCGTATTAACAGTATCACCAGGAACACTTCAACACATGCGGGTAACAGGTGTCCTACCCTTTACAAAAATCGGAGGTGTGATTTACTATGATGCCTTAGACATCGAAAAAATGATTGTAAATAATAAACAGAATGCCAAATAGAGATATCCAGCAGAGGCAAGAAATGTTTGACACCACTCCCTCACTTGCTCAAGTGCAACATGACAGTCATCACCGTGCGGCTTCGCGCACGGAGCAAGATGTACAAATGTTAACACATTTGTCACCTTGCCTCATCCCGCCGCATCGGGATTCGGAAGAAGAAGCCTCGGAACTCGGCTTCATGCTTGTCAAACAGTTCTGACGTGTATGGCACAGCGGAAGCACAACAAGACCGAAACATTAACGCACCTCATTGGAGTACGTGTATCATCATCAGTCTTTGAAAAACTTGACGCACTTCGTAAGGACACGAATTGCCAAACGCTCGGAGAATTTGTACGGCGTGTACTACAGAAGGAGGAAATCATCTGGTATCACAAAGACTCTTCAATGGATGGGGTCGCTGCCGAACTGGCAGGAATTAGAAAGGAGCTGAATGCGATCGGCTCGAACATTAATCAAGTCACACGTTACTTCAACAGTACCTCCATTCCCAATCAAAAAATATTTGAGGCCCTCCGCATTCTCGATGACTATCAAAAAGTCTCGGAGATTACAGAAAGACTACTGACGATTATTTCAAACATCAAATGGTCGCCAAAGTGATCAGTGGAAAAGACATAAAGGGAGCGCTCAACTACAATGAACAGAAAGTTGCAGGAGGTATAGCAACATGCATCCTGGCTAGCGGTTTTCTAAAAGATGTAAACGCATTAAGTTTTCGTGAAAAACTTGGACGGTTTACGGCTCTTAACGAGCGAAATCTTCGCACAACGACCAACACCATACATATCTCCCTGAACTTTGATCCCGGCGAAAGGCTTTCAGTCGACGAGTTGAGCAACATTGCTTCCAACTACATGGATCGTATCGGGTTTGGGAGACAGCCATTTCTGGCGTATCAGCATCACGATGCCGCGCATCCGCACATCCACATAGTATCTACACTCATCCAGGAAAACGGAAAACGAATTCCAATACACAACCTCGGTCGCAACGAGTCCGAAAGGGCGAGGAAAGAGATTGAGATTGAGTTTGGTCTGGTCCGCGCATCATCCAAAGAAAAGGTCACCGCTACACCACTTGTTGTTGAAATCGAAAAGGCGGCATATGGGAAATCACCAACAAAACAGAGCATTTCCAACATCGTTCGAGCAGTTATACGAACATACAAGGTCACTTCGTTGCCTGAGCTCAATGCAGTACTTCAGCAATACAATGTCGCGGCGGTCCGCGGCTCAGCACAATCCAAAATGTTCCCTCAAGACGGACTCGTTTATAGTCTCATTGACAAAAATGGAAAGCGTATTGGTATCCCCATCAAAGCGAGCTCAATCTATGGAAAGCCAACGCTAAGATTCCTGGAAAATCAGTTTAAACTCAACGAACTACTTAGGCGTCCGTTCCGCGAGACTCTTAAACACAAGATCGAACGAGTCCTTCGCGACGGCAACGTGAAAACACGCACTGAATTTATAACCGCGCTCCAAAGTGAGGGAATCGCAGGCATATTTCGCAGCAACTCTGACGGACGGACCTATGGGCTAACATTCATCGATAACGTCAGTAAAGTAGTATTCAATGGAAGTGCACTTGGCAAACCCTACAGTGCAAATGCCATTGTGGATCGTCTGGCTTCCAAAGAAAATATCATAAATGTATTCAAACCGGGTCTCCGCGATCGCAAAGCAGCCAACGAGGCCATCACAGCACGAGATGAACCACGAATTGCTGCTGACCGGCAGTCTGAAACAGTGAAGATTTCTGGCGTTATCCTCGACCTACTATCAGCAGATGGATCCTCAGTTACTTCTCCTGAGGCCTTATTAAAGCTGAACAAAAGAAAAAGAAGAAGAAAAGGCTTGAGAAGATAATTAAAGACTTTATGAGTACGGGAGAAAATGAACAGGCGCTGCGAAAAATAGCTGATACGACGCGTATCTGCAGCATAGTGATATTGAGCATTCACATATATTTCTATTGCCATTTTGCTTTCATCAAATGGGGATATACGTATGAGCTTGTTGACAGTATCATGGTAAACATTGTCAGAACGGGCCTCTTTAAAACAATCTTGCATAGTAAGGTTCTGGCATTGCTCCTGTTGATTGTGTCCCTTATCGGAGCAAAGGGAAAAAAAAACGAGAAGATCGATTCCGCGACATCCCTATTTTTAGTGGCAGCGGGCATAACCATCTACTTGCTCTGTCATTTAGTCTTAGCTCTTCCACGTGCCGCAACTACCGTAGCGATAATTTACATTCTATTACTCGCTATTGGCTATATCCTTGTCGTAACTGGTGGAATATGGCTTTCGAGGCTAATCAAACTAAACCTTCAGAAAGATATTTTTAACAAACTCAATGAATCATTTCCACAAGAAGAACGATTGCTTCAAAATGATTACTCTATCAATCTTCCGGCCCGGTACCAACTGAAGGGCAGGACGCGCAAAAGTTGGATTAATTTCATCAACCCATTTCGTGCATTACTAGTAGTGGGTACTCCCGGCGCAGGCAAATCATATTTTGTCATCCGACACATCATCACACAGCACATCCGTAAAGGCTTCAGTATGTTCATCTATGACTTTAAATATGATGATTTGTCGATCATTGCCTACAACACATTACTCCGAAACAGAGGCCAGTACCAGATCGTCCCAAAATTCTACGTTATTGAATTTGACCAAATCATGCATCGTTGCAACCCTCTCGACCCGCAGACAATGGATGATATCACCGATGCAAGCGAATCCTCGCGTACAATCATGCTCGGGCTCAATCGTGACTGGATCAAGAAGCAGGGGGATTTCTTTGTCGAGTCACCTATAAACTTCGTAACAGCAGTCATATGGTTTTTGCGCAAATACGAGAATGGCATCTATTGCACGCTACCCCATGTCATTGAGCTCATGCAGCTTGACTATAAGACGATGTTTCCATTGCTACGTACCGAACCCGAGATCGATGTGCTCATAAACCCATTTGAATCTGCCTACAGGCACGAGGCGTGGGAACAACTAGAAGGACAGATCGCCAGCGCCAAAATCGGAATGGCGCGTCTATCATCTCCTCAGTTATACTATGTCCTCTCTGGCAACGATTTCACGCTCGATATTAATAATCCGGACGAACCGAAAATTGTATGCATCGGTAATAATCCACAGAAACAACAGATCTTCGGTGCCGTCTTATCCCTCTATATCTCCCGGGTCATCAAACTGGTGAACAAGAAAGGCAAGCTGAAAAGCAGTCTGATCTTTGACGAATTCCCAACGATCTACTTCAACAACATCGATAGCCTCATCGCTACTGCCCGGTCGAATAAAGTGGCTACCACAGTGGCGGTGCAAGACTATTCTCAACTGCGAAAAGATTATGGCCGTGACCAGGCTGAAGTCGTCATGAATATTGTAGGCAATGTCATCTCCGGTCAGGTGGTTGGTGAAACAGCAAAATTTCTATCTGAACGATTCGGAAAAATTGTCCAGGAGCGTGAAAGCATTTCAATCAATAGGACCGATTCTTCCATAAGCCGCTCTACACAACTTGACACGGCCATCCCTCCATCAAAAATAGCATCGCTCTCTTCCGGAGAGTTTGTAGGAATGGTTGCCGATGACCCTGATCAAAAGATAGCCCTGAAAGTGTTTCATGCAGAGATACTTAACGATCACGCATCACTTAAGAAAGAACAAGACAGTTATCTACCAATTCCTTCAGTACGTGAGGTAACGCAAGAAGAGATCCAACAGAATTACTCAAAAATACGTGAGGACATCCGACTTATCATCCAGGATCGCTTACCTGATTCAGAATAAACTAAAAACTCAATACATGGATATTATAACATTCTCCAAACAGCTGCAAGACCGTATCAATAGTTTGAATGCAACGACTGGCCTTGATGCTAACATCTTCCGAGACGGACAGACATTGCATAGCATACGACTGATTCTAGAAGAACTTAAGGAGTTTACCGTGTCATACACCTTTAGTGACGAAACCGAGGAGATTCGCTTCTTCAAAGAAGTAAAGCCGGCACTCCTGAGCCCCTACATTTATTACAGGTGTCTCTACAAAATGACGTTTTTTAATTCGTTCCGTGACCCCAAACTACAAAACAAACAATACCAACGTTTATTGAAAAAGCTGTCGCACTTCGCTCACAAGCATCAATCGTTTCACGAATATTATGTTTCCGGATCCACATATCTGGATAACCAATATTTCAGACGTGGTCCGCACACGGCTACGGATCTGCACGATGAAAGGAATTTCACAACCCGTTACGACAGGATACTCAGCCAGCTCCAGGCAAACGAAATGATCAAAGAATACGTAATCAAAGCAATTTCACAACAGCACGAAGAACTTGCCTACACCCGCTTTCCTGGAATGAACTGGACACATTCAAAAGTTGCCCTCGTTGAACTCGTCTACTCACTACACGCCTCAAAGGTTTTCAATGACGGAAGGGTTGACGTTCGACAGATTGCAAAGTTCTTTGAACAGTCATTTGGTATTGATCTTGCGAACCATGCAAGAATTTTTAGTGACATTAAACTTAGAAAGGGCGGATATAGTACATTCCTGGATCAGCTAAAGGAAAATCTCAACAAAGTCGCTTCTGAGCGCTTGTGATCAAACTATGCCCTCTGCTTTTCGATAGCGCTTTGCCTGTAAGATAAACTCCCACTGAAGTATCGTAGCCTGGTGTTAAGGTCTCATTAAACCTTTACTCTCCTTACAGTTCGAATATAACTAGCTTTCGGCTCAAATGAGCCACGCATTAATAATGATGCTATAACATATGATAGAAGCAGTTATGACCGCTACTTGCTTAGTTCAGATAAGTTTTGCACACCATCCCTAAATAAGATGATCTTGTCAGGTTCAGAAACAAGCCACACAAAAGTGTTCCACGCTAGATTCTTAATTGTCTTAGTAAACCCTGTAGACTGCCTGTCCATAAATGCTGTCACAAAATACACTTGGGAAGCATCATAATTGGCGTCCTCTGCAATTCTGAGGAGGGATGCCCTTCGTAGTTCGGTAACGGCACCATCAGTTGCTACAACTTCGATAAAGATCAAATGAGTCTTCTCGGTCCCAAGGTCGACCAGAATTATGTCAGGAAGATTCAGCCCAGCGTCAATCTTAAGCCCGATACTCGCAGCTAGCTTATCATCTAATGGCGACACCTTATTATCGCTACTGCTAAGCCACAAAACGCCTGGTTTTCCGAGAAATCGAATCGCAAAATCTTCAATGACTGCCTTTGAAATCATCGAGCTTTTCCCTGCGGCAATCAACCTGGTGGTCATATTAGGAAACGTTATTACAACCTTTCCATCACTATTACTCGAAACAAGATTGGCGAGCGCTACTCTTCTAAGAGCATTCTCGGAGAGGTTGTCAATTCTCCATTTCCTAATGGCATTTTCCAAATCCTTGTGATTTGGATCAAAGAGAGCCGCAAAGTCCCTTTTAATGATATACCGTGGCTTATTTGCGGTCGTACCAACACCTGCCTGAGTGCTAAATGCACCGATGAAAACGAGTCCTTCTCTGAGTGCTTCGTCGCGAATTTGTTCCCTCGAATTATCTAAATACCATCGTTCACCTTCAATGATGAACTTTTTCCTTTTCAGATTGATGTCATAATCGTTTCTATCCGAATCATTAGACAGCAAAGCTTGTTTCTTAGTCATGCGATATACGTGCTTAGGCTGCAAAATAACCGGCGAGTTTTCGACTGCGCCAATGTAAAGGGCTACAAAGATTGTACTTGCAGTGACTTCACGGACAAGGTTATTTCGATTGGGAGTTCCAACGGGAAAGATCTGAGGAAGTCGTTCAAAAATAACCTCTCGTGTTACATACGGGGGGAGCATGTTTACTTGAAATTTAAATAGATTCTAAGGCAGGCCTCTTCAAATTCTATGTCGCCGACACCTTGATTTATCAATACACGTAATTCGTTTAGCCGATCGGCGGCCGGGAGTGGGAAGGATTCAATCTCATATGCTGATATCGCTACGCTTCCACTCATAGACTTGAATGCACTATTGGCCGCTTTACTATTAAGGAAGCGACTCAATAGTTCCATATCTACGGCCGGACTGTCACTAAAAGGATATATCATATTGAGGTGATTTTCGACGACCACTCCCCCATACTTCTTTAACGTTTGCTTTGGCAACACTGCCGCGATCAATCTCTTATCTTGCTCCTTTGCCGTAGTCCTCTGAAGCAGTATACATTGTGAAGCTGAGATTAACCAATCATCCTTGCGCCTTGGGGTGAAAAAAGACTTGTGATTTTTCTTCTCTGCTTTGAGCTTGAACTCACCTTTGAACGTGATCGATTCGGACCAAATGATAGGATAGCTGTCATTCTTGGCGGAGACAGCGTCCGACAATTGATTCTTATGTCTGTTCCATACAAGAGGCCCCGTGCTGACGTGATAGCCCCAATCTTTAATTGTTGCCTTCATTTCTCCCATAGCTTTTACAAAAGTCGCCTGCTCTATCGTTCGAGGTAAAAGCCACGGTGCAGAATTTATTCTATGGATCGAGAATTTCCCGATGGGTACGATATCAAGATGTTGACCACCAGCTGGAGTCACCTGATTAACACAGATCGGTAAATTGGCAGAGGGAGCTCTGTAGGTAGCAAGAACGATCTCCTGCAGCACGTTCTCAAACACACCCTTCCGATGGGATACAAAATCAGTTTCAATGAGTGTAACCTTTCGACCTAGAAGAGCACGCAATTTCTTGAAATACTCGCCAGATAGGTAACTAGTTGGAGTCAACCAAGCAATGACTCCACGTCTGGTAATGAGCTCGGTCGCAAGATGGGTAAACAACCCGTAGTAGTTCGCGTGACCATATAACGATTCAGAATATGCGATTCGTGATTGTTTTTCTAATTTAACCTTACCATATGGAGGATTGCCGATAACAAGATCAAATTGATTCTTAAAATCAGTTACCTGTTTAAGACTGTCACATACCTTAACAATTGATCCAATCCTTTGGGAGGCTCGGTTTTGGATATCCCTAATTGCAACTTCAACAAATACCTGGGTCAACCATGCAGCAAAAGGGTCTATTTCAAAACCTATTAAGTGCTCGCGGATATGAATAATGATTTCATCGGCCGACCTACTCTTCAAAGAGTCTACAATCTTCAAGCACACAGGCGCTAAAAACGCACCACCACCACATGCAGGATCAACAACTTTAGCCGTCGACCAATCAACACCTGCCTTACTTGCAAGGTCAATTAGCCGCCGTGTTAGCGATGGTGGAGTGTAGAAAATGCCTTGCAAGGTTCTTGTCGATTCAGGCAACATCGACGTATAAGCATTGCCGATATAAAAGCTAGCATCAATGATATCTATTTTACTGCAAGCTGTCGCCATGGCCACCGCAACCGCCTGGACAGACTCATCCAGAGTCAGTGTGGGGATACTCGGACGATTGTTTGGCAGTTTAGGTTGTAAACCGGTGGCGTTGTGGACTAGCTTCCAGTAAGAATGAACAAATACGTGCATAAATGATTGGACGTACATCAACCGCGTGGCTTGTGGGAGCGATTCAGCCCATGCTCGGACCATGACCTGACCACTTAAAATACACTTAATAGGATCATTGCCAGATAGAATTTCTGAAATCTTGAAACTGTCCCGGATGCTGATGGATTTCCGTATCGTCAATGAAATATTTCTCTTAATCACTCTATTATGCACAGTCTACTTAAGTATTGCTTGAAATAAAATATATTTTACATGTAGCCACCAAAACGGCTAAGATATATTTCACCATCGAACAAAATTATCTAGCCTAGTTATTTTTGTTCTGGTTATGACGACCTCAAGAGGTAAGCATATCTTTCCCTTGGGTTTTATTCTTTGTGAAAACTCCTCCATTAAGCTCGGTTGTTGATTTATGATTGCCTGGATGATAGTAGTGTATGGCGAAAGATCTCTGGTTGCAGGTCCTCGCCCAGCAGCAGTTTCATCCTTAAGTATCTCATCCAAATCTTCGACTTTCATCGAGATAAGTTTCAGCATTTCAGCCACAGTTCTAGAAAGCCTTAAAATATCGATGGGGAGATCACTTGATGGCCAGGACTTCTTAATCAAATCCTGTATCTTCTTTAATATTGTGAAATCAAGGTGATCCTTCTTTACCTCTGGTAGATTCGCCAATAAGTCCACACCGCTGATAGATACCTCGGCTTGCTCGATCATAGCTTTAATATGATAAGCGATGCGTTCTCGGCCCCAAGTAAGATTATCACCTTTGTATATTAGGTCGTGCGTTGCAATGGACCAGGCATGCTGTAAAAATGTTTTGACTTGAATCTCAAATACTATATCCCTCAAAGGCTCTGGAGGTAACGCTAGATCTTGCTTTAAAGTAACGTATAATCGAAGATCATCAAATGGAAATGAATCAGGATATTTCGCTGTTTGATGCGCGCTTTTAGGTCTACGATATTTCACATCGCAATACTTCTCAATCAATACTTCTGCACTGTTGATCTCAGTAAGGTTCTGAACTACTACGGTACATCCAAAAAAATCTTCAAGCGCATTCGGCTCGCTACATCTTCCTGTCTCAATCTTAAGCGCGAAGCTTTCTAATTGTTTAAGACGACTTTCGTAATGCCATCTGTGGTAAATGGCTCTATCTAGCAGCGCATCAACTTTTTCTTTTAATACTTTGTTGCGCTCAAGTTGGCCATCGAAAGCTGCACGAATTGAAGAAACAACTTTCATCTATTTACCCATTTCAAACATGGTAGACAATGCATTAAATCGCTCGTGTCGCTGATAAAGATCGGTACTCGCGCCTCTTGAATTCTTATAATAATTATAGTGCGCCTTGTTCTGTTCAGATGAATTTTTCGCAAGCAACATTTCGGGATCCTCCGCCTTCGCGAACTTCTCCACAGATTCCATAAAGTTCAAATACTTTTCTGCAAAAACATCAGCCGTGGGCAAAGTCTTGTTTAAAGCAATTGTGGACCAGAGTGTGTAAAAATTATTAAACGTTTTAGCAAAACGAGTGACTGAGTGATTATGATTCTCCACCTCAGCAAGAAATGCCTTTACTGCCTCCTTTTTCTCCATGTATCCTGTTTCGTCAAAGTCCAAAACAGTCTCCTCAGGGTCATCGTATTCTGCGTATTTATCATCAAGATAATCCTGATCAAAGCCAACGAATTCATCATCCAGAATTACCAGCAGAAGCTCTGAAATAAATTGCACGTCCTTCATTCGTTTTGCTCGGGCCTTCGTACTTATCTTTATTGTTTCCCAAAAAGCCTCGCTCGCTTCCACCTCCGCCTGCTTAGAAAACCAACCATTAAATTTCGCATGCCTTAGTTCTTGACGTTCAAGATTGATTGCATTTCGGTTGACACGGTCAAAAATTTCGTTAACATTAGTTCCGTCAATCTCAATAAAATCAATCACAAATATGTAATCCCAGAATTTTCGTTTTTCCTCGATTTCAAGCTGATCGAATTTTTTCCCAGCAAGGCGAGTATCGCCAAAATCTGTTCCTATCGCAATTTCGTTCCTTGAAAACATGAGAATCGTTTCAAGCCTTTGCTTACCATCCACAACGTGATAAATAGAAAAACCCCTATCATCTATCGTGCGATGTAAGAAGAGCGGCGGACAAGGATAATTGCGAAAGATTGTATCTAAAAAGAACCTCCTGTCTCTGGGTGACCATACACTACGGCGCTGATAGGCTGGATGAAGGTCAAGCTGATTAGTGCGGTTCAGATCTAGAAACCAGCTGATTGGATGAATTGATGACTGTCGTTTCATTCTTTAAACGTACTCTATATGCGTAAAAATATCAATTTCGTGTACTCTCTCAATATTTTGATCTTTTTTGGTATGGTCAGAATTGCGATCAATTTTACTGTCTCCCTATTCCTACTATGATAATAATTCTTGGGAATGTATAAAAAGGAATCCACGCTTTTCTTTATCACAGCGTTCTACCACCTCCTTTTAATTCGATAGTAACGCAAAGATTGTAGTCTTTAGGGGAACGAGCGACTGATAGTAATCCGGCTCAAACTGCAAGAAACTCGCTTATGATCGTTACTGGCAAAGCTATCGAATTGCATGCTAAGTTTGCTACGTGAAAGGCCAGGTAAAAGTATCAAAACCCGCCTAGTAGAGTTTTGGATCCATTACTTAAAAGCATTTTCCCAACCTCAGTCTCGGGATTGAGGGTAACTCACCTTAAAATGCGATCGTCAAGGATTGATTTGATTGGATTTTAAATTCGTTTCGAACTTTACTATCATAAAACGACGTCGCAAGCGAAGCCAATAAGTCTCAATGCGTACGCGGAAAATCATTGAACTGAATATGGAAGAAGTTAAATACGCTGTCGATATCTAACACCATTCCTCCAATCTGTCCCCTACTACCAAGTTTGTATCAGTCACAATTTCCACATGGAACCAAATCAAATAAATACAAACGAAGTTGAAAAAAATGGAACATAGTCCACATGACTACATCATGTTGAACATTGGCCCTGTCTTCATCGCACATTCGTCCTGTAATCAAACACAAGGCGTATGTTCTATTCCATTTCCTGGCAGACGTATCTCACATTAGCTGTAAGCTTTCTCGTCGCCTACTATTGCATCACTGGATTGCTCCTATACTACCGGGAGATTATTCAATTCATAAAGCAACACCGAATCCCCACAACTCCTCTCACCCCAAATCAGAAAGAATCATTAATTCCCGACCCTCCAACCGAAATCATCGGCCCACATTCCTCTTCAGCCACAACCAAGCTGCCAATTGCTACTGTTGACTCGGATGAAATCATCGTTGCAGCTTCCGAAAATTCAAACTCTCCCCAATCTGAGTTGTCCAAGCTTTCCGACCCTGGAAGTATCATTGTCGGCAGCATCGCAGATCTCCTTAACGAACTAAAGACCCTTATCAGTCTATTTGCCGAGTACGGATCTCCTAAGGCAGAATGTGCTTCTCTATTCGCTGCGTGTTTTCAGAAATATCCACATCTAAAAGGTACCACGTATCAGCATGCAATTTCCGCATACGTCTGTGAAGAAAGTAAAGATCACCTGCAATTCGCATTGACCCTTGATGATGTCCAACAATGGTGGATAGAATCGAAATAAAAATCATTTACACATAAATAACGACCCTATGAAAACAAGATTCAATCTCCACCTCTGCAAGGCAAAATCATTTGCTATTGCCTTCATCGTTTACGCGACGACATATATGTACAGCTACGGTCAGGACGGCAATGCCGGTATCAACGAAGCCAATACACGTGTGAGGAGCTACTTCGACACAGGAACAAATCTGATGTATGCCATCGGCGCAGTACTCGGATTAATTGGCGCCGTCAAAGTATATCAGAAGTGGAATGGAGGAGATCCGGACACGGGCCGAGTGGCCGCCGCGTGGTTCGGAAGCTGCATTTTCCTCGTCGTCGTGGCTACTGTATTGAAAAGCTTTTTCGGCGTCTAATCTTCTAATGTCCATGAAAACCATCGTAGACAGACTGGTGAATCGTGACAGGCACAACAAACTCCTTATTGCTAATACCGCCTTCACAGTTGACTTCGCCGCACGCGAACTTCGGGAGGAACGAAACTCAACTAACAGGATTCAATTCAGCGCTCTAAAAGCTGACGAGTCAGGTAATGTTCCGATCATCTTTGACAAGCTCACGCGAAACCTCTATGATGGCTATGTACCTGGTGGCGGACTTCCGCCGATGACGGAGCGGATAGTTTTACCCGCGGAAACCTTCGTCCCACTGGCACAGCGTCGACTGCTCCACAACGATCACGTTACGGACTCTTCGCCAAAGCAAAATACATCCAGTCGAAGTCATGCATCAGCTGATAAACCAGAACAACTCAACCGAAATAAAAGGAGACGCACGCGGCGATTTTGATAACAAATACGATCATGAATAGCATATACAAGATTAACAAAGGCATCAATAAGCCCATTGAATTCAAAGGACTTAAGGCTCAATACATAGCCTATCTGGGAGCAGGCGCAATTATACTGCTCGTCCTGTTTGCAATACTGTACATCAGTGGCGTCCCCATGCTTGTCTGTCTCTCCCTGATTGTTGTACTGGGTGTACTCATTTTTACCGGCGTATATCACCTCAGTGATACCTATGGCCAGCATGGTTTACTCAAGAAGCTGGCCAAAAAGAGTATACCGCTATTCCTGAAATCAACTTCAAGAAAAACATTTTATCACCTGCAACGCACAATCAAATGACTTCTGAAATACCTTTCGATCATGCATTCCCGATCTATAAAGTAGAGCACGATTGCATTCTCTCCAAGCAAGGAGACGTAACAATTGCATTCCAGCTCGACTTGCCGGAAATATTCACTCTCTCGGACCAGGACTACGAAGCCTTTCACCAGATTCTGGTGAAGGCAATAAAAGTGCTGCCAAAGAACTCCGTTTTTCACAAGCAAGACTGGTTCTTTTCTCATAAGGTAAAAGCCAATTATGATCGTGAGGACATGTCCTTTCTCTCATGCGCCAGTGAACGATTCTTCAATGAGCGTCCTTACCTCGATCATCAGTGTTTCGTGATGCTGTCCCAGAAGCCTTTAGGCAGAAAACCCTCCAGCTCAATATTTTCCAATCTCCTCCGAAAGACCCTCATCCCGGAAGAAGCTATTAACCCACTCCGACTTCAGGATTTCCTCGACAGCGTTGCGCAGTTCGAAAGAATTTTATCCGATAGCAGCTTCGTTAAAATGAAACGTCTCAACGCAGACGAGTTGGCGGGCACCTGGCAGCAGGCCGGATTGATAGAACGGTACTGTTTTCTTCAGGCTCAAGGCGAACCATCAATGATTAAGGATATTCACCTCAAAGATGGAATCAAGATTGGAAACCAGTATTGTCAACTTTTTGCATTGGCCGATGTGGAGGACCTCCCTTCACTCACAGGGTCCAGGATCACTTACGACAAGTATAGTACGGACAAAACCAAATTCAGTGTCGGATTCGGTTCTTCCCTCGGCCAATTGCTTTCCTGCAATCACATCTACAACCAGTTTATCTTCGTTGAGGACCAGGCGAAAACAATCAAACAATTAGAAAGCAAACGCCTCCGTCTTCAATCATTGTCAACTTACTCTCGTGAGAATGCCATCAGCCGCGATGCAACCAATGACTTTCTCAACGAAGCGATCGCAGACCAACGTCAACCAGTAAAAGCACACTTCAATTTGATGGTGTGGACTGATGACCGCTCAGAACTTAAGGAGATTAAAACGAAGGTATCTTCTGCTTTGGCCCAAATGGATGCCATTGCCAAGGAAGAGACTGATGGTGCGCCCCAAATATTCTGGGCAGGAATGCCCGGCAACGAGCCCGACTTCCCTATGAACGACACCTTTGACACGTTCGCCGAACAAGCGTCCTGCTTTCTTAACCTCGAGACGTGCTATCGTTCTTCGTTAAGTGCCGTGGGTATAAGATTAGGAGATCGTCTCACCGGCAAACCAGTGCATGTTGACATCTCCGATGAACCGGTAAGGCGCGGCATCTGTACCAACCGGAACAAATTCGTTTTAGGGCCTAGTGGATCGGGAAAAAGCTTCTTCACCAATCATATGGTACGGTCTTACTACGAGCAAGGCACCCACGTAGTGATCGTGGACGTAGGGCATTCCTACAAGGGACTTTGTGACCTGGTCAACGGCTACTATTTCACCTACGATGAATCAAATCCGATCCAGTTCAATCCATTTTATATCAGCTCAGGTGATATCCTTGACACAGAGAAAAAAGAAAGCATCAAAACCCTGCTGCTGGCACTCTGGAAAAAAAATGATGAAACCTTCAACCGCTCCGAGTATGTAGCGCTATCAATCTCGCTCCAGATGTACTATGAAACCCTTGCCAAAGATAAGGCTAAGCTACCCGGGTTCAATTCCTATTACGAGTTCCTCAAAGATGAGTTTGTTAACATTCTAAAAGCCGATCGGGTTAAGGAGAAGGACTTTGATGTTGAGAACTTTCTTTATGTGCTACGCCCCTATTACAAAGGCGGCGAGTTCGACTATCTACTTAATGCAACCGAAAATCTCGAGCTTTTGTCCGAACGCTTCATTGTGTTCGAGCTTGACAACATCAAAGACCATCCTATTCTATTCCCGGTAGTCACAATCATCATCATGGAAGTCTTTATTTCCAAAATGCGAAAGCTTAAAGGCACTCGAAAGATGATCCTGATAGAAGAAGCGTGGAAAGCAATTGCAAAGGAAGGAATGGCAGAGTACATCAAATACCTGTTTAAAACCGTTCGGAAATTCTACGGAGAAGCAATCGTGGTGACACAGGAGGTGGAAGACATCATTAGTTCACCAGTGGTCAAGCAGGCCATTATCAACAACTCCGATTGCAAGATCCTGCTTGACCAAAGCAAATACCAGAACAGATTTGATGAAATCCAGGCTTTGCTGGGACTCACAGACAAGGAAAAAGCACTTGTTCTCTCAATCAACAAAGCCAACGATCCGTCTCGCCGGTATAAAGAAGTCTTTATCTCGCTCGGTGGTGTGCTGTCAAAAGTATACGCCACCGAAGTAAGCCTCGAAGAATATCTGGCCTACACCACTGAAGAATCAGAAAAGGTAAAAGTGCAGGCATACACCAGGAAATGGGGAGGCGACATCCGGAAAGGAATCGAGGCGCTTGCTCGTGAAATCCGACTCGGACATACATCATAGTTCTAAATCACCATTAACATGAACTGGGTAAAACGACTTACAATCGTTGTCTTCATGACATCGCTATGCATACTTGGCTCGGCTCCCTATAATAAATCCAAGGCCGCCATACCAATTGCCGCAATCATCAAAGAAGCTGTCAAAAAGGTCATTAAAGCAGTTGACTTGATGATACAGCGCATGCAGAACAAAACCATCTGGCTTCAGAATGCACAGAAGGTACTGGAGAATAAGCTATCAGAACTGAAACTCAAAGAGATTGCCGAATGGACCGAGAAACATCGACAGCTGTACAAACAATACTATGAGGAGCTCTGGCGCATCAAGACTGCAATAACAGCCTATCAAAGAATTCGACAAATCATAGACAAACAACTTCGAATTGTGAGCGAGTATAAACGAGCATGGACTATCGTCACCAGCGACGATCACTTCACTCAGGAAGAACTCAGCTTCATGTCGCGTGTCTATCAGGGAATTCTTCATGAAAGCATCCGTGATTTGGATCTGCTCACCTCGGTTATTACTTCATTTAATACGCAGATGACAGATGCACAACGATTGACCGTTATCACGCAGGCCTCGGACCGCATTGAACAGAACTACATTGACTTGCTTGAATTCAACATGCAGACCGGACGCATTAGCCTGAATCGTTCCCGTACACAAAATGAAGTTGAACGGATAAGGTCTCTATACGGATTGAACTAGTTAACAAACAAATTCAACGCCATGAAAACCATCATGATCATCATAAGCCTCTGGTTCTGGAGCCAATCAGCGATTGCCCAATCACCGAATGTGAACGAATGGGTTCGGCAGAAGAAAACTCAGCGTCAATACCTTATTCAACAGATCGCTGCGCTAAAAGTATATCTCGGGTACGTTAAGAAGGGATATCAAATCGCACAAAAAGGACTCACCACTATCAGTGAGATCAAGAACGGAACCTTCAGTCTCGACAAGGACTACTTTGCTTCCCTCAAATCTGTAAGCTCCATCGTGCTGAAGTCTCCAAAAGTAAACGAGATACTGGTGTACCACCGCGCAATCTCCGAATCGCTCAAAAAGTTCCTTGTCGCATGCAGAAACGACCAACAACTCACTTCCATCGAGATTACCTACATCGAAGATGTATCACACAAAGTACTAAACCAATGCAATGGTGCTCTCGACGAACTTACGCTAATCACAACTGCTGGTCAAACAGAGATGCAAGATGGAAAACGCCTCGGCAGGCTCGACGAAATTCATCGGGAGATTCAGGACTTATACGTTTTCTCTTGCGAATTCATCGAAACAACCAATCTGCTTTCCACCTATCGTAGAAAACAACAGGACCAACTCAACATCGCTCGCAAATTGGCAGACCCAACATAAAAGGAGACTAGTCATGAAAAAGACATTCATCATATTCTTTATCGCACTTCATGCGATCGGCAATCACGCTATCGCGCAAACCCAAGAGGCAGTACAACTAGTATTAAACTATGAGAAGCTGGAGCAGCTCGAAGAAATACTCGACAACATGTATAAAGGATACAAGATCCTCACTAAAGGATACAACACCATTAAAGACATAGCCGAGGGCAATTTCAATCTACATCAGGTGTTCCTTGATGGGCTATACGCTGTCAATCCCGCAGTGCAAAACTACAAGCGAATTCCGGATATTCTACGTTATCAACAATACATCCTCAAGGAAGGAAGGCGTGCATTTGATCGCTTTAGCAATGATGCCAACCTCACAGCCCGGGAAATCCAATACCTGGACAACGTCTATAGTTACCTACTGCAACAGAGTTTGCAAAACCTGGACGAGTTGCTGACAATCCTCACTGCATCGAAACTCCGCATGGATGATGAAGAGCGTTTGCAGGCGGTCGACCAGATCTACCTGGATATGGAGAACAAACTCGTCTTTCTACAGCTGTTTAATAGCAATACCCAGTCTCTCGTTTCGCAACGTGCGAAGGAACAAAACGATATTGACATCACAAGGAAACTTCACCAGGTAGCTCCTTAACCAAACATCATGAGTAACAAAAGGATAGCAAGTCACCTTATGCTGCTGGCAATAGTAGCATTTCCGGCACGAACATTTGCCCAAGGAGTAGCAGACGAAATCCACAGCTTACAAAGCGTGTTGGATACACTCTATAGCGAAATGATGCCGCTGTGCAGTCAACTCATCGACGTCGGTCGCGGCATTGCCGCATTTGGCGCACTCTGGTACATCGCCTCACGAGTCTGGCGTCACATTGCCAATGCGGAGGCTATAGAATTCTATCCTCTCTTGCGACCGTTCGCAATCGGGATGGCAATACTCCTTTTCCCATACGTGATTACCATCATCAATGGCGTACTCCAACCAACTGTGACCGGCACAGCTGCCATGATGAACAATTCGAATCGCTCTATCAAGTACCTGCTTGATCAAAAAGAACAGGCCATCAGGAAAACAGAAACCTATCAGATCTACGGCGAAGATGGAACTCACGGCAAGTGGTACAAATACATGTATCCAGACGGTGAGGAAGAAACTGGTATTGATCTCATCAGCAACGGCATGAAATTCCTGATGGCAAAAACCATGTATGGGATTCGAAACCAGATTAAACAATGGCTCTCCGAAATCTTACAAGTGCTTTATGAAGCGGCAGCATTGTGCATCAATACGCTACGAACATTCTACCTGATTGTGCTCGCCATTCTGGGTCCGCTCGTATTCGGGCTGTCGGTATTCGACGGATTTCGAAATACCCTAACCGTGTGGTTTGCCCGATACGTCAACGTTTTTCTGTGGCTTCCCGTCGCCAACATTTTCGGAAGTATCATTTCGAAAATACAAGAGAATATGATCCGCTATGACATCGATCAGATTTCTCAATACGGTGATACGTCATTTAGCGCTACTGACAGTGGTTACATCATCTTCCTGGTAATCGGCATCATAGGATATTTTACCGTGCCCTCCGTTGCCAACTACATCGTCCATGCCGGCGGCGATAATCGTCTTCTATCAAAAGCTTCCAACTTTTTCATAGGAAGTTCAATGACAGCAGCAACGATGACTGCTACCGGCGCACGGATGTTCACACCTTCATCTGGCAATTCTTCACAGCAAACTACAACTCCAAGGCCTTCATCACCGCAAAAATCAGGAGCAAGTAACGATTATCAACGTAATAAACTCTCAGGTAATTCATAATCTGCCATGATATTCAGTCAGCTTAAAAATATTGATACCGCATTCAGACACATTCGTCTCTTCTCCATCATCATGATCGCCGCGTGCGTTCTGATATGCTGCTATACCGTTCTGAAAAGCTTTGAACTCATCAATGAAACTCAGGAGCGCATTTACATTCTTTCCAACGGTAAAGCACTGGAAGCATATGCAGCGGAACGAAAGGACAACATTCCAGTTGAAGCCCGGGATCATGTGAGAATGTTCCACTACTACTTCTTCACACTCGATCCGGACGACAAAATGATACATGGCAATATAACCAAAGCTCTTTACCTGGCTGACATTTCGGCAAAGCAGCAATACGACAATCTGAAAGAGAATAGATACTACTCCAACATTATCTCAGGAAACATCAGCCAGTCGATTGAGCCGGACAGTATTCATATCGACATGGTGAATTATCCCTATTACTTCCGGTATCATGCGCATCAACGCATCATACGAGCAACGTCTGTCGTTATGCGCAGCCTTATTACCGAGGGATACATCAGAAATGTCGGACGGTCAGACAACAACTCTCATGGATTTCTGATCGAAAAGTGGACAACTCTGGAAAATAAAGACACAAAAACCATAAACCGCTAAAACTATGGATAAGGAAACAACTTCACCGACACCACGACCAAACGACGGACTCATACGAAGGATGGCAAACTATGCGCGACAGAGAATCGCGCGTACACTCGATACAACCTTCGGGGCTCTTTCACAGAAAAGGCAAAAGACATTACTGATCTGCCTCGGCGTGGCTGTAACGCTTCCAAGTGGCAATTTGATTGTCAGACCTTTTCTCAAAAGCGCTTCAGCCCTTTCCGGCATCTTACCTACGCCAATTCAGCTTCCACAAATACACGACCTACCGCAGGAAGCATTTTCAGAAGCCGATTACCTGACTCTCATTGGATTCAAAAGAACCCTCGACAGCCTCAGCAAGTACGATCCGCAAGGATATCGCCGCATGACTCAGGGACACGAAGGATTACTCGATAGTATCGACTATCTGGTCGACATTTTCCGTCAGATTAGAAAATAATGACATCAATAATCATCACATGAAACCACATACACAAAAATTTCTTCAACAGCGGAGATTCTATATGGCTCTTCCTTTGCTCGTCCTACCCTTTGTTACAATGATCTTTTGGGTGCTTGGCGGAGGTCAGGAAACCAGTGTCCAGGCTCAGCCCATCAAGTCTAGAGTTAATACCGAATTGCCATGGGCGCACTTTGAAAAAGAAGACGAAATCTGGGACAAATTTGCGCTCTATGAGCAAGCTAAACGTGACTCAGTTAAGCATGAAGAGGCCAGACGTAATGATCCCTATTATATCACAGCTACGCTAGAAACAACCCAGGATACAACAACTTCTCCTAGTAAACTAAATTCTTCGCTTGGCATCAGGAACAGGAACCTCTCATTAAAACAGAGCGAAGACCATATCAATGAGAAACTCGCGGAACTAAATCGCCACCTCAACGGTGAACAAATCAAGGATCGAGTTCCGGTACCCGTCACAGACATCGCTCCAATGGCTTATCCGACTACCAACATGTCGCCTGACGTAGAACGACTTGAAAAGATGATGGAGCTCATGAACTCGACAGATGGGCCCGATCAGGAGATTCAGCAGATCGATGGAGTGCTCGACAAAATCCTCGACATTCAAAACCCACAACATCTTGACCGAATTCCCGACCACCTAAAGACACAGCAGTTCCAGAATTCGTATGCTGTAATCCGAGCGAAACCTGATGATAAGATAAGTTTGATGATCGATACCGTTGCAGACCCTGTACGTTTAACCTCGGTCATAGATACCGTCCAAAATATCTATGGTACCTATTCAGTGCAAAATTCATCCAATGGCTTCTACGGCCTCTCGGACGACCAGGAAACAAAACCTGAAACATCGAATGCCCTACCGGCCGTGATCCATGATACGCAGACCATAGTCAGCGGATCTATCATCAAACTAAGATTGCTATCGGACATCGTCATCAACAATCAACTTGTTCGTGAAAATGATTTTATCTATGGCGTCTGCACGGTCACTGGTGAAAGACTCTCCATCAAAGTCAATTCGATCAGAAGCGACAATTCACTGCTGCCGGTAGCTTTGTCCGTCTTCGACGTTGACGGATTGGAGGGACTCTACATCCCAGGGGCCATATCGCGTGATGTAGCCAAACAGGCCGCGGGACAATCGATCCAGGAAATGCAACTATACTCAATGAACAATTCCATCGGGGTGCAGGCCGCGACGGCCGGTATAGAAGCTGCGAAAAGTCTGTTCAGCAAGAAAACGAAATTGATCAAGGTTACTGTGAAGGCCGGGTACAAGGTATTGTTACACGATAACAATCAACAATCACAGACTGCAGCTGCAACCAACTACTCCGTACGACCACCTTCTAACGAACTCTAACAACCACTTGAAAAAACACATTGTATAGGCTGGTATGCTGACGTTTCGCGGCGCAGCAGCAGACCTCCTTTGCCTCCACACCACAGATATGCCTCAGACATTACACCGTCGCAAGCATAAATGTTGAGTTTCTTGGACCGGAAGTGTCGTAGCTACCACTACTTGAACAAGGATCTAACCTCGCAATTTACGAGAGCACAAGTTCAACGACAAATTATTATTCAAAACCATGCTTTAAACATCTGTTGTAGGGAGATGCTATCCTGCAACTATATAGAGGACTGTTTCGCTATCAGGTTTCACTTGCCGAAATGTGGCAGTGATTAACCAACCTTCCATTCGCAATAAACTTTAAAAACATAAACACAAACAATATGAAATCTTTTGTGGTAATGCTCTCCATAGGATCATTTTTCAACAACCTGTACATCAAACTGTTGATGCTGGGCGGATTAGGTGATCTTTTCTGGTAACAACTAAAACCGTGTGCCTCGATTCTTCGAGGCACACCCTACACTTAATAAAAACCAACTATGAAATCAATTAAATACCATTCATTGCTTCTGTTCGTGCTGACGATAACAGCGTCTCTGGTTTCGGCCCAGGATGCAAATACGCCACCCATTGAAATCACCTTCAACAAAACGTCCAGCCTGATTTTTCCTTCATCCATTGTCTCTGTTGATCGCGGCAGTCGTGATGTCCTGGCACAACGTGCCAAGGGCGTCAACAACATCCTTCAGTTAAAGGCAGGGAAGTTGAACTTCAATGAAACCAATCTCACCGTGATCACTGCTGACGGTAACCTGCATCACTTCTTCGTTCGCTACGCTGAGACACCTTCCAGGTTGACGCTAAACGTAGGCGTGCCTTCGTTCAGTGAAAAGCAGTCTCTTTTATTCCAAACTGACATGACGGAAGATGAACTGGCGCGATTGTCCGACGAAATCTTGTCATGGCAAGATCCAAGAAAAATCAAGTCGCGCTCCAAACATGATATGAGTCTAACTCTGAAAGGAATCTACATTGAAGGCAACGTGATGTTCTTTCATCTTCGACTTGAGAACAAATCAAATATTCCGTACCACACAGAGATACTCCGTTTTTCCGTATTGGACAGACGGCAGGCAAAACGCACTGCTTCGCAGGAGATCGTTGAGGAGACAATCAATCAGACAGGAAATGCCTCAATGGTAAGCGGACGATCGGCCGAAGATGTTGTGTTTGCCATACCCAAATTCACGATACCAGACGCAAAGTGGTTGCGCATTGATCTCAAAGAAAAACGCGGAGGACGCAACCTAAGCATTGGCGTGAAAAACAGACGGATCATTCAGGCAGAACGAATTGAGCCATAATCAATCACTAGTCTGATGCTCAAGTTGCCATCACATTAGCAGCCGAGCACAAAAGTATCGATCATTTGATCCAGCTGGCTCAGCGCGAACTCACACGAGCATCTGGACAGCTCACAACATATTTCCGAAAAGAAAAAACTAAAATATCAATCATGAAACAAGACAATGTTCAATTTCTGAAGGACAGGCTATTCTTCCTCGGATTTGGAGATAACCTGCACGCAAACCTTGAAAAGAAAATCAAGGAAGGACCTGACAAATTCACCCTCACCATGCAGGGCGAATTTAGTCAAGGAGACAAAAAGAAGGTCGTTGACTATACGCTAGACTTTTCGAAGAGCAAGAAGGAAGACATGTACTTCGTGAACAACTACACCGCCAAGCTTAAGGGGGAAAACCCAGAGCAGGATAAATCGCAAAAATTCTTCCTCAACAATGGCCTCGGTGTTACAGCAAAAGAAGCCTTCAACCTTCTCGAAGGTAGGGCAGTATACAAGACCAAGCTCATAAATAAGGAAGGGAACGAGTACAATGCGTGGCTGCAACTCAACTTCAAGGAGAAGGACAAGCATGAAAACCACAAGGTCAAACTCTATAGCGACGCCTGGAAATACGATGTGGATAAAGCCGTCTCAAGGATGCCTGTCAAAGACTTGGAGAGCGCTGAACAAAAGGAAAAGATCATCAAGTCGCTTGAAAAAGGAAATCTTACCCCAGTCACGTTGAAGCAGGCAGGCAGTGAAGAAAAGGCATTTCTTGAATCAAACCCAAAGGACCGAAATGTTATTCTCTACGATGCCAACATGCGCAAGCAATTCCAGGGCATCAGAGAATACAACTCTGAAAGGAAAGGCATTAAAGAAGGAAAAGAGGAAAGCTCAAGTCAACAACAAAAACCTCAGCGCAAGGAAGACGACGAACCACCCACCCGAAAGTCCAAAGGCAGAAAGATGTCTGTATGACCATATGATTCTCACCATTTCATGACGAAGGTCTTTTGAATTGCCCTTTCCTCAGCGTCAACGTGAAATTAATATGCGTGAAAATAGCGGCGTCAAGGGCAAGCCAAGTACCGATGCATTCTTCCACAAAAGGGGCATCGGTCCCTTGACTCCTGTTTCACGCATATTCGGCCAACATTGTCCTGAACGAAATGGCTGCAAGGCAAATCAAAAGCCTTGCGTCATGAAAACAATTAAAATCAAAACATATCGATTGAACAGTCAGACAACATCTTTGCATTTCTTCATTCTTTCAAAAGGTTATAATGCCGGAAAGCCCCTGGAAAAACCGTGTCCCAATTGTTTCATAATTGAAGCGAAATGTCTCGCAGAGAAAAGCAAGCTTTACTGGATTTGCTATAGCCTTTGGAAATCCGGCGCATATCTGCCTTTCCTCTGCGGCTCTGTGATTCCATTCCTGCATATTAGTGATGCCTCATCGAGGATAGAACTTGCCCTTCAAAATGTCGACGTTTATTTGCCGAATTTCGACAAGGGCGTGTACACATTGCAACAACTTATGCAGCTGGAACGAACGCTCGAACTGCAACTCAAGATTATTGCTGAGCTCAAAGCGACTACTGCCAAGAAGCTATTATCGTAACGGACACATCCCTTGAATCACTTATACTTCCTCCATGCGACCGCACTCCTGAAATTGTCTTAACACTAGATGAACCTTTTCCAAGACAAAAACTGACAGCAAATCTGAAGTCACCGACATAGTCTTTTTTACATTTTAAAAATCATGCGCGTTCGAATTTCCCTAGCCTGTTGTCGTTTGCTTTCCATTGTCGTTATTAATTCTGGTGAAAAATAGCTTCGGCACGCTGTTCCTGAAAAAGACTACGGCATAAACGGTACCCCCTTCCAACCATGTTTTCAGGAGCCCCCAGTTATTCCGTTTCCTTTTTCACGAACACGTGCCTTCGCTCTGATCGAGACCATAATTAATACCGACAATTATGGAAAGCAAAATTCAAGACAGGCAATGGCTCGCAGCGGAAATCCAACTGATTTATAAATCCACAATCAAACCATCTCAACGGCCCAGGATAACAAGCTCCAGGGAAGCCGCCAACGTTTTACGTTCGTGCTGGAATGAATCGACAATTGAACTTTTCGAAGAGTTCAACGTCCTGCTAACCAATCGCGCTAATCGGGTCCTGGGAATCGTTAAAATTTCCAGTGGGGGAATCGCTGGAACAGTTGCCGATCCAAAATTGATTTTTGCAGCCGCATTGAAGGCAGGTGCTTCTGGAATAATACTGGCACATAACCACCCTTCTGGAAATCTGACACCAAGCCAAGCCGATATCCAACTCACCAAAAAACTTAAGGATGGGGCATGCCTTCTTGAAATACAGCTTCTCGATCATGTTATCTTAACCAGTGAGGGGTATTTCTCATTTGCGGATGACGGTCTCCTATAAAGCTGTATTCAACATAAAGTGCATAAGGGAAATGTATTCAATGTTATACAATAGTTTATTGTCTCAACACTCACGTGAAGCCACTGCAGAAACCAATGATAATCGCTCTCGTCGTAAATACAGAAGGATCGCAAGTATAACCGAATGACTTGAAGCCAATGAGAGAAAGTAATGTCATGCTCCTCGCTAAGATAAATATCCAGACTGACTGATCACGTTATTTCCTGCCCCATCACTTATGATCGTGCACATTTTGAGACTTTGATCGTTTATCATAAGCTTGGATTCAAATCCAAAAAAGTGCTATTTCCATAACTGTTTTTTCAACGCTCCCTCCTAGGATGTATGGAAGTAGAATTCAATGCCAATAATCTTGTCGATTACCCCTATTCGTCGGCGCACGATCACCTGTTTGTATTTAATGAGCAGCAGGTAGAAGATTTTGTCAATGACCTAACGCTAGGGTCACCGACGTGCTATTTGGTTTCCGGTTACCGAGGCGTTGGCAAAACATCACTGATCAAAAAAGTTGAAGCCGAAATCGAAAAGATAAACTGGGAGAAAGTTAAGACCATTCTTCCTCCTGCCGATACAGTCTTTGTATATACGAGTTTTTCTGGTCGTGAATCCAAAACACATTTAATCCGAAACTTCATTCGCCAACTGTATCTCAAAATTGAAAAAACATCACGTTATCAGCAGCTTCAAAAATCACACAACACTTTTGCCAAACGATTTGACATGCTTCACCTGCAGACGTTTAAAGAAGTACTGGAAACCAGTAACACGACACACGCCAGAGAACGTACAATTTCTTCTGATTTCTCGCTGACACTTTTCATTCAGAAAGTGGCATCCCAAGTTGCACCGTTACTCGCGTTGATTCCCTGGTACTTCGCGGTTGTTCTTGACCTCAGCCTCCATTGGATGGTTCAATGGCTTGTTCCAATAGGCTCTGTCGTCTGGACGATGGTAAACCTTGTCAGCGTACAACTGTCATACGTTTCGAAGAAAACGGATGAGCACGGATTGTACACGAAGACTTTGTTTGATGATGAGATTGCCGGTACGCTGTTTTTGGATGTTCTTCGAGACCTTCAGCAATTAAAATTCAGGATCACCTTTGTATTGGACGAGCTGGACAAAGTCAATGTATCGGAATTGGAGGAACTCATCCGTGAACTCAAGCCCTACTTAGTCTGCGGCCATTGCAATTTTATCGTGGTCGGCGGTCAGAACCTGTATTATAAATTCAATGAAGACGACGCGTTGGACGACTCCGTCTTGTCCAGTCTGTTCTCCAAAGTGTACCACGTATCCTTGGCGTCTCCAATCGAACTGAGAGATTTATTCAACAAAAAGATTCTACAGGCGAACGTGTTACCAGCGTTAGTAGAGACGGACAAAGCGAAGCTGGATGCCCAGCTAGACTATATAATCTTTCAGTCAAGGCTTATCCCTCGCCGGTTTGTGACGCGCCTTCGCCAGCGGATGTTCTTTCAATCCGGGCGCGCTCTATTCACCAGCGATGAGCGCCTTATACCTAGTGAACGTCATCGAACACTGATCCAGGCGATCGACACGATTGATGACAAGCGGTTGCAGGGAGAGTATCCTCCGGCTATTCGGGACTATATCCTAATGCAGTTGTATATCCTTTGCAGTTCGTATTTCCGCATGCATACTCACGTCGGCACACAGGAAGACCAAGACACGAGTCCTTTTAAAAAAATGCTCCAACCGTATGCGAGCCCTTACCTCGAATCCTTTCGGAAACTCGCCCACCCGGAGCTGTCAATCGATGGGAAGGAATTGCAAATAGAAGCCGGTATCAAGGAACCTGCGGTAAACCTTGAGACTCGCAAATTGATTGATCAATTGCGTGATCTTCAGGCCATTGCACAAATCGTACATCACAGCACTGAAAATGAAAATGTCAACCTCGGCAATCTGGTTGAATATCTAAGTTATTTCAATGCCAAAGGCGTGACCGATGTTTCCTTGACGGACCAAAAGCTCACAGCCCTACTCGGTAATTTAAATCATCTGACGGACGAAGACATCACCCCGCCATGGACGGATGCCGTTGAACGGGCCAAGTTGAACTATCGTATTCCTGTTCAGCAGCTTCTGGAATATTTTACGAAGCAAAAAGTGGAAGCGCTCATCAAGCAAACTGATTTCTTCTTAAATCCAGCGCTGCGTGAGTACGCTTACGATGGTATCCTATGCGCTAAAGCTGATCACAGCAAACTTGTGCTGTTCGACATTAAGTTCAGAGCATCGATCGATGACCTCAAAAGTATTGTGCTTCGCTCGACTCAAAGCCTCAATGACTACAAACCTTCGTATGAGAATACGCGCACATACCTCATTGTTATTGTTTACACAATGCAGCAGGACCAATTGTTCCAACGTCTGCTTGGCCAATTTCAAAAATTGATGGTCGATCAAAGCGAGTCCTTTCTCAACCGCGTATTTTTTATTCCTGTTTCGATGTATCGAACAGAGGAGCTTTCCAAATTGCTGGAACAGCACTTTCAAACTATTCAAGGTTTGGAAATCGTGTTCGGCTACGAAGATTCTCCACTCAATCATGGGTGGAAGATCGACGAACGATTTCGCGGAGAAAACTACAACTTATCCTTGCCGCGAGATCAGTTTTACGGAAAAGTCCTTGAGTTCATGTTTCCTATCGGAATGCCGTATGGATATCTCGACTATCCTCTGACCGGCAGTAATTCTTGGAAATTCCGGTATGTTACGTTCGTTGTACAGTTCGCCGGGTTTGAACAAATGTATATTGAATTGGCCGTTCAGGGAAGTTCAGCATCGTATTGGTTTCTAATCAAGCGAGGAGACGCACCGCCGGAACCTTCGAAGGGCGGCAGGGAGTTTGTTATTTCGATCCCTGCTCAGCGACACCAAAGTTGGTACTCGTTATCCATTGATGTGCAGCATTACTTTTCCGAAACGTTCAAGCCATTGGGCCACCAATTCGCCGGGATCAAAGGCATCCGTCTGGCTGGCAGTCTGACGGTGGCTAAAATTATGTTTGATTAATGTTATCGCTTCTTAGAATCCCCCTTTGCTTAATTTGCTTATCCTTAACTGCATGGATCGGTGTCTATTTGAATCCGATAACAGTTTTGTTCTTTATTTTTCGTTTGTACCTTCAGTTCTACGACCCATTTAGTGATATATATCTCTAAGAACGCGTAGCGTGTGCCTATTGATCCCTTCGTCAATGATTCCGTAAAGCACTTGCAACATACTCTGGGCGACCGTGATCGAAAAAACAGTTGGAGGGCATCACGTATTTGACCTCACCACTTGATCTTGTCTGGTATGGATTGTTTGATCTCAAGCATCGCATTGAGGCGGACAGTGCCCATCACAACGAAACCATCTATGTATACTATGATCGGTCGGTGCGAAACGATGATGCCACAGTACCCGCCAATTTAAACGTGTGGTTTACGTAGTATCGGCAACGGAGCAAGCTGAACTAAAAAGACGGTTTCAAACCACATTCTCGCGCGCTTATTATGAACTATTCTTACATGAACTTTTCCGCCAGCAGGGATTTGAAATCGAAATTCATGCTGTGCTAGCCCACACAAGGAAACGTCCGAACTTCCTGTTGCACAAAGGTGGAATTTGAATGTTATTGCGAGGCGAAAGAAGTGCGAGATCTAACCGATTCAAAGCAAGGGCGCAAAAACAAAGTAAATACAGTAGATGCTGCCATCGTATGCATTAGGATAATTAATATAAATTTCCACTGCTCGATTACTTCCTGGGCATTGATGAATTGACTCTGAAATCTGCCATGTCATGAATCTTATAGATGTTGGTTAAGGAAAGGGATGTGGGGTAACTTACATGATGTCAAGATCTCGTGATCCTGCCTACTTTCGGAAAGAAAATCTGCAAACCAAATCGAGGTTCTGCTGAAAAATCTGTACCGGGCATGCAAGGATTTCTTCGACTACGTGACTTTTTAGTAAATCCGCCAATCCTTTTGGGAGAGTATCGTCCCTGAGAAAGTCTTCGAACGTCTGACCTTGTTTGGCCGAAGACAATGTATTAAAGAAATCACCGGCCAGATTCGAATGTCCGACTATTACAGAAAGCATGATCATGACTGGCCCATAGTCCTCTAGGTTGTAGCGGCGACTTACTTTCAGATTTTGATGGGCTTTTATAATTCTATAAATATTCACATATCGGTTGACCCCACGAGGCGTGTGCGCGAATAAGGGTGATATGCTTTGCATGTATTCAATCTCTTCCTGCTTGAACCGAACCCTCACTGTAGCGATTTTTTTCTCTGGGTTCATTGGAGGCTTTGCCGTTGTTCGGCTATCGGTTTGTGGAGTGGCATTATCGTCGCCCGCATCGCGCTCACCAACCGGAAGCTGTTCCTGTCTCGAAATATCTTTGCGGACACTTGGCGCTTTTTGTGTCTCTTTCGCCATTTCATTGCGAGTCAGATACCGAAGAAGATTTTCCCGGCCTGCCTTGTTTAAAGGTTTCAGGGAAAAAGGTATCTGGAAAATTTTTTCAAGGTAGTCATGTGTTGTCGCTGCTCCCAGAATTTCGTCAACGGATACCGTTTCTTGACTATCGCCACGGTTCATGCGTGTTTCCATGTTCGCAGCCTTCGTTGCGGCCCTCGCAAAAAGTCCCCTGTACCTCTTCGTTAATGCATTGTTGAGCCACCGGGGATCTACCCCAACAATAACAACAAAAAGAGGGAAGGCTAACAGTAGATGGATCGCCTCCAACACTTTCACAACCGTATCTTCATTACAACGATCTAGATCGTCGATGTATAACACGATGCGATCGATTTTTAGCTTTACTTGTTGAGGGTTATCCAATTTGTCTTTCTCCTCCTGCGATACCGAAAGGTCGTGCTGTTTTCTAAGAAGCTCGTCAAGCTTGTTAAAATCTTTTCGTATCCAGGAGATGATGCCTAGTTGACGCGAATAGTTTTCTTCCCTGGAACGTTGTTCAAGGAATTCGACCAGACGCTTGCCACTTTTGATGTCGGCCAATTCTTGCTCAGTGCCTTTGATCTTTTCATCGAGATCATCAAGTGTTCTCTGGAGCATTTCAATTTCTTTCACTCCGGCTAGTATTTCAGGTGACTCAATCACCGGTCGGTTGTTAATCGTATCGGTCAGACTTTTCAATCTATCGTATGCTTCATTCAAACCTCTTCTAATAGGTTCGGCATTTTTATATAGCGTGCCGACGAAAGCAACGACGCTTGTTGTGATAGTCGCTGCCCATGTTGAAAACCAGTCCCACGTTTCCTGGATTTCAGCAAAATGACTGATAAGTAATGTAACCACCGCCACGCAGCACATGATCAAAAACGCTACCGCCCAACGCTTGCTGTCAAACCCATTGACTATTTTTAAATAGGATTTGAACTTGTAAGTGTATAACTTAAGGTCATCGACATAAGACTGTAGTTGATCTTTGTTAGTAAGAATCGCCTGAATTGGTTCGTTGTCAAAACGCGAGAGGTCCTCTTTTACCATCGGATCAGACGAGATCAGTCTAAGAAAGTTGATACCGGAAAGATCTTCTAATTGTTCACGCTTTCGACGACGTTCCGCTTCGAGAGCTCTAACTTGGTCTGACAACACCTGCCTTTTTGATTCGACTGCCTCCTTCTGAATTTTAGTGATTTGCAACGTATTAGAAAGTCTCCGTAATTCATCGTCCTTTCCTTCGGACCTTGAATACGTGCTAAGCGAATCAAAAATCTCTGTGATGATGCTCGCCCACAAGTTAGCATCAGAATAGTGCCAAGAGTTAAACTTTACCGGCACGATATACTCGACAAATCTGTCTTCTTTACTTTTGGCAAGATCCAGAAGGGTGTCGTTGAGCTTCTCCATAAAAAAACTTTTGCCCGAACCCCAGTTTCCAAATAGTCCAATAGCTATAGGAGGTTTGACTTCCTTCAATGCGATAACTGTAGCCAAAGATTCGTAGTCGTTCTTGAACTCAAGCTGATCTTCAGTTTCCCGGAAATTGCCTTCCGCTGAAACTGGAGTATAGTAGCGCCTGTCAATTGCACTTTCGAAGTTTTGATTACTCCGCTTCCCGCCACCTCGTCGTCGTTCCGAAAATAATGTCTGCGCCAGGTGGGTGTGAAAATAAACGGGAACAGATCCATCCACCGACGAAGCTAAAAGGCGTAACCGCGAATCGCCGGTTTCTTTTTCAAATCCTAACCCAATCAATAGATCCGTTTTTGGATTTGTCAGGTAAGCATAGTATCCGTGCGAGTCACGAAAGACCTGTACCGGAACGGTTTCAAATTTACTCACAATCGGAACATAAAAGATCGCTCGGTCATCTTTGCTTTGTGCCGTAAGAACATAGTGACTGTAATTTTCTTTTCGATCTTCATATACACCTAGGGTATCAACCCTATAACTGTCATATACGTATCCAACAATTCCCTGACTTTCTAATCCAATATCCGGCAAAAGTGAAAGGAAGTAAGCGGGCAAATCACCAGATGACTTTGCTCTATTTCTTTCAAGGAAACGTACACTAAGGATAGCCTTTGCTAATGCGTAGATAGCATGCTCAAATTCTAGGGAGTTGAACCTCAGAGGTCTCGGAGTATTATCTTTGTCAATTTCATAGAACGAATGAATTGGCCTTGGTTTTAGAATTTGAGAAATTCCACTGAACTCTTTATCTGGATCGACCAAAAGCCGAATTACAGGAAAAACAAAATCGATTCCATTCTTTTCGATGAACCGATTGAGTTCAAATTCCGTCCATTTCGACTGCAGATAGTTCGGATCTATTACCGCAATGAATATATTGCTATTGTCTATTGCATTGGCTATCTCATGCCGAGTACGTTCACTCGGCATCTCCTTCATATCTGTCCGTACAGTAACAGTTGCCTGCATAGTCTCATACAGCATATTTCGCAAAGCGCCTTGGAATTCCTGGGTCCAAGAAGTGCTGTCCGGGTTAGACGAGTAACTAATAAAAATTTGTAACGCCGGGCTGGGCGAGGATGATTCAGCCGCCATAAAAGTTAGGTTGGGTTAAATTGAGCAAACACTAAATATTCTCCAGGTGGGCTTACGATCGAGTTGGATCAGGTGGGGCAAGGAGATAACTTAAAGATAGTAAAAACATCGTGGGAGTATCAAATCCTTTTAACGTGATACAAATGCGGAAACAATGGTTCCTGGTCTCTGACATTGTTTGTTCTTAATAAGTCCGCAGGCACTAATTCCTGATCTTGAGCATACCGATACGACTGATGAAAATCCATCTGGGATAAAGTGCATCAACCTTTGCGTCGATATCCCTGATTTTACTTCTTACTGACCTACTCAAGTCCGCCCTCTTTATCGATGAAAATTTGATGCCTGTATCAAGAAGTAGCTTCCAGAGAGTATCCTTGTCGTCGCGTTAAAAAGGTGCAGCCATAAGCACGTCAAGTGCGATTTTGGTGCTGAAGTTGCCCAAGGTGACAGATTATCCAAGTTAGCTTTAGATAATCCTTCAGCACATTGAATTCATCGAGGATTACCTTTTAACCCGATTGCACTTCCTGAATCTTTCTACTTCAAAATATTTCCGGAACCCTTTAACACTTTCGTTTCCCGTGGCTCTTTTCGCGCAACCAAGTCCATCCGGCGTATCCCGGAGCTTCTTTGCCCGATAGTCTTAAAACACCAGTACGGGGTCTGATAATGATCTTGCGCAGGCACAAGCCAAACGTGACGCTGACCTGACAAACCTAGAGGCCGCCGCTGCAAACTTTGAAGAAATGCAAGACGTTGGAAACTAGCTCGTGATGCGAGCACCCTTTCACGGCACTATCACCGTGCGCAATGCAAATGTCCGTGCTTACGTCGGGTCAAACGGCAAGGTTCGGAACAGCCTGTCCTTACCATTCAGCAACAATCCGACCTACGACTTGTCGTATCCATACCGGACAACTATTCGACCTATCTCAAAAATGGGAATGAAGTTTCATTCAAAGTGAAGTCAATGCCTTCAAAGAATTTCAACGCGAAACTCGCCAGACTTTCCGGTGCTTTCGACATGCGTCTACGATCACAACGTGTTCAAGCTGATATTGACAATAAAGCGAAAGAATTCATTGCAGGTAGAGTCGTTGACGTCAGCATCACACCGCGAACATTGCCGAATTCATATGTGGTTCCCAAATCCGCCGTAGTTAATTCTGCAGAAGGAGTGTTTGTTATCGGTATTGTCAACGATAGTGTCACTCCTGTGAATGAAACAGTCGCCTTGAATACAAACGATCAGGTAGAGATGATCAGAAAATTAGATGAAGGCAATGTCTTATTAAAGAAAGCAACTGAAGAAATAAAGGAAGGACAGGTTATTACTAGAACGCCTTGAAGGAACATTTTTAAGTGATGTGACAGTATTTCATAGAACATTAAGCATGCTCATCCGCTCCATAAATTTAACTTGGTAATCAAGAAGATCATCGTAGGTGATGAAGTTTATATGAAGCGCGTTCATATGCCTTAACCTTTTATTGAATATTTCCAGCGATCTATGTTTATCATCGATTCTGCCCATCAGAATATTGTAATCAATTTTTGAAGGGGAGAAACCGAAAGCCTTCTTAACCTCTCGCTGATACTCGTCGCTTTCAAGATAGTCCTTATAGTCATTGACCTGGAATAAATGATCAATCAAGCGCTTATATGGTTTAGGATGAAATTTACCTTTCGATATGAATTTTTCATTAGGTAGCTTAATCTCAACAATACTCAAGTCGGTGTTGTGATTAAAATTCGGCTTGAGCGCATAATCAGGTTCCCAGAAGTTTTGGTCATTGTAATACATTTTAGGTTCATGCCACTGCCTGGAATAGTTGTCACGTTTTAATAAAAAAGAATATTGATTGAAAAGATCATGAAATACTTTTTCATCCGCACGTTTGCCCAGACGAGTACTTCGTTTCAATTCTTTTATAAATTTATCCACTGCGCGCTCAATCTGCATTTGATTTACTTCGATCCATTCATAGCGCAGAGAACGTGGGATAAGCCTAAAGTTCTCTGACAAATTCCGTATATCAATATTACGTCTACGACGCAATGAGAAAAAATAATCAAAATCAACCTTCCCTGAATTATTCCTTATTCCCAAATTATCAAGCTCATCCAGAACCTGGCGACGCCAAGCTTTAACAGGAGCAACCATCTCTGGAATGAACCTGTGTAATCTATCCGCGCCAAGATCATCAATTACCGCGCTGAAACCACGATCCCAATAAGTGATCTTATTTTCGTTGTAGTTGACAATTAGAATAACTGGAATTGAGCTCAAGCTGAAATCCCTATTCGAATACACCTTGTCCGTTTGTTCCTGCAGCCAGTCAAGAAAGAAGACTGCGTGCTCGCCATGAATGTAGTCTTGTGTGATGATCAGATCAACTGACACTTGATACTTGATTACCTGCTCTTCTATAAAACGGCGGGCCTCATTAAAAGAATATATGAACTTAATACTATCGCCTTCGGAAATAGAGGCGAGATTGTTCCTTAGAACGTTTTCTTCTCTGGCACCGTCAGCTATAAAAATAACTCTCAACGCATTGCAGTTATTAATTGATACGTAGACTTTTCTGAATTGACCGAGGCCTTGAAGCCTTCCTCAGATCAGTGATTTGACCACAATGACAATTTACCAATTCCGAGCAAATCGTGTATGCATGAAAATCGAAAATATTGCCATTTTCCGAAGGGCTAAATCAAACATTGTCCACGTGCTTCATCTCAGATAAAATGCCTCGAATGACATTAAGCTTTGCAGCGTCTAACTTCGATTCACAATCTGGAAAAATGTTTATCATCTCGTCAATCGCCATCACCAGGTACTTTAGCACGAAATCCATGCACATAACGATGTAAATCACCTCTATCTCATTCTCGAGACCTCTTCCTCTCGTATCTGACTGGGAGAATACTGAGAACGGGGTTGCATGTATTTGATTTGAAAGAAATCTATAAAACCCGGCAAAACCATGTGATGGGATTGACAGCCTTTGTGCAACTTGATTTTGAGTAAGGTACATAAAGACCTTACCGTTCTTTATCGGCTTCTTTAGGTTGTCAGGAATAATACCAAACAATGGATCATCCTCCAACGATTTCCTCGCCATTGGAATGTTTATTTTAAAATCCTGCAATTCAGCTTCAGGCACGCCGAACTCGGTGTACAGCCGATATTTTTCGACATTCACATAATAGTTAAAAATCGAAAGTCTGAACTTGGACTCATCGTCATTCACATTGTCTACCCCCACATAGAAGAAATTATGATATGCTTCAATAAAAGTTCTTGTAAGATTCGCTACTGCAGGAAAGTCCCAAAAATCAAAATGACCTCGAGCAATCCTGTTCCCGGGCAACAACCTAAGCAAACTCATGCAGGTAACCGTCATTCTAATGTAAAACTGATGGGCGCGGATTTGGCGCCATGGTACTCCTTTCCGCCCAGCAGTGGCATCGGATACGTCAATTGCAAAGTCTAGGTAGTTTTGCAGGTCGGTCAATAACCCGGTGTATCGTTCCTTGATTTCCATCGTTACCTATAACGTAAATATCGCGTGTAATGTCAATATAATTTCTTTTCAGTCGAGAGCCGGGTCTCATCGAACCATTGTTTCAAGCGTCAGTCACAGATTCACAACCTTCAGATTTTGGCGATCAATCCATTTACTAAAGAGTCGCTCAAGAGCAAACGGCGCAATCGGTCAATCTTGTCGACCATATTTTTGCTTGTACGATTTTACAACACCCAAGCCTTTGCTATTTGCTTTACTGTTAGCGTACCCAGAACCCTGCTGGAATAGCTCTGGCTGTGTCTCCATGAAAGCAATTGTCGGGATTAGACAGTAGCGCACATAACGAGCGTATAATTTGCGCTTGACAATGAAATGATTGCCATATATTGGATGAGAAATTTCAGTTGGCGCAGTTATCAATAGATTGTTTTCAGATAGCGCGACAATACACTGAACCCCGCTTCCCAACGTTCACCGAACGATTGCGGCCAGCCTGAATCATTTGATGACCTGGTAGCATTAGCGTCAGAACGGCGACATCAAAATCCTCGTTGATAATTTTTCCTGCGTGAGCGATATTCCACCACTCGGCTCTAACGCTCGATGGCAAACAATAGAATTTCGCTTCTCTCTAAGTCGACAGGAGGCGATGCCGATCAGATCCGCTTGGCTTCTTATAACAACGTCCGCGATAACGCTATTTTCGAAGTAAGGTGTTAGTGACTCGTTACGATAGGGTACGGAGAAATCATATAAACGCTTTGTCTGATCCTCATCAAAGGATACCTGAAAGAAATCCAGCGTTTTCATGAGCTACTTATTCTCCATTTGCTCTTCAATAAACGCCTACCAAAACGTCCTACCCCTTTGTGTCATATTTGCAACTAATGAAAACGGAGTCTATTCGTTTACATTTACAAGGGTGTCCGACGCCTTAAGTCTAATGAATCATTCTTTAGGAACAGCTCCAGAAAACTTCTAGCACTTATGTACCTAGGATTGCATTAGAAGAGAAAATCATGGTGAAAGCTATCCCAAAAGTTGTCACGATTAATCTGTATCTTTAATCGTGACAACTTTTGGGATAGCTTTCACCATAACATAACATAAACCTGCTTAAGTAGTACTTGAACTGCTGTCTTGTCATAGACCCCATATATCGGATTTTTCTGACCGATTACTCAATGCCGCTTTGTGATTAAGTTTTAACTTTATAAGAACGAATTCCGATGTACGAAGACATTCAAAAAGGGAGAATAAAGAAATCTCTCTTTGATCAATACAGAGAAAACCTCACCATATTCGCTGAGCATTGCAATGAGCACGACGTAAAAAAGCTGTTTATTGAAAATGAAGTGGTTGTATGTCCACTTTGTATGAATGTCTTTTACAAGTCACAACTTAGGAATGCAGGCGATCATTCAAATTACCTCACTTTAGAACACGTTCCACCTCAATCACTCGGGTATACTGTTGAGGCACTAACTTGTTTCAGGTGTAACAATGGCTCCAGCAAGCAGGACGCAGCCTTGAAATTTCTATCTACCAACACAAGTAAGATCAAGTACGAAGTCAGCATAGGAATCAATGGACTGAAGCTTAACGGAATATTTGGTTACAATGCAGAACAAGAAAAATACGAACTGGATTTTCTTGATAAGGCCGACCTATTACAATTTGTTGCACTGGTTAAAGTCGGACACAAATTTACTGTCTGCGGCAACAACCCAATGCCAGCTCACGGTGGCGTCCTCCTCAAGATCGCATACTTACTTGCCTTTAGCAAATTTGGTTATGGTTTGATTATGCACGCAGCCTACGACATCATTCGTCGCCATATAAAGAGACCACACGAAGGTGAAATTAACAACTTCGGCCATTTAAAGATAAACCCACCAAGTGACGACTTACCTTTTGGGGTATTCTTTGTGTCGCATCCAGAGGAATTGGCATCTATATGTGTACGCTTTAAGACCATTTCCAAAGCTTCCGGTGGCGCAGAACAAGTAGAAGCATACACATTCTTCCTCCCATCGCCGCGGACGGATGTAAATGCATTCTACAAACTGTTGGACGATCGGAGCGGTGACCTCAAGTCCCGAATTGTATCCGTGAACGAATCTGTCGACTACTGGTTTGATCCCGCACGGTTTTACGATGTGGTTAGAATACTTGACGGCTATTCAAAGGGCTTGATCTAAAGTTGGCGGGCAGTATACTTAAGTTCAATTATATGGAATTAGTAGGCCTTTTAAAGTTCAAGACGAAATTAACTCAACGTGAAATAGAGACACTTGCTGAGATTCAGCACAAGATTAATAGATTCAATACCACACCCGATAGAATGCAGGACTACCTCATTGCAGTTCTGAATTTGCTTCATCGGGGATTGCAAATAGATCATGTCAGATTTCTTGAAGAAATATTCTTCGATTTTTACTCTTTGCGGACCAATACATCTCCAAACGTACAGCGGATATACAATCAATTGTCCGAAATCACGAATTATCAGGAAGATAGTCTCGAGGAACAAACTCATCTAGTAAATCTTTATAGAAACATCGTCTCCGACGCGTTCGATCCATACTTAAGCCTTATTGTTGCTACACTTCAATTCATCGAGGGCACATTCACTACTATGCAACATGCAAATCTGAGCCAGGCTGAATTTAACAAGCATGAGTATGCCTACGCTCGAATGAAACCAACCAATTTATTCGATGGATACAATTCCAACGTAAGGAATGCAGTCTCGCATACGGGGTCAAATGGCGTAATTTATGAACCTGGTCGTATTGTATTCCGAAATATCAAAAGAGGCTCGCCCCCAGCAGTAAAGTTCGAAATTTGGTCAAATCAAGTCTTACGTGAGAACATTTTGCGGCTTCTCGATTTTATTCACGCCATTGAAAGTTGCATCGAGATCGTGGGATTTGATACCAGCGACATTGTTAAAGGGAGTGTCACCTTATTCCATCAGTTCTTGGACAAAATTGCAACAAAGCAGCATCGGTTACAGATGCATGGTCATCTGGAATCTCAGGTCGAACAAATCCTTAGGCAGGAGTCTGAGAACTATGGCACCAAACTAAAGGCCCTTAGTTCGATATTGTTTGATGAGTACAAGAAACGCAATATGCCGCTCCACAGCCTTGCATTTGACAATGAGGGAAAACGAGTGCGAATTGATGTCCCAGCCACTGTAGTTGACACCGACAATGATTTAGAAATAATTCAAAAGATCTTGAAGCTTATGCGTTATGGAGCTGTTGCCGCCCCGCTCTGTAAGTTCTACTACGAGAACTTTGTCATAATCGAGACATTGTCTGAAAAAATGAACGTGATGTCCATCGAAGCGTCGACAAAAGATTTGGATGACTATGGCAGGGAAGAAATCGGTTTATATGACCTACTCCATGATAGCAAGACCTTTCTGAATGGACAGAAGATTGATGTAATAGTAGACTTCAATAAGCTAGAAGAGTTAGACTATTTGGGCCTAGATCGAAGATTCCCTCGAAGAAAAAGATAACAACATCGCGACACTAGTGTTGTCGGCAAGTCTACTCGAGTTCTCTAATGATTAACTACGGCTTGAATGATGCAAACTTAAGTCATAAGCAAATTTATGATGCCCTGAGGTGCAAACGCCATTATAGTTAATCAGTGGGATTGACATGTACCAATTTTGTATTTTTGGTTGCGCCAGTCGGCAGTGAGCGGCTGTTAATCCACCCCTTAATGAACCACATCAGTATTGCAATAATTCGGCACAAGCCCAAAGGTAAGTATGTGTATCTCGTATTAGAAAATGGCGGACTGTTCAGCTTCTTTCACAGGAAAGATCTCGCCATTGGAGGGGGATTCGAATACACAAAGTTTAAGGAGCTGGTTACCGACTATTTTGGAATACCTGAATACTTGGATCATAACGGAACAAGGATTCCAGTAAATTTCGCTGCCCGCCCGTCACTTTTCAAATTCAGCAAGGAAGATCCATACGCCACGGCGTATACTTATGAATTGTCAACGGCACAGCTTAGTTCGATTAACCAGAGCATGGCGACCGGTACCGACAATAAATGGAAAGCCATCCGTTGGTTGTCAGAGGAAGATTTACCGAACAGAAAATGGATAACAGCCCAACATTTTCTCTTCGAACGAGAATCATCTTTTAACCCACCAAGGCTCACTAATGATTATCGAGCGAACCTGCGGAAAATTGTAGAGGCGAAAAATAGTGGCAAACTCGTCATCTTTGCTGGCGCAGGCGTTTCGATTGACTCTGGGGTTCCTGGTTGGGGCGAACTTACCCAAGAGCTAGCTGGAGACCTTACTACTGATGAGAAGGATTTCAAAAAAATCGCCCAACAGTATTACAAAGAGCGAGGAGAAAACGAATATCACCAGCGGGTCAGGCAAATTCTCAAGTATGAGCATACACGGTTCAACCCGTTACATAGGATCATTACCGAAATCAATCCGTTGCATATTATCACGACCAACTATGACACTCACTTTGAACAGGTGCTCGATCAGTGGGGACTGCCATTCTCTGTAATTCGCGCCGACCTCGATTTGCCATATTCCAAAGGCGGTAAATTATATGTCAAGATACATGGGGATTTTGAATTGCGAAACATTGTTCTTAAGAAGTCAGACTACGATACGTATGAATCTAAGTTTTCTCTAATACAGAGCCTTGTTCGCGAAACGTTCGCTTCGAAGCTTGTACTTTTTATAGGTTTCTCCTTCGACGATTCCAACCTTCGGTTTATTCTGAAGACTGTAAGTAAAATACTAAAAAAGAGTATACAGCCGCCCTATCTATTTTTTAACGCACGGGCTTCAAAGAAGGAACTCAACGAAGACAAGAAAAAGCTGAAGCCACACAACATTCGTGTTCTTCACTTTGAAGAGGCTATCGGCGAATACTTCGAGCTCGTCAAAAGCGAGGAGGATACTGAATCCCTTAAACAACTCAGTCTCCGTGGGCAGGAAGTCTACAAATTTCTTAAAGTGGTTCAGGAGTTCGATCCGATTTCCGACTCACTCGAAACGATGGAGATTTCGAGTCAATTCTTCGAGTCGTTAGAACGATTCTCCGAACTTGGCGCCATTCCATTGGAAATACTTGTCCGGGTAAGCCCATTCAAGTTAAAACAGCAACCCAAGAACAGCTATCGAGCTAACGCTGAAATTAGCTGGAGAGATCCACACACATTAGAGACACTCAACGAGGAGTTTCTCAGTTTTCTTGATTCGCTAGCTGGCGATGAGCGTCGTTTGGAATTTCTCACATATGAGGATGGTAAAGCCAGTCCCGATGATCAACGAAGACACAGAGTGTTCAAGCTACTCTGGACCAGCGGAATTGAAGCAATTAGCCGCTCGGGAGATACGTCAGCATCTCATATCACCTTGTCACCCATCAACAAATCCGATCAATCTTGCTCCTGTCCGCGTTGTCTATACACAGCATACAAGATTGGACATCTATTTCGTGCACTGAATTCCGTCTCTGCGCAAGGGCTTTGCGAAAAAGATTACAATGATGCTGGATTGTTTGAAGCTTATGGCTTTCTCAAAACCGGTCAATTGTCAAAGGCATTTTATACGTTGGAAGACGTTCGGAGGTAATCAATTCGTTTAAACCGATACATTACCTATTTTATCGCGGCCTATAACCAAGTTCGTTTGCGCCGATTCATCAACGCAACATACGAGTCAGAATACCCGCCAGCCGAACGCGAAACGATCCTTGGGAAGATAAGTCACATAGATCTTCACGAATTAGTCCACGCCCTCCCAGTGTCTACCGAAATTCGTGAGTGTATGTTATACATTCTAGATGATCGAATTCAACTACAAATTCTTCCACAAATGGAAGAGGCATTTGAAGAAATTATAACGACATACCTCCGCTATCAAAAGCCTGGATTTACCAGTTCTGGACCGTTCTATTGGGCCAGTATCCATTCACACTTCTACATGGGTTGGAACTTCTATCATAAAAACCTATTGTTTACGGATGAATATTATTCATTCACCAAAATGGCTCACATGTACCTTGAAGCAACTCTTGCATCACATACCACTTCCCTGCAGTATGGGCAACGATTGTTGCACATACCCGATTTTTTTAACGTTGTTGCCATCCAATATGGCGAGACCCAAAAACTCAATGAATTTTTTAAGAAATACAATACGCTACCAATCGATCAAAGAAAGCATATCAATGAAACACTTATTCGGTTCGAAAACTTTTTGGAGTCTGGGTACGACCACTCCAACATTTTCGGTGAGCGTGCTTCGCGTCAGATAACCCATTACGCAAGCACTGAGACCTCAACCTTTTTCCGAAATAGGACGTTACGCGCTTTCAACAATTTTATGGTTTTATTGAAATATGCAAGTCTTACAAAAAATCAACTTACGCGAATTACACCTAAGCTACTACATTTTCTTTCGTGCAGTGAATTGTTCGGGTTCCGCAACTCTCTCGAATATTTCACGTCATTCATCACACATTATATCGAGGATTTTGATGACAATCAAGTTCAGAAATTTATTCATTACATCCTTTCTGACAACGTTTGGACAGATTCTCCTTTGCGTTCATTTTGCCTGGCATTGATTTCTAAGAAAAAAGTCAGCGAAATCTTCGACGAAGACGTCTATCAAAAATTAATTAGAAGAACCGAAAAGCGCCAATTATGGACGATGGATCTGCGAGAGGCGATTCCCATCTATGTTCTCCTCAAGTCAAATGAACGACAAAAACTATCGGAACAGGTGGACGGATACCTTAGTCAGTATCCCAACAAATTGTGGGACCTCTTTTTACGGGCATATTGGTGGAAAATGTGGACTCCAAAAGGCCACAAGGCGCTAACGGATTCATTTCTGGAACACGTCATAGAAAGTGCGCCACATTTCCCTACCTACACAGTTTCCGATCATGGAGCGCCGGAAGGTGAAAGCTTTTCGGCATGGAATGAGATGATGGCCACAATCCATATAATTTACGCCGAGAACCTTCTCAACTCGGAGTTAACTGAAAAGTTGTATGATGCAGTAAAGGCACCAATCTTTAAATGGATTCTCAAACCTCGGACGTTTGACTACGATATATTCGAGTCCAATTGGATCTTGGCATTTAAGAGCCCGGAAATTGTAGCCGAACTGAGGACAATACCGGCGCTTAACACAGCGATTATGCAAACTCTTCATGAAACGCATAATACGAAAGTTGCCAAATTCTTCCACAAAGAGTTTTACATTCCGTCGGACAAGTAGTGGGTCCAGAGCGCTATTCATCCATCTATGCAAATTCAAAGCCAGGCGGCGTTTCAAAGCAAAAGGCGGCTTGTCCGGAGTTTTGTACAGTCGAACGTCGAGCAAATCCGGGTGTCCAGCGGCCCAGCTCACATCGTTTCTCCAAACTTGTCAGCATAAGGTATGAACATTCCAAGCTCCATGTTTGTGTAGTGAAAGACGTATTTAAATCTTGATTGATTGAAACGTCCCCAATCAAACGCTTTGGAGTCATGTTTCACCTCCCCCTTGAAGTCGCGATTTAGGTTATCTTTATCCATTGCTCAGCATTACACTATACAGAAATTCAAGACCCAGACTTCTTACCTCATCACGCGCAACGCATAAAACTTCCTGAAGATCTCATCAGTCCCTTGAGTAGTGGTGCCCAATCTTCATTCCATGACCGTATTAAGATTTACTCTCGCACATTGTCCAGGTCCTTGTACTTCTTTTCGAGAATATAATAAAGGTGATCAATATATCGTTCGTCGGTGCAGCTGACATACTGCTGTGCCTGTTTTAAACATCAATAAATCCATTGCTTCCCGCGGTCAGTAACACTGATGATCACCTCCGAAACCATGGTTTCCTTTTTACCGATAAAAGTTGGATACTATCTCCTGCTTATGATATCAATTCTGTTCAGTCTGCGACTGGCCTATGCTTAAATATCTCTGAAAATGACAACTCACTTGACTTTGAACTGGCCATGGAGGTTGCAAAATATTTTTCAGACTTGACTCTAAGACAGCAAATATCATTTTAAAGCAGGTGATCAAAAGCGTAAGTACAGGGAGAATGCAGCCATCAAGGTGAATCTACCAAACGCGGAGTGTGAGATAATGGCCGCGTCATTTAAACTAACTGATTAACGCTAGCATCTTGCGCTATCAGACTGTCAAAGTGTGGAGCTACAGCCTTTGCGCTGCCGAGATCACTTCATCCATTGTTAAGGAAGTAACTCCCCATTCCCTCCTCTTTGCTGCTTTGATGGACTCATAACTCACTGTCAGCAGGCTGGATGACTAGCGCCAAACTACCGACTATTGCTTAATTAAAACGGGCCAATACGATCATGAAGTTCGGGAAATCGCCTGGGTGTAGTCGTGTTCGATCGCCTTATCACGCGTACGAAATTCGACACATTCATCTAGCAGAAACAAAGTCCTTCTGTTAGTTCGCACAATAGCGCTCCAAATAGTATGCTATAAATTCATCGACCTTGGTGGCAAGTTTCGTTACGTCCACATCCTCGGTGAAGAATGCCTTTCGGTTCTGATAAAGATTAAGTATTGATCCACGGTTGTCAAGTTTCAGAGCCTTGTTCAGATTCCTTACCCATGGCAAATCTTCGGATTGCGAAGGTGGCAATAATACCGAAATAAAATACCGGTCATCCAGTAAACACCAGGCGGCTCCTTCCTCGTTGAGGCAAACTCGACTTTCCAAGTAATCCTTACTGATAAACTGAATAAACAGCCCAGTGTCTTGCTTCAAGAATTCGCGAAGATTATCGGCGATATTAATACCACCCGGAATACCGGCGTCCTCCACACTGGTAAACTTAATATCGTTCGGGTCACATCTCAACCCACTCTCCAGAATCAAGTCCCTGAACTTTTGAACGATCTTACTGTCTCTGGAAGAGTGACTCAAAAAGATCCCCTTTTTTAAACGCGAACGACTTGGCACAGCTATCGCCGATGGTGCCACGATCTCGCTCTTTTTCTGAGGCAATAACTCGTGACCGATCCTTTTATGAAAACCATCATAGCTAAATACATCAAGGTCTTCCATTCCATCCTTTTCATATGCCTGACGTTTGGGGGCCGAGGTAAGGATATACGCTCGCAACAACGGAAATTCCTTCTTCACGCGTGCGCCTACAAATGAATTCACACCCTTCTTATCCTCGTTGTGAAATAGGTGCACTACAAACAAAAACAACTGGTCTTCCGGATACTTGCTAAGGGCAGCTTTAAACTCATCCAGTGTATCCACGCGATGCACACTTTTAAAAAGCGGGGCAACAATTTTATGCCTTGTCTTCTCGGCTTCAAAGTTTGCCTTTTCATCCCAAACAATCAGGACAAGCTGTTCAAGATAGTCATAGTTCACATCCACACTCATATGGCTCTAAATTGAAAGTTCTGTATAAACAATTCGCCGAGTCGCGACACTTCAAACGCCGTGGAAATTGGAAAGGCATTCAGTCGCTTGAGGCGCTCAATACCCTTACCCCCGCCTTGCAAATCGAATGAGTTCCCGGAACTGTTTGTTACTTCAATAAATAAAATACCCAGCTTTTTGTCACAGACAATGTGCACGCGTTCTGCCCTGTTCGCGTGGCGCAAATTGCTAAAAATCTCTTTGATGACCAGCTCCCGAAAGAAATACAGCGGGAAGTCAATGGAGCAATCTTTCGCGCAAGACAGTTCGATCGCTACGCCCGACTCATCACCATCAACAAACTCCTCCAAAACGTCTTTCACACTCGGCGTTGAGATGTTGTTAAAAACCTTGAAGTACGGAGACTCCTCCATGATGTAATCCTCGAATAACTTATCCAGCAGCGCTGGGGCATCTTCTACGTTACCAACATCATCCGAAAGGAAAATATGCTGTAATCTGTTGTGTGTTTCCCCCAGAGTGCTGATCCCACTGACAAAGTCTCCAGAGGTTTTCTCCCGTACAGGCAGAAAGAAACCCGGATAAAGCCGTGAAAATCGCAGCAAGTCTTCAACGAAAACGGAAATGGGCGCCCAAGATGACCGGATGATTTTTAATTCCTCATCAAAACCGACACTATTTTTTCGATTCTTAATGAGCAATGCTAATTGCCCGCTTACCACTTGCTTATCGTTAAAGATATACTCGTTATGAAATTCATCTGCTCTCAATTTCACATAGTTGTTTTTGATTCGACTCAAATGAGCCTCAAAGTCATCCTCGCGAAAGGGGAGTGTTGCCAAAAATGACGTCACTATCTTCATCTGATTTTGGGCTTTCGAATCTCCGACGCGTTCCCGCACACCCTCGATGAGCCTAATAATTTTTCCCGAGTACTTCTTTTCAGTGATCACTTCCTTGCGAAGTGGCATGTACCTGATCAGTTTAAAGAAGATATAATTCAAATCTCCGATACTCTTGCCAAAACGTTTAATCAAACCCGTAAGTGTATCCGTGTTCAAAACTTCAATCAACCGCGTATCGCGAAAGACAATGAAGAACAGGTGAACGATATCCTTATTTTTCCAATCGTAATAGAGTCCATCCTTCTCGATCCTACGATTTCCACGTTTAGGATTTCCGATGGTTAACGCAAAGACAAACTCTTCCAACTTATCCACCAAGTCCGGCAACACATTCTTAAACCGCGAAAACAGATAGGGTTCGTGTAAGAACACGGCACAGATCAGCTCTATCGTACGATACCGATCGTTCGTGCGCGTGTCTGATTCATACTGAGCGATTACATCATTGAAGAAGTTGAAATGTTCATCATAAAACCGATACGAGGTTATTTTTCCGATTTCCTCTCGTGGAATGACCAAATCACTGACTATGCTTTCACCATCCCGTTTCTTCAACAGGTGTTGATTACCCTCTCCCGAGACCAATTTGGGTTTCAACTCATGAAGAACTTGGTTTGCGATGTCCCGGATTCTGAACGGCGTGTTCGCAAATCCACACAAATCCTCCAACCAGCGCTTCTCGCGCATGACCGGACTCTCTTCCACATAATAGGTTGGTATATTCCAATGACTACCAAACAATACTTTCAAATTGATTCTTCCGCCACTGGCATTCGAGATGCTTTCAATTCTCGAAAAGAACTCCCGCTTATGATTATTGACGCGTCCGATCAGTGTCAGCACAACGATTTCGCTGACGTTTAAGAACGCAACCTCATCAATCATCTGGACAATGGAATCCCCTGTACAGGAACCATCGTCGAGAATGAACACGGTTTTTCCCTCGGATACTTGTTTCATGAATTCCGGAGGATGCGGGAATCGCCACCCTTCACTCGTTGGGAACCGTTCTAATTCAAGAATTTTTATCCGCTGATTTCTCAACACCTGATCTGTCAATATTTTCATATTGAGAAACTTGATCCCTGAGTTCTTAGGATAAAAGATCACCTCAGTCCGTTCCAGCAGTGCGGGGTCGACTCTACGGAATACAGTATCCAATAATCGAAAAGCAGTGGCGTCATTCTTCAGTATGCTTTCGGTATCAAAAAAATAGGGATGGATCAAATTATTAAAAATGAAATATCCAGCCTTCACGTCTCCGGGTGTGATGATGTCAACAAACTCTCGATTTGACAGCAGGACGGAATTATCATAGTTACTATTCTTGATACTGTCCGTGATCGGCGTATTGGTAAATGGATTGATCCGGATAACTCGTAAACTACCGTCGACTAGGCGACCTCGAATATCTGCTCGTCGGACCTTAGGAATGGGTAGCTGCATTAAGGATGAAACATTCCCCGCGATATCCGTGTACTGAATACCGTCTACCGCAAACGTCGGGTCAACTGCATTGACAAGCACAGCAACGTGCGCGAGTAGGGCACCGCGAATATCCAGGCCCTTTTGCACCTGATGAATCATATAGCCAGTCGACACAACGTCACAAACGAGTACTACGCGGTCATCCCGAACGATACCCTTTTCAAATTGAGGCTCATCAATAAATCCAAGGTAACTGTCCAGTGATATGGCGCTACCCGGCGCAACAAAGCCAAGATTCACAAGCAAGTCAAGAATCTTCTGGCTGCTTGCTGTGATACACAAAAACTTCAGATCATCTGTATCCCCCAGTTTCTCCACGATGGATTGATACAACGCACGAACAAGAAACTCCCGCTCCTCGTGATTTGATAAAGCATCGAAAAGCTGTACATACTTCTCTTGATAGTAATTCCCGTTGCACAGATAGATTGCTCCGGGAACACAGCGAACATACTTCCCAAGCAATTCTTCCACCTGTAGGGTTCGCGACTCCGATATGCGGCTCTTGTAAACATTGACAATTTCGGCACTATTGATGACGGAATACAGATTTCCGTGCACATCGTAAAAATTACTGTTTCCCACCACATCGTCCGGCCGCTCAAAGTCACTGCGCCGCAGATCGTGTTCCTTCAGTAGCAGGTCATTCAGCTTGGTAACGTCGCGCTGCGAGTACACACCGAGCCAGTAGACGCTAACACTCGTCTCATCGTGATTCAGGTAGACAAATGGTGTTGGGTGGACCTTGAACTGCCTGTCAATATCACCCAGCGCTAGCAGTTCTTTCTGAATGTGATCCAAATAATCCCTGTGAGGCGGATTGATAATAATCACACTTGTCATAAAATTGACCCGGTAGTCCGAGATCAAATAGTAGATGATCTTCTTCGAAATCCGTTTATCGATTTCATAGCCTTCAAAGTCAAGGTAAAACAGAAACTCCTTCTGATCATTTGTCTGCTTTAATTCCCTGCTTAGTACATCTAGCAATTCATCATAAAGCTCTTGCTTTTGAAGATTCTCGGACCTTAGTTTTGAAAGGATCCTATAGACGCTTAAATATTTGCGCTCGCGCTTTACAAACGTTTCGGTGACAATGTTGCCGATCGGTTTGATTTTCGAACTGTCAAAAGGTTTTTGGATTGTACGTTCCGGCAGACAGATACTGATCAGCGTTCCGGGGAAGAAAAGATTCTGATCTCCGAAATAAACAACGGATTGTTTGAAATCCTTGTTTGCCGAAAAATCAAATGCCACTTTACCATAATTGCTTCGCGCCACCAAGAGTCCTTCAAACCGCTTGACAATCGTCAGCACATCAAACAGGCCACGGGGAAGAACCAACTCCTCCGAATAACGCTGATGGATAGGATACTGTGATGAATCGAATCGAAATGCATATTCCAAAATCCGCGTATCCAGATTCTGCTTATGATGGAGCGCTGAAAACTCACCGGGGTTGGTGTCATTTTCGTATGCTGAGCCGAGGGTCACCGGAATACCTTCTCCGAAATCCAGAAATGACAATTCCAGTAACGATTGATTGACAAACGCTTGTCGTTCGGTACTAACGAAGAACGGTTTGACTTCTGCAAGCTGCTCTTCCTCAAAATTAAGTTTCAAAAGGCGTTGCAGTTTCTGCGCATCATGACGGTCGTCGGGCAGCTTTCGATGGAGCGAAATACTCATGAAGGCACAATCCCGATCGGCTTGAAATATTGATTTGGAAAAGTGATCCAAAAAGTTCTCGTATAATTCCTTCGTGACAATCGCGCCAAGCGTCTGATTTTGAATTGGCACGAAACAATTGTGTGTCCTGAGAACTTGGTTTGTTGCTTCACTCAGGCGATATATCGCGTTGATCTGGTCGACGATCAGTCGGTCCTCATAGTTCTGAATTCGTTGTAGTTCCAAGAACGGCGTTACCCCATAGCGATCGTAAATGTCCTGATGTGATGACTGAATTCGAAATCGTGTCTTCAATGCATCAATGAATCTTCCATCGATATCAAAGTATTTTCCGAACTCCTGCTCTGGAATAACCTTGTAGATTTTCCAAACCTCCCAAATCTCGATAAACTGCGAAGCCCTCCGGACATCTGACTCAGCCTGCGCCTGGTTGCTCCTGAACTTAACATGAAAGTCAATTCCGGAATTGTAGAGATATCGAAACAATCCTGTCAATACCAGGAGTTCCTGATTGGATATCCATTGAACCTGAGAGATATCAAAGACGAAACGCTTGCGTCGGCCTCCTGCCGCATTGAAAACCTGCAGAAACCTATGAATAATTAAATCTAACTGGCGATCACCTATCTTCTTATCGCCAGCAATCACAACGGTATCTTCCATGCCTACGGTTTATAAGTGCTCCTTCGTATCATCGAAAATAGCCGCTGATGTACGGGGTTTTGGAACAATTTACGAGTTTTTCCATTGTCATCGATCCCATGAAGGTATCGCTGGCACGCTGCGTCCAACCCCAGGATCAGTAGCTTAATTGACTGACTGGAAAACGTTGGTCCCGCTGGGAAGTGAGATGCCGTATCAACAGAGCGTAAGAATAAGCGATGAGTTGCGATCACATCATGGCAGTCTCTTGTTCAGATCCAAGTAGATGTCTCAACCCGATTCCTACGCTCGGAATTTAGGGTAAAGGTGACTATTTTCGTGTTCGACCAGCGGCGTTCGTTGCCGCGCAAAACCGATGCACCGATAGTCTCTACGATCACTCCCAAAATTGTTCACTTGCAATGATAGCTCATCTGACGTTAAGTCAAAGTAGCCCCGTGTACAGGGACTATCAATTGGCGGGAAAGGAAACCCAAACAATACGGTTATCCAAGGTCAATGTCTTTGTCGGCGCAAACAATTCAGGCAAGAGCCGACTTCTCCGCCAGTTGTTTATCGATCTCTCGCGGAATCGTGCTTTGACTGCCGGCAGTTTTCGCGTATTCTCAGCGGACGATTTCAGCGACGCAAACGTGAGGATAATCGCCCGCACAAAAGAAGACCTGCTGCATAAGACGTCCGCAATTATCGCCCGGATCAATAGTAACGTACTAAATGAACATACGTTCAGCCTAGAGCAAATCGTTGACGCTAATAGTGCTGTCCTTCACGAAGGTGACTTACTTTCACTTATTCAGGACGTCGAAGCAAAATTAAAGGACGTCGCCAAATCAGAATTCTACAATCACGAGGATCAGGTAAGGCGCCAATCAGGCGACCATTATGACCGCTACCTCCGATACTGGAGAGCAGGAACTGACCTTTTAGAAACTCTGAAATCCGACCTGAACTTGCTTTACAGCAGTCCAGATTTTTCCTTTACCTATTTGCCAGCCCTGCGAACCGTCAGGAGGTTTCATAAGCGTAAATCCGATCAAGCGGAAAACAAAGATCCGAGCCTGGAGTTTTATCCGTATGCGCCAAGCAACTTTGAACGCTTGTTGAATCCTGTCGTGAGAGACAAGGTCCTCCAGGACTACTTTATTAAGTATTCCCAAAAAAAGAGAGACTGGTTTGTAGGTGGAATTAATTATACGGTTTTCGCCCACGAAGATTCGGTATTTACGGGCGAAGATCTATATGACCGAATATTCAAATTACGAAACTCGGTTGCGGAAACGAGACAACGGCTGCTGGATTTCGAAACATTTCTTAGTGAAAATTTCTTTGAAAGCAAGAGCGTCTCTATAAACTCGCTCAAGAAGGACAACATCGAAGACGTTTTCATTAAGATCGGTGAAAGTCCGGAGTTCCCGATACAGCATCTGGGTGATGGTATCCAGGCCTTGATCATTCTGCTCTTTCCGTTGTTTGAGAAGCGAAAGGAAAATCATTTGGTGTTCATCGAAGAACCGGAGCTATACCTGCATCCCGCCTATCAACGATTGTTCGTGCAAATTTTACGCAAGTTCGACAACACACAGGCCTTTCTTGCGTCACACTCCAATCACATTCTCGAATTGTGTCAGGAGTATCCAAACGTCATCGCATTATTTAAGTTAGAAAAAAGCGTTGTTAACAATGCTGACAAGTTCATGCTCTCGAGCTTTCCGGCAGTCTCCATCGAAATCCTCAACTCACTGGGTGTTCGTAACTCATCTGTATTTCTTGCAAACTGCACGATCTGGGTTGAGGGCATTAGTGATCGGCTTTACTATCGTCGATACTTGGAAATCTTTATCAACAACAATCCGCTGAAGTATGCCAATCTAGTCGCCTTAAAGGAAGACCTCCATTTCGCGTTCGTTGAGTATGCAGGTGACAATGTAACGCATTGGGATTTTAGTAGCGACAAGCAAACAGACGGAATGCATGCCAGCGGAATCACGAATCGGATTTTCCTGATCCATGACAACGATGCAGGAAAGGAAGATCGATTTCGAAACCTGCAGCATGCCTTGGGCGATCACTTCTACAAACTTCAGTGCCGCGAAGTCGAAAATCTGCTGGCGCCGGACATCCTAACAATGGCGCTTCAATCCTATCGAAAACGAAACAGCGAAGCAAAGCCACTCACGCAGATCGAATACTCAGAATACCGTGACAGGGATTTGGGAAAATTCATAGACACGATCATCGTTAAAGATGAATTCACACGCATCACTGTGCAAGCCACTGCGAATAGTATTTCGAAAATCGCCGACAAGGCCGATTTTGCCACGCGGGCTATCGCACACCTCAAGAACTGGAATGATCTGACGGAGGAAGCCCAAGCGATAACGATCAAACTGTATAATTTCATTCGAATCGCAAACAATATACGGTGACCTGTGAGATCCTTCAAGACTGTCTATCAATGCACAATGGGCACCGAAATTGGCATTGTGTGATCCTTATTGGATCATAACCCAGGATCCTGTGTAGTAGTACTTACCGGACCAAATTTTGCCATCAGGAGGTTCATATCTGCACTCAACTTTAGGTCTAAGACTTTAGCGTAGTGCTGAGTCGTCTTAATGTTTTTATGTCCCAATAGCTTACTAACCGTCTCAATAGGCACTCCGTTGTTTAAAGTTATTGTTGTCGCAAATGTGTGTCGTGCAGTATGATAAGTCACGTTCTTGCTAATACCACATATTGCAACGATCTCATGGATATATCCATTCATTTTCTGGTTCGATAAAATTGGTAAGAGTCGGTTTTTCGCCACACATACTGGATATTCACTGTATTTGTTAAGAATCAATTGAGCAGGCGGCAAAATTGGAATGCGTGATAGCACGTCTGTCTTTTGTCTATTTGAGAATATCCACATCTTTCCATCAATTCCTAACCTAACCTGATCAGAAGACAAACACTGAGTGTCTATGTAAGACAGACCGGTGTAACAACTGAATAAAAAAACATCCCTTACCTGTGCTAATCGTTGACTTGCAAACACCTTTGCACTCAGGACATCCAATTCAATTTGCGTTAAAACCGTTCGATCGACTTCTTCTTTAGTCATTCTAAATCCAAAGAAAGGATCACGAATCAACCAGCCATTCTTGACACAAATGTTTATGATCTTTTTGAAATTCGTTAAGTATTTAATTGTGCTATTGTGATTACATTTCCTTTTCGCCTTCAGCCAAAATTCGTAGTCGGTAATAAACTGATATTTCAATGAAGTGACATTTATATCGTTAGCATTGTAACACTCAGCCAAGAACTTTCGAGTATGTTCCATGGAGGTTACGTATCGAGTATACGTTGACTGTGAATACTGGCTACCTACAAGAGCTTTGATACGTTCATTATGCTTCTGAAAAATCTCGAGTAACATTTTAGGCTTATCCTTACTCCCTCGCCATTGCTTTATGAATTCCTCGATGGTGAATTGCAGTTCCATTGCAATAACTTTCTTATGAATTGCGTAGGCTTTGAGACGTAGTGTCTCCAAGAATTGGTTAAGCTCCTTTGCAACGGTAGAGCTACCTACAGCTTTCCTTAACATTTGCGACCAGATGGATAATTCTGCTGCCCTACCCGTGGCAGTTTCAAATCTTTTCTTGCCAATAGTAACACGTAAGTAAATCGGAACTGTACCACTCGCGTTAGCCTTGGAAGTTCTGGCGTAAAAAAGTAAAGACATTGTTTCCATAGCACTTCAATCAAAACGTTTTATAGACCTATTAGTTAAAAACCGCGAATCCAGAGAGTTGCGCTGACAACCATCTGATAATCAATTCATTTAATACCCTCGAGGTGCACTTTTTGCAATTGATCCTCAGTGCACCGAAAAGTGCACCTCGGGTTTGTCTTTGAATGGTATTAGTTGATATGGTCTCCAAACAAAAAAGCCCGAATCCATAGCGAATTCGGGCTTTTGATTTTATTTGATTCTATATGAGTGGAGCCGGAGAGAATCGAACTCTCGTCCAGAGAAGATAACACCGTACCTTCTACATGCTTAGTCGTATTTAGATTGTAGGGAACGGCAAGGCAAACGACAGCCTAAACCGGACCTTAGTTACTGATCTTAGTCGCGCTTAGCAACATCACGCGACGCAATTCTGCATTACGACACCGCGATTCAACGCCTGCAAAATGACAACGTTGTGCGATGATGGCTTTCCCGAATCTAATCGGGACGAGGCTAATCTATCCTATCGGATAAATTAAGCAGCCATGGCGTAGTTAGACTCGCCAAGTATGTTGTGGAACTATCTTTCAAGGCTCTCATCCCATGAGCCTGCATGCTTACTTACGTTTTTATACATCCTGTCAAAACCGGTCGGCCCCGGTCACTGCAACCACGTCCTGGCTGGAGCAAAAATCGACACTTATCGTGCACGATATCTTACAAATATACGGCTAAAAAGGTTCATGCGTACGTGTGTTCCAGATGGAAACGGGTTAGCCCTGGTATCATCTTCCTGTTGAAATTGCCACATACAGATTCGTCTGCAGCAGTTTTGAACGTTTGAATCAGACAACGCCGTTGCCAGTAGCGCGCAAACCTCTGTTTCGAAAAAATAATCGAATTTTTATTGAAGCATTCAGCGTTTCAAGGTGGACGAAAGGCAGCACTTAAGAGCTTGTATACTAGGACTTCACAATCATTTCTTCAACCCCGACAGAAAGTAAGCCAGGTGAGTGCGGCAGAGAGAAAAACCGGCCAACCTGCCATATAAACATTGCGAATTGTGTCGGGCATTTTATCTTGCACCCGATGGAGAATTTTGTTGTTTCTGCGAGGAAGTACCGGCCGTCGGGGTTTGATGAGGTGGTGGGCCAGGAGCACATTACAACAACGCTCAAGAACGCCATCGACAACAACAAGCTCGCGCAGGCCCTCCTCTTTTGCGGTCCGCGTGGTGTGGGTAAAACCACTTGCGCCAGGATCGTGGCGCGCCTGATCAACGGTTTCGAAGAAAGGACAGAAACGAATGCCCTGAACATTTTCGAACTCGATGCTGCCTCCAACAACTCTGTAGAAGACATCCGTAACCTGATCGATCAGGTTCGCTATCCGCCTCAGTTTGGGAAATACAAGGTGTACATCATCGACGAGGTGCACATGCTGTCTAATGCTGCCTTCAACGCATTTCTGAAAACGCTGGAGGAGCCGCCGTCCTATGCCATCTTCATTCTGGCGACGACCGAAAAGCACAAGGTGATCCCAACGATTCTCTCACGTTGCCAGATCTTCGATTTTAACAGAATCCAGATCAGCGACATTTCGAATCACCTGAAGAAGATCGCAGGCCGTGAAGGCATACCTGCCGAAGATGAAGCTTTGCACCTGATTGCTCAAAAGGCTGATGGCGCATTGCGTGATGCACTGTCGATCTTCGACCTGATGGTGACCTACTCGTCAGGCAAGGGTGTGACGTTCAAGTCTACTCTTAATAATCTGCACATCCTCGACTACGACTATTATTTTCAGGTAGTGGATGGGTTGCTTACAGAAAATCATTCACAACCCCTGGTGATCTTCGATGAGATCCTCCGCAAAGGGTTTGATGGACATAATTTTATTGTCGGCCTTGCTGAGCATCTGCGCAACGTACTGGTGTCGCAGGATGCGCGGACGACCAACCTGATGGAGGTACCTGACTCTGTACGCAAGAAGTATGCTGTACAGGCACGGGCAACGTCTCCGTCGCTGCTTCTCACGTGGCTGAATATTGCCAGTCAATGCGATATCAACTACAAGACGAGCAAGAATCCAAGGCTGTCGGTTGAGTTGGCATTGATGAAGATGGCGCATGTCAATGCCATCGTACAGGCTGATGCTTTGGGACACGCGGAAGTGTCGTTAAAAAAAAAATTAGTGTAACGTCCGGCCCGGACGCAGATGCCGCAACATCCAACGGTACGGCTGCACCATCGCCTGTTGGCGATCCCAAAATCAGTTCAGATACTGGATCCGCAAAACCAGCTAGCCAACCCGTTGTGGCTGCCTCAGCTGCGGCTACTGCAGTTCCTGCTCCTCCAGCAGAGAAGAAACCTGTTCGCGCTACTCCCCGCACTACGATCAACGTTGGTTCGCTGCTCAAGGTCGAGGCCAAAAAAGAGGTGACTGCAGTTACGCAGGCGTCGGGTCCGGAATTCACCGAAGCCTTTACCTTAGAAGCTTTACATGCGGCATGGGATGAATTTGCCGCGAGCAAAAAACAGCTGCAGGCAGAATACCATTTGCTATTACAGCCATTTGATCTCGAGGGCACCAGGGTAATGTTGCATCTGCTGAGCCCGGTTCAGGAAACAATGCTGAATGGATTCAAAAGTGATCTCATTGGATTCCTTCGCACGAAACTGAAGAATGATCTGATCCAGGTTACCGGCGTGATCCGCCCCGCAGACGAGAAAAAGATGATCTATACACCGCGGGATAAGTTTGAATATCTGCAGGGAAAAATTCCCATCCTGAAAGAGTTCAAAGACCGGCTTGGGTTGGATACGGATTTTTAGTCAGGCAAAGACGACACCCTCCCCATGATACGATGCTCGTTCGGCATCCCGTCATTTCATCGCGCAATTAGCCAAATCAGGATTGACGTAGTATGATTGCATGCTACTTATCCGAATCACAATCAAGACTGATATACTTTCCTGATCGATCTTCCTGAATGGATGTCCAGGTCCTGGGTCCAAAGGCCGGAAGTCTTTCGAGTCTGAATTCAGCAGTAAGATTTTCGCTTACACACGGAGTGCCCATGTACACTACAATTGTATCTCCCCCGAATTCGACCATGAGGTCGAAGCAACCCGTATCGAAAGGGTTGTAAGAAACATACTGCGGTTTGATATACGGATCCGGCTTTGTAAAGAGGTTTGTATATGTTCCGGGCGTGAGGTATATCCCATAAGAAGCAAGTATTGCACGCCGGTCTACCCTCGACATCCGAACTTGTCCATAGTTGTCTTTGATCAGATAAATCCGGTTTACCGGGAAGAACAAAACGACAAACGCACAGACGAGGAATATCAAAATATAACGTTGCTTCATAGAATTAAGGAGTCACAGTGGCACGTCGCTTATTCAATTTAGGCGTGCATGGCGTGCGATGGAAGTGTTTGCGGTTTGATGGCGCATCTGTCGCACGCGAAGGACTAATTACATTTTTTGCTACTGATCGAAGATGTCTGCGGCATCCAATGCAAGGATAGCATCATATTTCTGCTGCTACTCACCGACGATACCTACTGCACCTAATATAACGACGGGGCCTCCAAGGCCCCTCCAAAATTATCAATTGTCAATTGTAAATTATCAATTAAAAGATCCCCTTCTTCCTCCTCCCCGTTCCAAACAACACTCCAAAAACTCCCCTCACCAACTCCCTGCCTATCTGCTTGGCTACGGGCGAATTGATCGCTTCCTCAAACGTCGATTTTTCCTGCTTCCCTTTTGTTGTACGCTTCACTTCCTTCTCTTCTTCCACACGAGCAGCATCGTTCTTCATTCTTGCCGTAAGAATCTCAAATGCGCTTTGGGGATCCTCAGACTCTTTGTATTTCCGATAGGCGTCAGATGAGTTGAGGTGTTGTTGATACTCATTACCGGGTAGTGGCCCCATTACTGAACAGGGAGGCGAAAGGTGAGTTACCACGGTAGCGGTAGGGATCCCCTTCTCGTTCAGCACGGTGATGAACGCCTGTCCGGTACCCAACTGCGTGAACTGCTGCTCCATATCGTAAAACTCAGATCGGGGAAATGTCTTCACGGTTTCCTTCAGGGCTTTCACGTCATTGGGTGTGAAGGCGCGTATCACGTGCTGGACGCGATTACCAAGTTGAGCAAGAATGGCAGGTGATACGTCCTGCGTGATCTGCGTACAGAAAAAGACACCCACGCCTTTCGAGCGAATGAGTCTGATAACCTGTTCGATCTGATCCATGAAAGCTTTTGGCGCATCGTTAAACAATAAGTGCGCCTCATCAATAAAGAACACAAGTTTAGGCTTATCCAGGTCGCCAGCCTCGGGCATCGTTTGATAGATCTCTGCCAGCAATGAAAGCATGAACGTTGAAAAGATCGCAGGCTGATTCTGGACATCCGATACATTGAGAATACTGATCACTCCCTGTCCGTCGACTTTCTGAAAGAGGTCTTCAATGTCGAATGATGGTTCTCCGAATATTTTATCAACACCCTGTTGTTCCAGGGATACTATCTTTCTAAGGATGGTCGACGAAGTTGCTGGCGAGATCTTACCATAATCACCCTTTATTTCTGCGGCGCCCGGCCCCTCCGTTAAATAGTTAAGCAGTTTCTTGAGGTCATTAAAATCAACAACAGGCAGTTTCTTGTCATCTGCATACTTGAAGAGAATATTCAGTACGCCCGTCTGCGTGTCGTTCAACTCCAGGATCTTTCCCAATAACACAGGACCAAACTCGGTAACAGTAGCGCGCATCTGAGCGCCTATTTTGCCGCTAAGAGAATACAGTTCGACAGGAAATGCAGCTGGCTTAAAAGTTATTCCCAGGGCATTTGCGCGTTCCGTGATCTTGTCGTTAACCGTGCCCTCCTTAGCCATACCTGAGAGGTCACCTTTCATGTCGGGCATGAATACTGAAACTCCTGCCGCTGATAGTTGCTCAGCCATTAGTTGAAGCGTTCGCGTCTTCCCCGATCCAGTCGCCCCTGTCACAAGTCCGTGACGGTTCATCATGCGCAGCGGCAGATTCACTTTAGCATCCGCTAATACCTCACCCTGATAAACGCCTGCTCCGAGGTAGATGGTGGGCAGGGTGGTTGAATACGACTTGTTGATCGCCTCGATGAAGGTTTCCTTACTCATAGGTTAGAGTTTGTGCTGCTAAAGTGAAATTAAGAATTAAGAGTTAAGAATTAAGAATTGGCTATCACGACCTGCGGTCGTGCCACTGGCAGCCGAAGGCTGGTGGCTAATTCTTAATTCTTAATTCTTAACTCTTAATTCTTAATTCTATTTCGGTTCCTCAAAATTCTGGAATGTATAGGCGAATCCAAAGTTAAACACCTGACTCACCTGCGCACCCGGATCCTGGTCGTAGTCGTAGAGGAGTATGCCTCCCAATCCTACCGTGATAAACCGGTTCACTTTGGCATTCAGCATCAGTTCCAGGCGATGGTCTATGGTCTTTAGCTCAAGCGTTTCATAGTTGGCATACATGATGTAACGCCACTTAAGGTTCAGGTTCTCTGCTATGTCCTTATTGAAGTCGGCCTGAAGTTGGAAGGCCAGCCATTCCCATCTCGTCTCATCCGGAGGGGTTACGCCATATGGCTTCTCAGGATCGACTGCGGGGATGAAGCGCTCACCGTCCTGTACAACGGTAAGCCTGGGCGCAAATGGCGCCAATCGCACACTGAAGTAATCAACGGGCTTATATTCAAGACCCCACGCTGAGGTGATGTAAGCCGGCGCCAGAAAGTCGGAAATGAGTATCGCCTGCTCGACTCCATTGGCATCCTTGTCATAACGATAACCGGGTGCAAACTGTGAAAGGAAATTTAATGACGTAAATACCGACCAGCTTTTCCCAATCTTGTAACCGTACTTCGTGTCAATGAAGATACGATCCAACGTCTTCCTGAATCCCTGTCCGGAGTTATTCACAAAGCCATACAAGAGATCAATCTGGTTGTCCCATGTGTTCTTTCCATGCGCGTAGTTCAATGAATAATTAAATCGCGCATTCAATCCGAGTGAGTTCGTACCACCACCCGTCCAGTTATCGGAAAAGGCTGCCTGATTTATATTGAAGTTAAACAGCAGTTTCTTTTTCCAGTGCGTAAGCGTGTCTGGTTTGACGATCTGTGCCTGCGCCACTATGGGCAGGACGATCAAAGCAATAGTTAAGAGGTTGAGGATCTTTTTCATTTTGCTAGGTTTTCGACAAACGATATATGTTTGAACGAAAATACGGTCAAAAAACCTAACAATGAAAGTTAAATGTTGTTCAGCTTGATCTCATCAAGCGCCACCTCGGTCAATGGCTTCGTAATGAATTTGATAACGTGATTGTTGTTAACGATTTTATCGATGTCACGCTTGTTATCAGAGCTCGACAAAATGATCACCTTGCACTTGTTGCGCACGATCTCATTGAACTTCTCGAACTCATACAAAAACACAAACCCATCGACGATAGGCATGTTGATGTCGAGAAAAATCAGACTGGGCAAATTGTCAGAGTCGTTTTGGTTCTCCCTGAGATAATCCAACGCCGCCTTACCAGAACCCTTAACCTCTACGCGCTTCGCGAACTTTGTGATTTCGATGATCCGCTTACTGATAAAGTTATCAGTATCATTATCATCCACAAGCATCACGAGGTCTATTGCTTTTGTATCAGTTTGCATTAATAAGTGATGAAAGTACGCTTGCAACAGCGCACACTAAGCCACAAAAATATTCTTTTGCCGCAAAATCCTGCATGCAAAAATCAAAAATCACCCTCGTGATGCAATAATTTTGGGTAAAAAGTGAAATTCGGGCACTAGCGACCCTTCACAATCAGCTTCTCGCCGATTGAAAGGTTGAAATCCTTCTTGTGATTCCAATCCATCAGTTCTTTGATGGTCACATTATACTTCCTGGCCACGCTATAAAGAGTATCGGTCGACCGTACAACGTGCTCTATCGTCTGTTCTGAAGCGGCCGCAGCAACGGCCTGCGCCTCTGCCGAACGAAGTTTCAGCACCTGACCAGGCTTTATTCCATCCTGCAAAACAAGACCATTCCACTCCACAAGATCCATCACAGGTACTCCATATTCTTTTGAAATACCGTACAGTGTTTCACCCTGTTTTACCGTGTGCGTTTCTTTGCCTTTTGGAAGCGAAACTGGCTCGGTTTTTACCTCCCCCACTGAATTCGGGGGGGTGATTGTTGTCGTAACAACTGTATTTTGTTCAGATCCGGGAGGTATCAAAGGCGCCCCGGAAGAATTACCAACGGAAGAACTACCCTCACCAGAACTACCACCCGAAGTATTGCTTGCGCTGCCAGACGATGGTTTGCTGGATGTGGTCTCCTTTGAAATCGTACCAACGGCTACCACCTCTCCGCCAGTAGGAGTCGGGTTGGATGATGGTGCATCACCGACAACCGTTTCATTTGATGTAGTGTTCTCAGCTACCACCGCAGAAGCAACCTCAGTTTGCTGCGTCGTGTTTGCCTGTTGCTCCTGAGGCATCGGCTGTGGCTTCGTTGTCGCAGGCACCGGATCGGTTCCTGCCTCCTTCACAACAGCAGTTGTAGATGCGGGATCAACGGCCCACGAAAAACTGTTCTCATCTTCAACCTGAGCAACGGGGCCTTTTGCCACTGCAGATCGCCTTCGCGTTCTTCGGCTTCACAGACGAAAGCCAAACCGTTGTCCCTGCCGTTAGCTCTTCATCGGCCGACATCCTGTTATAACGCTTCAACTTCCGGAGTTGAACACCGTATCGCTGGCTTACCTTCCACAGATCATCACCAGCCACCGCTGTATAATAGTTAACCGAAGCTCTCGAGCGCTTCTTCCCCAGCAAGTAGTAAGTGTCCTGCTTAAGCTGGTCGTGACTCGAGATATCATTCCATTTTACAAAATCATTGAGTTCAACGCCCGCACGCGACGCCAACGCAGCTGGGGTCTCATTTGGTTCAGGACGTATAGCAGAGATCCCATTGATCTTTGTGCGTCCTTTCAGTGCCGATGCCGTTGCAGTTTTTGTCGCAGGCGCAGATGAAGCAGCGATTGCTGTGGACACCGGCTGCACAGAAGGCAACTCAGGCGCTACGCCATCACCTTTCATCGGTATCAGTACAGTATACTGCCTGTCGCCAGGAATAGTACCTCTCTTCGCCCACTTATTGTAAGTCATCAACTCGAGTTCGTCGACCGACACTTCACGCGCGAGATCTTTCAAATTATTATTGGCACTGTTCAGATAAGGAACGACTTTGATCTGTCCGGGTGCACCCACCGTTGCTTCGAAAGCGATCTTATGCGCCAGAAATTTCTTCACATACCAATAGGTATTCGAGGTAATCTCCATGTGCCGCTTTCCGTGCTCTTCTTTGCCTACGCTGCGCATTACTCCACCGGCTCCCATCTGGTACGCCTGCAGGGCATACACCCAATTGTCGAAGAAGGTATTGTTCTTTTTGATATAGCGTCCTGCTGCACGGGTCGAAGAGATGATGTTCAATCGCTCATCGATCTCCTTATCAACACGAAGTCCCATTTCTACTGCCGTGAAATCTTTGAACTGCCAGAACCCTACAGCATTCGAAACAGAGACCGCGTCAGCGATCAGGGCACTTTCCTGCAACACGAGATATTTAAAATCGTCAGGAACCTGCTCTTCTGCGAATACCTTTTCAATGAGGGGAAAATATGTGCGTGCCCGTTCAACCTTGATCATATGATGACGAGGTGACTGCGTCAATGCGTTTACATCTTTCTGAATCTCGCGTCGCGCATCATCGCGGATCGTGAGCGTCATGCCCGCGAATTCCATCTTGTGCGGTACTTCCGGAGTTTGCGCCGCTGCCGATATGGCAACAAAAAGTAGCGCCAGAGTTAGTCTCATAAGCTAAAAGTTCTGCAAAGATAATTTTCTTATGATTAAAATCCCATCTCTGATGGGAAGAAGTAACTCTTCAACCCGGGGATCTGACTTGATCTTTTTGTTAAATGCATCCATCACTTTGCCCTCTCGCTCCATTTTATCTGATAGAACTGTTCCTTTTCTCAGCACATTGTCAACGACAATCACTCCGCCGGCACGCACTTTATCGATGACAAGATCAAAATACTTCCCGTAGTTCGACTTATCCGCATCGATGAACACGATATCAAACGTTTCATCAATCGTCGGAATCACCGATAATGCGTTCCCAATCATATACTGAACCCTGGTACCCAGCCCGGCCTCTTCAAAATATCCGCGCACGCGCGACTCAAGCTCTTCGTTCCGGTCGATCGTTATTAGTTTACCATCCGGTGCCAGACCCTCTGATAAACAGATTGCCGAGTAACCCGTGAACGTTCCGATCTCAAGCACTACGCTTGGTCTGATCATATGACTGATCATCGAAAGAAGTCTGCCCTGCAGGTGCCCTGACAGCATGTTGGGCTGCAGCACCTTCGCGTGTGTATCGCGGTTGATCTTTGCCAGCAATGGACTCTCAGCCGTAGTATGATCCTCAGCATAACGCTGAGCATCGCGATTAATTATCTCCATATTAACACAAAGATAGAATGAATTAGTCATGAGTCCTGTGTCCTGAGTCTTGGGTATCCACTCAGATAGTTTCATACGCCGTATTAACTTTTACATTTTACATTTAGCGTTTTACATTTTGCGGTTCCATTCTTCGCTTACATTCTGCACTTACATTCTGCACTTACATTATGCACTTACATTCTGCACTTACATTCTTCGCTTACATTCTTCGGTTGCGTTCTTAGATTGCATTCTGCCATTGCGCCTCGCCTCCCCAGCACCAACTCACAGCAAAAAAAAAGGACCCCGATAGGGGTCCCTTTCACTTTACATATCAAATTAAACAATTCACTTCGTCATAGGTTCCATATACAGATAGCTCAGCTTGTCTTCGTCAAACATTTCATTAGCGGCTTTCTGCATACTTCTGGCTGTTACGGCATCGATCTTATCGAACAACTCGTCCAGCGCAGGCACACGATCCTGCTCAAGCACAGCGCGTCCCATCATCAGCATGATGCCCAGGTTGTTCTCCTCTGACAATGCCAGCTGGCCTTTGATCTGATCTTTGGCCGAAGCAAGCTCCGTAGGACTCAGGCGCTTCGTGCAAAGCTTATCCATCTCACGGCGAATAAGCTTCATACATTTCTTCACCTGACTCGGTTCAGTACCAAAATATATGGCAAACATCCCCGTGTCACTATACGCATGGTAGTGAGAATCGATTGAATAGACGAGCCCGTGCTTCTCCCGTACAGATAAGTTAAGTCTGGAGTTCATACCCGGTCCGCCGAAAATATTATTCAGCAAATAGAAAGGTACTCTGCTCGCGTGCTCCATGGGATAGGCATCACGACCAATTGCACATCGTGATTGCTTCGCCCCGCGCTGCAATATTTTTTCCTGTTGCTGATATGCGCTGAACTTCCTCCTCCTCGCGTGAGAGCGAAGTACAGGTTTGTTTTCAAGATATTTTATGGCCATGCGCTCGACAGCATCGAGCGTGATATTGCCCACTACACTAAAGACAATCTTCCTGTTGTCTGCATGTGCAGAAAAGAATGAAACGAAGTCGCGCTTTCTGAATGCGCGTACAGTGTTCTCGTTGCCGAGAATATTCATACCCATCGGGTGGTTGCTGAATATTACGGCTTCAAGCTCGTCCTGGATTGAATCGTCAGGGCTGTCGTCATACATCGCCATTTCTTCGAGTATAACTCCGCGTTCCTTTTCAAGTTCCTTGGTCGGGAACGTTGATTGAAAAGTAATATCCGTGAGCACGTCTACAGCCCGTTCAAAGTATCGGTCCCGTGCTGAAGCATAGAATACGATCTTTTCCTTGTCAGTAAAGGCATTGAGTTCTCCTCCGATCGAATCAAGACTCTTAATAATATCGAGCGATGTACGTCTTCTTGTACCTTTGAATGCCATGTGCTCCCAGAAATGCGCGATCCCCTGATTAACTGTAGTCTCGTCCCGGCTGCCTATGCCGAGGAAGAGTCCACAGTGTACAATGTTGGTGGAGGGCACGTGCTGATACACGACCCTGATGCCGTTCGAGAGAGTGAATATTGCATTGTTTTTCATCGGGTCTCCTGGTAACATGTTAGATGCTGGGGTAGTGAAAATCGTGAGAAAAAAATCAAACAAAAAGGACTTTTCCAGAACTAATTCTGCAAATAAAAAAGCGGTTTTTCGGGGCTTTAGAGGGGCTTTTTTAAAGTTTGAACACAAGTGTCGCAAGGACGAACACAAATGACCGATTGCGGGCAAACGGTTGCGAAGTTGCACTCATTTTGGCTATAATTATTGCGGTTTTTGTGGCACAGAAAATGGAACGGGTCCCCCAGACGGTCCGACGAATCCAGTCATGAAATGCTCGGCAGCAGGAAACGCGTCCCGACAGGATCGGCCATTGGCCATCCATCGGTACGAGCATGATGTGTTATTAAAAGGGTCGAAAGTCTTTCATATAAGATCATGAACCCAAAAAAATATTTAGACATATGAATATGGACACCACTCAAAAAGTCAAAACCTGCTTCACCATCACTTTTACAGATGAGCAGTACAGTCGTGCCAAAGGGTACATCGAAGACATGAAGAAGCATCCGCATCGGATTTTCTGGCAGGGCAAGCAAGGTAAAACGGACGATGAATTGATCATCGAACAGATCGCTCACCGCATCCTCTCAGGCTTTTATAACAACGAGCCTTACAATGCAGCCAAGCATATCATGCGTATGGACAGCTCTGTAAAAATGTAATGCATGAAGTGATTCTACAGAGAACATTTCATCGTAACTGCTGATTCAGGATCGGCAGACATGTACTCAGTCTTGAACCCGGCTTTGTAAAATCAAATCCGACTGAGAATCTTTTTTATTAATCCATCAACAACCTTATTCGGGTCTTTTGAGAATTGCTGCTTCGGCCTGTTGGCAATGATGGCATTTACGCTGAGGACTTCATGTCCGAGAAGTCGCGCCATCGCATAATAACCCGCCGTCTCCATTTCAAAGTTGGTAATCTTGAAGTCGGTCGGCTTATGGCAATAGTTAGTCAGGTCTGATGCCAGCGTGGGATACTTCAACGGAATTCTTATTTCCCTTCCCTGTGGAGCATAAAAACCTGGAGCAGTAATAGTGTTACCGGTAACCATGTCCTCTGCATACTGGGCGCGCAGCAGCGATGAGCCTCGCACAACGTATGGGGTAATGGGCACGCCGGTTTTCTTTTGAATGTCTTTACCTACACTCTGCTCCATCGCATCCATCGGCAAATCGTAGTAGTTCATCAGGCTGTCAAAACCAACAGCATACTCGGTAACCAGGTGAGAGTCCAATGGAATACTCTCCTGCAGTGATGCTGATGTACCAATGCGCACAATCTTCAGCTTGCGCTTCTTGCTGCGAACTTCCCGTGTTTTCAGATCTACGTTAATCAGTGCATCCAGCTCAGTGAAGAAGATCTCAATGTTATCGGTGCCCATTCCTGTGCTGATAACTGTAATGCGGCGGCCTTTGTATTTGCCAACATGCGTGATGAACTCACGCTTGTTCATCTCGAATTCGATGTCGTCGAAGTATTGACTAACGCGATAAACTCGTGCAGGATCCCCTACCGTTATTATCGTATCACTGATGTGCTTCGGTAGCAGATTGAGGTGATATACACTACCATCCGGATTGAGAATAAGATCCGTCTCAGAAAGCTTCGCCATAGTTTCCACTCAGGATTTAACCGATTGTGCAGGATTTCCGAATACGGTCTCCCCTGCCTTCACGGGCGCTATAACAACGGAGCCTGCTCCAATGCGCGCACCTTTACCAACACTGATGCCGCCTACGATGGTCACGCCCGTTCCGATGAAAACTTCATCGGCGATTTCACAATTGGCATTCACTATACTCCCCGCTCCGATCTGCACAAAGTCCCCGAGCTTCGCCTCGGGTCCGACGATTGAAGCTGCCTGCAGAATGCAGTGATTTCCGATTGCTGCGCCTGCCCCTATCGTTACACGGTGATCAATAAGATTTCCATGACCGAGCGATGCTGACTTTGCAACTATACCGTGCTGTGAAATAACATTCACAGGCTGAACGTGGCGCCGCTCATGAAGCATAGTCACCAGACTCTTCCGAACCTTATTATCGTCAATTGCAATGACGGCATCACACTTCTTTCCGATCAGTTTTAAATAACCATCGTCGTCCGTGCTTCCCATCACAGTGATTTCGTCAATGACCAGGTTATGAAGCTTTTTGTTATCGTCCAGGAAACAATAGATGTCGTTTCCGTTTGTCTCAAGAATGTCTTTGGCTTGCCTTCCCAGATAGTTTGCTCCAAAAATGATGACGGGATTCTCCATTGGTATGTGTACAAATGTGCGGCAAAGGTAGAATTTAGGTCTGCTATCTGGCAAGGGGTCCCATATATCTTTGCAGGATCCGTAACATATTGATAACGAATGGATTTCGGATAAGCAGAATGGTCACTAAAAAAGACAGGAATCCGACTTTATAACGAGAGAGGGTTCCAAAATTTGGTGACGACAACGCCAGAAATGCCGCCAGCGCCACCGCGAAAACGATTACCGAGGTAATTAGGAGACGATAGTTCGACCTCCACCATGCCCGCAGATTCAAAGAGGCTCCAATGGCAAGGACTAGTAAAAGGATATTTTCCAGGGAGGCCAGGGTCTGCAGATCTGTATTCGCTTCCCAGGGCAACGGCCGGAATATACCCGCAAAGACAGCCCTTGGGGAATGGATCAGCAGTGAAAAAGGATCCGGTTGAAGGTTGTGGTAATAGATAAGGTCTTCGGGGTTCGACACTTCGTGAAAGACCCGATAGCTGTCGACGATCACGGCCATGAGGACTGGCGGATTAAAATTGGGATGGAGCCAGGACAGTGCCGTCAGGGGACCGATCATAATGATCATCCAGACCAGAATTTTCACCGGCAGCGCGCGTAAGCTCAGTCCGCGTTGATACAGCTTGTGCACCACTAATGACGCAGTGGCAACCGGCAGGAATACACCGAGGAAATAATACTTCAGACTCCATACCACCCAGGCTGAAATGGGTATGAGTATCCACTCCCATACCCGGAGACGGCATGAGAACCAGGCTCGTAGAAAACAACCGGCAAGGAAAAAGATACCTGCCATGGCCAGAGATTCTTTGATAAGTCCCGAACTCCAAAATACCGCAGACGGGAAGAAAAGGAAACCCGCAACGGAAGGCCAATACGCCGACGGAATAGTGCGCTCAATCTGTGTGGTCAGATACCAGGCCGAGACGAACGACACGAAAGAGAAATAGATAGCAGTAATCCAATAATTGTTATGAGAGAGCAACGTGAATACGCTGGCCAGTTTGAGCATAAAAAGCGTACGCGGCTGAACAGCAACATCGCTGTAAAGGGGAAGTTGAACACTGCTGTTCCAAAGGAAGGTCAGATAAGAGCTCAAATCCCTTCTTGCCAGGTCCGCTATTGTACTTGCGTCTGAAAAATATACCAGAGTATCGCCTTCACCCTGATAGTAATACAGGTAGATAACGCCCAGGCATATGCCTGCTCCAAGCTTCATAAGCAAGGCCGGCCAGAAAACAACTTTAGCGGGTGCTGTCTGCCTTCGCCAAAGGAGAAACGCCATTGACCCTATCAGCAGTAAATTGATAATAGTCAGAAGCAGCGTCACGTCATAGAGGGATTTACGATCGATGCGCCGATCTTGCAGTCCAGACATCTCCTCCTCAAACAATAGCCATTGTTTAACTGCACAAGTGCCTGCGAGTCAAATGCGTTCTTAACGGTGAACCCGAGTTGTTTCCAATGACGAGTAATCATGTTGGATTCAGGATGAACCTCCTGCAAGATAGCAATGGCTCGCTGCACATGTAAATCTTCGCTCCTTGATTTTCCGTAGGCTACGAGAATTGGAATCACTGAATTGATAATAATGTTGTCAATACTCGCGTCGCCCAATTGACTTACATCGTGTCGTTGTACCTTAAAGAAATGATAGTGCTTAATCCAATAAGGTGACTGCACAACGTTAAAAAAATCACGGAGGTCGTGCGCCGTTCTGCAATCAATCAGATGAGAGAAGAAGTTCTTGCGCTGATGCATTAAGGCCGCAGATTGAGCCAGACGAAGTGTAGGGAAGTTGGCTGGCCGCAATCTTAAGAAGCGCCATTGTACACGATTGACACGCCGTTCGTGCAGCTGATACTTTCGGGCCAGCATCAGGTACTCGCGTCGCAGGACAGCATAGTATGAATCGACCCGTACGTCTTCCTGCAGAAAGCCTGCCTGACCAAACATCAGCGCTTCAACCTGTTCGGCCTTATCTGCGTGTCGCATCAGCACTTTGAACGGCAATGCCTGCGCAAGCTGAAGGAAGGGCTCACCGTTAACCATAAAGCCAAAGTTCTTCATGATCGTCTGGTAAGCAGTTTCCTCCCAATCATTGTTGTTACGGGTGAGGCGACGAATGATTGATGCAGCTTTGAGCTCTAGTCGCTCGGCCAATACACCATCCATCATGGCAACTTTTACGATATCGCGCACGAGTGGCAAAAGTCCGGAACAGGGGACGGCATCGGGATTGCGCATCAGTCTGCCGTATTGAAGCACAAGGGAATCCTTTATACGAGGCCCAAGCTCTATAGTAGGAATGAGCGAGCCATCTGTGCGACTCACCTGGAGGTCGTTCTTCCACACAACATGAAGTATAACATTGTCATAGGCTGGATCTGTGCTGTGACGATGATCGATCCATCCAGACGAAAAGATGTGGATCTCAACGCTTCCCACCCACTCGATCTCACCAAGCTTTACGCGAGCCTGAAAGAAATCAGGACCTGAATGCGTATTCCTGAAGCCCGTACTAAATATGGTTACGGCATCACCGGCAGTCGTTGTGAGAATTGATTTATCAAAGTACTGAAACTGCCAAACGTAATGGAGAAAAGCTTCTGTCACGGACAACGGGTTTTATCAACGTACTTATGTTGATGTACCGCGAATTAAGACATGAAAAAGAAACTAAGATCAGGCAGTTGGAGATTGTCAGGAATTCTGTTGGTCATCCGAGTGGATGCACAGGCTCTCTGATGATTTGCACTGAGGCAGGCGCCGATCACTTCAGCACTTAGTTGTAATAGCAGCACGCTCAGGCAAAAGCGGCAAGCAGTGATTCCATTTCGTTTCGCACATTTAACGCTTCAGCTCCGGCCTTCGTGGCAAAATCTTTATCGCCTGAGGCATAAATGATCGCCCTTGAAGAATTGACGATAAGTCCACATTGCTTATTAAGTCCGGCCTTGGATACCTGGGCAAGGTCACCGCCCTGTGCACCAATGCCCGGCACCAGGAAAAAATTGTCAGGAGCCAGGGCTCTTATCTCCGCCATGCGATCAGCACGCGTTGCCCCAACGACGAACATGAGTTGATCCGGCGTTGCCCATTGCCGGGAGCGCTCAATCACCTCCTCATACAGCTTACGTCCATTTGAAGATTCAAAAAGTTGAAAGTCCGCACTGCCTGAGTTCGACGTATGAGCCAGCAGGATCACCCACTTGTCTTTGTACAGAAAAGGCGTGACCGAATCAGCACCCATGTAGGGAGCGACAGTGATCGCATCGAAGTTCAGATAATCAAAGAAAGCCTGCGCGTATAGGGACGCCGTATTGCCAATGTCGCCACGCTTCGCGTCTGCTATCGTGAAGATGTGGTTAGGAATATATTCCACGGTCTTCTGCAATGACTCCCAACCCTTTGGTCCCATCGCTTCATAAAAAGCAAGGTTTGGCTTGTATGCAATGCAATACTCTTGTGTGGCGTCAATGATCTGCTTATTGAATTCGAACAACGGATCATCAGCCGCCAGCAGATGTTTAGGAATCTTATGAATATCGGTATCCAGACCAACGCATAGATAACTGCCTTTGCGTTTGATCTCCTGAAAAAGCTGTTCGCGGGTCATGCAGGTAATGTGATGTTCGACCTAGCGGAGATCGATCACCTCAACTCCAGGATATTTCTTTGGATCGAATGTGAATACAGTGTCATCGATCTTCGCGTTCGGAGTGAACTTGGAAATGGTATACTTATACCTGTTGCCTCCTTTATCGAAAAGTGTGAAGCTCTGAATGGTCTTTTCCTTCTTATTGATCAGCATCTTAATCTTGAAATACTGAGTTTCTTTCTTCTCAGGAACCAGGTCGATCTCTTCACACATGATACCAGCCTCAACGCGATCCTGGAGGTACAGGTACTTGAAGTTCTTTTTATAGATCTCGTGAATCTTGGAGGGGTTTACATCCTCAGAGCTGGGATCATAGTTGTCGATGTTTACTTCCTTTGCCTCAGGTAGGTAGGTCCAGATCGTCGCACCGTTATTGATAACCTCCTGCTCAGGGAGTGTCATACGGAATTTGTCGCCCTTCACGGTAATCTTGCCTTTGAACTCCTCGTTGATTTTGTCAACATCGTTGGTGAGGTTGCAGGCTATATTGGCTTCGAAGGCTGGAATGGACTTGTACTTCTTGCTCATGGCGTCCAGAATCTCCAGGGCCTTGGGATCGTACTGAGCCGACGCCGCAATCGTAAACATGAGTGCTGCGCAAGCGAAAATAAGGTTTTTCATTATCGTGACAGAGCTAAAATGGTGATGCAAATTTATGCCTGGCTGTGTTTTTCTTTCAAAGAAGTCAATAATTGTTCCAAACTATACTCATCCTTGATCAAAACTTCTCTGGCCTTGCTGCCTTCAAACGGTCCCACAATTCCTGCTGCTTCCAGTTGATCGATCAGGCGTCCGGCCCTGTTGTAGCCTAATTTGAGTTTGCGCTGGATCAGCGACGTGCTGCCCTGTTGATGGGCAACAATCAGCTTAGCAGCATCTTCAAAAAGCGCATCGCGCTCAGAAAGATCCACACTTGCCGGCCCGCTTTCCTCATCTCCTTCAAATTCCGGAAGCAGATACGCGGAGTCATAAGCTCGCTGGGATCCGATAAACTCGCAAACCTTTTCAATTTCCGGAGTATCAACGAATGGGCACTGGAGTCGGATTACGTCCGAGCCGGAAGAAAGAAGCATATCTCCCTGTCCAACAAGCTGGTCTGCGCCTCCGGAATCAAGAATGGTGCGTGAATCGACCTTCGATGTTACCCTGAAGCTAAGACGCGCCGGGAAATTGGCCTTGATCACACCCGTGATTACGTTAACCGATGGTCGCTGTGTTGCGACGACCAGGTGAATTCCGATAGCACGAGCCAGCTGAGCCAGACGAGCAATCGGCGTCTCCACCTCTTTGCCGGCCGTCATCATGAGGTCGGCAAGCTCATCTATCACCAATACGATATAGGGAAGGAAACGATGCCCCTCTTTTGGATTCAGCTTACGGGATATAAACTTCGTGTTGTACTCTTTCAGGTTGCGGGCACCGGCATCCTTCAGGATCTCATAGCGGTTCTCCATCTCGATACACAGCGAGTTCAGCGTGTGAACCACTTTTCGCGTATCGGTAATGATGGCTTCCTCGCTGTTCGGAAGCTTGGCCAGGTAATGGCGTTCAAGCCTGCTGTACAGCGACATTTCAACCTTCTTAGGATCCACCAGCACAAACTTCAGGGTTGACGGATGCCTCTTATAAATTAACGAGGTGAGAATAACGTTCAAGCCGACCGACTTACCCTGGCCGGTAGCTCCTGCCACAAGCAAGTGAGGCATCTTTGCAAGATCGATGACCAACACTTCATTGGATATCGTCTTGCCCAGGGCCACAGGTAATTCCTTATCTGTCTTGGCGAATCCGGATGAGCCAAACACGGAACGGATGCTCACCATCTCGCGATTCTTATTCGGAACTTCGATACCAATTGTACCCTTTCCAGGAATTGGCGCGATGATGCGTATCCCCAGCGCAGCGAGGCTAAGGGCAATGTCGTCCTCCAGGTTTTTGATCCGGGAGATCTTGATACCAGCGTCAGGAACAATTTCGTATAACGTCACCGTTGGTCCGATGGTGGCCTTGATGCTTTGGATTCCGATTTTGAAATTGACGAGCGTTGCTACAATCTTATCCTTGTTTTGATTGAGCTCGTCCTGCGTAACGCCGGCCTTACCCGCATCGTACTCGTTCAATAGTTCGAGCGGGGGAAACTTAAATCCGCTTAGCTCGAGTGTGGGGTCGTACAAACCTTGCTCCTGAACCAACTGCTCGGCTAGCTTTTCTGTCTCAACCGCCTCTTCAACAACAAATAATGGCTCTGCCTTTTCTTTTTTTGGCTCGACGCGTGGCTCTGGCCTCGACGGCCCCTTCTGAACATCAAGCTTTATTTCACTGGACGGAGGAACGACCGCAGGCTCTGCAACAACTACCGCAGGACGCTCATCATCCAATACCTGGTCACCTGGCCAGTTGTCCTTCTCATCATTGTAAGTAGTGAGCAGGGGTTCATCTTCAGCTTCTTCTTCGTCCGAAGGGGTATCGAGGATTGCATCGTTACCAATTGGCTTGGGGTCTTTAATCAGCAGTGGAATGCTCGTCACATTGAAAAAGAATATGATGAACACGAATAAAGACATGATCAGGATCAGGAAAGTACCCCAACCAAATAAGCCGTCACTGAGCAGTGAAAGTTGGTAGCCCAACCCTCCCCCCAGAAAACTCCATTCACTGATACCATCATTGATCATGGTCATGTAGCCCAATAACAGACTAAGCCACAAACCGGAAAAGAATGTGAGGATAGTGTACGAAAAGATCCTGATGAGCTCGCGATTGAATACGATCTTATAGCCGATGAGAAACAACAGCGGCGGCAGGAAAAACGCAGCTATACCAAACCATCGGAAAATAAAGTAATGGGATGTAAGCGCGCCATAGTAACCCAGCCAGTTTTGTGCTTCCTGTCCTGAATCAATCATGCTCACGTCGCGTGCCTCGATGACGCTCTGGTCGGCGTGTCCTGTAAACAGGAACGACAAGAACGATAACATTAGAAATACGGATAGCAACAGGAAGAAAAAGCCTGTAACAAGTTTCAGCCGCGGGTCTTTCAAAAATCCAATTGAAAATTTGGACTTACCCTTCGATGATCCTCTGCTCTTCTTCTCCTTCTCTGGCTTCTTGAATGTGTTCGACTTGTAAGTATTCTGTGCCATTCTACTTAATCCCGCAAAACTAATTAAAAAAGTTGGTTTGATTTACTGCTTGTGATCGATAACTGATCAGGTTATCAACGACGCTCATTCCAATAGAGTATGCTCAGGGACACTCTTGCTACCTGAAAAAGTTTAATTGATCGATATCAGTTACATGACGCCATCTGAATTGTGAGTTAACCTATGTTAACTAACGAAAGGTTACAAAATTTCAAAGAAACCCTTCGGAGAATGCGACGTATTAATCACTCACAAACTCCAAAAAACAGCTTTTTTTTATGCGTAACCGAATGATTTATTCGCTGGCATTTGTCAGCGCCTTGTTCACTATTACCTCTTGCAACGACGACGATGAAAAGCCAGCATCACTTTTAGGAAGCTGGAAAGGCGATAAGATCGAAGCTACCGCTAACATCGAAGGGTTCCCCACGCCTATCAATCAGAACGATGATGATTTTGAAGGGCAGGCAGAATTCAAATCCGATGGCACGGTGATCTTCCGTGAAGATGGCGAAATCACCGAAGGCACATGGGCTCAGAACGGAAACAAACTGATCCTTTCTGTTGATGACTTAGGTGATGAAGATATGAGTGGAACTTATACGATCCAGGAATTGAATAACTCAAGATTGAAGATCCACATTGAAAAAGAAACGCTTATCTACGACGAGGATTCAGGAATGGAATTCGCTGCCGAAATTAAGGCTACGCTTTATTTCAATAGACAATAATATCACTGGCCGTAAGCTAACCTTGTTCAACGATTGCCTTGTTGATTCGATTCACAAGTCCGGGGCCTTCATAAATGAAACCCGTATAAAGTTGAATAAGGTTAGCGCCGGCTTTTAGTTTGTCCAGCGCATCCTGTGGCGTCATAATGCCTCCAACGCCAATGATCGGATAGGCGTCGCCCAGCTTCTCTCTCAGATATCGGATCACTTCTGTCGACCGCGCTGAAAGCGGCGCACCACTGAGTCCCCCATTACCAATCTCTCCGACCACCTTTGCATCTGTTTTTAATTCTGCACGGGAGATTGTCGTGTTAGTAGCAATAACACCATCTGTCTTGGTCGTCAATAGAATTTCCACTACGTCATCGAGTTGATGCCACGTCAGATCGGGTGCTATTTTCAGCAACACTGGTTTGGGAACCGTTGACTTCAGACTGAGTGCCTTGATCGTCGACAACAATTTCTGCAATGGCTCCTTCTCCTGTAGTTCCCGCAAACCTGGTGTATTTGGTGAACTTACGTTGACGACGAAATAATCGACGTGCGGGTCTAGTGCATGAAAACACTTTACATAGTCCTGGAGCGCATCTTCATTGGGAGTGACTTTGTTCTTGCCAATATTCCCGCCAACGATAACACGCGACTTTCTTTTCTTTAATCTCGAAACAGCAGCATCAACACCTTCGTTGTTGAATCCCATTCGATTGATGAGCGCCCCATCAAGTGGGAGGCGGAACAGCCGCGGCTTGTCATTGCCAGGTTGTGGTTTCGGCGTTAAAGTGCCGATCTCGATGAACCCAAACCCAAAGGCTGCCATCTCGTCGATGACCCGAGCGTCTTTGTCAAGGCCAGCCGCAAGTCCCACAGGGTTTTCAAACCGTATTCCAAAGACTGTACGTTCAAGTGATTTGTGTTTGTATCTGAAAAGCGCAGATGTAAGTGCAGTTGCTCCGGGCAACGCCGCGGATATACGCAGCATGTCCAGCACGCGGTGATGAATCTTCTCAGGATCGATACTGAAAAAAGGGGCCGAAGAAGCGACTTGTACATAGCTACTTCTTCTTTTTCTTCTTCTTACCCTCCAGCCTGCTCGGGAATTTTTTGAATGCCTTGTAAATGGTCGCATCCAGCACGCGCGTCAAATCACCGCGGTCCAATTCTATGTTTTCTGCTTCAGCTTTCCAAAGAGCTTTTTTGGTCGTGGCATCGGCGATGTCTATCACGAGCATGCCCTCGCGGGATGTTTTGCTCCATTCCCTTGACTGGTTAAGTTCTGAAGGGTCACTGGCAGGAGCTTGCCCGAGAGGTCCGACATTTCCAGCATCGGTGAAGTCAAAGGCTCCGGCAACATAACTAATATTGAGCTGGGCGGTAGAGTCGCCTACATACTTGTAACCACGATCCTCCATTTCTCTGCGAACACCATTCCGGACAGCCTCGAAGAGGGCCTGATCGCTCGCCTTCTTTTGGTCTTTGGGGGTTACTGATTCGCCCTTCAATACCGTAAACGTTTCGTAGCGGGTGAGATCAACATTGTTTTCCGTTCGCGTTTTAACACTCTGCGCAGACGCCGATAATGCAATCGTCACGAAGGCCAGGCAAATCATCCATCGATTCATGGGCGGAAGGTACGAAAGAAAAAACTCACATTATGAGCGGGGGTGAAACTCCTGTACGACCTGCTTCAGGTAGTCCCGGTCGAGGTGCGTATAGATTTCAGTAGTAGTTATAGATTCATGACCGAGCATCTCCTGCACTGCGCGCAAATCGGCTCCCCCTTCAATCAAATGGGTCGCAAAGGAGTGGCGAAAAGTGTGTGGACTTATCGCCTTCTTCAATCCGATTTCAATCGCCAAACCCTTGATGACCACAAAAATCATCACGCGGGTTAGCTTGCGTCCATTCCGATTCAGGAATACATAAGTTTCATGTCCCTTCTGAGGAGACTTGTGCGGAGCACGACCTCTGATCTGATCAAGATAGATCCCAAGATACTTCAGGGCGTCGCGGCCGATAGGCACCAAACGCTCCTTGTTACCCTTGCCGATTACTCTGAGAAATCCAATGTCGGTGTAAACATTGCTCATCCTTAGGTCAACAAGTTCACTCACGCGCAGACCGGAACTGTACAGAACCTCAATCATGGCTCGATTCCTGGCACCTTCGGGCGTCGATACATCTATGGCATTCAACAACTGTTCGATCTCCTGATAACTCAGCGTATCAGGAAGCTTTCGCCCCAGGTGTGGTCCTTCCAACAATGCGGTGGGGTCTGTTTGAACCAGGTCCTCATTAATCAGGTATTTGTAAAAAGCCTTGAGCCCAGAGAGAATCCTCGCCTGACTATAGGCGCTCATTCCGAGGTTATTGATATGCTCGAGAAATTCCCTAAGGTGCGGAGTGGTTACCGTTAACGGAGTTACGCCAGCATGACGTTCAGCCATGAACTGCTGAAGGAGTTTAACATCGCGGATGTACGCTTCAATGGAATTTGCAGCGAGCGATCGTTCCAGCTTGAGGTAATGACCGAAGTGTTTGCTATGCAGCTCCCAGTTCACAGACAAATATTGAAAAAAATTGCCGATTGATTTTTCGACCTGCCCAAATTACAACCCTCGCACGAATACCTTAAGTCCTGATTGCCGAATGGTAAGCTTCAACTATGTGTTAGCCGTGAGGCGCTTGGATACATTCCTTTGTGCTGCACGTGACCTTAAAGTATTAACTTGCAGATATCGATCAATCAATCAGCCCCGATGAAAATCCAAATCATTAACGGTCCCAACCTGAACTTGCTGGGAAAACGTGAAACCTCAATCTATGGTAGCCAGTCATTCGAGGAATTCTTTGAAACGTTGAAGAACAGATTTCCTGGAACGGAACTACATTATTATCAAAGCAACGTTGAAGGTGAGCTTGTCAATAAGCTGCACGAGGTTGGATTTTCATTTGATGGAATTGTGATCAACGCAGGGGCCTATACGCACACATCGGTCGCGATACACGACGCCATCGGTGGGATCAAGACCCGGGTTGTGGAAGTGCATATCAGCAACATTCACGCACGAGAGACATTCCGCCATACAAGCCTGATTACCAGTAAGTGTGCCGGAATGCTTACAGGATTTGGAATGGAGGGCTACGCGATGGCCATCAGCTATTTGCTGACTTCGTAAATAATTATTGTGCGTGTCGGTAACCTGAACTTTCGTGTGAACCAGTTTTCAAATCACTAGCACGAACCTGGGCGCGCCGCTTACTTACTACAAAATCACAAGCCAACGAGTGAGACAAATCAACTATCAGCTTCGCGGGGACAGGCAACAACCCACATTATCGCCACGTCCCCTACGAAACTGAATTTCTTTTATAATGACCGATGGGTCATTTTATTCTACAATTAACTAGTGATCAGAACATAACAGTTTTAGGCCGTGCATGACTAAAGTCATTACAAGGTACTACGGCCAGTGCGCGTTCGGCGCACCTGCTAAAGAATCAAATACGGATAGTTCTCTTGAAGAGATAGAGCGGAATAACACTGCGCGCGCTGCCGAATCTTGTTGTGTAAACAAAACCGGATACAGCAGGCGTTGCTATATCAAAACGAAAAAGCTGAATAACGGTTTGGATGGCAAAGAATGGAGTATCGTGTCTTGCTTCGTTCTCTGTTTTAGTCTCCGACTCCGATTTCTCGGCAAGCTGGGTGTTAAGCTGGGTACTTTGAGATTCCTTCTTAACGATTCGAGCAGTTTCTGCGGGAAAGACTCTCCCAAATACGTTTGTTGCAGTACAAACGATTGAACACAGCAGCAGCACGATAACCAGCACGCTGGCAGGAGACATATTGCGGTACGTTCGATTCATTGGGCGCTCCAATGTACAACTTTTTTTATCTCAAGCAGCTGTATCCGTCATACTTTCACCGAACTTATCGGCAACATGAACTAAAGCTAAACGTTGTCCAGATTACGAGCCGGTTGTCATAAGGACGAACGTTCTGGTTGCACCTTAATAAAGACGGCGCCAGACGTAGTCAACAATCAGCGGGCACAACGTGACGCATACACTATCTTATCATTATGACTTCATTTTATCCTGGTCCTTCCCGTATTCATGACGAAATCCCCAACTACGTACAGGACGCCGCCCAATCTGGTATTTTAAGTGCGAATCATCGAAGTCCTGCTTTCGTCGAATTATCCAAAGAGGTTATTGGACTATTGCAGGCAAAACTGGGGGTACCACAGGACTATACAGTGTTCTTTACTTCATCAGCAACCGAATGCTGGGAGATTATCGCCCAATCGCTTGTGCGCTCAAAGAGCACTCATCTATACAATGGCGCCTTTGGACAAAAGTGGTATGACTACACCACGCGCATCCGGCATGCCGACTCCTGGGCCTTCAATGTTGAACAAGCAACAGAAACAAAAGTGCCGGACTCACTGTTGGGAGACGTGTTGTGTCTTACTCAGAACGAAACTTCGAATGGCACCCAGGTATCCGATGATATTATTGCAACCATTCGCCAGACACATCCAGAGGTTATCATTGCAGTTGACGCAACTTCCTCAATCGGGGGTGTGGCATTAACATTTGAAAATGCCGACGTCTGGTTTGGCTCCGTTCAAAAATGCTTTGGCCTGCCGGCGGGCCTGGGTCTGATGATCTGTTCTCCGCGAGCGATCGCCAGAGCGCTGGAAATCAATGAAACTGCTCACTACAACAGCATCACTTTCATGAAGCAGATGATGGATAAGTGGCAAACATCCTACACGCCTAATGTTTTGGGAATCTATTTGCTGATGCGCGTACTGAAGGATTCCAGGAAGATTGAAAAGGTTCATAGCAAAATCGTTACAAGGTATGAGCAATGGATGGAGTTCATGTCCCGAACCACATCCATCCGCCATCTGATCGCTAACGAGGCCGTTCACTCTTATACCGTGATCCCTGTTGCCGGGGACCCGGAATTGATCAAACGCGTAAAATCCGACGCTAAAGAGAAAGGTTTGTTGCTGGGAGAAGGCTACGGACAGTGGAAGGAAGACACATTCCGGATCGCCAATTTCCCTGCGCTGAAGAAGGGTGAGATCAATACGCTGATGCGATTTCTTAAGAAATACTGACCCTCGAAGTGTGACCTCGCAGGTATTTCGCGCTCTTAAAAGTAGCGTGCACGTCGCCCGTTGTCTGCAAGTTTCATCTGCCCTAAGAACCTGATCAGACGCCGGACCCGTTCCTTTAGCCAAAAAACTTACAGAGAATCCTGCAAGTGAGAAATAATCTTCAACTTCGCAGTTGACTCGTCCCCATACTATGATCGGTGTTTCGAAACAAATTGTACGACTGGCACTCCTCGTGATGCTGTTTCAGTTTGTTGCACCGACCTTTCTGCCCATTACAACACAGCGGGAGACAATATCGAGGGAAACCATTATCGGGATCCAGCATAATTCCATCATTTTTCCTTTACTACTGAAAGAGAAAGACGAAAAGGAAAGTGGTGAAACCTCATCTCAGCCGGATCTCACTGTGCTGATTGACCTTTCAAGTCATGTTGTCAATCTTACCGCTGCTCATGACATCAAACATTCTGAAGTTTACGAAGAGCACGGAATAGCCCATCCACCGCTTTTTCAAATGTTCTGCACCTTCCAGATTTGACATCCTTTTACGCCTTCTAAGGCGGCCATTCTCTGCAATATGACTGGCTTCTTCATGGGTTCAGCCTGATAGCAGAGAAATCCTTTCAATACTCTAACATTTACTGCAGCACTGGCTGCTGCCAACAAACAAAGACCATTCTCATCGACCTCGCGTGCTACCCCGAACTCCCAATTCTGCATGCAAGGCGTATTACACCGATAACTAATGAACAGTCTCATCAATCTTATGGCAATGCTAGGTGTTCAGAAGACACTGATCATCGCTGGTGGAAAATTTGCAGAGAATAACTACTGTGAAATCTCTGACGACGTTTCACTATTCTTTCTACCCGACAATATGCTGCACCGATACGATGCACGCGAGAAGGCACGATTGCAGATGATCATCGAAAAGTCTCAATGCAGCCAGGTCATCTATATCGGTATGCTTGACGATGAAATGAAATTCCTCCTTTCTTACAACAGTGCCCTTCATAGTCTGCGTGCTGGATTGCTGTTTAAGACACCACTTCTTCCCCAAAAGCAAGATGGCATGGACGATCAGGTTCGCATCGCCGCATTGCTGGAGCAACATGTGATGACTCAGTGCAATCATTTGATGGATTTTCACTTTGTCAGAGAAAAAATCAGGAAGGGCGAGCTTTCAGTAAAAGGAATTGTCGGAACTTCAGATACCGAAGAGTTCAAAGTAGTGTTCACGAATGGCGTGCGGTTTAACGACTTTGCTTCGATGAACTAGCTCCCATTGAGTTCTGATGCGCGCACGCATGATGGTTGGTGCCATCGCCAGGTTAGCACACGAAGCGAACTGGCATCTCAGAGTTGACAAAGTTGGAACGAACAGACTTTGCAAATTGATGTAAATTATACAGATGGAGGAATCCATTCGTAATGGTTACATACTTTCGCTCCTTAGACAACTCTGATCGAAACCAAACTGAACGCGCGCATGATTAAATACGTTACCATGGGGCTACTCTCGGTGTTTGCAACACATGCCCTACACGCCCAGGAAGCACCAGCGAAAAAACCGCCAATCGAAGAAATGCGTCTCAAGCTCAATGAAGAGGGCACACACTATCTGAAAGTGACATTCCTCAACCAGCTTTGGCTTCGATACAACGACAGCAATCCTGGAACAACTGTCATGAATGAGCCTGCCGCCAATACTTTCGATATTGGCTTGCGCCGAACGCGACTTCAATTTTATGGCCAGCTTACCGACCATGTTTTCTTTTATATGCAGTTCGGTCAAAACAATTTCAACTTTCTATCGCAGAATGCAGGAAACAGAAAGCTTATGGCTTTCTTCCACGATGCCCTCGGCGAATACAAAGTATGGAAAGCCAACGACTGGCTGAAGCTTGGTGGGGGTCTAACTATAACGAATGGCCTTTCCCGATTCAGCCAGCCAAGCGTAAGCACGATCATGACAATGGACGTTCCGGTGTTTGCGCAGACCACAGTTGATCAGACTGATGAATTCTCCCGAAAGTTGAGCGTATATGCGCGCGGCCAGATAGGTAAGTTCGATTATCGGGTGGTCTTAAGTGATCCATTCCCAATCACAACCAGTGGTACCACTCCACCTCCAATTGGTCCCGCTGCCACCTTCGCCCAAACTGGTCACCATAAACAATATCAGGGCTTCTTCATTTACAATTTTTTTGACAAGGAAACTCACGTTACTCCTTACATGGCTGGTACGTATCTGGGCAAGAAGAAAGTTTTTAATCTGGAAGCAGGCTTCATCACACAAAAGGCAGCGTTGTGGACTTCAAACGACAATGGCGTGACTTCAGATTTTCACAATATGAATCACTGGTCCGTAGCCTTGTATTACGATACGCCTCTTAATTCGGAAAAAGGTACCGCGCTTTCGGCATACGCGGGATATTTCAATCTCGATTATGGTCCCAACTATTTGCGCTATAACGGTGCGATGAATCCAGCAAATGGAATTGTGAATGGTCCTTACAGCGGAAGTCAGGGCAACGCTTTCCCCATGTTTGGTACTGGCAAAGTTATATACGCACAACTCGGCTATCTGCTGAAAAAAGATCTTTTGGGTGAAGTTGGCACACTGATGCCTTATGCATCAATCATGAGTGCCAACTATGATCGCCTTAGCGATCAGATGAATGTTATCGACGTTGGCGTGAACTGGCTGATTAAGGGGAACAACAGCAAGATAACTGTCGACTATCAGAGCAGACCGGTGTATGAGACATCGGGTAACGATATGGTGAAATCCACAAGCAAGAGCCAGGTAGTGCTGCAGTACCAGGTTTTCTTTTAGTACGGTTAATGGTTTAGGGCAGCATCATGCCGGGCTGAAAAAGTCCGGCATTTTTATTTTAGATTTGCGCGAATATGCTTGACCTTAAGGAGATCTTTTCTGTTTCGCTGATCCTCTTTTCTGTTATCGATATCCTGGGATCGATTCCGTTCATTATTATCATCCGCAAACGTGAAGGGAGGATCGAAGCCGAGAAAGCCACCCTTATTTCGGCTGCCCTGATGGTGGGCTTTTTATATCTGGGCCAGTCGATACTCAATCTGTTTGGTCTTGACGTTGCCTCCTTCGCACTGGCTGGCGCAATCGTGATGTTTATTGTTGCCCTCGAAATGATCCTCGGTATAACACTCATCAAAGATGATCCCGACGCCCATGGCACCGGATCCATCGTACCATTGGCATTTCCATTAATTGCCGGCGCAGGTACACTCACTACTATTCTGTCCATTCGTTCCGTGTACGCAGTACCTAACATACTCATAGGAATCCTTGTGAATCTGATTTTGATCTATGCTGTGTTGCGTTCATCATCCTGGCTGGAAAGCAAAATTGGAAAGTCTGGCTTTGCGGTACTGCGTCGCGTTTTCGGAGTGATACTATTAGCCATCGCAGTTAAAATTCTAAAGTCAAATCTGCTGATCGCATGATTCGAATCTATACAGACGGAGCCGCGTCGGGAAATCCCGGACCCGGAGGATACGGTGTAATTCTCAAGTTTAAGGATGCAGTTAAAGAACTGTCGGGTGGATTCCGGTTGACCACCAACAACCGCATGGAGTTACTTGGGGTTATCAGCGGCCTTGAAGCCATCACAAAAACGGGTATTGCCATTACCATCTATTCAGACTCGAAGTATGTTGTAGATGCAATTGAAAAGAAATGGGTCTGGGGATGGCAAGCCAAGAACTTCAAAGACAAAGCAAACAAAGACCTTTGGATCCGATATCTTCCTTTGCACGCGAAGTATAACCCAAAGTATGTATGGATCCGTGGCCATGCAGGTCACCCCGAAAATGAAAGATGCGATCAACTGGCCGTGCGAGCCGCACAGGGATATGACCTGCCCGCAGATGTTGGTTATGAATCACAATAGTCTGATGCAAATATAATTCTGGAAGTTTTGGAAATGGCTCTGCGATCTTACTTCGTTCACGTGCGCTGCAAGCACTCATCCATTTGCAGCGGTAGTCAAACTTGCCTATAATTAATGCCGAGATCACAGGTTTAGTGGAAACACCGCCGATAAATATTGATTTTTCAGAAGGAAGCATTGTTGTCCTGAATGCTTGTCTGGCGCTGATCATGTTTGGCGTTGCGCTGGATATCAAGCTCGATCATTTCAGACAACTTCGTCACGACCGCAAGGCTTTGTTTACCGGCTTGTTCAGCCAATATTTGCTGCTCCCGATCATCACAGTAATATTGATCTACATTATTCAGCCACCCAAAGATACTGCACTCGGTATGATACTCGTGGCTTCATGTCCGGGAGGAAACGCATCCAATTTCTTTTCGATGTTATCGCGCGGGAATCTGGCACTATCTGTTACGCTTTCTGCATTTACTTCAGTCTTTTGTTTTCTGCTCACGCCCTTAAGCTTCTTCTTCTGGGCATCTTTGGTTCCTTCATTGTTGGTCCGCGTGCAGTCGATGGATATCAGCTTCCTGGAACTGCTGGGGAACATGATCCTGATATTATTGATTCCACTCGTTGCTGGCATGACGTTCTCACACTACCTGCCAAAAGCAACTGCCGCAATATCCAGATGGATCCGCTACCTGTCGATGCTGATACTAATCGGATTCATTGTCGGAGGATTGTTAAGAAACATCGACGTGTTTACAAACCACATACTTTCTGTTTTCTGGATAGTACTTATCCATAACGGACTCGGACTTGTATGCGCGTATTGGCTGAGCGCAAAACTTGGAAATACAGAAGCGGTTAACCGTTCTGTAGCCATAGAAACTGGAATTCAAAACGCAGGACTTGGATTGATCCTGATATTTACTTTTTTTGAAGGCAACGGCCCAATGGCGCTGGTAGCTGCATGGTGGGGCATCTGGCATCTGATCAGTGGATTCACCTTTGCATTAATAATGAGGAGGAGGCCCCTTTCACAAGCAACGTAGAATGAAGGACAGATTTTTTCGAGGAATGAAAGTGTGGTGCACGGCGGCACTGAATTTCTACTTTAAACAGTGGCAGATCAATAATGCCAACGCAGTTGATGTAAAGGGTCCGATTATCTTCGTTCCTACGCATCAAAATGCCTTCCTGGATGCAGTACTTGTAATCTGCAGTCAGCGACGCAACCCATGGTCTATTGCGCGCGCGAGTGTATTCAAGAAAGGTTTTGTGACCACCTTGCTGACAGCAGTGAAGATCAAACCTGTGTTTCGTATGCGCGACGGATACAGCACACTAAAAAACAACGACGCCATCATGCAGGAGTGGCTTGACATGCTGGCGCAGGGCGAAGACATCATCATATTTGCCGAGGGCAATCACAACGATCCCTATACGCGGGGAGAACTTCAAAAGGGCTTTGCCAGAATGGCTTTAAAATTTCAGCATCAGTACGAGAACATTCCGCTCAACATCATACCTGTTGGCGTACACTATGAAGATCACCATTCTTTTCGGTCACGCGTGCTTGTAAACTTTGGCAAACCGATCGACGTGAACAGCATCGACCACTCGAACCTGAACGAACGGGAGAAGCTGGAACGCATAATTGAAATAACTGAGGAGGAATTGGTGTCCCTTACCGTTAATATCGAAGGAGAACAGTACGAAGAGAAATATAAGTTCTTAAAGAGAAATCGCGAGTATCATGGAGACATGCTGGCACAGATACAAAGCGATCAACGTACTGTAAGTAAATTCCCTGACGCAGTCATAGCTGCAACAAAGACTGCCTTACCTCATTGGCTGAGACTGCTGAATCCTTTGGTCTGGATAGGTTGGCTGTTGAATCTACTGCCCTATTCGTTGATCAAGCGGTTCATCCGCAAGAAGGTCAAGGACCCACAATTCATCGGTTCGCTGAAATATGCCATGGGCACGTTCCTCGTACCTATATATTACCTGATTATTCTGATCATCTGCTTCGCTGTTACGGGTTCATTACCTGCAACACTCATCGCCGCGATAATCTTACCGGTTTCCGGAATTATTGCCGCTGACGCATTGAAGCGCTAATGCCTCGCTCTGACCGTTAGTCGGTATCGGATCGGATAGTCATGGTCTTAAAATGACAGCCAAACACGAAGAGGCACTGCATCAATTCAGCCAGATACTTCCTCTTCAAAAAGCTCTATACCGAGCGACTTAAGTTCATTCAGCACAGGTTCATAAATATCCCGGGAGACCGGGATTGCCACGCCGCGTGTCTTGATTTTTCCCTGCATCAATAATACGGTAGCAATACCCAACGGAAGGCCCACGGTACGAGCCATCGCTGTATCAATTGAGTTGTTCCCCGTTGCTGTGAGATGTGCGTGTAGTACATGTGACTTGCCCTGCAGCTCATAGACGAACCGATGCCACATCACTACGAAGTCCCGATCATCGGGATGGAGCGTCCACTTCTTCAATAGAATATGCTCGAGAATCTTCGCGGGAGTTCCGGATTTAAGCCCAACACGTTCGTTGCTGAAGAGTCCACTCCACGTAAGCCTTTTCATCTCCTCACCCGTCGGATCGAGTACTAACGCTTCACAAATCGCCTGTTCCACTGTGCGGCTACGGTGCAGGACAAACGACTCCATAAACTGCCGGTGAGTCATCGTGTCGACGAGCTCCATATCATATGAGTCATCGCAGCAGCCCAGCTGAACTAGAACATTCCATGCGCTGCAAAATCCCCGGTAACGGAGCGTGCCGCGCAGCATCGTGCTGATGTCATTCAGTCCATAGACCTCACGATACTTCAATGAGTCGCGATTAGCATATCCTTCGTAGTCTACACCTTCCACCGAAACCGGAGTTATTCGTCGGAACAATTGGTGATATGGAATATATTGATAACCGCCATCGAGCAGATACCTGGCAGTGCTCTGTCCCGCCATAACAACATTCCGGGGATTCCAGGTAAACTTATAACGCCAGGGATTTTCAGGTGCTGTATCCGGTGCGATCAATCCGCCTGTGAAAGATTCGAACGATAACAACCTGCCACCTTTGTCACGGATCCGATCTATTACCTGCATCGCGCTCATGTGATCGATACCAGGATCGAGACCACATTCATTCAGGAAGAGTAAACCCTTTTTTCGTGCCTCAGCATCTAACGCACTCATTTCATTCGTGATGTAGCTGGCCGTGAGCAAATGTTTGCCATGTTTAAGGCAGTGATACGCGACCTCTGCGTGGAGGTGCGCAGGCATAAGTGAAACTACAACATCTGCATCAGCAATAGCGGTGGAACTCAGGACCTGATCATGAATATCAAAACGTATAGCCTTACCGTAGCCAATAGCAGCGAGTCGCTCGTTCGCCGCATCCGGTGAATAATCTCCAACTGTCAATGGCCATTGCTTGCGTTTAGACTGCTGTTGCAGGTACGAAATAAGAGATGAAGATGATCTTCCTGCACCAAGTACTAAAATACCAGACATGATAGTTCGTTCATTGTAAATAGACAATATAGATAATTTTACTTCAGATGCTTGTCAATTCGAAATGGCTGCCTGCGGGGACGGCCTGGTAATCCATCAATGGACCGACAACTCAAACGCACTGACAAATAACTATCTTTCGAAATGACCGACTTCGTTACTAACTATCAACCCAGGCCAGACGAGCAAATGCTTATCGAAAAGGCAGAGTCAGCGTTGATCCAGGCTTATGCGCCTTATTCCGGTTTTCATGTCGCCGCCGCTTTGCTGCTGGACAATGGTGTAATTGTGACGGGTACGAATCAGGAGAACGTTGGCCTATCCCGCCGGAATGTGCGCTGAGCGGGGGCCTCGAGTTCACGGCGGCTTCTCAATATCCAAATGAGATCATCCGCAAAATGGTGGTGGTGGCGCGCAGGGCTGGTGCGACGGAATTCTCACCCGCAACCAGCTGTGGATCATGTCGCCAGGTGATGCTGGAGTTCGAGCACCGGCAGGCAAAGGCATTCGAGGTCGTCATGCTGGAACAACCGGGCAGCTGGCTTTATGCATCTTCGGCCGCAGTTCTCCTACCATTCAGTTTCAATAAATCAAATCTCAGCTAGCCTCAACGCACTTGAAGCCCCCCTTCCGTAAAGGGCCTTTGGGGGCGTTCGTATTTTAGGTTACTTGGTACAGGATTTTTTGCGTCGGCAGCCTGATGGGCCGCTGGCAGTTGATCTGTTTTACCGTGCATTTCGGGTCCAAAGCCCGACTTTTTAACCGCACCCCGGTCTCCACCTTGCCAATGGCGACCGCACGTGGCACGACCCGTACAGAAAGACCATGAATTTGCGGAAAGATCCAACAAACCCGCGTCTGACTTACCCCCAGACAGAGGACATGACCGTAACGTCGTGATGAGTTTCACCCGTCGTTCATGGATGAAGGAGAGAATTGGAGCCGTGTCGTAGGAACGATACACAATTAATCTTATAGGAGCCCGTGCAACGCAACAACTGCGCTAACACACCTGAAAACAAACACTTTACCCAGGTAAAGCGATGGTGCTGTATGATTTTCTATCCGAATAATTGTGAAAATAGCAGGACGATATCGGCGACGACTGCGTACGCAAAAGGAGTTATAATGAAAGGGACCGGAATGCATTTACAACGCATGTAAGGTTTGTCATTGAAATTCGTATCGCAGTTTATTGAACACACTAATTTTGAATTGCTTTTAAAAGACCACCATGTTGGATATCGACATCGCCGACCTTAAACGGATTTCGGAGCTTATCTTTCAGAAGTATCACTATGACTTTCGGAACTACGCCATGTCGTCGTTTAAGCGACGCGTACTCCGTATAATGGAACTGAAGAAACTTAACGTCGAATCCTTATTAAAGAGGCTCACCGAAAGTCCGCAGTTCATTAATGAGTTTCTCGACGAGCTCACAGTGAACGTAACAGAAATGTTTCGCGACCCTAGTTTCTGGCGAATCATGCGCGAGGAAGTCATTCCCGCGATCATGCTTAATCACAAACAGTTCAAGATATGGCATGCTGGCTGCTCTTCCGGAGAGGAAGTGCTTTCAATGGCCATTATGCTTAAGGAGATGGGCATCCATCACGACGTGACCGTGATCGCCACCGACCTGGATGTAAACATCCTCGAGCGTGCAAAAAGTGGTGCCTACCCTGCTAAAAACATGGAGCTCAATGAAAAGAACTACATCAGGTTCCAGGGTACGCGTAGCTTCAAAGACTACTATCGCGAAGAGAACGGACAGGCAATCTTCAACAAAGACCTGCTTTCAAATGTTTCGTTCCGACGTCATGACCTGGTAACCGGCGACATCTTCAACAAGTTTGACCTTGTCTTATGCCGGAACGTAATGATCTATTTCAATCAGGCTCTTCAGAATGAAGTATTAAAGAAGTTCCACGAGAGCTTATTTAAATATGGATATCTCGCCATTGGATCAAAAGAGTCCTTGATCTGGTGCGATTATGCCAACCGCTTTATTGTGGTGAATAACGAAGAGAAGATCTATAAGAAAATTAAGGACTAAGGAAGCCGTTGATCGACAATGAAAAAAATCAACCTAAATAACAGCTATAAGGCCGTTGTTATCGGTGGGTCGGCAGGCAGCTTCCAGGGAGTGGTGAAGATATTGTCGCAGTTGCCAAAAGGATTCCCGTTGCCCATTATCATGGCGCTTCATCGATTGAAGCACGTGAGGAACGGATTCGTTGAGGCACTGTCAATAAAGAGTGTAGTACAGGTAACTGAACCGAACGATAAAGAAGCAATAAAAAAGGGAAGCGTATACCTCGCACCGGCTAACTATCACATGTCGGTTGAATTGGGAAACAACTTCGCTCTGTCAACAGAAGAGATGGTTAACAACTCGCGGCCGGCCATAGACATTACACTCAGCTCCTGTGCCTTTGTGTACAAGGAGAAACTGCTGGGTATTCTGTTGTCGGGCGCGAACAGAGATGGTGCCCTCGGAATGAAACATATACATGAGCGTGGAGGCACTACTATCGTACAGGAACCGACCGAATGCATGATTGACACCATGCCTAAAGCGGCACTCGCAGTTACAAAGATCGATCATGTATTAAGGATTGATGAGATCGTGGAAGTATTAAAGGAACTAGATAAACAATACAGATGACAGGCATTTTTAGCGATCGATACAAGTTATCGTTACTGCTCGCCTCGCTCTTTATAGTGGGCATAGGCGTGTCGCTCTACTACATCTACTCGCTGCCCTATGAGTTGCGTTTGAGCAGTGGTTACGGTGCCGCTTTCAGCCCGGTTTACGTCGCGCTGAGCATAACATTCCTTATCGGCAGTGCCGCACTGATCATGGCACTTCGTTATCGCAAGGAACTGATTGTATTTAAAGACCGTGATCTGGAAACAGCCGCAGCACAGCAGGAAGGCGATCAGACAAGCGCAACAACTATCAGTTTGTCTGGAATCGTTTCTATTCTGAACAGCGGCGGAACACAGAAAGAAATTCTTGAGAAATCTCTGCACGCAATTGCTAAAGAACTCGAAGCTGGTCAGGGTGCACTTTATCTTCCTCGTGAAGTCGAAGGCAAGCGCCGCATTTTTCTGGAAAGTGGATACGCGCTCGGACTTGGTGAAAGTGCCGAAATATCTTTTGAATTCGGTGAAGGCCTCCTCGGACAGGCAGTAACTACAGGCAACACATTGTTTGTTGATGACATTCCGGAAGGTTATATCAAGATTGTGTCGGGTCTGGGAAGTGCCTATCCGAAGTTCCTGCTTATTGTTCCTATCAGGAAGAATGGTACAGTTGATGGCGTCATCGAACTGGCGTCGTTCACCAGAATATCGGATGATCAGAAGAACTTTGTAGAGGAAGCGGGTAAGCTCATCTCTGATAAGATTAAGAAACAGAAATAGCCAAGCATCAGTTTACTATGATGAAGAGCATCAATATTAGTACAAAACTCACGCTGCTGATTATGGCTGTGTCGCTTGCGGCGATAGCAGCAATCAGTTTTTTCAGCTACGATTACCATCGGAAGAACACGCAGGATAAGTATGCAGCAACCCTGGGTGTGATTGCTGACAATCGCGCCGCTTACTTCAACACCTTCTTTGAACGGGCTTCAATAGCGATTCACGCGCTACAGAACTCTCAGGAGGTTCAGGGTGGCGCAAATGCTTCCTCCTCAGCAGGTGGTGCCGATCTTACAGCGATGATGGGTCCGCCGCCGGGCGAAGGGGACACTGTCCTTACTTCAGCATCAACGGATCAGGTTCTCGCCAGAGCACTTACCAAACAAAAATACCTGCTGGGTGTCGACGAGATCACCATCACGTCACCTACAGGCGCCATTGTAGCATCGACAGATCCAACGGCAAGCGGTAACTTTATCGATCCTGATGGAGTAACGTTTGATCGCGCAAAGACGGACATATATTTCTCGTCAGTGCTCCGCGACAAAAAATCAAAAACATATTTCACATATGCGGCTGGCGCTGTCAAAGACAGTTCCGGAGTAAAGCAACTGGTGATCGTAAAGTTGAACCTTGCTACGCCTTACAAAGTACTAAAGAACTATCAGGGACTTGGTACCACGGGCGAAGTTATCCTTGCGCGCCAGGATCCGATGTCACGCAAAGTCGCATTGATCAGTCCATTTAAGAACGACACAACTGCAGCGATCCTGTTGCGTGAACCCACCGACAAAGCTGTCGCTGCCTTCGCTCCGGTGTTCGAAAACAATGCAGCTGCACCTGAAGCATTGGACTATCGTGGAGAAAAGACACTGCAGGTGGGTAGAAAAATTGGCAACACAAACATTGCCCTTATAGCCAAGATCGACGCTTCAGAAGCCTACGGCGACTCCAGCGAAATTATCGGCATCTTTGTTTATGCCGGCATTTGCGTGCTCGCTCTCGCGACGCTAATCGCGATGATGTTCGCCCGCTCTATAACGAGACCTCTGTATTCGATGAAGTCAACTCTTGGCCTGGTGGCGCAGGGTGTGCTTCCCGAACCATCTGACGACAACACTAACGACGAGTTCGGGCAGATGAATACCAAAGTTGATGAGCTCGTGCTTTCATTGAAGAGCAACGCCAACTTCGCTCAGCGTATCGGTGAAGGCAAATACGACACTGCCTTCAAACCTGCCAGTGATAATGACATTCTTGGTATGTCGTTGATCAACATGCGTAACAACCTGATCGAGAATGAACGTCGCGACAAAGAGCGCAACTGGATCGTTCGTGGTGTTGCCGAGATCAGCGAGATCCTGCGTATGCACGATTCGATCGATTCACTGGGTGACGATGTGATCAAATTCATTATTGATAAGATTGGAGCCATCCAGGGAGCGTTCTATATCGTGAACGACGACGACGCCAATCGCCCTGTCATAGAAATGCGTGCGAGCTACGCTTACTCACGAAAGAAATATCTGAAGGCTAAATTCCGTTTCGCGGAAGGACTTGTTGGCCAGGCCGCGTCTGAAAAAGATACAGTGCTTCGTACCGAGATCCCAGACGATTACGTATCGGTTACTTCCGGTATCCTGGGTGATCAGCGCCCGCGATGTATCCTTATTGTGCCTCTGATCACAAACGAAGACGTATACGGTGTGCTTGAGTTCGCCGGCTTCAAAAAGTTTGATGCTTCACAGGTTAAGTTTGTACAGGAACTTTCACTGATCCTTGCCCGTACGATCTTCAACATCAAGGTTAATGAACGTACACGGAAGCTCCTTGCTGAGTCGCAGGAGATGAGTAACGAACTCAAGGAAAAGCAGGAAGTTCTTCGTCAGAATGCCGAAGAAATGCAGGCAACTCAGGAAGAGCTGCAGCGCTCAAACCAGAAGCTTGAAGAACAAATTGAAGAAGTTAATCGCACCCAGAAGCGGATGCAGTTGTTGCTCGAAAACGCTTCCGAGGTTATCACAATCTACGAAGCGGATGAGACCATTCGCTACATCTCTCCGTCCGTAGAATCGATCCTTGGCTATGGCCAGAAGGAGATGATCGGAAAGAGTGACATAGAAAAGGTTCACGCTGATCACCGTGATACATTCAAGGAGCTGTTCCGCAAGATGAAGGCCAGCTCTGAAGAAAAAGTTACAGTTCAGTACGAGTACCGCGCCAAAGACGGAAGCTTCATGTGGATTGAAACAACCGGTACGAACGTGATGTCGAACCAGGCCATTCACGGATTCATTCTTAACTCCCGCGACATCACTGAACGTCGCCGCGCTGAGCAGGAACAGAGAATGCGAAGCAAGATGCAGGCCCTGTCGGAAAACTCACTCGACCTTATCACGCGTCTCGAAGGCGAATCGATTTCGTATATCAACCCCGTTATCGAGGAATACACAGGAAAGCAACCTTCTTTCTTCATGAACAAGAAAGTGAAGGAAGCTGACCTCGATCAATCTATCCTGGAAGGATGGTTGAAGATCGTAGAAGAAGTGAACGTCACCAACGAAAAGGCTTCAGCCGAATTAGACTTCTCTTCTGAAATGGGTAAGCGCGTGATGCACATCAACGCTATTCCTGAATTTGATGAATCAAACAAGCTCGAATCAGTGCTCGTGGTTTCACACGATATCACTGATCGCAAGATGATCGAGCTTGAGATCCAGAATAAGAACAAAAAGATCACGGAATCCATCAACTACGCTAAGCGTATCCAGAACGCCATTCTGCCTAACTCCAGAGTGATCGGCAAGGCGCTTCCGGATTCCTTTATCCTGTACAAGCCACGCGACGTTGTCAGCGGCGACTTCCCATGGTTCGTGCAGATCAAAGACGAGATCTTTATTGCTGCCGTAGACTGTACAGGTCACGGCGTACCAGGAGCCTTGTTGTCATTGATCGGCTACTTCCTGCTGAACGACATCGTTCGCAGCCGTAAGATCACTGAGCCCGGCAAGATCCTCGATCTGCTTGACGAAGGCGTAACGACCACGTTGCGTCAGGACGAAGATGCGACAACCAAAGATGGAATGGACATCGCGCTTTGTAAGATCAACACAACCAAACGTGAAGTTGAGTACGCCGGCGCCCATCGCCCTCTGTATGTAATGAAACAAGGGGTTATGGATGAAGTGAAAGGTAACAAATTCCCGATCGGTGGTGGTATCTTCAAGAATCAGACAAACTTCACCAACACGAAGATCAAGCTCGATGCGGGCGATTCGATATACTTCAGCTCTGATGGATTCCCCGACCAGTTCGGTGGCTCCGAGGGCCGTAAGTTCGGACCGAAACGTGTGCGCGAGATTATTGAGCGCGTACACAAGTCTGAAATGCGTGATGCAATTACCGTATTCGACAATGAATGGGAAAGCTGGCGCGGTGAGACGAAACAGACTGACGACGTATTGCTGATTGGTATCAAATTTTAACTCTCGGCAATGAATCGTAAAGGTCAAACCCACAAAAACAATTAACTTAGTGAAACCACATCCATTAAATTTTAATTTTTTTAAGCATGAATTTCATTTATGATCTGCACCGCACGATGATGTCGCAGAATCTGATTCTGGTGTACCAGGGTGACTTCACCCAGGAGAGCACCAAATCAATTCTGTCCATGGCCGAGCGGAATCTTGACTCCTCAGGTGAAGACTCGAGCATCAAGCGCAAGGTGTTCAATGTAATGGTGGAGGCGCTCCAAAACATCGTGAAGCACAGCGACGAACTGGTCGATGGCCAGACGCGCAGCCACGCAGCAATTTTTCTAATCGGCAAAGAGGCAAACCGGTACAGCATCATGTCGGGTAACCCTGTCCAGAAAACGAATGTGCCCAAGCTTCAAAAGACGCTTGACCACATCAACGGTTTGGACAAAGACGGTCTGAAAGAGTTGTACAAGGAAATCATTAAGAACACTACCATTTCCGAAAAGGGTGGCGCGGGTCTCGGTTTCGTTGACATGGCAAGAAAGTCCGGTGGCAAACTTGAGTTTGAATTTCCGGAAATGAATAACGAGTATTGCTTCTTCTGCCTCAAGGTAAACGTGCCCAGAGAGACCGAATAATATAACAGAACCTTTGCATTAACTAAATAAGATCTAATCATGGAAATTTTAAATCTTGAGGGTACTGAAGACACCCCGAAGATAATCCTCGATAAAAAGAACGGAATTTTTGAAATATCTGGTCGCTCACTTCCTGAAGACTCAGCTGAATTCTATCGTCCTGTACTGGAGTGGATTGGCAAGTATGGCGAAGGCGCAAATCCTTCTACAGAATTTGTATTCAAGCTTGAGTACTTTAATACAGCATCTTCGAAGCTTATACTTGATGTGTTGTCAGCACTTGAAGATATCAAAGGCATGAAAATCCTCTGGTATTTTCACGAAGACGATGAAGATATGGAAGAAGCAGGTCAGGAATTTTCTGAACTGGTTGAAATCCCGTTCGAGTTTAAGACATACTAAGTTAAAATTTAGACCCATTTTTTACCTTATCGGAAGTGTTGTCCCGTGCGCATAATGCGATACGCGGGTGGCTAACGACCGATATTTTTTGAAGCTTTCATGCTTACTATCGTTATATGAGTGAAGAAATACTCAAGGCGCTTACACAACTTTTTGCGATAATAACGAAACAGGATGGTGGTGTTACCGAGCGTGAGCGGCAGTTCGTTATCAACTTCTTCCAGACTGAACTGGATCGGGACTCCATTAAAGAGCACCTGGATCTCTATGACCAATACTCTGAGTATGGCAAGGAGGAAGAGGCGGGCAAACAAAAATTAACTTCAGTAAAGGACTCTGTTAAGACCTTAGGTATCTGTAAAAAGATCAATAAGACCCTTACTCAGAAACAAAAAGTCGTCGTATTGATCAAGCTGCTGGAACTTGTCGGAACCGACAAGAATTTCACACCGCAGCGGATGGAAATTATCAATACGGCATCGAACGTGTTTAATATCGTTCAGGACGAGTATACCCTGATCGAGAATTTTGTGATTTCTGAAGAAACAGCAAAGCTGGACTATGAGGACATCCTGATACTTGATCACGGCTCCAGCTCTGAGGGACGACGCAATAAGCACGTGCACGGCCATATCGGTGGACACCTTGTCTTCATGCGCGTACGCGGAGTTGACATGTACTTCACCAAATACATTGGAGAAGAATCCAATGCATTGAATGGCTTTCCTATGCAACCCAATCGTGTCTACCTGTTCTCACATGGCAGCACGATCAAGACACAAGCCGGTGACGCGTTGTATTACAGCGATCTCGTCGCCAACTTCAATGAAGAGCTCAAGACTACGAAACTCTCGTTCAACGTTGAGATTGAAGAATTGAAGTTTCCCACAGGCGCAATTGGTCTGCGCAATGTGAACATCTCAGAAGGACCAGGTAAGCTCATCGGTATTATGGGTGCCAGCGGTGCTGGTAAGACCACGCTGTTGAATGTAATGGCTGGCCTGGTGAAACCAACCAAAGGGAAAATACTGGTAAACGGTTTCGACATTCATGCTCAAAAAGAACAAATTCATGGTGTGATCGGTTACGTATCGCAGGATGACTTGCTCATTGAAGAGCTTACCGTTTACGAAAACTTATACTACAACGCCAAGCTCTGCTTCGCGGATTTTACTGAAGAGCAACTTCAAAAGCGCGTCATGGACGTGCTGGAAAATCTCGGTCTCGATCAACGCAAAGATCTGCGTGTAGGAAATCCATTAGACAAGACCATATCCGGCGGTCAGCGGAAACGTCTGAACATTGCCCTGGAGCTTATCCGTGAGCCAGCGATCATGTTCCTCGACGAACCCACGTCTGGTCTGTCGTCGCGCGACTCTGAAAATGTGATCGACTTACTGAAAGAACTTTCCCTGAAGGGAAAGCTCATCTTCGTCGTTATCCACCAACCTTCCTCCGACATCTATAAGATGTTCGACAAGATGGTGATCATGGATACAGGTGGATATCCGGCATATTATGGCCCTCCAGTTGAGGCCGTCACCTACTTTAAGAAATCAACTCACCAGGTAGACAGCAACCGTGGTCAATGCGAGACCTGCGGTAACGTGAACCCGGAACAAATATTTAACATCATCGAGGCCAAGGTTGTCGATGAATATGGGCAGCCAACCAGCAAGCGGAAGATTACTCCTCCGCAGTGGTTTGACATGTTCAAGGAGCGATTCAGACTCAACCGGGTTGAAGATGTGCAGGAAGCACCACCTCAATCGCTGAACCTCCCCAACAAACTGAAACAGACGCTGATCTTTGTAACGCGTGATACGTTGTCCAAGCTCAGCAACAAACAATACTTACTGATCAATCTCCTCGAGGCTCCCCTCCTTGCAGTGATCCTGGCGGTGATTATCAAGTACAGAAGCGCTCCTGGTGGCAAAGAGTACATGTTCAGATTCAACGATAACTTCCCGGCGTTCCTGCTGATGAGTATCATCGTTGCTCTTTTCATGGGACTTACCGTTAGCGCGGAAGAGATCATACGTGACCGAAAAATACTGCGTCGCGAGTCGTTCCTGAACCTCAGCTGGAATAGTTATCTGATGTCGAAGCTGATCATTCTATTCTCGATGTCGGCGCTGCAGACCTTTACATTTGTGCTGGTTGGCGATCTCATCCTCGAAATTGAGTGGCGAATGCTGATTCCCTTCTGGTTTGTACTGTTCACTGTATCGTGCTTTGCCAACGTACTGGGTTTGAATATCTCTTCGGCGTTTAACTCAGCCGTTACAGTATATGTAATGATTCCGTTGCTCCTGATCCCTCAAATGATCCTGAGCGGGCTTCTGTTTAGCTTCGACAAACTGAACGACCTGATCAGCACCAAAGGCAAAGTGCCGATTGTTGCAGACCTGATGGCGTCACGTTGGGCATACGAGGCGCTCGCGGTAGATCAGTTCAAAAATAACTCATACGAGAAGCCATACTTACCAGTGAACAGTTTGAGAGCCAGGCGGACTTCCGCTCGGCCTATCTGGTAGCTGAGTTGGATCGCAAGCGCAAGTACATTGCAGATAATCTTGACGAGAAAAGCGATTCAATCAAAACGCTTATCGTAAAAGATCTCGGAATCATTCAGGACATTGTTCGTCGTGACTTTTACAGAGAAAGGTCTTGAGCAGGACATCGCCAAAGACTGGACTATCCAAACATTCACGCCTGAGTTCAATACCAAGCTGGAGAACTATTTTGCCGGATACAAAAAGTTCTATCAGGAGGCGTACAACCGGGCCGTTAACGCGAAGGATGCTGAGGTGCTCAAGAATGAAAAAGCTGGTGGCTATAGCCTCAACGATCATAAGAACCGATACTTTAACGAAAGTCTGTCAGATCTCGTGAAAAATGTATCTGAAAAGGATAGGATCATTGAATACGAAGGAGCGCTTTATCAACAGATCAATCCGATCTTTCTTGATCCTCTTCCAGCCAGTTCTTTGGACTACCGGGCACATTTCTTTGCCCCTCGTAAGAACCTGTTTGGATCGATGATAAACACGTACCTGTTCAACAACCTGGTGATATGGCTGATGACGATTATCCTGTACGCAACCTTGTATTTTGAAGTGCTCAGGAAACTCATCAATTCATTTGCCGGATTACCGGTTACAGTACCGCTGCCTAAAGCTGATCAAACCAAAAAGTGACATCGTGCATATGTGCGTTTTTGCCATGGATTGCTGATTTTTTAAATTTGTAAACGAATAATTTTATAGCTATGAGAATCGTAGTACTCGGTGTGTTGGTGGCCTTAATGACTGCCTGCGGCTCCGAAAAAAAGACCGACGAGCAAGCCTTCCTGGAGGGCCTCGACTCAGCCAAGACCGGAGGGCCTTCCATTTCAGAAGGCGTAATCGGGGACGTTCTCCAGCGTATACCCGCGCCGCTTGAAATCTCCGTCCTTCTGAAGGAGTCCGGCAAGAAATATAACGGCAGCTATCTCAATTCCCCCGACAATACTTCGAAGTATAATAGCAACTACAAGAAGGCCCTGAACCTCGGTGTTTATGGCACGGACCTTGGCTATACCAACATCTACGAACAAAACAATGATGGGGTGAAGTACATGGGATCTATCAAAAGCCTCGCTGACGGCTTGAATATCGGGCAATTCTTCGATATCGAAACCATAGGACGACTGGCTACCAACAGCAAGAATCTGGACTCTTTATTGCTTATCACTACGCAAAACTTTAACAGCATTAACCATTATCTCCAGACACAGGATCGTTCAAATTTGAGCGTTCTGTTTCTTACCGGTGGATGGCTGGAAGCGCTGCATATCCTCTGCGAAGTTGCTGGCGCTAATCCAACCAACAAGGAGTTACAGGAGACCATTGGTGAGCAGAAGATCATCCTTGAAAACATCATGTTGCTCCTCTCCTTCTACAAGGACAGCGATCCTAACATGGCGGCTCTCCTCACCGATGTCGAAGAATTGAAAAAGGCATTCGACAAGGTAAAGGTCACTTATACGTACAAAGAGTCGACATTTGAAATTGTCGATGGAGTAATGGTGATTAAAGACAACAGCTCGAGTACAATCGAGATCACTCCTGAGGACGTGAACAACATTAAGTCGATCACAACAGGAATCAGAAACAAGGTAATAAGCTAAGAATATTTGGAACCTATGAAAAAGTTATTTCTAACTGTTCTGTCCGTTATAATTTTCAGCGCAATGGAGGTGGTTGGACAGTGCAACGCTGATGCCTTGAGCAATCAGTGTATACCTAAACTTGCGGCTGGTTTCAACTTTCTGAAAAGCTATAAGATTGAAAAAGGCGGTAAGGATTACGTTGAATACTCATACGTATTTACGAAGGGAACGCAATACATGATCAACATCTGTGCAGCAACACAGCCAACAGACGGTATCGTGGTATCACTATACGATTCAAATCGTAATAAGGTGGCCTCAAGTAAAGTGAATGGTCAGTTTATCTCGGCGATTGCCTATCCATGCAACACAACAGGTATCTACTACATCCAGTACACATTTGATGGATCTACTGGATATTGTGGCGGTAGCGCACTTGGGTTCAAGCGATAGCCAATACATCCGATTACCGGAAGGTTTTACTTCAGCAAAACAATTCAAAAGGACCAAAGCAGGCTTTGGTCCTTTTCTTTTATACACTCAACTGTTCGATTCCTACAATCGCGGTCGACGACTACTTTCGGGCTAACCTTCCGAAAAAAAGTAGAAGCCTGGACGTGCGAATTCGAACGAAATATCCGTATTCGATCGGTTTCGGCCCCAAATACCCCATTCTGAGCGACCAAAACGCTGTTTTCACGGCTGGCACGAAATTTCCCATAGCCTCTAAATCTGTCGCTATATTCATCCTGACGCCACTGTTCAAAGAATTAATGGAATCGCTGTTATGTATAAAAGTTATCTGACAATAGCCTGGAGAAATCTTCTGCGGAACCAGGGATACTCTGCAATCAACATCGGCGGCCTCGCCATTGCCATGACCATAGCCATGCTCATCGGCATGTGGGTGTGGGATGAACTGTCGTTTGATAAACATCACCAGCACTACGATCGCCTTGCGCAGGTATTGCAGCAACAAACTGTAGACGGAAAAGTAATGACAGGTTATGCACTACCCCGTCCGTTGGAAAACGCTATGCGCCAGGATTACGGAAATGATTTCAGTGCCATTTCAATGTCGACCTGGACGGATCAACACATACTGACCTTTAATCAGCAAAGCATCTCACAAACAGGAAACTTTGTACAGGACGACTTTCCCGACATGATTTCAATGAAGATGATTGCCGGAACAAGCCGCGGTCTCAGTGATCCAAAATCCATACTGCTTTCAGCTTCTACTGCTAAAGCACTTTTTGGCGACGTCGATCCTTTGGATCAACCTGTTCGCATCGACAATAAGCTCGATGTAAAGGTCACCGGTATTTATGAGGACATCCCCGGCAACTCAAGTTTTAATGAAATACAATTCTTATCCAGCTGGGAACTGGAGGTTATGACAGAAGAATGGATGAAGCGATCTGCCGACCAGTGGGACAACAACTCTTTCCAGATGTATGTACAGCTGGCACCTGACGTTGATTTAACGAAGGTCTCCGATAAGGTGGCATCTGTTCGCGCTACCCGTTCAAACGACAATACATTTAAACCTAAAATTATACTGCATGCCATGCCCGAATGGCACTTGTATTCCAACTGGGAAAATGGAGTGAAGACAGGTGGTGAGATAGAGCTTGTATGGATGTTTGGCATAATTGGCATCGCCGTACTTCTTTTGGCCTGCATAAATTTTATCAACCTGGCAACGGCGCGCTCGGTAAAACGCGCTAAAGAAGTAGGTATCCGAATGACTATTGGCTCAGTACGTAGTCAGCTCATTCAACAATTTCTGAGTGAAAGCATTTTGGTTGTACTGGTGGCATTCGTGATAGCGCTAGGAACGGCACAAGTTTCTTTGCCCTGGTTTAACAGATTAGCGGATAAAAGTATAGAGATCCCCTGGGGTCAATTCACTTTTTGGCTGGTTAGTGCCGCGTTTATTCTCGTTACAAGTCTTTTGGCAGGGTTTTATCCAGCCTTCCTTCTCTCCTCTTTCCGGCCCGTACAAGCATTAAAAAGCTCTCTTAAGACGGGGAGAAATGGATCTCTCCCGCGACAGACTCTGGTGGTTTTTCAGTTTACAGTTTCGATCGTGTTACTATTCAGTACGTTGATCATCTATCAGCAGATTCAATACTCGAAAAACAGACCTATTGGATACGACCGCGATGGGCTGCTAACGATGCCCGTTATGTCTCCCGATCTGTTCGGAAAATTTGATGCATTCAATCTGGAAGTAAAACGCACTGGTGCAGTTGTAGAAGCGAGCGAATCATCAAGTCCATTAACGGAGATCTACAACAATAGCAGCACATTTAACTGGAAAGGCAAGGATCCTGAGTTACAGTCCTCGGACTTTGGTGTTATCGCTGTGAGTGAGGATTACGGTGCCACTATCGGTTGGAAGATTAAAGAGGGACGCGACTTTTCATTGGAGTTTGCCACAGACTCGATGGCATTGATTCTTAACGAGGCGGCGGTAAATTTTATTGGTACAAAAGATCCTATCGGCATGGAGATAACAAGAGGTGAGCAAAAGTTTCACGTAATCGGCATCGTGAAAGACCTCGTGATGGAGTCGCCATACCGTGAAGTCAGGCCCAACATCTATGGTATGGATGCGAAAGCGGAGTCAGCGAACTGGATCAACTTAAAGCTCAATCCAAAGCGGAGCACCAGTGAGTCGCTGGCAAGCATTGAAGCGGTTTTGAAGAAGTATGCTCCTTCAGTTCCTTTTGTCTATCACTTCTCAGATGTTGAATACGGCAAAAAGTTCTCGACTGAAGAGCGGTGGGTAAACTTGCGTATGTCTTTACGGCACTCGCTGTATTCATTAGCTGCCTCGGCCTAGTTGGTCTTGCATCATTCATGGCCGAACAGCACACGAAAGAGATAGGAATACGCAAAGTACTGGGGGCAACGGTGATTCAATTGTGGGGCCGCCTTTCATCTGGGTTCGTTGCCCTGGTGAGTATATCATGTCTGGCCGCGGTTCCACTCGGTTATTACGCGATGACCCAATGGCTTGCCAAATATCCCTATCATATCTCAATTTCGTGGCAAGCAATTGCCGTGTCGGTAGCGGCAGCTCTAACAGTCGCCATAGTGACCGTAAGCTACCAGTCAATAAAGGCTGCCATGATGAATCCTGTGAAGAGTCTCAAATCGGAATAAAACGAAGCGACACTCATCATTGTCCGATGACTGGATTTCGGGTCATCAGAAAAAGTAAGTGCCGCTACTAGCTTTGAATCTTGCGTTCGTTACTTCCCTGTGACGGGCACTTTATATTTTGTCGTACGCTCGTCAGCAATGACACCCTTCCAGTTCATTCCGAAGGCAAAATCGTACTTGTGACCAGCCTCGTCGATGTAACAATCCAGGTCCAGCGGAACATCCTCAAATTGCTTTTCAACGGTTGCCATACTGGACGGCATTTGCATCGGCAGCAAAGCGGACGGTTCTGATGCACCGGAGATAATTTCCATTAACGCCTGATCCTGAACACCAAAATGCATCAGGATGGCTTTTGACTGTCGTTCGAATTCTGACATGACCATAGGATTCGTGGCGTTGATTGCTACTATGACAGGTTTGCCGTTCATCTTTTTTGCTGTCTCCGTTACCATAGCGAGATCAGTAAAGTTTATGGCTTTAACCTTCTTGTCCTTATAACCGCGATTCGTAAATGACTCCAGCGGATCACCACCGGCAATACTGGTTTGACGAGCATCGCGTGCGGTGTACTCGCCATATTGCAATGAGATTGGAAGATAACCATTGCCCCCCTTCTTCACATCTTCGCTGTTGTATCCGTTTCCTGAATTAGGACTTTCGATAAAGACAAGCGCAGCGTCTGCCTGTGAAGGATCATCAACAACCTGAAAATATTTCTCAACGATCTTAATACTGACAGGATAATCATTCTTCTCAGGAGTAGGCATTCCAAGGAAGTTCCTTCCTGCCGGACGATACTGCTTCGGTATGTACACCTTCTTACCTTTTGCCAGCGGCAGGACTTCTTTGTTTTTTAGCATAACCACCGACTTCAACTGAGCTTCATAACCCGACTTCATGAAATCGGGACTTCCCACAGTACTCTTTGATTCTTCGGGATTCAGGTAAGGATTTTCGAACAGGCCGGTTCTAAATATATTCTTCAGCAACCTCACCGCTGATTGCTCCATGCGTTTGCGCATCCAGGATTCACCATGCTCTTTTACACCCAACTGATACGCTTCTATAACTGGTGCCGAAGCATTGTTGCCTCCGAATTGATCAACGCCCGCCATGAGGATCTTATAATGTCGCTCCGCCAACGTCAGCCTCTCAACACCCCAAGGTTTGCCTCCAATGAATTGATCAAGAGCAACCTCATCTCCTGTAACGGACCAATCCGTACAAACCACTCCATCGTAGTGATACTTCTCACGCAACAGATCATTGATGATATAGGTGTTATAGTTGTTCGCAACGTTTTCCTTGTTCTTTACATCCTGATCGTACGAGATCGTGTAGTAAGGCATCACAGCTGAGGCCATTGTTGTTTTTCCCTCCAATTTGAAGGCGCCCTCTGTAAAAGGGATCATGTGTTGTTCGAAATTCTTTCCGGGATAAACGGCAAATTTTCCAAACGCATAGTGCGCATCGCGACCCGCTTCACCTGCACCTCCACCAGGCCAGTGCTTCACCATAGCATTCACGCTTTGATATCCCCAGCCATCTGCCAATTCTTTTTCGGCAGATGTTTGAAATCCATCAACGTAGGCTCGCGCCATGTCGGCAGCCAGGTAAGGATGCTCACCGAAGGTGCCGCTTGTACGGTTCCATCGGGGTTCACTTGCCATGTCAATTTGCGGCGAAAGTGCCGTGCTGATTCCGAGTGAACGATACTCAATTGCAGCAATGTGTCCGAATCCTTTTACGATTGAGGGGTCAAAGGTCGCTGCAAAACCCATTGATCCAGGCCACATGGATATTCGGCCTCCAGCCCCCGCGTTGAACTCCGCGTTAGCAACCGTGCCATGACGTGGATCAGAGCTGTTGTTGATGGGTATGCCCATACCGATTCCTTCAACCAGCGACTGGGCATTATTATTCCACACCGCTGCAACTTCAGGACTCTCGACGCTGGTGACGAGAACGTGCCGGACGTTGTCCTTCGTAAGAAATTCCTGCTGCTGATCACTAAGGTCCGATGGCTGTGCACCGCTTTCCTTAAACGGCTTGCCTCCATAAGTGCCTGCCATGAATCCCATCCCACCTGCTGGAATCATCTGATGACGACTATACAGCATGAGGCCGGCAATTTGTTCAATCGAGAGTTTGGATGCCAGGTCGCGCGCGCGTTCATCGGCAGACAAGCGCCAGTCTTCATACGGATCCAGTTGGCCATTTTTGTTGAGGTCTTTGAAACCGAGTCTGTCAACGGTGAGGATCTTCACTCCAGAATTGACAGAATAGCCAAGTGTTCGTCCACTTTCGTTTGTGATAGTTTTGATGTTTCCTGTTCCTGACTCCTGCCATTTCGGTCCGCAGGATATGAGCGTAGCCATTGTACCGGCGGCCAATAGCTGTATCGTTATTTTCATAGATTTCTTGATGTTGGCGTACGGGGGTTGTACCGATGACAGCCCGGATAAATCCGATCCGTTTACAGGTGCAACCTGGGACTGAATATTTGAACTACGCAAGGAGCTGTTTCAGATAAGCGATGCTTGTTGACAAGCTGCCAAAAGCATCTGCAGGCTGATCGTGTTCAACGAACGGATATTGAAGTCCCGCAACATCCGCATTGGCAAAGAGTCGCTTGAAGTCGACAACGCCCTTACCAACTGGCAGCAGATTCTTAAACTCGGCATCTATATCCTTTACGTGCCAGGTGGGGAATCTTCCAGGGTATAGCTTAAACAGAGAGACAGGGTCGAGTCCAGCTTTAGTTACCCAGGCGAGATCAAGTTCAAACTTTATCTCAGGATTAAGTTCAGTGAAGAACATTGCATAAGGCACTTTACCTTCCACTGCTTTGAACTCAGCATCGTGGTTATGATACAATAATTCTAATCCGACCTTCTTACAGATGTCATAGGTTTTGTTCAGTGTATCAATCGATGACTTAATCTCATCCATTGTTGATATGGGCGTGCTTGCGCATACGAGATACTTGATACCTCCGCCCGCAAGACTATCCACGATTTCCTGCATGTTCTCCTTCAGGTTCTTCATCGGAGGAATGGTAATCGGTTTACCATCTGCACCGGTTGGCATCTTGGCACCTGGAGGTAATTTGAAGGGCGCACCTAAAACATGGTGTGCCCGCCAGTTCATTCCATAGCTGCCTGCCTTGGCAGCAAATTCTTTTGCGCCGAGTCCGTAGAAGCCTCCCTTCATGCTAAAGGCAGATTCAAGCTCTGTGTATCCCAAAGCCGCGAGTTTCTTCAGCGTACCATCGAGGTCCTTGTCAATGATTCCCATTAACGTATATAGTTGTAATCCTATTGGCCGCGAAAGTGCTGCCGGGGTAGCGGAAGCTGAAGCAAAGGAGGTCTGCGAAAGAAAGCCGGCTCCAACTGTAAGCATGCCTGTATTCCTGATAAAGTCTCTTCTGCTTATCATATTGATGGTTTTTGTGCCCCACAAAATAGCGAAAATTTTCAATGCGTACTAAGTACACAAAGGCAACTGAATCAAAGGTATTGGGCGCGAGATCGGGGCCCACTTGTGCGATTGTTGTACTCTTCGCTTCCCGGGAAATTTCACACCTTCAGTGCGTTCAACTGAAGTCCGTTCAAAGCTGACTCATACTTTTGGCGAGTGTGAACAGTGTGTGCGCACAAATAAGGCAGTTGCGTTGATGATGCCTAAATGGCTTCATTGTATTCAATACATCGCTGGGGGATATTCAACTGGTCAATTCTGGCATGTAGCGCTGCCTGGTTTCGTAAAGGCACCTGAACCGTTAAAGCGCAATGAGTATTGTACGATTGCTCGACCAACTGCACGTGAAAGTCTTTGATCATTCGCATTACCTCAGGTGTTTTATCAAAAGGGTAAATAACGGTGGCGTTGACGAGGACTTCCTCCTCAATTATTACCGCATTCCGGATAGCATCCACAGCGGCTTCCCTGTAAGCTTGAATCAATCCGCCAACGCCGAGCTTGATGCCTCCAAAATATCGCACAACAACTATAAGGATCTGTGTGAGATCACTGGAACGGATTTGCCCAAGAATAGGATCTCCGGCCGAATGGCTGGGTTCTCCATCGTCGGCTGCTTTAAACTGCTTCTTTTCTGGTCCCAGCATCCAGGCATAACAGTGATGCCGTGCATCGAAATATTCCTGCCTGAGTTGATCAAGATGAAGCCGGACTGCACCTTCCGTATCAACAGGATAAGCGAAAGAAAGGAAACGGCTTCCCTTTTCCTTGTAAGATCCTTGGGAAGGAGACTTTATTGTGCGATAAGAATAGGCTGTCATCCTGGCTGGGTCCAGGACGGAAATGTACTAACTTTCTTTACGATTAATAGCGTAGCATCATAGACGAATCATCGCTGGTAACTCACAATGAGTTATCCAGCGCATCAACGATTTCATTCTTAGTCATAGCTCCTGATTTTCTCCATACGGCTGTCTTTCCTTTGTAAAGGATCAGCGTAGGGACTGATTCAATGTTAAGTTCCTTTGCAAGCTGCCTGTTATCGTATAGTTCAATGTTGATGACCTTAACCCCCTGCTCGTGGGATATCGCTTCAACGACAGGCGCAAGTTTTTTACAGCCGCCGCAGTGCTTTGATCCAACCTCTACAAGAACAACTTCCTGTGCAGGTATTAGTTTATCGAACTCAACTGCTGTGAGACCCGAACCTGCCTTTGTTTCTATTGGATTACCATTGCCTATCCAATGCGCCAAACCACCGGGTAACGCATATACTTCTTTAAACCCAGCGGCTGTAAGTTTGGTTGATACCGTTGTACTCCTGCCATTATTAATGGAGTAAAGGAATACAGGTTTGTCCTTGCTGATACCAGAGATGGCATTTGCGAGACTTTCGTCGTCCGGAACGTAGAAATTGATAGCACCTTTGATGTGATTCTCTGCGAACTCTTCGGGTGAACGCACGTCGAGGATTTGAGCATCTTTAGCGCTCTGCAATTTATGTTTAAATTCTTCCAGTGTAAGTGGAGAAGGTTGGCTTGCCTGAGCGTAGGATAGAACTGACAAAAGCCCAAGCGCAATAACAAAGAGGAAACGACGCACCATATTCAGTTGTGTTTAGAATTAAACAATAAGGAATAACCGAAATTGGTGGTCGGTTGAATCAAAGGTATAATAAAACTATTAAAGTCTATGGAAATGGTAGATATTTATTTACTTCGCCCCATGATTCCAGTTATCGCCAATGGAATCTGTCGTGAATCCATGTCAGTGGCGCTCGAACGAATTGTTAATGTACATTACCCTATGATTTCTTTACGTCCACTCCTATTAATTGCTTTTGTAATCACTACTCTGTTATCGCATCCGGCTGCTGCTCAGAAAAAAGGTACGCCAACAAAACCCAACATCATTCTGATCATGGTTGACGACATGGGTTATTCAGATATTGGCGCATATGGTTCCGAAATCAATACTCCAAATCTTGATAAACTCGCGAGCGAAGGAATACGCTTTCGTGAGTTTTACAACAATTCAATCTGCGCTCCAACGAGGGCTTCACTCATCACGGGTCAATACCCGCATAAGGCAGGTATGGGGTACTTCGACATTAACCTTGGATTGCCTCCCTATCAGGGATTTCTCAATCGCGAGTCACTGACTGTCGCTGAAGTTTTGCAGCAGAATGGTTACTCAACACTTATGTCAGGCAAGTCACATCTCGGAAAGGATAGTCTGGCATGGCCAAATCAGCGTGGCTTCGAGCAATTCTATGGATTCATTCCCGGAGCCAGCAACTACTTTGATATTGGCGAATACGGTAAGGCCGAGCCGGTTGTATTGATCAGAAATAACAGAAAGGAAAAACTAAACCCCGGCGAATATCTGACAGACAAGATCACAGACAACGCGCTGGGTTTTCTCGACGAACAAAACAAAAACGGAAAACCATTCTTCTTATACCTCGCATTCAACGCGCCGCATTGGCCTTTGCAAGCACGTGCTGAAGACATTGCTAAATATCGCGGTCGTTATGACATCGGTTGGGATTCGCTTCGCAATGAGCGGCTCAAGCGTCAGAAGGAACTAGGAATTTTGCAACCTGGACAAGTTGTTGCTGCACGCGATAAGGACGTTCCCGTCTGGAACAATCTGACTTACGACCAGAAACAGCTGTGGAAGGCAAAGATGGAAGTTTATGCAGCGATGCTCGATCGGGTAGATCAAAACATCGGAAGGGTATTGACCAAACTTAAAGATTTGCAGAAGGACAAGAATACGTTGATTGTATTTATCTCTGACAACGGAGCACAGGGAGGATTCTCGGGTAATCAAAGAAAGCCGAGTCGAAACACTGGCCCGATTGGCACCGCAGGGTCTTATGATTATCAGGAACAACCCTGGGCCTATGTGTCGAATACTCCGCTCCGGCAATACAAGAACAACATGCATGAGGGTGGGTTCAGCTCACCCTTCATTGCGTGGTGGCCGGGACATGCAGCAGCTGGCAAGCTTGTGAAAGGTACCGGACACTTGATTGACCTTGCCCCAACATTTTATGAGTTAGCCGGAGCGCAATATCCTGCCAGTTATAAGGGACATAAATCGAATGCGCTGCCAGGGAAGAGCCTGGTGCCCGTAATAACCGGAACTATTGAAGCCGTCGATCGTCCGAATGGAATATTTTGGGAACGCGCTGGCAATCGCGCCGTGCGCAAGGGAAATTGGAAGCTTGTATCAACCTACCCTTCCTATCAATGGGAGTTGTACGACCTCAGCAATGACCGTGGCGAAACGAAAGACCTTGCACAACAGAAACCAGAAGTTGTGAACGAACTGTCAAGTGATTATTTCAAATGGGCAGAAGCAAATGGCGTGGTTGATTATGATAAGATCAAACCTTCACAACCCATGGTTATACCAGGACAGTGAGTATGCGATCTCGAAGGATTACAGAAGAGACTTGTCCTTAGGTAAAGCGCGGATCAGATCTTAGTCGCGCTTTACCACTGCAGCACTCGCTTGCGCTGTAGGGAATACTGTAATGTCAGCAAGTACAACATGAGCCGGTGCCTGTAGCGTATACAGAATAATGTCCGCTATATCTTCACCTTTCAAAGGAGTCATTCCTTTGTACACAGTCGCGGCCCGGTCTGTGTCTCCTTTAAAACGAACCATCGAAAATTCTGTATCAACGAGTCCGGGATTGATAGAAGTTACCTTGATACCGAATGGATTCAGATCGATTCGCATTCCTTGCGTCAGGGCGTCGACTGCAAATTTGCTTGCACAATAAACATTGCCGTTGGGGTATACTTCTTTTCCCGCTATGGATCCGAGATTTATGATATGTCCACGTTTGCGCTCTGTCATGCCCGGGATGATCTCTTTCGAAACGTAAAGAAGTCCTTTCACATTGATATCGATCATTGAATCCCAGTCGATAAGACTGCCGCGTTGAATCGGATCCATGCCGTGCGCATTACCCGCATTGTTTATTAAAACGTCGATAGCACTCCATGCCGACGGTAAACTGGCAATAGCTTTTGCAACTGTCGGTTGATCCCGGACGTCAAATGTGAGCGTCGTTACTTCCGTCTGTTTCGAAAGTTCGGCAGCTAACAACTTAAGGCGGTCTTCTCGCCGACCACAAAGAATCAACTTGAATTCAGCTCCCGCCAACAACCTTGCTGTGGCCTCGCCTATACCAGACGTTGCTCCCGTAATGAATGCTATTCGCTTTGCCATGCTTCAATGTTAAATAATTAGAACCAAATATAATTATAAACAAAGCACTCATCCATGATTGATTGTAGAAGAGAAAAGGCAGGTATAAGAAATGTTATTGGAACAGGAAGTAAACGGTAACCATGTTCGTACTCACGCGACTTAATGGTTGGCCGTATGAGTTCGTACGATTTCCAAGCATGTCGATCATGCCATGAGAAAAGCGCACCTCCGGGGAAAACTTGAACAACGGATAGTAAAGGTCAAATCCAAACCCGGCCTCGATGCTAAGATTAGTTGATTTAATCTCCAGCTCTTCTTTGGTCTGCTCCTTTTTGCCGGTTGCCTGGATTGCGGGCTTCAACCCGCCAACCATATACATGCGTATGTTTCCGCGGCGCTCGGATTTATACTTGAGCAACACCGGAAACTCTACAATTGTGCTTTCAACCGTGGCATCCTTGAACGTTTCATTTGTGTACAGGTACCGTACCTTGTTCTCGTAAAATGCAACCTGAGGAGTAAGACGCAGATCCAGATAATCTGTCAGCCGATGATTAACAATAAAGCCAAGAGTAAAACCTGAAGTCCACATCGGGTTCACGGCATATACCGTATCGAATTGCTGGGTCACGAATGCATCTGAGTACTTGACATTGTAAGTCGAGCTGTGCAGTGCGATCAAAAAGCCATAGGTCAGCTTCTTGTTATCGTAGTTAGGATTGTTCCTTTGTACCCAACGTTTTTGTTGAGCCTGCACAGTAGATACGTGCCCGACAGAACAAAGCGCCAACAACAAAAGGGCGAATGCTATTTTGTACCGGTGTAGATGGAACTTACTCCAAATGTAAGTGGCCTGCATTGGTTCTGTTTAAATCCAACATCCTGCAAGATGCGAAGAAAGTCCTCGCCATCGGGAAACGCTTCAACTGACTTCGGCAGGTAAGTGTATGCCGAGTCATCTTTCGAAACCATCTTGCCTATTCTTGGTAAAATAAAGCTAAAGTAAAAACTGTAGACCTGTTTGAATGGAAACGACCGTGGCCTGGAAAATTCCAGAATGACAGCTTTCCCTCCGGGCTTTAGCACGCGATGCATTTCCATAAGTCCACGACGCAGGTCTTCGAAGTTGCGCACTCCGAAGCCAACGGTGATGGCATCGAATGAATTGTCGCCGAACGGCAGGTTCTCTGAATCTCCATACTGTAATGTGACCATGTTCTCCAGACCTTTGGCTATTACTTTCTTCTTACCAACGTCCAACATGCCCTCTGAAATATCCACACCCACGATTTTTTGCGGCTTGAGTGACATGGCCTGAACAGCAAAATCGCCCGTACCAGTAGCCACATCGAGAATTTGTTGAGGATTGATTGGACGCAACAAATCGATGGCCTTTCGACGCCAGCCACGATCAATGCCAAGGCTTAAGAAATGATTCAGGAAAGTCGTAACGCCTGCTGATGTTGTTGAACATCCGCGCCACCTGCTCTTTTTTAGAGCCACTCTCCTGCTGATAGGGAACAACTGCCATCGTTAACGTTTTGCGCTGTAAAGTTGTTGAAATTCCTTCAATCGCCAACGCAAAAACGCTCCGCGTTCCTAACGCTGCAGAACTTTGAACTCAACCCGTCGGTTCAATTCGCGTCCATCCTGCTCGTCGTCGTTGCTGGCCAGCGGCTTACTTTTGCCATATCCAACTGCCTTCACACGACGCTGATCAATACCCTTCTTCACCAGGAAGTTCTTCACGGCCATAGCGCGACGAACAGAAAGATTCTGATTGTATTCTTTCGTTCCAACAGCATCGGTGTGACCTGCGATCTCAATTGACATAGTGGGATTCTGTGCCATCATGTTCTCCAGCTTGTTAAGCTCTGTATAAGATTCAGTCTTGAACGTTGCCTTATCAAAATCGAAATAAAGGTTTCGCAGAATAGAGACAATACCAGGCGTGAGTTTGCGCATGGTAACGGTTCTGTTCACAGTCTTTTCTTCTGTAGTGGCTGCTTCGATACGATACACCTGGTTTATAAATGCATATCCCGGTACCTCGACAGAAAGTCGATAGTCCTTAGGCTTGTTGCTTGTTACACTGAACACATACACGCCGGGCTCCTGCTGACTAACTGCAACGACAACATTGTCTTTCGAACCGGTGAGTTTAACTTTTGCATCAAGAGGTGACTGGTTCTCAGCATCAACAACCTTCACTACATATTTCAAAGGCTGTATGGTTTTCTTCGGTTCAGGATCCTTCGTAGGCTTCTTTGGAACATCTACAGGATTTGTAACGTCCGGCTTGGGATCTGTTGGCACCACCACAACAGGGGTTTTGTCAGTGCTGTCAGGCTTGGCTACAACGGCAGGGCCAGCTGTTGGATCCACATTCTTGATGCCTTCAGGAATTGTGATCATGTAGATATCTGTATATCCAATACCGTCTTCACGAACTGATGAATAGTATGCGCGCTTTCCATCTTTCGAAAACACGATATAGATATCGTCGTCAGGGGTGTTGATCGGGTATCCGAGGTTTATCGGCTCACTGAATTCATTTGTCTTTGGATCGAATGTCGTCTTGAACACATCGAATCCACCCATACCTTTCCGTCCCTTGCTACTGAAATACAAGGTCACACCATCATAGTCGATAAAAGGACCATCGTCGTCCATTTCCGTATTGATCTTCGGACCGAGGTTACGCACATTGGTCCACTCACCTTTCGAGTCTTTGGTAGCGCGATAAATATCAAGTCCACCAAAACCGCCGGGTCTGTTACTGGAGAAGTACAACGTCTTCTCATCAGGTGACAGGGATACTGATTTTTCCTCAAAGCTTGAGTTGATGATACCGGGCATAGGCATTGGTGCGCCAAATTCGCCTCCTGCTTCACGCGTGCAATAGAAGATATCTCCGCCACCTTCATCCTTGAAAAGGAACAGGGTATTACCATCAGCAGACAAAGCGACGTTCGAGTCGTGATAAGGATTGTTCACCACGGGACCAATGTTCTTAGCATAACTCCAGGCACCGCTCTTTTTCTTGGCTGTAAAAATGTCTTCGTAAGGCTTGTTATCGTCGAACACGTTTTGGTTCAAGTTGTCCTCGCGGCGGCGCGTCGTGAACACGATCTCGTCTTCCGCTTCATTTAATACCGGCGCATAGTCTTCAAATTCCGAATTGATCTCCCGGCCAATGTTAACGATCGAATAGTTTCCAGGATGTGAAACGAACTCCCGGCCATTCTCGCATTCGAAAATCGCACGGTCAACGGTGGCCAGGTCGATCTTATCTCTGCCCTGGTAGTTGGATTTCTTTGTCAGTTTTTCCTTATAGAGGGTATAGTATTGCAGAGCTTTGTCGAAGTTCTCGCCATACTGGTAGCTCTTACCGATCCAGTATTCCAGGTCGAATCGATAAGCGGGATCCTGACGGTATACGCGCAAAAGGTAGGTGACGGCCCGGTCTTTTCCGACGGTTTTCAGGTGCATCTGGCCCGCCTCAAAGTTCGCCTTGATGTACGTCGTATCCAGATTGGCCGCCGTGGTCATCAATTCGCGGGCATCGTCCATAGCCTTGGTTTCGCCCATAATAAGCTCTGCCTGCTCCATGTACTGCCGTGGCGGTTTCCTTGGGATCTTGCTGGCTGAACGAGGGGGTTAAGACGGCTAAAAAGAGAGTTAAAAAAATCAGTACACTACGGATACTGGACATTTGCGAAAAATAAGTTTTAGCAGTAAAGGCAGTAAAGGTACGGTAAAATATCCTCTAATTTAGCCACAAAATATGAAAATAGCCGATAATTGCGGCATAAAAACGATTACATAAGAAGTCGGCCCTTTGCAAACTTAGTATTTTAGGCTTCAATCTTTACTTTAACCAATGAAGGTCACAACCGCTACATTTATCTCCAGCTTTTCTGATGTGGCGAAGTGTCCAGCGCCTGACAAAGCAGAATTTGCGTTCATCGGCAGGTCCAATGTGGGCAAGTCGTCCTTGATCAATATGCTGACTAATGTCCGGAAACTGGCGAAGACTTCCGTAACTCCCGGAAAGACACAAACGATCAACCATTTCCTCATTAATGAATCCTGGTTCCTGGTCGATCTGCCGGGTTATGGTTATGCCAGCGTGAGCAAGAGCCTTCGGCAAGGTTTCGGAAAGATGATTGAGGACTACGTTCTGAAGCGTGACAATCTATACTGCCTTTTCATCCTCCTCGATTCGCGGCTTCCTCCGCAGAAAATTGATATGGCCTTTATAGAATGGGTTGGCAGTAAGGAGATCCCAGTTGCGCTCGTGTTCACCAAGGTCGACAAGCTGAAAGCAAACGAATTGCAAAAGAACATAGCTGAATACAAACGCACGCTATTAACGCGGTGGGAAGAACTGCCTCCCCTGTTTCTCACAAGTTCCGAAAAGCGAACAGGACGGGATGAATTGCTTGAATTCATGGATTCTGCTATGACCAATGACGACTTGCGAGACGCCGGAAATAAATAGAGTTTTCACGCTCATTTTTTTAGCTTTGCCCCCTCCTAAAGAAACGTGACCATGACATTAGCAGAAATTGCAACAGTATCTGGAAAGGGCGGGTTGTTCAAGATTGTATCGCCAACCAAGTCGGGCGTAATACTTGAATCGCTCGATGAACAAAAGACCAAGCTCGTGGCGACAACCAACCACCGCTTGTCGCTGCTTCATGAGATTTCCATCTATACGACGACAAAAGAGGGCACAGTACCACTGGAAGCTATTCTGAAAAAGATTCATGCGGATTACGGGGCCGATCCAGGGGTTGATGCTAATGCAGATCCTTCAGAGTTGAAGGCATTTGTAAAATCAGTGTTGCCTGAATACGATGAAAGTCGTGTTTATGTAAGCGATATCAAAAAGCTCGTTCGCTGGTACGCCGTGTTGCTGAAATACGTTCCCGAGATCTTCGAAGAAAAGAAAGAAGAAACTGCAGCGCCAGCCGAAGCCGAGTCGGCAGCACCGATAGAGGAAAAGGAAGTGAAGGCAGAGAAGAAGCCGAAGGCTGAAAAGAAAGAGGGAGCAAAAACCTCTAAGAAGCAATCAGAGAAATAATTAGTGCGCGGAGCAGGAAATGAAAGTATTCAAGTTCGGCGGCGCATCCTTGAAGAGTCCGGAAGGCATTCGGAACGTGGCGTCGATCGTACTTTCAGCTCCGAACGAATTGCTTGTTGTCGTTTCAGCAATGGGCAAAACAACGGACATGCTGGAGCGCATTTGTCATCTCGCCAGCACTGGTCAGGAATACGCCGCTACGCTCGAGTCCCTTGTTCGTTACCATACCGATACCGTTGCAAGTCTTTTTCCCGATGCCAGTGAGGTAAATAGTGCCATTTCGCAAGCCATCAATAATATGGTTGCCGAACTGGAAAAGGGTGGCGAACCGGATCAGGTTTATGATCAGGTAGTATGCTACGGTGAACTTTTGTCGTCCATCATTGTGTACCACTACCTGCGTCAGCAGCATGGATCAACGACATGGATAGACGCCCGTGACTTTGTGTCGACAGATAGAACCTTCCGCGAGGGAAAAGTCGACTGGAAAAAAACCAGCGATAAGATTGCCCCCCTTCGGGACAAGCTCAAGTCTCAGGTAATTATTACTCAGGGATTCATCGGCAGAACTCCGGACAATCTCACTACAACGCTGGGCCGTGAAGGGTCAGATTATACGGCAGCGATTTTCACATCTTCGCTGAACGCAGAGTCACTGACAATCTGGAAGGATGTTGCCGGAGTAATGAATGCCGATCCCCGGAAGTATCCTAACCCAATCATCTTTGAGGAACTACCATTCAAAGAGGCGGCAGAGATGACCTACTATGGCGCCTCTGTTATACATCCGAAAACGATCAAGCCTCTTGCTAATAAACTCATACCTCTCTTCGTCAAGAATTTTGAAGATCCATCATTACCGGGGACCAAGATTCATGAATGTGTTGTTGAGCGGTTGCCTCCGTTAATCGTATGGAAAGAAAACCAGTGCCTCATCTCCTGCAAAGTCACTGATTATACTTTCATTTCAGAAGATCAGCTTCGTCAGATCTTCGCGACATTAATGGAGCTTGATATACGTATTAATGTGATGCAGAACTCCGCGATAACTTTCTCTTTCTGTATCGACTTCCGCGAAAGCAAGCTGACCAAATTAATAGCTAAACTTCAGCCTTCATTCGAGGTATTTTACAACACCGGACTTACGCTGATCACGGTGAAAAACTACGATACTCAAACGTTCGAAAAGTTTAGAAAACTTCCGGGAGTTTTGCTTGAACAGTCATCGCGATCCACGCTACAGGTACTGCTACGCAAGTGAAGTTGAAGACAGAACGTGATCATCGTTAGCTTCGTTGTATGGAACGGCTGCATCGGATGCGATCGTTAATATCCGGAATACAAAGATTATCGTCAGATGAAGGCGAGTCGTCAGTCTATAACATTTAGATCCTGTGGTAGTCGTAAATTTCAATTCTCAATTTTCAGTTAATTTTGCATTCTAAAATTACCCCATGAAGAAACGCGTCCTCATGCTTTACTATTCACAGTCAGGTCAACAGTTGTCCATACTTCAGTCACTGGCGGCACCAATTATCGCGGCCGGGCATGATGTACATTTCGAGGTAGTCCAACCTGCTGAAAAGTATCCGTTTCCCTGGAGTGCATATACGTTCTTCAATGCCTTTCCGGAGACTTTCCAACAGAAACCACTTCCCTTGAAGCCCTTAACACCTGCGGCGTTTGAATCATATGATCTGGTGGTTCTTGGGTATCAACCCTGGTTCCTCTCGCCTTCAAGGCCCATTGGATCTTTTCTTCAAAGCGATGAAGGTAAGCGGATCCTTAACAACAAGAATGTTGTTACCATTCTAGGATGCAGGAACATGTGGTTGGGTGCGCAGGAGAAAGTGAAGAAGCGTTTGATTGACGCCAAAGCTGAACTCAAAGGTCACATTGCGTTGGTAGATCGTTCGGGAAATCTGGTGAGCTTAATTACCATTTTACGATGGCTGCTTACAGGAAAGAAAGGTGCTTTTCTATTCTTTCCTCCGGCCGGAGTTTCAGAGAGTGATATACGGGAAGCAGGCAAATTTGGGGAAACAATTGCCCATGCTCTGGAGCGAAACGAATACGGAAATCTTCAAAATGAACTTTTGCGAAAGGGTGCTGTTGAAGTGAAGCCGAGTCTGGTGTTGCTGGAGAAACGCGGTCAAAAAGGATTCTCCGTATGGTCGCGATTTATTGCCTCGGGAGGCACACTGCACTCTACTGGTAGAAAGATTAGGGTATACACTTTCTTATGGGTATTGTTACCAGCGATATTTGTACTGTCGCCATTATTGTGGACCCTTTCGAAGATCATGTTGGTCACTAATCGTCGGCAGTTGAGCGACGAGGTTGAATATTACAAACAGACGTCATTGCGTTAGCCCCCAGAGTTCGATAAACATTCGAAGTCGTTGAAAACCTTACAACTGCGGCGCGTCCCTAACGGTTGTACGACTAGTTAAATAGTTTTAATTGTATCGGGAAAAAAGTACTTTCGGGCTTTCAAACTTTTAAACCCGCTGAAATAGCCCAAAACGGAGGAAGAGGATGAACCGGAGTGTTTACATTACAAGACTGGCCAGTTTTTTACCTAATGAACCTGTATCTAACGATGAGATGGAGAGCATCCTGGGACTGATCAATGATCAGTCATCCAAGGCAAAGCCACTTATCCTCAGAAATAATCAGATCAAGAAACGTTTCTACGCACTCGATCGCGCTGGTAATACCACACACACTAACGCTCAGCTGACCAAGCTTGCAATCGAGAAGCTTTTCGATGAGAAGTTCAAGATGAGCGACGTGGATGTTCTCTCCTGCGGAACGACGTCGCCAGATCAGTTGCTTCCCGCTCACGCGGCAATGGTTCACGGAGCTTTGGGTGCCCACGAAGTTGAAATCAATTCATCTACTGGTGCCTGCAGTGCTGGAATTCAAGCGTTGAAGTTTGGATACCTTTCTGTGTTATCAGGTGCGGCCGACAACGCCGTATGCGCAGGATCTGAGCGCTTTTCAAGATGGATGCTCGCCAAGTTTTTTAAAGAAGAGGCCGAAAAAGTCAGGCAGCTGGAAGGAGATGGCATCATTGCATTCGAGAAAGACTTTCTGCGTTTCATGCTTTCAGACGGTGCCAGTGCCGCGTTGCTGGAGTCAAAGCCCAACGCAAACGGGTTGTCTTTGAGAATCGATTGGCTAGAGCAGCGCTCTTTTGCTAACCAGCTTCCTCCATGTATGTATGCCGGCGCAGTCTTCGACAAGCAAGGCAACTTCACCGGCTGGAACGACATGGAGCAAGGTCAATGGGCAGCTCAATCCGTGTTTGCCATTAAGCAGGACACTAAGCTGCTCGGAGAGAATATCGTAAAGAAAGGCGGCGAGCTATTGAAGGAGATCGTAGAAGATAAAAAACTTGACCTTAGCACTATTACATACTTCCTGCCCCACTTGTCTTCTCAGTATTTTGCTTCGAGGATCGAAAAGGGGTTAGCTGACCTTGGTATGGACGTTCCTCAATCGCGATGGTTTACAAATCTTTCGTGGGTTGGAAATGTGGGTGCCGCCTCGCCATATTTAATGCTTGAAGAGCTTTTCCACTCAGGCCGTCTAAAGGTAGGTGACAAGCTGTTGATGATGATTCCGGAAAGTGCTCGCTTTAATTACGGCTACGTATTATTGACAGTAGTTTGATTCACAGGCGAGGCCTGCGCCTCCCGGTTGGATAACTTATTTACCCTATGAACCAGGAACAGGTACCTCAGGACAAGGAGAATCTCAACGAAGGCAAGCTGGCAAAGCTTTATTACGCCACGGACAAAAACGGTCATTATGTGAAGGTGAACAGCATTGGCTGGGAGCCCGAAACTGTCGCCATGCAGCAAGCATGGGACGTCGTGAACGACGATGTGAAGGATGCTCTGGACCTTGTAAGAGAAGGTAAGGCAAGCCCCCTGCTGTTTTTTATCAGAAAAAACATCATGAACTATTCAATGGTCGCCAGCTATGTTGGTACTATTGGATTAATGGTGCGTCTCCACTGCAAACCGTATTTTTTTAAGAGATTAAGTCGCCGGCAACTTGAAAAATACGCTTATGCATTCCGGATTCCGGTCGAGGAGTTAACAAATGTTGATCGATTTAAGAAGGGATAGCGATCGTCACTTACCAGGCAGTTGGTTCCGAAATATCATCGCGATCACGACACAGTTTACTTCTCTCCAGTACAATCAAAAATATTCAACGAAGGTTAGGTAATGAAAGTCAATTTCACGCATAAACAATCCGCGCACTGCGAAAGTGGTGTTGTTTCGAATCTATTGAGGTTCCATGGTATGGACTTCGATGAACCTATGGTGTTTGGAATTGGTTCAGGTTTGTTTTTCGCATACTTGCCTTTCATTCGAGTTAATGGCATCCCTGCCACTGCGTATCGCATCTGGCCTGGTCAGGTTTTCAAACGCTTTTCTGAGCGCATCGGCATATCGATAGAAACGAAGAAATTCAGAACACCGAAGGCTGCGATGGAGGCACTCGATCGCAAGCTTGATGAAGGACAGCCTGTAGGGATGCTCACATCCGTGTTCTATTTGAATTATTTGCCTGCGGCTTATCGTTTTCATTTCAATGCGCATAACATCATCGTGTTTGGAAAACAGAACGGTCACTATCTGGTGAGTGATCCGGTAATGGAATACACAACTGAGATCTCCTCTGAGGATCTGATTCGTGCGCGATTTGCAAAGGGTATGCCTGAGCCAAGCGGGCGGATGTATTACCCAGTGAAGCTTCCCGGAGACTTTGATATCAATCAGGCCATCTGGAAAGGCATCAAGCAAACAAGCAAGGATATGACGACCATACCCGTACCGTTGATCGGCACAAAGGGCATGAATTACCTTGCCGGGCGCCTGCGCAAATGGCCGGAACGAATTGGCAATCGCAAGGCTATTCAGTGGCTTGGCAACGTGATCCGCATGCAGGAAGAAATTGGAACAGGCGGCGCAGGGTTTCGATTCATTGAAGCTGCTTTCCTTGATAACGTTGCAGCACGATTGAAGAACGACAAACTGTTTGAGCTTTCACAGCAACTCACCAAGAGCGGTGATCAGCTTCGTGATTTCGCCTACTACGCAGGACGCGTTTGCAAGAATCGTAAGTCCGATACACGCACCTTCGCTGAATTGGGCGATATGCTTTCTTCTGTTTCTAAAAGAGAGCAGGAAATATTCTCAGAACTCTTCGAAGAGAGCCGTAATAAATGAATGTCGTTCAGCTCGGGAACATCACGAAGACTTACGTTAAGACCGGTCGGCCGGCAGTTTCCGATCTGTCACTGACTATACCTGAAGGGGCCGTATTTGGATTGCTGGGGCCTAATGGTGCTGGAAAGTCAACAACGGTGATGATCTTGTGCGGTCTAACACGTCCAGACGCAGGTACGGTCAGCGTAATGGGCATGGACGTGGCGACAAACGCCAATGAAGTTCGAAAGAAGATTGGTGTCGCGCCTCAGGAAATAGCACTCTTCCCTACCCTTACTGCAAGAGAAAATCTTACTTATTTTGGCAGGATGTATGGCTTGAACGGCCGACATCTTTCCGCACGCATTGATCAGCTCTTAGCCACATTTGGACTGACCGAGAAATCCAACAAGCTGGTACATACCTTTTCGGGCGGAATGAAGCGCAGATTAAACCTTATCGCAGCGCTATTGCACGAACCCCGCCTCGTAATACTGGATGAACCAACGGCCGGGGTAGATGTTCAGTCCCGAAACATGATTCTTTCTTTCCTTGAAGAACTAAAAAAATCAGGAACATCAATCATCTATTCATCGCACGTCCTGGAAGAGGCAGAGCGGATCTGTTCTCATATCGCTATCGTGGATGAAGGAAAACTGATAATGGCTGGCACACGTCAGTCATTGATGGAGCGTCACAATGACTGCTCAACACTTGAACAGCTTTTTCTTAAACTCACCGGGAAAAACATCAGAGATTGAAGATCCTGTCTACCATATACAAAGAGTTTCTTCTGCTCATTCGCGATCCTGGAGGGATGGCGCTTATATTTATTATGCCTCTCGCATTGGTGATTGTGATGGCTCTTGTGCAGGATGCGCCCTTCCGCGATTACCAGGAGCTTAAGCTCGACGTGCTGCTGGTTGACATGGATGCCGACTCTCTCGGCAGTAAGATACGGAAGTCGTTCCAGGCGACTGGTCAGGTCAATCTCGTGGAAGAACGTGATTCCGTAACGGCCAGGCAAAAAGTTCATGATGGGGAATACAAGGCTGCGATCATCCTTGAACCACAAGTCAGCGCCAGCCTTCGGCGCAAGACACGTCAGCTAATAGCCAGAGTATTTGCAAACTTTGGTATGGAGGCCGACACTTCCGATAATGTTGAGGTGCCAACGATACGGCTGAAGGTTTTAGTTGATCCGGCCATCAAAGCCAACTATCGTCAGTCACTGGCGAGCGGCATTGAAAAGATTATCGCGAACGTACAAACCACATGGCTGCTGGATGAACTTCAGGATCAGTTATCCGAGGGCAAGACCGACCATGAGAAAATCAAATTCGACCTTTCGCAGATCGCAAGAGTAGATCAGAGTTATGCGGCTACAAACAAATTTGCAGGCCTGATGCTTAACTCCGTTCAGCACAACGTCCCTGCCTGGACAATGTTCGCGATGTTCTTCATTCTATATCCGCTGGCGGGTAACTTTATCAATGAACGCGAAGAGGGCAGTATGCTTCGGCTTAGGCTGATAGCGGGTTCACAGTTCGCGGTGATCACAGGCAAATTCTGTTTCTACTTCCTGGTATGCCTGCTGCAATTTGTGATGATGATCTGCGTCGGAATTTTTATCATGCCCCTCCTCGGGCTCAATCAATTGGTATTGGGTGGAAGCAGTGCACTGATACTTTTGACGGCGTGCTGTGTGGCCATGGCAGCGACCGGATACGGTACGCTAATTGCGGTGTATTTTAAGACAGCGCAGCAAGCATTGTCGTTTGGATCCGTTTCGGTCGTTATCCTTTCAGCCATTGGAGGTGTTTGGGTACCCATCTATGTGATGCCGGAGATTTTACAGACGGTAAGCCGATTTTCCCCAATGAGTTGGGGGCTGGAATCCTTTAATGACTTATTTTTACGACAGGCCTCGCTGGGTGCGATACTGCCCAATATCCTTCGCTTGCTGGGATTTGCGCTCGTCACCTTGATGGCCAGTATCTTCATCCATAATTCCCGGACTGTCTCATAGCCAAACCAAAGATTCATGCCGCAAACGCTAGACGAACTTAAACTGGAACTGAAACAAGAGCTTATCAAGCAACTAAACCTCGAGGAGGTACTCCCACCTGACTTCAATGAGAACACGCCGTTGTTCGGTGAAGGGCTTGGACTGGATTCTATCGACTCGCTCGAACTGGTGGTGCTCATGGACAGGAACTATGGCATTAAACTTAAAGATCCCAAAGAGGGTCGTCAAATATTTCAAAACATCCGCACTATGGCGGAGTATATCCATGCAAACCGGCCGCAGGCATGAGCAAAGGCGGACGTGTGTTTATCACAGGTTACGGCATCATCACCTCGATTGGAAAAAACGCTGAAGAAAATCTTCAATCCCTTGTCGACCAACGCCACGGCTATGGTGACATCGATATTTTGAACACTGCACATAGCCACGACCTGCGTTGCTGCGAGATCAAGATCACAGACGATGATCTGCGACAGATTTCGGGAGGACATGGTCCCAGTCTCACGCGAACTACCATGCTGGGACTTATTGCACTGCGTGAAGCTGTTCAGCACGCACAACTTTCATCACAGGACCTTACTAAGTCAGGGCTGCTTTCTTCGACTACAACGGGAGGGATACGTGAGTTTGAACGTGACTTCTTCAACATTCTGGACCTTGATAGTCATGGTGAATTCGAACAATTCGCAGACACTGCAATACCAGGTGATCATAGCGAACGACTGGCGGATCAGGTGGGTATCCACAACTATGTAGCGACATTAAGTACCGCTTGCTCATCTGCTGCAAATGCGATTATGCAGGGTGCGGCACTCATTCGCAGCGGCCGCCTTGACTGTGCAATCTGCGGCGGCAGCGAAGCTCTATCGAAGTTTACAATCAATGGTTTTAATGCGCTGATGATCCTCGACAATGAGCATTGCCGGCCGTTTGATGTCTCACGCAGAGGTCTCAATCTTGGAGAAGGTGCCGCATACCTCGTCCTGGAATCGGAGGCGCGTGTAGAGCGACTAAAAAAGAAACCAATAGCTTTATTAGCAGGTGCTGGCAATGCAAACGATGCGTATCACCCGACAGCCTCATCCCCGGAAGGCACGGGCGCGCTCAAGGCCATGCGCCTAGCACTATCTCATGCACGCATCGACGCGCGTGACGTGGGCTATGTTAACGCCCACGGTACGGCTACTGAAAACAACGATTTATCAGAAGGCACAGGGTTGAAAAGACTTTTCGCCGGCGATCTGCCTCCGTTTAGTTCAACCAAACCCTATACAGGACACACGCTCGCCGCTGCAGGCGGTATAGAAGCAGTATATTCCATCCTTGCCTTACAGCACGGCATGATATGGCCGAGCCTCAACTTCAGTAAGCCAATACCGGAGCTGGAAATTTATCCGGCAACAAAACTTATCACGAACATTTCTATTCGGCATGTGCTGTCGAATTCATTCGGGTTTGGTGGAAATACTTCGTCTTTACTTTTATCCGCAGTTTGACATGCAGGGCAAGCCTCTCATATACATCAATGGAACGGCGAGTATCTCGCCCCAGCGGACATTCGATGGTTCATTTCTATCGGAGCCTATCAACTATGTCGGCAACGTGCTGAAGTGTCAAACGCCCGACTTCAAAGCCTATCTGCCCGCCGTACAATTACGCCGACTCGGCCGCATGCTTCGAGTTGGCTTAACCGCCTCTATCATTTGCTTACGGAACTCGGCAATCACAACACCAGATGGGATTATAACAGCTACCGGTTACGGATTTCTTGAGGACACTGAAAGATTCCTTCGCGAAATCATCGAACGCAATGAACGTCAACTTACGCCTACGCACTTTATGCAAGGCACCTACAATGCGCTCGCCGGGATCGTAGGTTTGTCGTTGCAATGCACTGGATACAACAACACTTATGTGAGTAAGGGATATGCTTTGGGGAGTGCGCTCGATGACGCCATCATTCAAATTCAGAATGAACCCGAACTTAACATGCTGGTCGGCGCATATGATGAAGCAGTAAGTGTTCAATACAAGTCAGTGGCCCGCGATGGCCATTTCAAGAAGGAACCGATCGACAGCCTTCGGCTATTCGAACATGAGACTCCTGGTTCCTTGCAGGGTGAAGGTGCTGCGTTCTTCCTTCTTTCAGGCACACAATCATCACAGACCGTTTGCCGTTTGTCCGGGCATTATGGACTATTTGAACCAACGACTGACGAATTAGCCAGTGAGCTTGAATCGTTCCTGTCATCTCATGGAACAGCAGTTGCTGATCTCGACCTTTGGATTGCAGGATTCTCGGGTGACACGAATCGCGATCGAACCCTTAAATCAATTGCTGACGGCGAGTTATCTTCCATTCCACAGGCGCGATTCAAACATCTCACGGGCGAATATTGCACTGCCGATGGATTTGCATTGTGGCTGGGAGCAAACATCATCAAGAAACAATCCATACCTGCCTCGATCATGAGCTCCCCTGTAAAGAGCTCAGGCAAAATCAAGAGGGTATTGATTGTCAATCATTATCTCGACCGAAACTATACCTTCTATCTGCTTGAGCGTCCGAGATCGTAAGATGCTACCGTTGTATTAAAGAGGTTCCTTCAAGTTCGCCGATTATTTTACTGTCCTTCGCAGTTTCAACTGGCGCGTTGTAGTGTTTCCAAAATTCTGAATTATAAGGAGCAGCTTGTCCTTCTACACTTTTATTAAAATTCATGGCTTTTGTTTCAGCAACAACGCCCGGATCGGTGATCACATTATTGACAAATATCTCCTTTACGAACGATTGTTTCAGCAATATCTCCTGCGTTGTTTTATTGAACAAATTATAGCTGTCCTCCTCGCGCTGATATTTGAGATACATCAGCTGATTGATTTCCTGAAATTCAAAGACCATTCGGAAAGACGTTTCCTGCAAACCGTAAGGATCCGGAAGATTGAGATACCTCCTATAATATTGACCGCCTACCATCTGATTCTTTAGCTCCAACTTTAGAATTGCAAATGTCTCGCTATCGATAAACATTATCGTGGAGGAGCTTAGATTGATCGATCCCGATATTTTGTACACCGTTCGTTTGTTGTAAGTGAGAATGCTGTCAATATTGAACTTCCAACCTTTCATGTGTATCGGACCGAACCGGTGCTTTACGTAGTTGTCCTCCATGAGATCAATGATTGAGTTCTGCCTGTCATACGTACCGTTGATTGGGTGCCTTTTATTCACGCTTCGTCTCACTTCGATAATGTCGACGTCCTCGTAACCCGGATTATAGTCTTTATATCTGAATCGGAGAGCTGCCTCGAGCAATTCGACAGGCTTATCATTCTCCCTCTGCATATCGCGAAAGAACCCCTCGATGATAAATGGTTTCATTGGATAGTTAGAGGGGATTTTAGAAACGGCAGTCTTCACAATTTCTTTCGCCGTCAGGTCTTTCTTTGCCTTGATTGTTACTTCATCAAGCATCGTAATTCCTGGCTTCAACGTGATCTTCTGTTCCCCCCTGGTCATGGAAGTTACGCTAGCTTCAAAATGATCGTAGCCCAATGCAGACACGCGAATCGCTTTCACTTCAAGCGCAATCGGAACATGGAACACAAATCTTCCGTCATCGTTCGTGGTTGTCCCGATTGATGCACCTAACACCTGGATAGAGGCGTAGGGAATTGGTTCATTGGTGGATTGATCTATCAGTCGTCCCTGAATGGTGACGAAACTTTCCTGGCCATGCGCCTCAAATGCAAACAGCAAGATGAACAAGAGGGTTTCCAGGAAGTTGGAATTCATAGCGATAAGTTTTTTATATCTTAAATAATGCTGCCTACGGGACGAAATCCAGACCCGATCACGGAACAAAACATTATCTATTTTGTAATTTAGCTGATATCATTGAACTCCTATGACCGTTCCCTCATTCATGCAGAAGAAATTTGAAGCTGCAGAGCAGTTTCGCGACTTCCGGATTAGCAAAATCGCATCACTTTCATTGCTGATCATATTTCAATTGTTTTTTCTTTCAAATACAAGGGCACAAACCTGGGCTGAGAAACTCGGCTATCCTAAAGATGCGCGTGTGCTTATACTGCACGTTGACGACGCAGGAATGTCGCTCGATTCCAACGAGGGCGCCATCAAAGCGATGACTGACGGTGTTGCCAATTCAGTAAGTGTCATGATGCCCTGCCCGTGGGTTCCTGGCTTTGTTAACTATTTGAAGCAACATCCGCAGACAGACGCAGGCCTTCACCTTACACTGACTTCGGAATGGGATTTTTATCGTTGGGGACCGCTATCTGGCAAGCCTGCGGTACCAGGTCTCGTTGATACGCAAGGTGCGCTGTGGGGTTCCGTTGCAGAGGTAGTTCAGCATGCCAGCCCTGATGAAGTTTATACGGAGATCAAGGCACAGCTTGAGCGGGCCAGAGGCATGGGTTTCGAGCCAACACACCTCGACTCGCACATGGGTACATTGTTTGGATCGCCGGATTACATCAAGCAATACGTTCGTCTGGGAATGGAGAACAAGATACCGGTGATGATTCCGGGTGGTCACAACACAGCAATCATTGAAGACCTCAAGCATGATGGCAATCCGCAGGCAGAAGCATTCGGAAAACAGATGGCCGAATTGGGGAAGACTTTATGGAATGCAGGCTTACCTGTGCTGGACGACCTGCATAATATCAGCTATGGGTGGAAGTATGAAAAATTCAAAGCGCATTATGATGAGGCTGCTCTTAGAAAGGAGGCTACCGCTAACTACATCGCATCTATTAAGGCGTTGAAGCCAGGACTTACGATGGTCATCATGCATTGCACGGAGCCGTCAGCAAAGTTTGCGGAAATCTCTTCGTCCGGGCTTACACGAAAAGCAGATCTGCTGGCGATGACTGATCCGGCATTCAAAAAATTTCTGAGTGATAACAAAATCATTCTTACCACGTGGAGGGAAGTCATGAAGCGAAGGGGTACCCTCTGATATTCAGATTACCGACAGGGATACGATCGATGCGCAGCCAGCATACTATATTATCTGAAGGCGAACTAAAATATACCTGCGAATTGCAGGAGAATTAATGTGACTTTCTTTGATTAAATAAGTTCTAGCGGGGAGGTTACTCCAGGGGGTAATTGCCTATTGATGCGCGCCATTATATTCAAGGTAATCTGAAGAACTTTGTTTTGCTATGCGTGAGAGAACGCGTTTTTCAGCCCAATTTCGGCATATCTTAACGAACAAAGTCGATTTTTAGCTCAATTTCACATTATTTAAGAGTTTTGAACCTAGGATGAACCTTCGAAGAACCTAGGATGAACCTTCGATTGTGTCTCCAGACCTTGCAACAAAAAAGCGAGGGAATTATGACTTAGAAACCGTCGTCGTCGGCCTTCTTCTTTTCTTCTGTGTCAGCCTTCTTAATGATGGAAGAAGGTTCGCTTAATGAATAAGGAACATCGTTGTCGAAGTATTGTTTGCGGAAGCGATTGATGAAAGCAAGTGTTTCTTCATCACTGCCCGGAACGAATGCGATCTCACCAATCTTCGACTTGCCAGCATTAGTCTTCTTGGAGACAATCGCATTGAAGTCGCTATTGGATGACTGAACAAGGAGTCGATTATCTTCTAATCCGAAATAGTACCACGCTTCAGGAGAGGCCTTGATGAACACATGGAAAATCGGCACGCCGTCTTCACTCTTCTTGATTTCCATGAATCCTTCGAATGCTCCGTTGATATCGTTGCGCAGGATGTTTGAAACGCCCAGTTTTCCTTCGCTGTAGAATGCTTTATTCTTCTCGGACCACTTCAGGTTGACGTTAGAGAATACCAGCGGCTTAGCGAGCTGCGGATACGTTCCAAGTGACACATATCCCTGCAAACTCTTCTGTTCAAATTCCTTCACGGTACGTTCACCCAGGAAGTCGGCGATTTTATAAAGCAGTTCGGTTTGATCTCCAAGGCCTTCATCGGCACCCTCGACCTTGATCACTTCCTGGATCTGTTTCGCCATGATCTCGTAAGCGGGTAATGGAACCGAATTTTCCATCATCAGAAACGAGTTCATTCGGATTTCATTTGTCTCAAGATTACCCTGACCCAATGCCGATGCTGTCACATTGAAGTCTTTGGTGCCCTGGAAAAGATTAATAGGTCCTTCGAAGCGTACCTGTCTCGTTTCATCTTTATAGGCAAAGAGCTTACCGGACAATTTGTTGCCGGCGGCTTTTTCCAGGTCTTCGATCTTGAATTCATGTGTCGCTGTATCATACGACAACTTGCCATCAGGCACAAAAAAGTCTTCGTCGTCGTCCGACTTCTTTGGACTCATGAACGTGATGTAAAGATTGTTGTCGTTGCTGTTCGCGTGCAAACCTGCGCTCAGCTTCTGACCCTCTTCTGAGATTGCGTTGTTATAATCAATGACAACGTCCGTTTCATCGCCAGTTTGATCGTACTTGATCCAGGTGTTGTAATCCTTGATGTTCTTGATATCCAATTTCACATAGCCGTCGAGTTGCAGGGCAGGACGTGTGGCATACATGATCATGTCTCCCTTGTAGAACATGCTCGCTCCCAGGACAAGCTTTGCCTCTGCTCCTACTGAACCTGTCGCTACCGTCTGCATCTTGGCAGCGGAGTTCTTTCGTTTCGATGAACGGCTGGTCTTTTCTGCATCGGTAATCGGTTCAAGGCGGAAGTCTGTCATCTTGATGGCGAACGTATCGTTAAGGAAGTTCACATACTGATAAGTGGCGTGACCGGTAAACTCTTTCCTGGAAATAATATCCACCACACCATTCGTTAAGCGGTGATAGCCGTTCAGTGTGTCGAGGATGATCGTCGTGTTTTTCAGCGTACCGATCTTGGCATTTTCAAGAATGAGTACCTCGTTGTTCTCAGGCGTGATCTTGGCATCCGCCACTATGATGTATGGAATACCGCTCACTTTCAATTCCTGTTTCTTCAGGTCGTACTCTGCGCTTTCAGCATTGAAGTGCAATGAGTCAAGTTCTTTACGTGTTGTGTAGAAGTAAGAATCTTCCAGAGGAACGTTCTCAGGGCGCTTCATCGCGATCTTCTGCTCGTTCAGGTCCCAACGCATCTCGGGTATACTGGTCTTGAATTGAGCGAAGGGGAAAGTGGTTGCTGCAGCACCTGCAACCTCAGGACTTATATCCGCATAGTTCTGTTCCAGGTTGAACTTAATCTTCACGTTCGTTCCCTGAAGAAGTGGTTTCTCCGGATCATCGCTCTTTACCTTGAGTCGTGCATGTGCCGCTTCAAAGTCGTTTGTATTGAAGCGCATGTAGCGTGATATCAATTCGGTTCCCCTTGTTTCCAACTTGCCGGCACCGCCAACTCCCTCTTTCGATACGGTTACGGTTCCTTGCATCTGAGCCGTTCCCTCATAGAAGTTAAATGGCGACTTCACGTTCTTGATCTTCATCTGGTCCTTCTTCGGATACCATTTCATCTCGAAGTCGGTCAGCGTTGCATCGGGGAATTTAACAGGGCCGAGTTGTCGTGCGGTAATGCCTGCCTCTAGTCCTGTTGCCAGCACTGAATCAGGATAAAAAACCATGTCATTAGCCGTTACTGATGCAGCCAGGTAGTTAATCGTTCCATTGCCACGGAGACCACGGCTATTCATGGATAACTCACCCGTCATTTTTGCGTTGCCATTGTAGAGCTTATAACCGCTATTCGGAATAACGTGATCAAAGCCAAGGGACTTGTCCGGCTGAGTCTTCAGCTTCTCCTGGAACGATGGGAACATGTTGCTGGAGTTGAATGTATCCGCCAAGACTCACGGAAGCTTTGTCGGTGTTGTTCAAACTATCCATGGCAAACGGATCATGCTTTGAAGTATATCGACCTGTCATACACCCCTCCCAATACCTCAGGTCGATCGAAGTAGATAACACCACCCGACGAAGCATCGAGGCGCGGGAACTGCCCGCTCTTTGCCTTACCCGATTTATTGTTTGCCTTCGCGATGTACAGCATACCCGATTGTCCGGCCTTCAAGCCATCGGCGCTTACCGCGGCGGAGTCGCTCGGAACCATGGAGTTGTTCACCTTGCGCTTCGTGGATTGACCGGCCGCGTTTGTCTCTGTTACATAAAAGTTGATCGAGTCGATAAGCGACAGCTTAATCAGGAAGCTATCATAGTTCATGTGAAATCCCTTACCACTGATTTCAAAATTACCAGCGTTAATGGTGCCGTCGAATTCAAAGTCACGATTCTTGAGCAGCTTGATAATTCCACTGTCGGGCTGGATGCGCACGTTGAGAGAGTCGCTAACTTTGAATTCGTCCACGCCCCTGTACAAGCATGTAATGCTTATTGAAATTAAGCGTAGCATTCGGCATGCTGTCAATTACGGAGTGGATCTTCAGGTTATCGTAATCGGCGTCGCCTCTAAATGATTTGTATTTGGATAGTGCGCGATCTTTAATGCGAACGAGATCGGTCTGCGGGTAATAGTCAACCAGTCCCTTCTCTGCGAGAAACTCCATCGCCATTTTTACTTCGCGTGGATCCTGCTTTCCGAATTGTGCCAGGTCACCGGTATAAAACTCCCGGACATTATTGCGAATGGCATAGTTGGCAGCGAGGGCAAGTGGATGAAACCTGAAACCTTTTCCACTTAGCAGACGATAATCTTCCGCATCGTAGTAATCAAAAGATTCAACGATCAGTGGCACAGTGCTGGTACCGCCGTCTATTTGAAGATCAAGGCTGTCTGAGAACAGATTCCAGCGTAATACATCTGCTGAAAAATCGATGTTGAAAAATGTTGCAGAATAAGGAGTGTGCTTCATGAGCCCTTTGTCTTTTTGCAGCACAATCTTCTGCAGGCTGTCTTTGCCGAAGTAGTATTTGAATCTCACCGCCGGATGTGTCATCGAGTCGGATTCAATGGGAATGTTGACACTTGATCGTGCAGCCACGATGGTAGAGTCGCCAAACTGAAACACGGATGAGCGAGCTACAAGTTTCTTTTGTCCATTGTGATAGATCTCGATCGTTGAAGGATCGCCTGTTACATTAGTACTTCCTACTTTACTTCCAAAGAGCGAGAATCCTCCTTTGTATTTGACATTCTCATCTGCAATGCCCTGAATGGCCAGATCGTTTTGAAAAGATTTGAATCGCGGATAAGTGGATAGCGCTGAATCGCGGCGTGCTACAGAACGGAATTCGAAGGTTCCAGGAATTACGCCAGGTGTTTTTCCTGAATAGCTAAGCTTAGCCAGATCTGCTTTTAGCTCTGGTTTTTTGATGTTGAAATTGTAAGCAACAAGGTTACAGGTGACTAAATCGGAGCCTAGTCCGGCCGAAGTCCAATCGAAAGAACCTTCGTCGCCAATGAACAGGTTCGACCTTGCTGAAACGGAACCTTTTGCATTCTTGAGGAAGACAGAATCATAGGGCGTTACCAGGGTGAGCGTAACCCGGTTGAACTTAACAACAGGTCCCTCAGCAAGCGGCTGTGGCGGCGGACTCATCCACAACGGCGGGGCTACCTGGAATGATGTATCGATAGGTTGATCTGCATCCTGTGACTGGTCATAGTTCTGATCGTTCGCAGAAGCAGTGGCGGAAGTATCATTCAGATCAAATGTCTGTTGTGGTGCAACATAATCGAATGTATAATCTTCGCTGCTGGTGTATAACCGGAAAGTCTTTTCATAATGAAGTGCGTGGCGCTCCAGCAGGACCCGGCTGATGTTGAAGAAATTGGCAATCGATGCCGGTGCTTCGCTTTCAAGTGCTTTGCCTGCGACCGTTAAAAACGAGCGTAACTTTTGTCCGTCGGCACGACCGGCGGCAACGGCTCCCAGGTATCCGGTTATCGTTGGACGCAATGGAAGTTTCTTCCTGCGCATGATGTACAACTGACTTCGGACTGTCTTCTGGTTATCGGCCGTGAGCGAGCCCCAGGCGGCGGCAAAATCGGTACCTACGCGCATCGCATCGGCGTTGCGCGATTTATCGAGTACGGACTTCACACTATCGGGAAAACTCGCGAAAGTGTTGTTGCTGGCCGATCGCTGTCCAAACGCATGGGCAGCCGGCAACAGCAGGAGGGCCAAAAAGTATGTAAAAAAGCGCTCCACAGCGTATAAACTTCGAAATTCGGAAATAAACCCTGGATTAGCCAAGACGATACTGCTGAGTTAACGGAGATGTAAGAAAAAACGTGTTATTCGGCGGTGAAAGGAGATCAAAAAAATTGACAATTGACAATTGATAATTGACAATTAGTGGGTGGGCGCCTGGACTGCCTCAAACGGGTCAGTTTGGCTAGGCAGTCAAGCCAGAAATGCCTCAGGGACTTTGCCTGGCTAAGAAACCACAAATGGTGTCTTAGCCAGTTCAAAGTCAAACGTTGCCGTTCTTTTTCTCTTTTACCGCATAGTCCACGGCGCGCGCCGCAAACGCCATATAGGTCAGTGAAGGGTTCTGCGTACTGGTAGAAGTCATGCTCGATCCATCCGTCACGAAAACGTTCTTGCAGGCATGAAGCTGATGCCATTTATTCAGCATCGACGTCTTGGGATCTTTGCCCATCCGCACGCCACCCATCTCGTGAATATCCAGACCGGGTGCCTGGCGTGAATCGTTGGCTTTGATGTTGGTAAAGCCGGCCTTCTCGTACATCTCAGTGAACTGGTCGATGAAATCTTTGGTCATCTTTTCATCATTGTCGTCGTAATCGACATTGACCTGCAGGAGAGGCATGCCCCAGGCATCCTTCTTGTCTTTACTGAGCGATACGAAGTTTGATTCCTTAGGAATGGTTTCGCCCATGATGTGAGATCCGACGCCCCATACACCGAGTGTTGGTTTCATCAGATTTGCTTTTAAGTCTTCACCCACACCGTCACGGTTAGTGTCCGGATAACGGAAACCACTGAAACCCGCGGCGTAACCACGCAGAAAGTCCGTCTCCTGCTTCTGTACGTTACGGAAGCGGGGAATGTAACATCCGTTCGGGCGATTGCCAAACTTGGTTGAGTCGAGCAACCCTTCATATTGTGCAGATATGCGTGCGCGATAGTTATGGAATGCTACGTACTTACCTAACACTCCGCTATCGTTACCCAAACCATTTGGAAAACGTGAAGAAGTTGAATTCAACAAAACAAGGTTACTATTCAATGCGGCCGCATTGAGGAAGATGATGTCAGCATAATATTCAACTGCCTCCTTAGTGTTGGCATCGATCACGCGAACACCAGTTGCCTTGCCTTTCTTCTCATCATAAATGATGGAGTGCACTACAGAATCCGGTCTCAGTGTAACGTTGCCACTACGCAACGCCCAGGGTATGGTAGATGAGTTACTGCTGAAGTATCCGCCGAATGGACATCCGCGCTGACAAAGATTTCTATACTGGCAGGTTGCCCTGCCTTGCTGTTGATGGATTGGTTGTGCCTCAGTAATGTGTGCAGCTCTGCCGATGATCACGTGGCGATCCTTGTACAATTCAGAAACTTTGCCCTGAAAAAACTTTTCAACGCAGGTCATCTCATGAGGTGGCAAGAATTCTCCATCCGGCAGTGTAGCCAGACCGTCGCGGTTACCCGAAATTCCGGCGAACTTTTCCACGTGGCTGTACCACGGAGCTATGTCTGCATAACGTATCGGCCAGTCAACGGCAAAGCCATCACGGGCCGGACCTGAGAAATCAAAGTCGCTCCATCGTTGTGTCTGACGTGCCCATAGCAGAGACTTGCCGCCCACCTGATAGCCACGGATCCAGTCAAAAGGTTTATCCTGAACGTATGGGTGATCATTGTCCTTCACAAAAAAGTGAGCAGCATCCTCACGGAAAGCATAACATTTACTTACCACAGGGTTAGCCTTCACAATTTCTTCGGGCATCTGTCCGCGATGCTCGAATTCCCAGGGCTTCATATTTGTGGTAGGATAGTCTTTCAGGTGTTCGACGTTCCGTCCGCGCTCAAGCACGAGTGTCTTTACACCCTTGTCGCCCAATTCCTTTGCTGCCCATCCTCCACTTATGCCTGAGCCAATAACAATGGCTTCGAAAGTATTTGCTTTTTCGCTTCCCTGAAAATTCATCCCATTACTGTTTTAACGTCGTTCTTATCTGCAATCGGCACACATCCCACGAACTTCCCGGGGATCATGTTATAAGCGAACACATTGGTGAGTACATATTCAGAAGAAGTAAATCCCTGAATCGTGTATCTGCGCACGAGCGAATAAAATTTCGATACTGCGCTGAGGCTATCCTTCTCTCTCTCCGCTTTAGCAGTCGCGTCGATTTCCGTAAGAAACGCTTTCCTGTCGGATGGCGATAACTCGTCGAATGACTTGCCATGCTTTTTATCAACGGCCTGCTCAAACTCGGCAAAGCCCTTTTCAAAATCTTTCTGCATTTCCTCCGGCTGACAATCATCTACCATTCGCAAAACGAAGTGGTGGGCATTCATAGCTTTCGCGCCGGGTATGTCCGTTGTAGGGATCAATGTTTCTGCCATTTCAGCAAGCACTGCTTCCTGGCCGCCACTGACATGAATATTTTTTAATGTAATCGTAGCAGACTTTGCCGCTTCCTTCACACAGGCTGGCAGCAACGCAGCACCAGCTGTAAGCAAGCCAAGTTGTTTTAATGCAATTCTCCTGTTCATCATGAGGTGTGAGAATTAAAAATAAGAGGGCTCGTAAAGGTAGAAAAATATTAATACCGTGTACGGTCTCAAAGTGTCAGCGCTTCCTTTTTGGTTTGGGTTGCGTCACTTCGCTATAAGCGGAACTTAAGGCCTGTCGAACGACATCGGAATCGAGATGCTGAATCTCCATGGTTGTCCATCCTTTCAATCCCCACTTGTTCGGAACAGGATATATGTATTCAGTGATCGCACAAAATTCACGCTGAGCATCCGTTGTAAGTACAACATTAACAGTAGCATCAGATTCCAGCATCGTAGCAAAGATGCGTTTGCCTGTTACCTTAAATGCCGCTCTTTCGAAATGAGGATGCTCTTCGGTAGTTGGAAATGAAAGTGCGAGTTTCCTGAATGCAGCTGTAGTCATAGCGTAAACGTGATTGATAAAATTCTGAGACACTTCGTGGTTATTCAACTTTGTTTCCCCGTCCTGGAGGACGCATCGTTGCCTTCAGATCCTGGTCAAACTTCGCTGCCAATGTCTTCAACTCATCGACGATGTCCGGATGCTGAGCAGCCAGATTTGCGCTCTCTGCTACATCGGCTTCCAAATCATAAAGTGACAGGTCGATCTTCATTGATTCCGTTTTACCCCTGGCACCATCGTGCCCAGGTTCTGTTACGTGCTCATAGACGTGTGGCAGGTGAAGCTTCCATTTACCACGGCGGATTGCCTGTAACTCGTTCCCGACATAAAAGTATTGTGCATCGCGAATCTCTTTGACGCCTCCCTTCCACAACGGCATCATACTTTTTCCGTCTATCGTTTGAGTGGGGAGTTTGGCATCTGTTATCTCAGAAAAAGTTGGCAAGAGATCGAACAGCGACGCGTATATGGAGCACGTTGTCCCCGGCGCAATCTGCCCCGGCCATTTTACCACAAACGGAACGCGGGTTCCACCTTCGAATGTTGTGCTCTTTCCTTCCCTATAAGGTCCGGAGGATCCGGCGTGATTGCCATATACCAACCATGGACCATTGTCTGAAGTAAAGATGAGGATGGTATTATCATCAATCTTGTTATCCTTAAGTGCTTTCATCAACTCTCCTACCGACCAATCGATTTCCTGAATGACATCGGCATAAAGTCCTTTACCCGATTTGTCCTTGAATGCTGCCGACGCGAATATTGGTACGTGCGACATGTTATGAGCCAGGTAAAGAAAGAATGGCCGAGACTTGTTCTTTTTGATTGTAGCCACAGCGCGATTCGTATAACGCATCACCAGTTTGCTTTGGTCAGGATTCATTTCAATAACCTTATCGCCCTCTATCAATGGCAATTCAGGATATGGTCCGTTCACTGGCCACATGTCATTGCTATATGGAATACCAAAGTATTCGTCGAATCCATGATGTGTAGGTAAGTGTTCTGTAAGATGGCCGAGGTGCCACTTCCCGATGCAGGTTGTTGCATATCCTTTCTCTTTCAGCATTTCCGGCAGCGTGGTTTCTGTTGGATTGAGTCCCAGGAAATAGTTATTGGCTGTCCAGGAGGGTCCTTTCGGTCCGACCACGTACGGGAAGCCTACACGCTGGGGATAACAGCCAGTCATCAGCGACGCGCGCGAAGGCGAACAACTCGGTTGAGAATAGAACGATGTGAATCGCATACCCTGCTGTTGCAATTTCATCAGGTTGGGTGTGGTCACCGCCGAACCATATCCTTCGATGTCAGCATAGCCCAGGTCGTCGGCAAGGACTACAATGATGTTGGGAAGAGTATTCTTTTGTGCAAGCGCTGCCTGCCCTACAAACCAACACAGAAGCGCGGAGATAACAAGATGTCTCGTCATGCCCGAATGTAAGAAATCCGGTCAGTTGTCGAAGAGATAACTCCATGGATGGCGAAAGGGAAATTTTACCAATCATATGGGCGCAAGCTCATTTTCACCTACTTTCGCCTAAACCAACTACGCCATGCCAGAATTAAAATATGCATCGCTGACAATTCACAACTTGCGGATTGCCTTCGGTGTCATCGCCTCGCTATTAATTTTAACTTCGTGCCGTAATCAGCAAACCGATCAGACAAATACCACAACCGACACAGTGACCGCCAAGACCTACATACCCGGCAGCTATGGATATGACCTTCAGGAGCTGCGCAGCTTACATCCTGATTTGGTCGAACTGTCGGATCAAAATGCAAAGGCCAAAATCATTATTCTTCCAGCCTACCAGGCTCGTGTAATGACGAGTACTGCAACTGGCGATATTGGACAAAGCTTCGGTTGGGTTAATCACAAGCTCATATCATCCGGAGACACTATGCCTCATATGCATGCTTTCGGTGGTGAAGAGCGATTCTGGTTGGGCCCTGAAGGCGGGCAGTTTTCTATTTACTTTAAGAAAGGTGTCCCTTTTACATACGACAACTGGCAGGTTCCTAAGGAAATCGACACAGAACGATTTAGCCTGGTAAGCGCGTCTCCATCCGAAGCAAAGTTCGAGAAGGACATGCACCTTGAAAACTACTCGGGCAATGCGCTGGAACTTCGCGTGAATAGAAATATTCGCCTGTTGTCGCCTGGGGCATTGGATAGTCTTCTGGGGATTAATGTTGCGGCAGGTATCGAGAAAGTTGGATTTGAAACCGAGAACATCATCACAAACACGGGTCAGAACGCCTGGACCAAACAGACGGGTATGTTATCGGTATGGATTCTGAGCATGATGAACGCGTCGGATAGCACTACCGTTGCAATTCCCTATGTTGATGGTGCTGACAAACAGCTTGGCAAGATTGTTACCGATGACTACTTCGGAAAGGTCCCCTCTGATCGTCTTGCTGTGCGCGATGGTCTCATTCTTTTTAAAGCAGATGGGAATCACCGCAGCAAGATCGGTGTATCTCCCAAACGAGCGAAACCTATTGTTGCGAGTTACGATGCCGTCAATGGCGTGCTTACGATCGCCATGTTTACACTTCACCAGAGTGGTGAATATGTAAACTCCAAATGGGAGGTACAAAAGGATCCTTTTACAGGTGATGCAATCAATAGCTATAACGATGGTCCTGTAAATGGCACACAGATGGGCAAGTTATATGAGATTGAGAGTTCGTCTCCGGCCGCCGCATTGAAGCCTGGTGAGGCGCTTACGCATTTTCATAGAACGATTCACCTTAAGGGCGGTAAACAAGAGCTGAGTCAGATTGCTGAAAAACTATTAGGCACTTCGATCGATAAAATTACCAATGGACTCGGCCAATAATCTCCTCCGATAAAATTTTGTTTGCTACAGGTTAATGGGCGTTGTATTCTTGTCACGTATAATGACACCAACACCCATGAAACAATTTGTTGCTTCTCTTTCGTTGTCCCTGATGATTGCGGGTACCGTATCTGCACAAACCATCAGCAAAGAAGACCTCTCCTATATGAGTCAATCCTGGAAAGGAGAGCGATTTAGCGACGGACGGCCCAAAGTTTCAGATGACCTTTTGAACAGAGCTAAGAAAATCGGCATTGACGAAGCATGGACCGTTCTTCAGAATGAAGGTTACTTCAATCAGTTCGAGGGGGGCTGGAAATCGGTAAATGACTCCGTGCGCATCGTTGGCAGGGCGGTTACCGCATCGTTCATGCCATCCAGACCGGATGTGCTGGTTGCTGTGAAGGAGAAGGGAAAAAAGGACGGACGCAAAGGTGATACCAACGCCTGGCCTATAGCTACCCTGCAACGCGGTGATGTGCTTGTCGTGGACAACTTTGGTAAGATCAAGGACGGCACGATCGTAGGAGATAATCTGGGCAGTGCCATCTTCAACAAAACGGGAACGGGTATTATCGTCGATGGCGCGGTACGCGATCACGATGGACTAAGCCAAATCAAAGGCTTCAATGCCTTTGTTCGCGACTTTCACCCTTCATTTCTTAAAGAAGTAATGCTTATGGGACTGAACACTCCCATTCGCATTGGTGGTACTTTTGTTATGCCAGGTGATCTCGTGATAACAGACAAGGAAGGTGTATTATTTATTCCTGCGCATCTTGCTGAGAGTGTTGTCGGCATTGCCGAGTTCATAGATTCGAAGGACCGCTTTGGTAAAGAAATGATGCAGCAGAATAAGTTCTCGGCGGGAGAGATTGACAATCAATGGAGCAACGAAGTGCGCGATGCTTTTATTCAGTGGCTAAGCAAACATCCGGAAGAACGCCAGATTACGCGTAAGCAACTCGATGAATTTCTTGCAAAGCGGACGTGGTAATAGCCTACCAGAAGATGGTATACAGCCCGGCGAGTATACCCATGATCAGCACAGATCCGGCAAGAAATGCCGGAGATAGTTTGAAGTACTGAAGGCTAACATCAATTTTTGGTTGCTCAAGTTTGTCGGCTTTGACAGACAGGCTCATAACAATCATCACTACGATGATGAAGACAAACGTGATGGTCATCCGGTCGAGGAATGGATAATCGGGAAATGCGCCATTCGTCCATACCGGCAGGAACTTGAGAATAGTAGAAAGGGGAATGGTGAGGAGAGTTCCAGCCAAGGCAGCAGCAGACGTTGTTCGTCGCCAGAACAGACCTAGCATGAAGATGGCTAATACACCGGGAGAGATAAATCCAACATACTCCTGTATGAATTGATAGGCCTGATCAAGCGCCTTCAACGATGGGGCGACGATGCCGGCAATAACCAGCGACACAATTACCGTCCAGCGTCCTATACGGACCAGCTTGCGTTCGCTGGCTTCCTTATCGAAGTATTTCTTAAAGATATCCAGTGAAAAGATCGTTGAAATACTGTTCGCCTTACCCGCCAGTGAGGCCACAACGGCAGCGGTAAGCGCCGCAAAAGCCACACCCTTAAGACCAGTCGGGAGAAGGTTCATCAATGTTGGATAGGCATGGTCAGGCTTAAGTTTACCCGTAACATCAACCATTTCCTGTTGAAACAGGCCATCCTGATATAGCACATACATGGCAATGCCTGGTAATACCGCGATAACGGGTATCAGCAGCTTGATGAATGCTGCAAAAAGGATTCCGTGCTGTGCTGTCTTCAGATCAGCACCCAATGCCCTTTGAATAATGTATTGGTTACATCCCCAATAGTTGAGGTTGTTGATCCACATGCCTCCTATCAATACGCTTAGTCCAGGCAATTCCTGATAGTGTGGATGCCCCTGTTTGAAGATCATGTGAAAGTGTGAGTCGGCGCGTTCGGTTAAGATGGAGAGGCCACTCAACAGTGTACCGTCCTGACCAGACTTGTCGGAAAGCAGAGTCAATGCAAGATAGGTAGTGACGAGTCCGCCGATAATGAGCACAACAACCTGAATCACATCCGTGTATCCAATCACCTTCATGCCACCCAGTGTAACAAAAACTGCAAAGATGATGAGCCCAGTCACGCAAACGCCAAAACTAAGTCCCGTGATTGAGTTGATCGCGATAGCACCGAGATACAGAATGGAGGTGAGATTTACGAATACGTACACCAACAGCCAGAAGATGGCCATGATCGTACTGACCGTTTCTCCGTAACGCCGCGCAAGGAACTGCGGCATTGTATAGATCTTATTCTTCAGATATATCGGCACGAAGAATACCGCCACGATAATCAATGTGGCTGCGGCCATCCATTCGTAGGTAGAAATTGCCAACCCCAGTGCGAAGCCGGAGCCTGACATTCCAATGAAGTGCTCGGCGGAAATGTTGGATGCAATCAGCGAAGCGCCAATCGCCCACCAGGTCAAAGAACCCTCGGCCAGAAAAAAGTCTTTTGTGTCACCAGACGTTACCTTTCGCTTCTGGTGGTATACATAATAACCGTACGTCGCCACTATGGCGAAGTAGATAAAAAAGACGATGTAGTCAGCCGGGCTGAGTGCGTTCATGCCAACGAACGCCTATTAGAACTTCAATGTTGACGGCAGGTATTTCGCTACCAGGTCTTCGTAGTATGGCTTGAGTTGTTTCCAATCCGGTGGCGTAGGATTCTTGGAGTACAAGTCATAAGGGTTGAAAAGATTCACCCACTTGAACATCTCCTGATCGTGCTTATCAAGAAGGTGATCGTAGGCATGCTCACGATGCTGTGCATAGAACGAGTGGTAACGGAGCATATACAATCCAGGCTCAGGAATGTAGTCCTTCATCATTTGATATACATACTCGTCGTGACCCCATGACATAGTCACATTCCTCAATCCACAGTTCGGCTCATACACGCCGTACTTACTGTTGAATCGTTGATCTGTGCTATCGGGATTTGATGAAAAGAATTCCGGATAGACAATTTTATCAGAATGCGCGCATCCAACCGGGAACGTATCACCGACAACCGCCCATTGGGGCTCGCCGAAGAGACACAATACCTTTCCCATGTCGTGCATAAGTCCAACCAGCACCATCCAATCAGGATGACCGTCGCGGCGTATAGCCTCTGAGGTTTGCAACAAGTGCTGCATCTGGTCAAGATCAGTATCAGGATCTGAGTCGTCGACGAGTTGGTTCAGAAAGTCGAACGCGCCCCATATATTCATTTCCTTCTTGCTAAAGCTCAAAAACTCAGCTCTTTTAGCCATCACAAAATCATGGGTTTGATAGGTGTGATTCAGGCGATAGAACTCCTTCACAGTCTCCCGCTTCGGGTCGTCATAGTTGCGATATTCCTCGACGGTCTTATCCTTTGCGATTGAGTCAGGATCAGGATAACGGCGAAGGAGATCATCTTCCCATTCATCAAGGCTTTCAAGGGGATTTACGGACTGATTCGGCTTCATTGTGGCAATATTTTTAAAGATTTTAGAAATCGTTTTCTGAAGGTCGGCAATTATTCCGGGCTTTGCAAAGCCGATCTGTTGGTTGGGATCCCGGTTTTTCAAATATGAAGCCCAGATTATCTGGAGCCCGATCCGGGGCCTTCAGACATCCTTTTCAGTAGTTTCAAATGGCTGCAAATACCGCCCCAATAGGTTGTTTGATGAGGCGTTATGCCATGCTCGTTCAATATGCGATATAATAAGCGGCTCAGCTTAGCATAATGAACATGATGAATATGAGGAAACAAGTGATGGGCAATATGATTATTGAAGCCTCCAAAGATGAAGTTGGCAGTCTCGCTGAATGGATACATGTCGTTGGAGCTTTTCACCTGATTCATTAACCATGAAGCGGCGATAGTTCCCTTTGAATCTACCGTGGGGTACTCAAGGCCCTCAACGTGATGTGTCATAAAGAACGTCAACAAAAGAAATAGCGATTGGCATAAATGCATGGCCACAAAACCAAACAGCACAACATACCACGGCTGAAGTGAGTAAAGGATTGGGATTATCAGTATGTACGAAACATAGAATGCTTTCTGAACAACGAACGAAGCGGCATAGCGGGAACCCCTCTTATCGTTGAAGAAGATGTGGAAATCCTTAATGAATACCCAATACAAAGAATATGTCGTATAAGCCAACGGGGCGTATATGTGCTGAAACCGGTGAAACCATCGATTTGGACTGTTAGGCAAGACTCGGATCAGGCTCGTGATCTCCAGGTCGGAATCGTAGTTTTCAACATTCGGTGCAAAGTGATGCGACTCAATGTGACGCCGTTTCCAGGCTTCTGCGTGTGCACCATTCAATGTATAGATCAGTGTAAAACAAATGTTGTCGAACAAGGGTCGCCGGAATATTGTTCCATGCGAAAAATCGTGGGCGAAATTGAAGGCTAACAGCAGAATGCAAAATCCGTAAAGGATGAAACACAATACGAACAGCGTTGGTTGTTCTATCCGGAACAACAAGACGTATGACGCGCACGACGCACCCAGATAGAAAATCAGCTTTAAAACAATAGTGATTGCAAACCGCTGTTCATCTATCACTAACTCGTGGGCTATCCTTCGCTGGATAGTCCTGAGGAGTTTGTTGTCTTCGTCGATATGAAGGTGTTTATCGCGCAAAGGACAAAGGTTGAGGATCCAATTGTTGGCCCATGTCCTTGAGAAATCTGAAGTGCGAAGCCAGCGCCTGTCGATAAGGTACATCCATGTACACGACATTATGCTTCTCGCACAGCTCCCGGAATATAGGAAGGATGTTGACGTAGTGAACGTGGCAGATATTTGGAAGCAGGTGATGGAGCGCATGTGCATTAAACCCTCCGAGTGTCCAGTTGAAAAACTCGCTGTCGGCGTTATAGTCCAGCGACGTACACATCTGCAGGGTCGCCCAACTCATATTAAGCTTTCCCTCTTCATTTGGTATTGGGTGCTGCACATAATCCGACAAATGAGATACCCCCAGCACCCCCACGAAAATCAATGAGATCATGAAATGGTTCAACAGAAAAGCAACCAGAATATGGCCAGCGTCAAATGGCAGTAACCACATCGGAAGAATGATCATGTAACCAATGTACAATACCTTGAATGCAAACAATTTCACGATCTCAACGGGAGGAATACTGATTTTTATTGTCCGGCTCGAAACGTTAAAGACCATTAATGTCTCCCTGAAGAGAAACCAGTTCAACGAATAAAAAAGGTATAGTAGCAGCACATAACGATGCTGGTAACGGTGATACCACTTCAGGGGCTGCGTGGCCGTCATCCTCACCAGCGGATTATTCAAAACGTCGATATCGCTGCCTTCAACGTTGGTATACAAATGATGCGACTCGTTGTGATTCTTTCCCCAGACGTAAGCATTATTACCCTGCAGATTGAAACTCAGTTGAAAAAGGAACTTGTTCCAGAACTTACTCTTAACTGCGACTCCATGGGATGCATCATGAGAAATGTTAAAAGCCGTCAGGAGCACGGACAGCCCCATCAGCAGGTAAGCCGCGTAAAAGGATGCCAGGGACGCCGTCGAAATCATCCAGGCATAGAATAAAACATTCAGCGAAAAGTACAGCCAGATTTTAAAGTACATCCGGCTGTTGCCATGACGTTCAAGATTGTTTGATATAAAATATTCATCCAGTCGTTCCACAAGCTCTTTGTAAAACGCCGTTCCGTCGTCTCTGGTAAACCTAAGCTTCTTCACAAGAGGGGCTTGTGGGGTTTACTTAAGTTAACGAAATTCTAAACAGAAAATTATTGCAAGTATATACTGAATCTTGTTTGAGCAGAGCGGGCGCTGAAAAAGCCGCCCCTTGCGCTCCTTTTTCAGCTTGCCAAAACCTGGATTGCCTTTGGCTTAGTGCTATAATTTTTTCAGGTAGGCAAGGGTCTTTGGTACCTGCACGTTCACAGAGCTGCTTTCATCCTCTATGTAATAGTTGACAATGGCCGAGCGTTTTGCTGCTTTCATGATTTCGGGAATGTTCAACTGCCCTGTTCCTACCGCAACATCGTTCTCTTGTGATGTTGAACCTGAGAAGTCGCCCTTCACTCCTTTTCTAAGATCCTTGACATGCATGAGTTTAAAGCGCGGTCCATATTTTTTCAGCAATGCAGCAGGATCAGCACCGGGATGAAACGCCCACAAGATATCAAGTTCGAAACTCACGAACTCGGGGTCGGTGTGGGTTACGATGTAGTCGTAGTAAGTGCCTTGTTCGTAAGCCTGGAATTCATAGCCGTGATTGTGGTAACAAAACTCTATTCCATATTGCTCCTTCAGCAGCATGCCAGCCGTGTTAAAATCGTTCACTGCTTTTTTTGCAATGTCTATTGTAAATGGTCCATCGTGCGGTATCCATGCCACGCGTACAAATTGTGCTCCCAATGTTTTGGCATTGCGAGCGACTTCGTTGGTCTTTTCTACAAGATCAGGATAACTCACACCAAAAGAAGAACATTTCATCCCTCTGTCGTCAAGCATCTTGCGGATGTCTTCCGCTGTTCTTCCAAAGAGATTTGAAAACTCAATATTTGTTATCCCCAGACGCTTGATGGTATCGAGCGTAAGGCCAACGTCCTTCTGAAAGCTTTTTCTATAGGTATAGGACACCATACCGGGAGTCTCTTTCAAAGTCTTTCCAAATTGTTGTCCAAGCGCTGCAGTGGCGCCGATGACCATTAAGGCAAGCAGTAGATTCTTCATAGTTGCTGCTAAGATTATTGAATATTTACCAAGACAATGTTTCTAATTACATACGCGGTCGGGCGACATTACTTTCCGATCTTCTTAGCCTCCACGCCTTCAGTCGTGATTACGATCGGCTTGATCAATCCCTGCTCATCGAAATACATGTGCTCGATACAAGTTTCTCTTGAATTCCCGTCGGTTTCCGTAAGAGGTCTCCGATGATACACAATATACCAGTCGTTACCATTTTTTATCACTGAATGATGTCCGGCGCCATTGGCAATGGTCGCATTCTGCTGCAGTATTTTCCCGATTCGTTTGAACGGTCCAAACGGTGAATCTGCAATCGCATAAGCAACACAATAGTCCGGACCTGTCCATCCTCCCTCCGACCACATAAAGTAATACTTGTTATCGCGGATAAACATGAACGGACCTTCCACATATCCCTCGGGCGTTATCTCTTTAAATGTAGTGCCGTCTGCATAAGGTACAAATCCTTTAAAGTCATCCTTCAGCCTTGCGATGTTGCAATGCTTCCAACCACCGTAGATAAGATAATACTTTCCGTCTTTGTCGTGAAATACGAATTGGTCGATCGGTTGCGCGCCGTTATGAAACTTATCAACGAGCGGTTTGCCCAGGTAGTCCTTGTAAGGCCCCTCGGGCTTTGAAGCGACCGCCACGCCGATGCCGCCCCGTTCCTTATCACTTTGGATGTCGTTGGCACCGAAGAAAAAGAAGTATTGATTGCCTTTTTGAATAACGGACGGCGCCCACATCGCACGCTTAGCCCATTTCACTGAAGTTGTATCGAGTATACGAGAATGCTTAGTCCAATGTACGAGGTCTGGTGACGAGAACGCATCGAAGAACACCTGGGTGTCGAAAGGAGCTGAGTACGTGGGGAAGATCCAATATTTGTTACCATAGATAATACCCTCGGGATCGGCATACCAACCTTTGAACACGGGGTTTCCCGACTTCTGCGCATAGGAGCTGAGTGAGAAGAGGGAGGCAAGGAGAAGGGAAATGGTGGTGATTCGCATAGGTCAAAATTAAGAATTAAGAGTTAAGAATTATGAATTGGCTATCGGCCTTGCGGCCGATTTTTTTTGTCGGTTCCTTGCTTTGGGATGAGCTGCCCACGGGCCTCATTCGTAATTCTTAATTCTTAATTCATAATTCTCTGTCTTACCAATTCAACTGGCGGCCCACCGTAGGAAAGTACCCTATCGTGAAAATCCTGTAGCGAAAACTTGTCGCCCATTTTCAACTTATAATCTTCTCTCAGTTTAAGGAACTGCTGTTTTCCTAATGTGTAGGATAGATAACCCGGATCATAAGTACCGCGCATTGCTTCATGATGTGCCCCCTGATGTTCATAGTATGCATTCTCCTCTATGAATTTTGTCCCCTCCTCTACGGTCATGCCCTGAAGATGCATCTTGAGTGAAACATACATCCGGCATAGACGAAGCAGCGATTCATTCAGCTGGGCAAGGTGGTATTTTGCCTGTGTCACCGAATCTTCAGCTCCAAAACCTTCCTCTATCATCATTTGCTCAGTATAGTGAGCCCAGCCCTCAACGAATGCGTAGCTTACAAATATCTTCTCCACCGATGTTGCCTGCGATGCATTAAGATGCAGGAACTGCGTATAGTGACCGGGATAAGCTTCGTGTATGGTGATGACATCGGTAACGTAACGGCCGAATAGTGATAACCATTCTTCTTGCTGCTTCTTCGACCATTTGGCATCAACAGGAGTGATATAATAATACGCCTGCGTTGCCTTCTCAAAAGGGCCCGGGGTATCCATGGAAGCCGTGCTGGTGGCACGGGCAAATTCAGGGGTTTCTTTTATCAACACGCGCACGTCTGACGGCATTGAAATGATCTTCTTGTCGATCAGGAACTGTCGAATTCCTTCAGCATTCTTGCGTGCGTCGGGAATCAAGTTTGCGGCAGTGGAATGATCCTTTTGCAGCTCTTTGAAAACATCAATGGCCTTCGCCTTTGATGGATCAATTATCTTAGCCACCTGCGCAAACTTTTCCTGTTCGTCTCGCAAGAGTTTTTCACAGCTGACGAGGATGTCTTCGGGTGAAGTTGTAATGCCTTCATTGTACAAAAGCATCTTTACATAATTATCCCTGCCAATAGCGTAATGGTTGTGAGCCTTAGGCATTTTTTCTTTTTCTAACCACTTAGCGTAATCCCGCAAAGCCTTTACTGCAACCTTATTACTCTCATCAAACACTTTGCGAAGAGAATCGTTGGTCACACTGGCAAATGCCGTTTTCAGTTCCTTTTCCATGAAGGCAGCGCCACCTTGTGCGATTTGAATGGCAGTTTCAATATGAGGCCGGGCAAGCGAGTCATCAAGATTTTCACGAGCCCACTGCAGGAGGGATGGTGCACTCGCCTGCATGTTGTGAACCGAGCGCATTCTTTTTTCCAGCGGCGCAAAATCCCGCGTAATGTATAAGCTCACATCAAGACTGGCATACACCATTGGACTGGTTTGATATTGCCTGAGGTCTTCGAATGAGAACAATTCCTGCTTGATAGAGTTGTGAAGGATGGTGAAATCCATGATAGTGCGGGCGGATAGCCCTGTCGTGTCGAACGATGATAATCGCTGATCAAAGCCTTTCAAACGAGCAACCTCTGCATCGAGCGCCGTTTTACTAAGATCGTTGAGTTGGCCATCATATGTATGAATCCCGAGGTAAGTTGCCGTGCGCGGACGGGCTTTCAAATACCCTTCGATGTACTCGTCTGCGAGCTTCATAAACAATGAATCAGACTGTACCTTGTGAGTAACTTCTTTGGTTTCCTGGCGGCAACTGACAAGGACCAGGAACGCAATAAACATGAGTAAGACTTGCCGCATGGTGATCTTTTTGGTTTAGGTTAGGCCGAAAGCCAATGTGTTTGGCTATCAAGTGAGTTGCTGAAGATAGAAATAATTTCGCGGGGCGCTATCCGACTTTACCAGCAAATAAAAAGGGCTGATGCTCTTTCGAATCATCAGCCCCGGGCTCCGACAGAAAAAAAATCCAACAGCGAACAAATCTCCTCAACGGGCTTATCAGCTAAATCGTAGTAGCCAGCCCTACAGCGATGTGTTACCTTGCGGCAACCGATCCCTTGCCTACCTGGCTGCTCATGTAAACAATGTTCGTGACGATGAACAGGATCCTCCCACCTTCTGCTTTTTCATTCCTGAAAACGTAATATACTTCATGCATCCCGGTTGTGGGTTGCAATTTGGCCATAGCCATAATCGGCTGTGGTTGTGTTAACTTTCCTTTGGTTGGTACGATGGGGGTACTTTGACCAATGATGGGTCCCGTAGGAGAATCGATGTGCACCTCGATAACACCTCCAGCAGAATTCACCTGCTCGATCGGTGCCATGGCAACAATCATCGCCTGATCAATACCTGCCAGATCCACAGCATCAAATCCAATATGTGATTTGTCCCCCGTTGCGATCACCAGTTCAATCGGTGGACTAGGTAATTTATATCGTGTAACTCCTTCGGTCTTTGTTGCTGTTGCCGCAGAGAACGACGCGCTTCTCAACAACGTGACTTTTTCTGTTGTCGCAGCAGGAATGCCATTAGCACCCTTGTCAGTATACGATGCACGCATGATCACAACACCCTGATCAGGAACTCCTTTCGGTATGTTTACCGTGTATGTTCCTTTGACAGGCAACGACTTGACTACTGGCGCATCACCAAGGCTCAGGACATAGCGAATGATTTCGCTTGCATCGGACTGCGATAATTGCGGGTGAGCCGCCATCATCGTTTCCCCCCAAACGCCGCCACCGCCGTTAATAACCTTCTTTGCCAGGTTATCCACTGCCTTAGGATCACCTTTATATTTCTTTGCAACATCAAGGTACATCGGGCCAATCGATTTCTTGTCTATCATATGGCAAGCCTTGCAGTCGCTTTGCTCCATCAACTTTCTTCCTGTTGCAAACTGCGCGGCCTGATCGGCACCGACATGTCCCTGAGCAATTTCAATCTTGTCGAATCCTTCCTTCAGATAATCTATCGTTACGGCTACCTGGTCTGCGGCAATACCACCACTCTCCAGACTGCCGTCTTCTTTGTCGTTCACCTTGACTTCATAATCGAAAGTTTGATTAGGAAAGAAGAAGGTCTTATTGCCTTCGCTGATTTCGAATGTGAGCTCGGGTGGTTCATTACCAGCGATCAGTTGCATTTCCGATGTCGACTTCTCGCCCTTTGCATCGGTCACGGTGAGTATTGCCTTATAGTTGCCGGCCTTGTCGAAAGTGTATGAAGGATCGGCTTCCTTCAGCGTTGTCACTGATGCACCCTTGTCGTCCTGAATATCCCAGCTATAGGTCAATGCATCGCGATCGAAATCCTTCGTTCCTTTAGAACTGAAGTTTACTTTCATGGGAACCGCCCCTTTCGTACGGTCAGCAGCGAGATGGATCTGAGGCTTGCGATTACCGCCATTAAATTCAATCCGAATCAAACGAGCATCGTCGTTTGCCTGAAACCATCCTGTTCCATACTCCAACATATATAGGTCGCCATTTGGAGCAAATTCCATATCCATTGGATTGCTGAATTTATATCCAGGCATGAACTGCTCCATGGACGTATAGTTACCCTCTGCATCCATAGTTACAGCCATGATCCATCCGCGCATCCATTCATAAATGAACAGCTTACCATCATAATAATCCGGGAACGGCCGCTCACCTGAAGCAAAGTCTTTCTTATGATACACAGGGCCAGCCATTGCTGTTCGTCCGCCCTTCCCCAGAAGAGGAAAGTCCTTTGATACATCATAAGGATACCATATAAAGGCCTTTTGCGCAGGAGGCAATTCTTTTAACCCGGTGTTGTTGGGAGAATTATTGACAGGCTTGTTCGGATCAAATATGGCACCCGACTTATTGGTCTTGAAGTCTCTTTCGTAGTAAGCTTGATTATCACCCACAAAATACGGCCAGCCATAGAAACCCGCCTTTCGTGCCTGGTTGATTTCATCATAAGCTCTGGGGCCGCGGCTAACGGAGTCAGTACCCGCATCCGGGCCAACATCTCCCCAATACAGGTATCCTGTTACTTTATCCACCGAAATGCGATAAGGATTACGGGCACCCATGGTGTAAATCTCGGGACGTGTGTTCGCCGTTCCCTTTGCAAACAAATTGCCTTCGGGAATGGTATACGTCCCATCGGCCTCGGGGTGAATTCTAAGAACTTTACCACGAAGATCATTGGTGTTAGCTGATGACTTCTGTGCATCCCACGGGCTTCTTCCAGGACGATTATCCATGGGCGCATAGGCCGTCGAACGCGGACTGGTGTTATCTCCCGTCGACACGAACAAATTGCCTTTACCATCGAATGCTATTGAGCCTCCTGTGTGGCAGCATTGCTCCCGTTGTGTTGCTACTTCCAATAATATTTTCTTTGACGCCTCGACCAGCTCATCACCTTTCAGCTCGTAGCGCGCAAGCACGTTGATAGACTGATCGCCCGCCGGTGAGTAATAGAAATAGATCCAGTTGTTCTTGCTGAAGTTTGGATCTAACGATACCCCTAACAGTCCGTCTTCCGCCTCTGGCTGGTTGCCATCTTGTACGTGATATTTTGTGCTCACTGGAATCGTAGCAATCACCTTGCTTTTGCCCTCCTTCGGGTCGTAGATTTTCACGTTACCCCGCCGTTCAACAAACAACACACGAAGGTCAGGAAGAACTGCAAGTTCAACCGGTTCCTGAAGGCGCTCCTCCAGTACCACTTTTGTAAAGCGATTTACTTCAGGTACGCGCTGCGTATGGGCCAATTTGTAATCGAGCGATTTGGGTTTTTCTCCACCCATAGCATAGTTCAAACCTCCCCATAAATGTCTGAGGAATAAAGGCTCCGAATACGTTTCGTTGGTGTGGCCCATCGCAGTATAAAATGAACGGCCTCCATCGAAGTCATGATACCATGCCATCGGATGGTCGTCTCCATTCGTACCACCTGTGTAGGTCTTCTCGTCGATCTTAACCAGTACTTTGATGTCGGGATTGATATTCTTGTAGCTGTAGAACTCGTCAGTTCTTTCAAAGCGATCCGGTAATGAATCACTCGCTATATGGTTTTTATCGACTGTGTAGAAAGTGCCGCTTTTTACATTGGGATTCATCGGATGGCTTTCAAAATATGCGCCAACCAATTTGCCATACCATGACCAGTCATATTCTGTATCAGCGGCAGCATGGATACCTACGTAGCCACCGCCGGCCTGTATGTATCTTTCGAAATCGTTCTGCTGTTCCTGATTGAGCACGTCACCTGTGGTACTCAGGAAGACAACTGCGTTATAGCGGCTCAGATTTTCTTCGTTAAACCGATCTGCATTCTCTGTGGTATCGACTATGAAATGGTGCTCCTCTCCCATTTTTCGCAAGGCCTCGATACCCTTTCCAATCGACTCGTGTCGAAAGACGGTGGTCTTGGAAAACACGAGAATGCGAGGCTCATGCTTCTCCGTACTGGTACATGACCATGTCGATAACAGGAGCAGACAGGCGAATGCCCATGTCAACCGTTTGCAGTTTATGTTCATACAGTCTTGGTGTTGATCAAAGGATCAAAAAATACAGAAAACGAAAACGATCCTTGAATGCCATGAAGCCGAGCCCCGTTGGCCGTTGCCGCACAAGTTCATTCAATCTGGGTCCAAAGATAGATCAAATTTCCGATCAATGTGTCCAAAGTACGCATTCATTTGACACCAGTAAATGGACATTTTACCATGACGTACGGCCGGACAGAAAACACGAAACACGGTCGTGTCATAAAACCCGGTCTAGTGTGCCTTTCCCAGCTCCAGGGCTCTGACGTGCGAGTTCTTCAGTGCGAAATACAGAATCACAAAGAAGCATAAACCTGGTACTATGTAGGACAATTGGATGTTAAAGAGATCGGATACCCGTCCCATAATCACCGGGAAAACCGCGCCCCCGACGATTGACATTATTAAAAGGGATGAACCCTGTTTGGTCTTAGACCCCAGCCCCCGAATGCTAAGCGCAAAAATCGTAGGGAACATAATTGACATAAAGAAGTTAACCCCAATCAGAGCATAAATCGAAAACATTCCCTTGAGCGATATCACCGCCAGCAACAGCATGATATTTATGGCGCTATAGATTGCCAGCAATCTGGCCGCCGGAACAAATGTCATCATAAAGGTGCCTATGAACCTTCCAGCCATGAAGGCTCCGAGGGCAAACCCAAGATAGTCGGCCGCTGTTTTTTCACCAACGCCTGCAGCGTAAAAGGAATAACGAATGAAAAAGCTGCTGGCACATACCTGCGCTCCCACATAGAAAAACTGTGCTATTACGCCAAGGATGAGATTTTTTTCTTTCCAGATTGATCCTGCAGACTTCGCGGAAGATTCTTCTGCAATGTTTGGCAGCTGTGTCCTCCAGAAAAAGTATGCTACTGTTAGCACGACGACGCCTATCAGGATGTAAGGAAGTTTTACTGCTGAGGCTTCAAAATTAAGGTATGCATCGAGTTGATCCGGCGTCATGCCAGCCTCGTCTGCTGCGGTGAGATTCTTACCCGATAATATTACCCGCCCCCCTACAAGAGGCGCAAGCATGGCAGCCAATCCATTGAATGATTGGGCAAAGTTAATCCGCTGTGTTGCTTCCGCCGGTTCTCCCAATACAGTGATATACGGATTCGCAGCGGTCTCAAGGAATGTACAGCCGCTAGCAATCACAAACAGGGCGCCCAGAAAGAAACCAAACGTGCGAGATTCAGCGGCAGGAAAGAATAAGAATGCTCCGAGAGCAAACAGAAGCAGGCCGAGTAGAATTCCCGACTTATACCCGTAGCGCTCCATGAAACGTCCGGCGGGAATGGCAATAACAAAATAGCCAAAATAAAACGCTGCATCGATCAGCGCAGATTCAAAGTCACTCAGCTGGCATGCCTTCTTGAGGTGAGGAATGAGAATGGAATTCAGGTTAAGGGCGAATCCCCACAAAAAGAAAAGAGACGTGATAAGTCCTACAGCAAACCGGGTGTTGTTAGCGCGCATGAGTAGTCAGTATAACCACAAGGTAGAAAATGCAGCGTTTTTTGCAAGCTAAAACGTTTGAAGGAAATGATGTAGTTGATAATAAGTAACGAGTGATGAGTAGTTGTTGAATGAGTATGGGGATGGCGAATGAGGATCGGTTAGGCTTGGGGTTGAGATATACTCAACACCGAAAACAAATAAAGAAGGGCCTTGCGGCCCTCCTAAACATTACTAATTCCTAATTACTCACTACTAATTATTACGATATCATTCCCGCTATAATCAGCGATACGATCGATGTCAGTTTAATAAGAATATTCATTGAAGGACCAGAAGTATCCTTGAATGGATCACCTACTGTATCACCAATAACGGTTGCCTTATGCGGGTTTGAGCCCTTGAAGTGCTTTTCGCCATTGATGATCACGCCCTTTTCGAAAGACTTTTTCGCGTTGTCCCATGCACCACCGGCATTGGATTGGAAGATTGCCATCAACACGCCGCAGACGGTGATTCCCGCGAGCGCGCCACCCAATACCTGAGGGCCGGCTGCGAAGCCGATGATAACCGGAGCAAGCAACGCGATAGCACCAGGCAGAATCATCTGATTAATGGCAGCACGCGTTGAAATGGTAATACACTTTTCATAGTCCGGCTCAACTCCAGCCTTCCCTTCAAGGAGACCTGGGATTGACTTGAACTGGCGACGTACTTCTTCAACCATCGAATTTGCTGCCCGGCCCACTGCACGAATTGCAAGAGCTGAGAACAGGAATGGTATCATACCACCGATGAACAACCCGCCCAATACACGCGCATTGGAGATGTCGATTACTGTGATATTTGTGATCGTCATGAATGCTGCGAACAATGACAGTGAAGTCAGCGCTGCAGATGCGATAGCAAATCCCTTTCCGATCGCCGCCGTCGTGTTACCAACAGAGTCGAGGATATCGGTGCGTTCGCGAACTTCCTTGGGAAGTCCTGCCATCTCTGCGATACCACCCGCGTTATCGGCGATAGGGCCGAAAGCATCTATCGCAAGCTGGATAGCTGTTGTTGCCATCATGCCGGACGCAGCAATTGCAACGCCATAGATACCCGCCGCTTCAAATGCGCCGACGATACCGAAGGCCAGAACGATGACAGGTAATACGGTTGAAAGCATACCCACGCTCAAACCAGCGATTATGTTGGTTGCAGGTCCAGACATTGACTGCGCAATGATCGATTCAACGGGCTTCTTGCCCATCGCACAATAGTATTCTGTGATTATACTCATCAGAAATCCTACTGTCAGACCAATGATTACCGCGATGAAGATATTGAATGAAGGATATGTCGAATTTCCGATCGAGAATGTCTCAGGCAGTAAGAAGTTGATCAGGAATGAAGATGCCACTATCGTGAGTACTATTGCAATAAAGTTTCCTGTGTTCAGGGCGCGCTGAGGGTTGCCGTTCTCAGAGATGCGGACGAAGAAGGATCCTACTATTGAAAAGATGAGCCCCAGGGCTGCTAATGCTATTGGCAGGAGAACCAGTGAAAGTCCGCCCAACTCGTCCTTAACAGACACTGTTGCGCCCAGTACCATCGTGGCAAGTATCGTGCTTACATAAGATCCGAACAGATCGGCGCCCATGCCCGCTACGTCGCCTACGTTATCTCCTACGTTGTCGGCGATAACGGCCGGGTTACGCGGATCGTCTTCCGGAATACCGGCCTCCACTTTACCCACCAGGTCAGCACCAACATCGGCGGCTTTTGTAAAGATACCACCACCTACGCGTGCAAAGAGTGCGATAGACTCCGCACCAAGTGAGAATCCAGTCAGTATCTCAAGCACCTTGTGAATGTGAGTACCGTCGGCGTTGTAAAACTTTTGAAACAATACAAACAATACCGTGAGACCCAATACTCCGAGCGCTGCCACAGAAATGCCCATGACACTACCACCCGTGAAAGAGATATCAAACGTTTTGGCGAGACTCACGCGAGCGGCGTTTGTAGTCCGCACGTTAGCTTTGGTCGCTACGCGCATACCAATAAATCCTGCCAGTGCTGACAGGGCCGCACCGAACACGAAAGCCAAACCGATTACGGCATGCGACTTTTCGGGATCAGCCGATACGGCTAGTAATATACCGATGACAACAACAAAGATCGAAAGCACCTTGTATTCGGCTTTCAGAAAAGACAGGGCACCTTCAGCAATGTACTTGGCAATTCGCTGCATCTGGTCGTTCCCGGCATCCTGCTTAGCTATCCATCCCGACCTTACGAACGCAAAAATGAGCGACAATAAGGAAACGCCGATGATGAGCAGAGCGAACGTAGCGTTTGACATACTTCTTAATTAGGTTAAAGTTTGATTATCCGCGAATATATTGATACCAAGACACACTACAACGTGTTCGGCAACGAATTCAGTTTGCTTTTTCTCCGGCCGTAGCCAAAATAGATGACAATCCCAATTGCCATCCACACAATGAGTCGCAACCAGGTGTCACCGGGAAGGGTGGCCATTACACCGAGTGAACTGGCAATACCCAGTATCGGCACATAAGGAAACAGAGGTGTCTTGAAAGGACGGTGTATTTCGGGATTTTTATAACGCAGCACCAACACGCCTGCGCAAACAATAACAAAGGCAAGCAACGTACCTATAGATACCAGTTCACCTAACAATTGTATCGGAAAGAGTCCGCCTACGAGCATGGCAAAGAAGCCAGTGATCAGAGTTGTTACAAATGGTGTCTTGTACCTGGGATGGACGCTTGAGAATCCTTTTGGCAAAAGACCATCACTTGCCATTGAATAGAATATACGAGTCTGCCCGAGGAACTGCACGAGAATAACCGAACTCAATCCGGCAATGGCACCTACTTTAATAGGAACGGCCAACCAACGCATTGTGTCTCCGGCAGCATCCACAGCAACGGCAATCGGAGCAGCTGTATTCAGCAGATCGTATTTCACCATACCGGTCATGACAAATCCGACGGCCACGTATAGAATCGTACATACGATCAGCGAACCAATAATTCCCCATGGCATATCCCTTTGAGGATTGCGCACTTCCTGTGTTACTGTTGAAACGGCATCAAAGCCGATGTACGCATAAAACACAATTCCGGACGCACGGAAAATACCGCTCCATCCAAAGTGACCGAATTCTCCGGTGTTTTGTGGGATGAATGGATCATAGTGGTCGGCAGAGATGAAAAATACACCCAATCCAATAAACAACAGGATGACGGCGATCTTAATGATGACGATCACATTGTTAAAACTTGCAGATTCTTTAATACCGATCGCCAGAACCAAGCTGATGAAGGCGACGATAAACATTGCGGGTAAATTGATAATACTTCCCGTGCTCATCCACTGATGGGTAGAAGCATCGAAAGCAAACGGGGCGTTGCAGAGCTCGGGAGGAACTGTAATGTTAAAACTGGCCAGCAGGCTGACCATATAACTCGACCACCCTACCGATACCGTTGCGCCGCCAAATAAATATTCCAGGATTAAATCCCATCCGATGATCCACGCGATGAATTCGCCCAGGGTTGCATACGCATACGTGTACGCGCTTCCGGCGATGGGAATCATGGACGCAAATTCCGAATAACAAAGTGCTGCAAAGGCACAGGCGATTCCTGCAAAGACAAATGAAAGAACGATGGCAGGACCTGCGTAGGTAGCTGCGGCTTGTCCGGTTAGGACAAAAATACCGGCGCCCACAATGCCGCCAATGCCGAGCATGATAAGATTAAACCGCCCCAGTGTGCGACGAAGATTGTTACCATGCGAGCCTTCGCCCGCTACCAGAGAGGGTATCGATTTCTTGATCCAGATATTTGCCATGTCCAGGTTAGGTTCTCGGTTGGAGATGCAGCACACCTCCAGGTTTAGTTCTTTTAATGGGGTTGCAGAATCAGGGTTGAACACGGCTGAACTGCCTCAGCAATGAACAAACCCCGAATACAATGGTTCAGGGTTTGTTCAAGCTTAACAGGCAGATACTATGCTACGGACGCCTTTTTCGCAGGCACCTTCTCGGGCTTCTTTTCATTGTCGAAACGAAGCACAGTCGGGCCGGCTATAAATATAGACGAATAAGTACCAACTACAACACCGATGAAAAGTGCGAATGAGAATCCGCGGAGCACTTCACCGCCAAACAGCAGGAGCACGAGTACAGCGATGATTGTCGTTCCTGACGTGATGATCGTACGCGAAAGCGTATCGTTCAATGCGTCGTTTACAATTCTTCTCTTGTCGGTGGTATATCCGAGCGACATATTCTCACGAATACGGTCGAAGATGATCACAGTATCGTTGATCGAATAGCCTATAACGGTAAGGATAGAGGCCACAAAGATCTGGTCGATCTCAAAGCTAATACCCAACACGTTGGCAATCGAGAATGCAGCGAATACGAACAATGAATCGTGGATTGTTGCCAGGATAGCACCCCAGCTGTACTGCCACTTGTTAAAGCGCAGGAGGATATAAACGAAGATACCGATGAGCGAGAAAAGGCTGGCTTTCCATGCAGATTTCTTGATATCATCTGCAACGGTTGCTCCCACTTTTGATGTGCCGGAAATTGTGAAGTGATCGGCATCCGCACCGTTCTGGCGTTCTACGAATTTTGCTCCGCTGAATTTCTCAACACCCGCGATAAGCGCATCGCGCACCATCTTATCTGCTTCCTCTGAGTTGTCTTCAATGTGATAAGCAGTTGTTACTTTCATCACATTGTTACCACCGTAGTTCTTCACTTCCGTGCTTGATCCTTCGAAGCTTTCACTCAGGGATACTTTCATATCCGTTGCAACGATAGGTTTATCGAACGTCACTACGAAAGAGCGACCACCTTTGAAATCAACACCCATGTTCAGTGGTTTCACAAAAATGAGCAGGAACCCAATGGCAACAACCGACCAGGAGATCTTTGATACCATAGGTGCTGTTTTCAGGAAGTCGAAATATTTACGACGCTTAACTGCGCGGGAAATTGCGGATTCAAATGAAATTGGTCCCTTAGCGCGTGACATCATCCATTCAATAACGATACGGGAGATGTAGATCGCTGTAAAGAATGAAGTAACGATACCGATGATCAGTGTAACTGCAAAACCTTTGATGGGTCCCTGACCAAAAATAAGCAGGAAGATACCTGTGATTAACGTAGTGAGGTTTGAATCGAAGATCGATGCAAAGGCCCGTTTAAAACCTATTTGTACGGCTTCCTTATTTGTACGTCCCTTAGAAACTTCCTCTTTCACGCGTTCATAAATAAGCACGTTTGCATCTACCGCCATACCCATGGTAAGTACGATACCGGCAATTCCAGGCAGGGTAAGCGCAGTACCGAAGGATGGTTGCGCGAGAATACCCAGGATAAAGAACATGTTGAAGAGCAGAGCGAAGTTAGCAACCCATCCACCGCGTGAATAGTAAATAACCATAAACAACACGATCAGTATCAGACCAGCTACAGAAGATACAACACCTGCCTGTTGTGCAGTTTGTCCGAGTGTAGGACCGATAATCGCTTCTTCTACAATTGTACAGGGAGCAGGCAGTGAACCGGCTTGCAAAATGTTAGCAAGGTCTTTCGCCTCGTCAACAGTAAAGTTACCTGAGATTTGAGAGTTACCATTGGGGATCTCACCATTCACATGGGGAGCAGAATAAACTGAGTTATCAAGTACGATAGCGATACGTCCACCTGGAGATTTGCTGCTTGCATCGCGTGTCATCTTTGCCCAAACGCGTGAACCCGTTACGTTCATGGTCATGCTCACTGCGGGGCGAGCATACTCGTCGTTTGAAAGACGCGCCTCATTGATTACATCACCAGAAAGTTTCGCGGTGCCTGAACGTCCCATATCAATGAAATACAATTGCAATGCAGAGTTGTTCAACTGATCTGCATCAGGCTTATATCCCCAGAAGACATGCACATTGCGCATCATCCCACGTACATCATCGCGCTTAAATATTTTGTTGATACGCGCTGTATCGCTGAGGGCATAGCGAAATGCGCCAGGAGGATTGCTCAATGAGAACAGTGGAGAAACAGTGTTGTTCTGTAATGAATCAAGTCCGCTCGAAGCTTTAGTAGTATCTGCTGGTGTGTTTGCTGCAGTGCTGTCGCTTAGCAACGATTTCAAATCTTCCTGCGCTGCTGGTTTCGTTTCGCCTTTCACCTTTGGCTGAGCCAACTGTTCCTTAACAAGAAGCTGGTTAATCGCCATGAGTTGTGTATTGAGAACATTAGGTTCAGTAACGTCCCAGAACTCGAGGTGAGCGACGCCCTGAAGAAGTTTGCGTACGCGCTCAGGGTTATCTATACCAGGGATCTCCACCTGAATACGACCGGTACCAGGCAATTGTTGAATGTTTGCTGAAGTTGTACCGAACTTGTCAAGACGGTTTTGAAGGATCGTGTAAGAACGATCGATGGCTTTGTCGATCTCTTCATTAACAATCTTTGTTACCTCCTGGTTAGTGGAATTGTTGGTGATCTTACCACGTGTTGTAGCGTGCGTGAAGATAGAAGCAAGGCTGCGATCAGGATTCTGCTTTTGATAGGCATCAAAGAACAATTCACTGAACGGACGGGTAGTTGACCTTGCCGCCAGGCGTGCTGTTCTCATTGCTTTATGGAAAGCTGAATCCGATGGGTTGCCGGCAAGACCTCGAATGATATCAGCCGGAGAGACCTCGAGCGTAACGTGCATACCACCCTGAAGGTCAAGGCCCAGGTTAAGCTCATTGTCTTTCACTTGCTTGTAGGTGTACTCGGCGCCAAGCAGGGAGTACACTGGCTTGTCGCGCAGTGAGTCAAGATATGCTTGCTTTTTGCTCAGATCGACGATGCCTTCTGCGTTGGTAGCATAAGCCACGGCGTCGCTTTCGACTCTCCTTGACACGACAGTAAAGGAGAGAAAGTAAATGCACAGGAGGCTAAGAATAGCCGTGAGTGCGATGACGAAACCTTTGTTTTGCATAATGGGAAAACCCTTAAAATTGTTGTTGCTGTAGTTTTAATTTGAGGACGTCTTCACGCAGCTGTTAACTGCATTAAGAAAAGAATGTCTGCTCTGCCTGCACAATGCACGGCACTAAATCCGTCGCAAGAGAAACTTGCGGAGGTATTTCATTGAACAGCAGGAGATCTTGTCAGGGGGCGTTTGAGGGTCGGATAACCCGAAACAGATCAACGTAGAAACGTCTGACAATACAGGTGAAGCCGGGAACAGGGCGCTCGTCTGACACCAGTTGAAACAGGATCTCTTCCGTCCATGGGAGCTCCTGGTTTATAACTTCCAGGCGAGACGAAGAGGGCAGAACACTGCTCTTGATAGTAAAAACCGTGGTTTCCTTGCCATTTACTTTCTTGACGGCCTTTACCGTGCAGTCGTGGCCAGCCATGCTTTGACCCAGGGAAAATATGATCAGCAGCAGGCAGAGAGAGCTCTTCACCACCCCGACGCGCATTGCTGGCTTCTTATTTACACCCTTCGGAAACACGGCGCAAAGCTAAACAAAAAGTTCACACATTTGGAAGCACCTGGTTTACACAAGTGACTTACCTTGGCGAAAGCAAAAAAAAATCATTGAGCCTGCCGCTTGTCAAGGACACGAACATCACCGATGCGTGAAATGAACAGGGCTGCACTTGTACGGATGTGGATTTGCGATCGACGAAGGACAGTGAGTGTGGGTACCGAAAAGAGTGATCGCTGCCATTTAGGACCATCCATACCCAGTGATTGCAATAATTGCGGTGACAAACCGATTTGACGTATTTTATACGGGAACACCCTTTTTCCGAAAAATTTTCATTTACATTCAAAGAAATTTTGATTTACATTGCGCTTCCTATGAGAAAAGAAAAAGACAATACAAGGCGTATTGGCGGGCTTTTGCTCGATGCCTTGTTGTTGGCTTTTATCATATCATTTTCATTGGCAGACGTTCGTATCATAGATGTTCACTCCAGCAACGGCTGTGCAGTGACTGAAACGAACGATGATCTCATTTTGATAAGAGAGCTCGATGCAGTTTGCAACTCTTTTGTTAAACAGATTTCACAGGCGCAACCATCTCTCATATTTTCCCTCGATTCAATATTGAAGTCTCCGCTTGTTGCGGATGCGAGTCTTGTTACTTTAACAGGCGCGCAGCAATTGTATAATACAATTTATACGAATACGACCATCAATGCTCCATAGTAGGTGATTGCCATACCCTTCGCCGATCATTGTTCTAATGATTGCATGGGAGGTGGCAGAGAAGACGATTTGAATTGAATTTCACATTCCACCAGAGCTAAAAGTGATTGCTTGTTTCCTGTGTCGCTTTATTGTGTAGCAGGAACACAATGGTATATATAATGAGTGTCTTTGCGCGACCGGTAATGACTGGAAGCGTTTGAATCCGGCAAGTGAGATCGTGATTACGCGGGGACATTGAACATTAAAAAAAAAATTAATTGAGGGGCTGTGACTTTTTCGCCGCTCCTACATTTAATGCTTGTCCAAGGACAAGTTGAATGGGTAGTTTTATCCGAATTGAAAATGTACTTTTAACCAAAAACAAGTAGAAACCTTAACATTCAACCTTTCAAGTATGAAAACTTCAACTTCATCAGCAGCTTCTTCATCTTCATCCTTGGGCGAAAGCCTCAAATCCGGCTTCGCAGCGTCGGTCATTCTGATCGAGCTTATCATCGGATTTATCGTTTGGAAATTTGTGCTTGGAGATCCTTCGCACTTCGTTGGTGGCGATCCTGAAAACCACCCCCTCGAAGGCGACTATTTCGGTATCTTCTACAAAGGTGGTTATCTGGTACCGTTGGCTATCGGTCTCCTGCTGATGACGCTCACTTTTGCAATCGAACGTATCATTACTATCAGCCGTGCTAAAGGCAAAGGCAACATCAAGGTATTTGTGCAACGCATTCGTTCACTCGTATCTTCTGGCAACATCTCTCAGGCAATCGCTGAGTGCGATAAGCAGAAAGGTTCAGTAGCAAACGTAGTAAAGGCTGGCCTTAGCAAATACACTGAGCTTGTTAACAACAACACTATCGAACCTGAGAAAAAGATCGCTATGGTTCAGAAGGACATCGAAGAAACAACTTCACTTGAGATGCCTATGCTCGAAAAGAACCTGGTTATCCTCGCGACTATCGCTTCTATCGCAACTCTGATTGGTCTGTTGGGTACAGTATTGGGTATGATCAAGGCGTTTGCCGGTCTTGCACAAGCTGGTGCTCCTGACTCAGTAGGTCTTGCTAACGGTATCTCTGAAGCCTTGATCAACACAGCTCTTGGTATCGGTACCTCAGCTCTCGCGATCATTTTCTACAACTTCTTCACCAGCAGAATTGACGAATTGACTTACGGTATTGACGAAGCTGGTTACAGCATTGTTCAAAACTTCACAGCTACGCAGAAAGGTCATCATTGATCCGCGTAGTCATTGATTGAAATTGATTTGACTATAAAGACAAAGTTCAGAATATGGGAAAGATAAAAATGCACCGGACTACTCCTTCATTGGATATGACTCCCATGGTGGACCTTGGCTTCTTGTTGGTAACATTCTTCATGCTCACAGCAACGGCTGTACCTGACGAACCCGTCACGGTTAACACGCCTTCGTCGGCATCAGAAATTAAGATTCCTGAAACGAACATATTGCTCCTCACTATTTCGAACGACGGGCGTGTGTTCTTCAGCATGGATGGAAAATTCCACCGTCAGGAGTTACTCAAGAGGGTAGGTGAACGCTACGGTATTCAATTCTCTGACCAGGACGCGGCACGCTTTGGCGTTATGTCGAGCTTCGGACTTCCTATCGGAAACCTTCAGGAATTCATCAACCTTCCTCCTGAAAAGAGGAAAGAAGTGAATCAACCTGGTATTCCAATCGATTCGCTCAACAATCAGCTTAAGGATTGGGTCATTTTCGCACGTACTACAAACCCGCAATTGCGCATTGCAATCAAGGGTGATGGAAATGCAGATTATCCAACAGTTGAGAAGGTTATGAATACGTTGGTTGATAACAGAATCAACCGATTCAACCTGATTACAAACATGGAACAAGCTGGCACCGGCGCACCTGCGGCGGAACCCGCACACTAACTTGGTGAATAACCATTAAAATTTAGAAACATGGCAGAAATTGCACAAGGCGGTGGCGGTGGTAGTAAGGATGGCAAAGTCCGTGTCAAAAAGTCGTCTACCAAGATTGACATGACACCCATGGTGGACTTGGCGTTCCTCCTTCTCACCTTCTTCATTTTGACAACCACCCTGAATAAGCCTCAGACCATGGAATTGACCATGCCTGAGAAGGAGAAAGAAGGCGACAAACCGCCTGAAGTAAACGAGAAGAAAGTTGTAACCCTTATTCTGGGCGATCAGGATAAGATCTATTGGTATGTGGGGATTACTGACCCCAAAGTGGAACTGACGAATTTCTCCAAAGACGGCATTCGCAAGATTCTCACTACCAAGGACAAAGAGATCCCTGGCATGATTATTCTGATCAAACCCAGTAAGGAATCGAAATACAAGAATTTGGTCGACATCCTCGATGAGATGACTATTTCGAGTATGAAACGATTTGCACTCGTGAAAATCACGAGTACGGATGAAGAGTTAGTTAAAGAATCCAATTTATGAGTGCAGCAGTAGACAACAAGAAGTGGGAAGACATTGTCTTCGAAGACCGCAACAAGGCTTATGGCGCGTACTTTCTGCGCAGGTCCTACTCCAAGCACGTTGTACTTGGAGCAGTCTTTACCTTTAGCTTGTTCGTATTGGTGTTCGCATCACCTTACATCGCAGAGTTCTTGAAAGGACAGGATGAAGAAGTGGTGACAGAAGCTAAGACCGTGAAGTACACGGACCTTGCTCCTCCTCCTCCAATTCAGAATACTCCTCCTCCTCCGCAGCTCAATATTCCTCCACCGGTGAAGACCGTGATCAAGTTCCTTCCTCCGAAGGTTACTGATAAGGAAATCGTTGAGGAAGAAGAGATGCCAACTATTGAAGAAATCAAGCAGAACGACGTCGGCGCTGAAACTGTTGAAGGTACAGGCGAAGTTGTGTTTGACGAACCAGTAGCTGAAGTAGCGAAGGAAGAAGTTGACGAGGACGTAATCTTCACAGTAGTTGAACAGCAGGCAGAATTCCCCGGTGGTATGGAAGCCCTGGTGAAGTTCCTTCAAAAGAACGTAAAGTACCCTGCTATCGCTCGTCGTATGGGTGTTGAAGGATCGGTGTTCGTTAGCTTCGTCGTAGACAGAGCTGGCGCCATCAGCGACATTCAAATCGTAAAAGGTATCAGCGCAGAGTGCGATAAGGAAGCTGTCCGTGTGGTAGGTATGATGCCTCCCTGGAAGCCAGGTAAACAAAACGGTAAGGCTGTAAAGTCACGATTTGTTCTCCCTGTTAAGTTCAAGCTTGCTACCTAGGCAGTCATTCGACTGTTAAACGTTCAGAAGTTATCATACATATCGTCACGTTACAATCGATTATCGGTTGTGGCGTGACGATTTTTCAGAACCAACATGAAATATCTTGGGTTGGCCATGGCAGTGATATATATCGGCGCCGGCATTGCATTGCTGATCAAAGCCGGTAGTTCGCTGCGCATCCCTACAGAATACACTATACCGTTGGGCATAATTTTAATTGCTTACGGGGCATATCGCGGCTATAACAGTTTCAAGAATTATCATGAGTAGGCTATTGATTGTATTGTTTGGTGTCGTTTTGATGGCTTCCTGCTCAAAGAGCACCAGCAAGCCAAGTGACACTCCCACTTCCGGCACAATTACGATCACCGTTGATGAGGCTTTGAAGCCTTTAATCGAAGCAGAGGTGACCACTTTCGAAAGCCTCTACACAAATGCTCATATCAAAGTAATCTACACCAGTGAGGAAGAAGCCATCGCCCTGATGTTGAAAGATTCCGCACGTGCGACAATCGTGAGTCGGATGCTTGTTCCCGAAGAAGCCGACATTCTCATTAAACAACAGTATAAACCGAGGCAACTGAAAGTCGCAACCAGCGCAATTGCCCTAATTGTTAACAACAACAATGTAGATACGACCATTTCAATGGGCGATCTGAAAAAAATTCTTAGCGGCGAAATCCAGTCATGGGGCTGGAACCGTCCGTCCAAAAAGGGCAGCTCTACTGGCATGGAAGTTGTCTTTGATCAGCCAAACTCCGGCATATTGCGCCAATTGAAGGATTCTGTGATACGATTTGACACCTTGCAGAAAAACTGGTTTGCACTGAAGGGAAATAGCGCAGTGATCGATTATGTGTCGAAGAAGCAGGAAGCTCTCGGATTAATCGATGTAAGCTGGATCAGCGATCGCGATGATTCTACTGCTAACAAATTTCTGGATGCAGTTCAGGTTGTGCGGATCTCAGGAGACTCAGGATCTTATCAGCCTTATCAAGCATATATCGCGCAGGGCCGCTATCCACTCAAGCGTGATGTGATCATGATCAGCAGGGAAGCAAAGAGCGGTTTGGCAAGCGGGTTTATGTCATTCATTGCTGGCGAAAAAGGTCAGCGAATTGTATTGAAGGCCGGACTTGTTCCGGCGACGATGCCTGTTAGGATCGTTGAGATAAACAGGGATCCGATAGAAATCACACAGGAATAAGAGTATTTAGTCCTGAGTCCTGAGTCGTGAGTTGTTTATAGAATTTAAGTACTTTGAGTTGTTACCAGAATACTCGAAGGACTAAGAACAACCCGGGACTCAGGACTCAAGACTAAAGACTAGAATTATAACCTTTAACAACTCGTAGATAACTAAACAATCATGAAAACAAGAAGTCTGATGAAGAGTAGATTCGGATTAGCCTGTTTCGTAGCGGCAAGCCTCGTGGTAGGGCAGACTGAGTTTGCCGTCGCGCAGGGCACTGAAATTGCCGATGCAAAGCACCTCGTTGAAATTGATCAATCGAAGAAAGCGCTTGATGTGCTAACTAAAGCCGCTTCAACATATCCAACATCACCTGCTGTATTTTACAATCTTGGGCTACTTCAACTCAAGATGAACAAACGCCAGGAAGCACTGCAGTCATTCGATAAGGGAATTGCTGCGGATCCAAAGGACGCGCTTAACATCGCTGGCAAGGGACATCTGTCGATGCTTGAGGCGAATGCTGCTAAAGCGAAGCTTGACTTTGACAAGGCACTTTCGATGACTAAGTCAAAGAATGTTGAAGTTATGCAGGCAGTAGCACGCGGCTATCTGGTAGATCCTAAAAAAGCCAATGAGACAATTACACTGTTAACCACTGCAAAAGGAAAAGATGATCACAATGCGGAAACGTTTATTCTGCTTGGTGACGCTTATCTTCAGCTGAACGATGGTGGAAAAGCCGTTTCAGCCTACGAAACTGCTGCAGCCCTGGACCAGAAGAATGCGCTTGCTCACTACAAAGTGGGTCGGGTGTATCTGCGCTCACGTAACTATGATGCAGCACAGGAATCTTTTGCTAAAGCCGTCTCTATCGATCCTAATTACGCGCTCGCTTACAAAGAACAAGGCGAATTGTATTATCAGATGTCTAAAGGCGCTGAGGCCGTAGCTGCTTACGAGAAATTTATTTCTCTCACAGAATCACCGGAGAAATACCAGTCTAAACTTGCTTTCTATTATCTGATGGCTAAGAATTTCAAAAAGGCCAACGATATCTTCAAGCAACTGGTTTCGAAGGACAGTACGAATGCAACAATTCTTAAGTATTACGGAGTGTCGCAGTACGAATCAAAAGATTCGGTGGGCGCCCGCAGCACTTTTGAACAGTACCTTGCCAAGCAAAAACCAGAATTAATAGAAGCTGCCGATTACAACTACTACGGGAAAGTACTGGTGAAACTGAAAGAGGATTCTCTTGCCATGCAGGCATTTGAAAAAAGTATCACTATGGAACCTAAGCAGCCCAACATTCACGAACAGATGGCGGACACTTATTTTGCGATGAAGAAGTATCCTGAAGCTGTTACGTCGTATCGCCGTCTCTTTACATACCGTAAACCTTCTTCTCAGGATTTGTACAATTTGGGACGTGCTCAGTATTATGCTGAAGATTATTTAAAGGCGGATTCAACCTTTGCAGCATTGAGCACGCTTCAACCAACTATGACCGTTGTAGATATGTGGGCAGCTCGCAGCAAGGCATCGCAGGACTCCACATCAGAAAATGGATTGGCTAAGCCTTATTATGAGAAGCTTGTGCAAAAGGTGAGCACTGCAGCAACAAAGTCGAAGAACGACAACGCTATGCTGGTAGAAAGCTATTTGTACCTGGGCTATTATAACTACCTCAAGGGTCAGAATTCTGCGGCTAAGGAATTTTATCAAAAAGTATTGGCCATCGATCCAAAGAATGAAAAAGCCAACGTAGCGATTAAAGCATTGACGGCTCCGCCGCCAAAGGCAAAGGGATCGACCGGCACACGGTAAAGAATAGAAATAAAGGACTGTCCAGGGGCTAGCAGGGCAACGTGGCGGAAATAACATGAGTTTTTGTTAAAGGTTCCCCATGTTCGTTGATCAGATCAACAACCGCTTTTGAAGCACGTTGCTCCTGCCCTGGCCATCTTAATTTGGCCCCAAAAATAGGAATCGCAGCTGTAATTGGAAAATTGCTAATATTGCGGAGGTTTTTTTGTACACTCCAATTTTTTCGATTACATGCTCATATTCGCTCAAATTGCTCAAGACACCGTAGCCGTTACGCCTTCCGCTCAGGAACTTTCCCTTCTGACTCTTGTCATGAAAGGAGGCGTCGTGATGATTCCAATAGTTATCCTTTGGATCATTGCCACTTACATCTTCATTGAACGGTATCTCTACCTGCGTCAAAAAACTAAACGTCAGAAGGACTTTCTCGACAATATCATCCGCATGATCAAGGGTGGTGATGTGCGTGGGGCTCTTCACTACGCTGACAAGGATGAGACTTCCACAGGACGAATTCTCCTGGCGGGCCTCCAATATATAGGCAAGCCGATCAAAGAGATTGAAACAATGATGGAGTCTGTCGCCAACATAGAAGTTGGTGAAATGGAGAAAAACACCTCCTATCTTGGAATCATCGCAGGTGTAGCCCCGATGCTTGGCTTTATCGGTACGATCTCGGGTATCATCAACATTTTCTACAGCATATCTCTCACAGACAACATCAGTATCGGCATCATTGCCGGCGGTCTTTATGAGAAGATGGTGACCAGTGGTGCCGGTTTGATCGTGGGTGTTTGCGCCTATGCGGCCTATCACATCCTGAACCAGCTGATCTCGAAGTTTACACTTCGGGTACAACGTGATTCTCTGGAGTTCATTCGTTACATCGTAAGCCCTGTAGAATGAAAATCAAGCGGAAAAATCATTTCGCAGCTGAGGTAGCGACGTCGTCCCTGAACGACATCATGTTCTTTTTGCTTCTTTTCTTTCTGATCATCTCGACGATCACTAATCCTAACGTGATCAAAGTGCTGCTGCCGCGCTCCAGTGCGAGTCAGGCGTTATCGAAGCAGCCGATTATTGTCACAATTACCGAAAACAGGCAATATTACATTAATAAAAGGCCGGTTCCGGTCAACGATTTGGACGAGGAATTGGTTAAGGCTACTGAAGGGTTAAAGGAGCCCACGGTGGTATTACACGCCGCTGCTACACTGTCAGTACAAGACCTTGTGAACGTTATGCAGGTTGGTGCGCGCCATAAGATTAAAATGGTATTAGCGACCAGCAAAACCGACTAGTATCTCAGACGCTTTCAGCTGGCGCAAACGTGAGCGGTGATCAAACGTATGCGTAATATAATGTTGAATTTCGTATAGAGATTACAGGAAGAAAAAGTGAAATTAGCGCGTTCTAACAAAGAATGGAAAATACACATCTTATTGAATATGCGCCGATCGCCATCATGTTTGTGCTGGCCTTCGGATTCGTGGCTACAACGATGATTGCGACCCACGCATTCGGTCCCAAGCGAAAGTCGAAAGTGAAGGAAGATGCGTTCGAATGTGGCATCGAGGCGAAGGGAAATGCCCGGGTTCCGTTCAACATCAAATATTTCCTCGTGGCCATATTGTTTGTGCTGTTCGATGTGGAAGTAATATTTATGTACCCGTGGGCAGTTAATTTCAAAGACCTTGGACGGACGGGATTCATCGAGATGAGCGTCTTCGTAGGCCTTTTGCTGGTGGGTTTTTTCTACCTCAAACGCAAAGGCGCACTTCATTGGGAAGAATAATATAAAGGAGAACTTATGCAGACTGTGGCGAATACATCCGGAGTATCTATGGGCGAAAAGCCGCCTGGCATTGAAGGTGCGGGCTTTTTTGCTACTAGCCTCGAGAAGGTGGTGGGAATGGCACGAAAGAACTCTATCTGGCCCTTGCCTTTTGCCACATCGTGCTGCGGCATCGAATTCATGGCGACTATGGGCGCGCATTATGATCTGGCCCGCTTTGGCTCTGAAAGATTGAGCTTTTCGCCTCGTCAGGCCGACCTCCTTATGGTAATGGGAACCATTGCCAAAAAGATGGGGCCCGTACTACGCCAGGTCTATGAACAAATGGCAGAACCCAGGTGGGTTTTGTCTGTGGGAGCATGTGCCTGCAGCGGTGGTATTTTCGATACTTATAGCGTTTTGCAGGGTATCGACCGCATCATTCCTGTCGATGTTTATGTGCCCGGATGCCCTCCGAGACCAGAACAAATTATCGACGGCGTAATGAAGATTCAGCACCTTGTAGAAACCGAATCGCTGCGTCGCCGCGAATCGCCTGAGTACAAGGCTATGCTGAACAAATATGGAATTGAATAATGAGTGACGGCAACTAAGCCACATTCATTTAAATAAGGGAAGCACTAAATGGAAGTCTCCAGTCAGGAAAGAGTAATCGCCACATTGAAAGAGAAGTATGAAGATGAAATTCTTCATGTCGAAACGCCTTACAACTTTCTAACGATAACTTTAAAGAAAGAGAAGATCGTAGAAATCGTCAGATTCTTATACGATAATCCAAACCTCCGCTTCCAATACCTCACCACCCTCGGTGGCATTCACTATCCTGAACTCAAGCAGATCGCCGTCTTTTATCAGCTGCATAATCTCTATTCAAACGAGCGCATTCGTCTGAAGATCTATCTGCCCGAAGAAAACCCCATCACTGAAACGATTACCTCTATCTATGCCGGCGCTAACTGGCTGGAGCGTGAGACATATGACTTTTACGGCGTGATCTTCGAAGGCCATCCAAATCTCAAGCGCGTTCTCAATGTCGAAGATATGATCATCTTCCCGATGCGTAAAGAGTATCCCCTCGAAGACCAGACACGCGACGACAAAAACGACGACATGTTCGGACGATAAATCAAGACCATGAACGTAAACGAATCACTGATCGATAAACCGGAAGCCGAAGAAAAGCAATACACCACGCTTAACCTTGGCCCCACCCACCCTGCCACACACGGGATCTTTCAGAATGTTCTCACTATGGATGGTGAAGTGATCGTCAACGCAGAGCCGACGATCGGATACATCCATCGTGCATTCGAGAAACTTGCTGAGCGCAGGCCATACAATCAAATTACGCCCATTACTGACCGATTGAACTATTGTTCATCGCCGATCAACAACATTGGCTGGCACATGACGGTGGAGAAGCTGCTGGGTACTGAGATACCGAAGCGCGTTCAATATCTCCGCGTGATCATTATGGAACTTGCCCGCATCACAGACCACCTGGTATGTAATGCGGTTATTGGTGTTGATACCGGCGCGCTCACCGGGTTCGTATACATGTTCCAGCAACGCGAGGCTGTATATGAAATCTACGAAGAGATCTGCGGTGCGCGTCTTACAACAAACATCGGTCGCATTGGTGGATTCGAACGCGATTTCTCACAGAAAGCGTGGGACAAGATCAACAAGTTCCTCAAGGAATTTCCAGAAGTACTGAAGGAGTTTGAGAACCTGCTGAAGCGCAACAGGATCTTCATGGATCGTACGATCGGAGCCGGTGGCATCAATTCCGAGCGTGCGCTGAGTTATAGCTTCTCCGGTCCCAACCTGCGGGCTACTGGCGTCGACTACGACGTGCGTGTAGCAACTCCGTATTCATCATACGAAGATTTCGATTTTATTATACCGGTAGGCACTAACGGCGATGTTTATGATCGCTTCATGGTTCGCCAGGAAGAAATGTGGCAAAGCCTCAGCATCATCAAACAGGCAATGGCAAAGCTGCCTGAAGGTCCTTTCCACGCAGACGTACCGGAGTTCTACCTTCCGCCCAAGCAGGAAGTTTATAACGATATGGAGGCGCTGATCTATCACTTCAAAATCGTCATGGGCGAAACCGAGATTCCTAAAGGAGAGGTTTACCATTGCGTTGAAGGTGGTAACGGGGAGCTGGGATTCTATCTCATCAGCGATGGTGGAAGAACACCCTACAGGCTTCAGTTCCGCAGACCATGCTTCATTTATTATCAGGCTTATCCGGAGATCATCAAAGGATCGATGCTGTCGGATGCCATCCTGACAATGAGTAGCATGAATGTGATCGCGGGAGAATTGGATGCCTAGCATCTGGTGCAGCCCCGGAACCACGAAGCGTTGGTCTGTTTACGCACGAAAACAGGCATTTTGGATAGCCAGTGGGTTGTGATGGACCTGGCAAAAGGTATTGAAGAAGAAAACATTAGTAGTGAACATGAGCGCGGATAAGCCAACATTCTCAACTGAAACACTGGCGCTGGTCAACAGGATCATTGCACGCTACCCGGAAGGCCGGCAAAAGTCTGCATTGCTCCCTGTATTGCACCTGGCGCAGTCGGAGTTTGGTGGATGGCTTAGTTCAGCCACTATGGACTACGTGGCTTCACTGCTCAGCATTAAGCCCATTGAAGTATACGAAGTAGCAACGTTCTACTCGATGTATAACACGGAACCTGTGGGCAACTGTCTCATTGAAGTTTGCCAGACGGGTCCATGCTGGTTAAGGGGATCAGACGATATCGTCGAACACCTCGAAAAGAAACTAGGCATTAAGAATGGCGAGACGACTGCTGATGGCATGTTTACGCTTAAGACAGTTGAATGTCTGGGTTCATGCGGAACGGCTCCTATGCTTCAGTGCGGAGCCGAATATTACGAGAACCTCACCCCTGAAAAAGTGGACGAGCTGGTTGAGAAGCTTCGTGCTTCCGGTCAACGGAGTAGTTATATGAAAAGTGCGCGTGTGTGATTAGTCACAGCGCTTAGTGCGTATTATCCTATGGGAAAGAAAATATTACTGGAACATGAGAATGTTCCCGGAATTGAAACGTTCGACGTTTATCGAAGCAAGGGCGGTTATGCTTCTGTTGAGAAGGCGTTGAAAACCATGACACCTGACCAGGTTACTGAAGAGGTGAAAACTTCAGGTGTGCGCGGTCGAGGGGGTGCGGGTTTTCCTGCAGGTATGAAATGGAGCTTCCTCGACAGGAAGTCTGACAAGCCCCGGTATCTGGTGTGCAATGCAGATGAAAGCGAACCTGGGACTTTCAAAGATCGCTACCTCATGGAGCGAATCCCTCACCTCCTAATTGAGGGAATGATCACGTCAAGCTATGCGCTGGGTGCTAAAACTTCTTATATCTACGTTCGTGGCGAATACATGTATGTGATTCGCATTCTGGAGCGCGCAATTGAGGAAGCACGGGCAGCAGGTTTCGTTGGTAAGAACATCCTCGGTACTGAATATTCACTTGAGTTATATGTACAGCCCGGAGCGGGCGCGTACATCTGCGGAGAAGAGACTGCATTGCTTGAGTCGCTGGAAGGCAAGCGTGGAAATCCCAGGCTGAAGCCTCCGTTCCCTGCGATTGCTGGTTTATATGCCAGCCCAACCGTGGTAAATAACGTGGAAACCATCTGCGCAGTTGTACCGATCATCAACAGCTCGGGCAATGCGTATAGCCAGATCGGTATTGGCAAGAGCACAGGAACGAAGCTCATCTCCGCCAGTGGTCACATCAACAAGCCGGGTGTATATGAGATCGATCTCGGATTGCCTGTTGAAGAATTTATTTATTCCGACGAATACTGCGGTGGTATCTGGAAAGGAAGAAAGCTGAAGGCTGTTGTGGCCGGTGGCTCATCAGTTCCAATCCTGCCCGCCAATCTGATATTAAAGACGGCTAAAGGCGAGCCCCGCCTGATGAGCTATGAGTCATTGTCTGATGGCGGATTCGCTACAGGCACTATGCTTGGCTCCGGTGGCTTCATTGTTATGGATGAAACCGCTTGTATCGTCAGGAACCTCTGGACATTCACCCGCTTCTATCACCACGAGTCCTGCGGACAGTGCAGCCCGTGCCGCGAAGGAACAGGATGGATGGAGAAGGTCCTTCATCGAATCGAACACGGTCACGGTCACATGGACGACATTGACCTGCTGGTAGATGTGGCCAAGAAGATCGAAGGCAATACGATCTGCCCTCTGGGAGATGCAGCCGCCTGGCCAGTAGCCAGCGCGATACGTCACTTCCGCGATGAGTTTGAATATCATGTGAGGTTCCCTGAAAAAGTAAAGAACCCGAAACACTTTGAAATAGAACCGATGGAAGCTGCGATGGCTACAGCCCGCTGATTCATCGAGTATAGCAATAGCGCAATATGGCAAAAGTAACGATAGATGGCATTGAGGTCGAAGTTCCCGATGGAACCACTATTCTCAATGCAGCACGTCAAATAGGCGGCGAGGTTGTACCTCCTGCAATGTGTTATTACTCCACGCTGAAGGATACAGGAGGAAAGTGCCGCGTATGTCTTGTGAAAGTAACACAGGGATCGGCTAAAGATCCTCGTCCCATGCCCAAGCTCGTTGCCTCATGCCGCACTCCGGTTATGGATGGCATGGTCGTTCAAAACATCACATCACCTGAGGTTCTTGAAGCGCGCAAGGGTGTCGTTGAATTTCTGCTCATCAATCACCCGCTCGATTGCCCTATCTGCGATCAGGCTGGCGAATGTGATCTACAGAATCTCGCTTATGAACACGGTGCAGCAAAAACGCGCTATGAGGAAGATCGCCGTACATTCGAAAAGATCGACATCGGCGATAAGATCAAGCTGCACATGACACGTTGCATCCTTTGTTATCGATGCACGTTCGTTGCCGACCAACTTACCAAGGAGCGCGTACACGGTGTATTGAATCGCGGAGACGCTTCCGAAATCAGCACTTACATCGAGAAGGCAGTTGATAACGACTTCTCCGGTAATATGATTGACGTGTGCCCTGTTGGTGCACTCACTGATAAGACATTCCGCTTTAAGAGCCGCGTATGGTTCACCAATCCTGTTGACGCACATCGCAACTGCGACAAGTGCTGCGGCAAAGTTGTATTGTTCACGAAAGGTGATGATGTTCTCCGCGTTTCTGCGCGCAAGGATCAGTACGGTGAAGTGAAAGAATACATTTGCAACGAATGCCGTTACGATCATAAAAACATGAATGACTGGACTATCGAAGGCCCCCGTCATATCGATCGTCATTCTGTGATCTCCCAAAATCATTATGAGAAGATCGATCTCCAGAAGCTCAAGCGTGAGATCGACCGCCAGATCGTCTTCCAGAAAGGAAGACAACTCGAACAATCTAACGACTCAGCTGCATGATCGATTTCTTTATTTATAAAGCAACGTTGTCGGGTGCCATATTTGGAATCACCCTTTTCATCGCGGCTTATTCGACTTACGCGGAGAGAAAGGTAGCTGCCTTTCTTCAGGATCGCATTGGTCCGGACCGCGCGGGTCCATTTGGAATCTTCCAACCTCTCGCCGATGGATTGAAGTTCATCATGAAAGAGGAGATGATTCCTGTTGTATCTAACAAGTTCCTTTTTATTGCTGGTCCGTGCATCGCCATGACGACTGCGCTTATGGCCGGCGTTATTATCCCCTGGGGCGGTATACTTACTATTAATGGCACTGCCTACTCACTGCAGATCGCTGATCTGAACATAGGTATCCTGTACGTGTTTGGTGTCGTGTCCATCGGTGTCTATGGTATCATGATCGGTGGCTGGGCGTCTAATAACAAGTTCTCGTTGCTGGGTGCGATCCGTGCATCTGCACAAATGATCAGCTACGAGATCGCTATGGGCCTCTCTATCATTGCACTCATCATCATGACTGGAACGTTGAGCCTCGGTGAAATTGCGGCCAATCAGGCTGGCGGTGTCGGCGGCGACTGGAACTTCTGGAACGTAGTTTATCAGCCGGTAGGATTTCTCATTTTCCTCATCTGTGCTTTTGCTGAGTGTAACCGCACTCCATTCGATCTTCCAGAATGCGAAACAGAACTTGTAGGTGGTTATCACACTGAATACAGCAGCATGAAGCTTGGCTTCTATCTGTTTGCAGAATACATCAACATGTTCGTGTCAGCGGCAGTTATGTCGACGCTCTACTTTGGCGGATACAACTTCCCGTTCATGAACGACCTGGGGTTGTCTCCAAATGCCATCACGACCATTGGTAGCTTAGTATTATTTGGAAAGATCTCCTTCTTCATTTTCTTCTTCATGTGGATACGCTGGACTATCCCACGTTTTCGCTATGATCAGTTGATGAATCTGGGCTGGAAAATACTCATCCCCCTGGCGGTGGTGAACATTTTTGTTACGGGACTGTTCTTAACCTTTTTCGGTAATTAATATCGCACCGGCTTCGGCGCGAGCCGCGGCCCTGCACAAAGAGCTATGTTAACGAATCGATCGAAATTAGTAGTCAAGAAAGAAATGACGCTGGCGGAGCGGATGTACCTCCCTGCCATCTTCGGTGGTATCATTATCACGATCAAGCATTTATTTCAACGTAAGGCTACTGTAAAATATCCCGAAACGACGCGCGAAATCAGCGCTGTCTGGAGAGGACAACACGTATTGAAACGCGACGACAAAGGAGCGGAAAGATGTACGGCCTGTGGACTTTGTGCAGTTGCCTGTCCTGCGGAAGCCATCACCATGACTTCTGGCGAACGCAAAAAGGGAGAAGAGAAATTGTATCGGGAAGAGAAGTATGCAACTACTTACGAGATCAACATGCTCCGGTGCATCTTCTGCGGCTTGTGTGAGGAGGCATGTCCTAAGGAAGCTATCTTCCTTACAGACCGAATCCTCCCTACAGACTACTCCCGCGACGGTTTCATTTTCGGAAAAGATAAGCTGGTTGAAAAGGTTGACGAGCGTGTTGATGTTTCGAAGCGGCAGACAGCAGATGTTCTGGCCTTCAAACAGCAAAAAAGATTGAGCCATAATAAGTAATTGACCACCGCAGTGACGCTTAACGTATTTTATTTTCTTTCGTTTGTCGCCATCCTCAGTGCGTTGATGGTTGTATTCTCCAAGAACCCTGTTCACAGCGTTCTCTATCTGATCATCACTTTCTTTTGCATCGCCGGCCACTACGTGCTGTTGAATGCTGAATTCCTGGCCATCGTGCATGTGATTGTCTATGCAGGTGCTATCATGGTGTTGTTCCTCTATGTTATCATGATGCTGAACCTAAACAGGGAAGCTGAACCTCATAAGAGCACATTGCTGAAGGTTACAGCAACGATCTGCTCAGGATTACTAATCATTGTACTTGTTGGTTCACTGAAGGGCACTGAGCTGATGATGGCGCAGCCGGCAGCAGATCTGAGCACAAGCACGGTGAAGAATCTTGGCAAAGTGATGTTCGATGAATTTCTGCTTCCTTTTGAAATAACTTCTATTCTGTTGCTTGCTGCCATGGTGGGCGCCATCATGGTTGGAAAATCAGAAACCGCAGAACGCTGAAAACATTGTCGCAGGATCAAATAGATTGACATGATCAATAACATTCCCATAGACTATTACATCTGGCTTGCCGCGGCCCTTTTTACCATCGGCGTGCTGGGAGTACTTTATCGCCGTAACGCAATCATCATCTTCATGTGCATCGAGCTTATGCTGAATGCGGTGAACCTGGTGATGGTGGCATTCTCAAGCTACCTGAACGATGGTAAAGGCCAGGTATTCGTCTTTTTTATCATGGCCGTTGCTGCCGCTGAAGTAGGCGTCGGGCTGGCTATCCTGGTGCTTATGCACCGGAATACAAAAACTGTAGATATCAACGTACTGAATCGTTTAAAATGGTAGGCGCTCAATTAGTGGCATTGTTGATTCCTTTGTTCCCATTGCTGGGATTCCTCATCGTGGCTCTCAACGTGAAGAAGGTAAGCCATGGTTTCGCCTCAACAGTTGCCTGTGGATCGGTATTGATCTCTTTTCTCTTGTCCGTATTTGCTTTCATTCAGCTCCTGGGCGGAACCCTGTCTATTGAAGTAACGCTGTTTCGCTGGATAAGCGCAGGTGGCTTCTCTGCTACGATGAGCTTCCTTATCGATCCATTGTCTTCACTCATGTTGCTTATCATCACCGGCGTAGGATTTTTGATCCATGTCTACTCGGTTGGATACATGCATGGCGATGAGGGCTACAACCGCTTTTTCTCTTACCTGAACCTGTTCGTGTTCTTCATGCTGTTGCTCGTGATGGGCGCCAACTACCTCGTGATGTTTATTGGTTGGGAAGGCGTGGGACTCTGCTCCTACCTGCTCATTGGCTTCTGGTTCAAGAACCAGCCATACAATGATGCAGCGAACAAGGCCTTCATCATGAACCGTATTGGTGACCTCGGCATGCTCCTTGGTATCATTCTCATCATCGTGAACTTCGGAAGCATCCAATACACTGAGGTCTTTCCTAAAGCATCTACTGTTGATGCCGGCACCATTACACTCATCACCATGCTCCTTTTTGTTGGTGCCATGGGTAAAAGCGCTCAGATTCCTTTGTATACCTGGCTGCCAGACGCGATGGCGGGTCCTACACCTGTGTCCGCCCTCATCCACGCAGCAACCATGGTAACTGCGGGTGTGTACATGGTAGCCCGTAACAATGTATTGTATGCGATGTCTCCAGCCACGCTCGAAATGATCGTAGTCATCGGATTGGCAACGGCGCTCTTCGCTGCAACTATCGCACTTACGCAAAACGATATAAAGAAAGTACTTGCCTATTCGACCGTGTCTCAGCTGGGACTCATGTTCCTCGCATTGGGACTGGGCGCATTCACCAGTGGTATATTCCACATGGCGACACACGCGTTCTTCAAGGCACTTCTTTTCCTTGGAGCGGGTAGTGTGATTCACGCTATGCACCACGAGCAGGATATACGCCGTATGGGAGGTTTGAAGAAGTATCTGCCCATAACTTATGCGACCTTTCTGATTGGAGTGTTGGCCATTTCTGGTATACCACCGTTTGCCGGTTTCTTCTCAAAAGACGAGATCCTGGCCAGCGCGTTTGCACATAGCAAAGTTGTCTGGGCCATTGCAGTTATTGCATCGCTGCTCACCTCGTTTTATATGTTCCGTTTGTTGTTCCTGACATTCTTCGGCAACACGCGGGCAAGCCACGATACGATTCATCATATCCACGAGTCACCCAAGAGTATCACGACACCGTTGATTGTACTTGCTATACTTTCAGTCGTGGGAGGTTTCATGGGTGTACCCGAAGCGTTAGGAGGTTCTCATTGGTTGAGCAATTTCCTTGCACCGGTGTTTGAACCATCAAAAGGTCTTATCGAGGCACATCATATGGAACACAGCACTGAATACATGCTGATGGGCGTTATTGTTGCTCTCACCGTAGTATTCATCGGAATTGCCTATTCACGTTATGTGAGTAAGGCCCACGTTCCTGTTGCCGATGGACAGATCAGCAGCGGTTTACAACGCACGCTTTATAACAAATACTATGTAGACGAAATCTACGATGCGGTCATCGTAAAGCCTTTGTACTGGATATCCGGCGTTTTTGACAAAGTAGTGGAGACTCTTGGGATCGATGGCCTGGTAAACGCATCGGGTAAGGTAGTAGTAGAAGGAAGTAAGACAGCGAGAAAATTGCAGACGGGAAGCATTGGCTTTTACATCTTCATGATGGTGATCGGCATTCTACTCGTACTGTCAGCAGTATTTATATAAATAGTAGTGAGTCGTTAGTCCTGAGTCCTGAGTTGTTTATAGTAGGATAGTATAGATAGTTACGGATACAGAAGGGATAGAAAACTAATGACTCAGAGACTAGTAACCAGATACTAAGGACTAAAGACCAAGGACTAAGGACTAATTTAAGCCATGACCGTATTTCTCATATTCTTCCCGTTGCTCGTTTCGCTCTTCATTTTCCTGGTGAAACCTGCGCAGGCAAAAACGATAGCTTTCGCGGCTTCGGTCGTCGAACTGTTGGCGACTCTCTATGTCACAACGCAATTCAGCAAGAATGAATTGCCTCAGTTCGTATTTGACATCGAGTGGATTCAATCGATGGGCGTGCATTTTGCCGTGGGCATTGATGGCATATCGCTCGTGCTCGTATTACTTACAACACTGCTGGTTCCCGGAATCATTCTTTCTACACGCAACAAGCAATTTGCTAAGCCACACACTTTCTACGGTCTTGTGCTCATGATGGAGATGGCCCTGGTGGGTGTGTTCGTTGCCCTTGACGGACTGTTGTTTTATCTCTTCTGGGAGATTGCCCTTATTCCAATCTACTTCATCTGCCTCATCTGGGGTGGCGAAGACCGTGGCCGAATCACATTGAAGTTCTTCATCTATACATTGGCAGGAAGCTTGTTCATGCTGGTGGGACTTGTTTATCTGTACCTCGCGACCCCTGGTGACCACACGTTCGCTCTTGCTGCGCTGTATGAAGCAGGACAGTCGTTGTCACCGGGAGAACAGGGCTTCGTGTTCTGGCTGATGTTTGTCGCCTTTGCTATCAAGATGCCCGTGTTTCCATTCCATACCTGGCAGCCGGATACTTACACCGTTGCTCCTACACAAGGAACAATGTTGCTGTCTGGCATCATGCTGAAGATGGGTATTTATGGTGTGATTCGTTGGTTGATTCCAATGGTACCTGCGGGCGTGGCTGCGTGGGGACCAACAGCCATTGTTATCTCAGTGATTGGAATCGTCTATGGATCGTGCATCGCTATCGTTCAAAAAGATTTCAAGCGTCTCATCGCATATTCTTCCGTAGCTCACGTCGGGCTTATTGCAGCCGGTACCTTCACGCTTAGCGTAGTTGGTTTGCAGGGAGCGATGATCCAGATGGTTAGTCACGGTATCGTTGTGTTTGGCATGTTCTACATCGTTGATGTGATTGCTGAACGTACTCATACCCGCACTCTCGACAGCCTTGGCGGAATCAGAAACGTGGCTCCCATTTTCGCCACCGTGTTTGTAATCATCATGCTGGGAAGCGTAGCGCTCCCGTTGACCAGTGGATTTGTCGGAGAGTTTCTTTTGATCAATTCAATATTCCAGTATCAATACGTACTTGGCGCTATTGCAGGATTAACGATCATCCTGGGAGCTGTTTATATGTTGAGGACTTTCCAGAAGTCAATGTCGGGTGAGGTGAATAACCTGACCGCACGTTTTGCAGACCTCACAACGGAAGAAAAGTGGGTGCTGTATCCGGTGGTCATCCTGATTATTTTGATTGGTATTTACCCCGCTCCTCTTCTTGAATTGTCGGAGCCGGCCGTTACGAACCTGTTGAAAGTGTATTCGAATTTGTCAGCATCAGTTAAGTAAAAAATGAACGCATTACTTGTCATCTGTGGTCTTGGTATAGCAGCGCTTGTCGCAGAGATCGCCAACCTGAAGAAATGGTTGACTGCCTTTGTTGTCGTTGGCTTGCTGGCGGCAATGGCTACGATCTTTGTCGATTTTGGTACGTCCACGATGCACTTCAGCGAAATGCTGCAGTTTGATAATTTCTCGCTCGCGTTCAGTGGCCTTATCGTTGTAACCACCATTTTCTGGTTCTGGCTTGCGAATGACTACTTCCGACTTCAGCCTCACATCACCGACAGAACTGCGCTCGTACTGTTTACGGTGGCTGGCGCCGTCATCATGGCTTCTTTCAACAATATGGCCATGCTGTTTCTCGGCATCGAGATCCTTTCCATATCACTGTACGTCCTTGCCGGTAGCCGTAAGGAAAGTCTGTTTTCTACAGAGGCCGCATTCAAATATTTCCTCATGGGTTCGTTTGCCACTGGCTTCCTGCTCATGGGTATTGCCTTGATTTACGGGGCGACTGGCGCGTTCCACCTCACAAAGATCGCCGAGTTCATCGACGCCAACCCATCCGGACTTCCCACATTCTTTTATGCTGGCGTGTTGCTGATGTTTATCGGACTAGCATTTAAGATCTCAGCCGTGCCATTCCACTTCTGGGCTCCAGACGTGTACGAAGGTGCTCCTACAACCATCACGGCGTTTATGTCGACCGTTGTAAAGATTGCTGCGCTGGCAGCATTCTATCGCGTGTTCTTCATCTTCTCATCCGTTGATCATACGCTCACAAAAGTTATTCAGGTTACCACTGTACTTACGCTGATCATTCCCAATATCACTGCGGTTTATCAGCAGAATGTCAAACGCATGCTCGCCTACTCAAGCGTGGGTCATGTTGGGTATATCCTGCTTGGGTTCATGGCTAATTCCACGCAAAGCGCAAATGCCATTTTCTTTTACCTCTGTGCTTATGCTTGTGCTTCACTCACGGCGTTTGCTGTCCTTCATGTAATTGAAAGCTATAATCGCTCGACAACTGTCGATTACTTCAATGGTCTGTTCAAGAGGAATCCCATCCTGGCAGTTGCTATGACGTTCGCGTTGTTATCTCTTGCCGGCATTCCTCCTCTCCCAGGATTCTTCGGTAAGTATATGATCTTCGCTATGGCCATTGAGCAAGGTTATACCGGGCTGGTAATCCTCGCGATCGTCACCTCACTTATTGGGGTATACTACTACTTCCGCATTATCATCGCGATGTACTTTCAGGAGCCTTCTGCTGAACCATTGACACTTGGAACATCAGCGCGCGTATTGATGTTCGTACTGATCGCGATCAGCCTCATCCTGACCGTATGCGCTGACCGCTTTGTCGGCCTGGCTGGATAAAGTCTACAACAATAACCGAAGGTTTGGTCCCGTAATTTTGAGGAAAAAACTGGAAGTCGCGTAGACGCTGTGGTTGCGCGCACACCTGCTCGTGGGGCCAATCTGGCCATATATCTCGATCATTTGTCAAGCGGTTTTCTCATCGGTTTGTCCGCATGTTTCGTTGCATCTTTTTAGGAAAAGCCTTATCTTCAATCGATTGCAACAAGTTTCACGCATGGGAAAAGTCAAACACATCTTACAGACCAAGGGCAATGATATCTTTGCCGTTGCGCCGTCCGTCATGGTATATGAAGCCATAGAGATTATGTGCGAAAAGAATATTGGTGGGCTTCTTATCGTGGAAGAAGGCAGACTCGTCGGTATCTTCACAGAACGCGACTACGCACGGAAGATCATTCTGAAGGGCAAGTCATCAAAAGAAACTCCAATCGGCGACATCATGACCACCAACCTCGTAACGGTCGACTCTGAGACGACCATCGAGGAGTGCATGCAGGTAATGGTGTCGTGCAAGATTCGTCACCTTCCCGTGGTTGACGACGGATTACTTGTCGGCCTTATCTCCATCGGGGACGTGGTGCGGTCTGTCATCGACGAACAAAAGGTCATCATTCATCATCTGGAGACATACATTACGGGTCAGGCCTGAGCATTCAGAAGTGCCCTGCGTACTCCCTGTCCTCTGCCCTGCCGGGTTGGAGTGATGTTGTTTTGCCCACGCAGCAATAAACATTCTCCATGGCGCCCCGTTTTTTCACTTCACCGACAAGTGTGACCGCACGAGAATTCTTGAGCCGGGTCCTCTTTCGCCTCTGTTCTAAAGGATCCACAAAGGCTTACAAAGACGATACATAGACGATACATAGGCTATGTAAAGGCTATGCCTCGAAGTTGGGTCAGGGATGTGCATTATTGCCTCCTTTTGTTTTGCGATTGAAGCTTGCGCAGCTATTGCTGAGGTGTTGTGGTATGCAAAGCCACAGCCGGGTGCATCGTAAAAAGCCTTAACGACTTGCCATCGTCGACCGTAATGGGGCTCGACTTGTTTTCTTTCAAAAGCGGATTGCCGGAATATTTTGTCCAATGTAGCTTATCCGTTGAGGTTGCCACGCAACTGCTCCATTCACTCCAGTCTTCGAGGGCGGTCGCATGATAGTAGGCGTAGTATACACCATTGCGTATAACCACCTGGTTAACGGCAACACCATATTTGTCATAGGCTTCCGGCCCGTTCCTTAGAATGGGTTCGTCCTGCACATTGGTCCACGTCTTCAAGTCAGTGGAGGTGGCAAGCCAGATACCCAGATCGCCGCGCTCGTACAACAGATACCAGGTATCGCCCTCGTACCAGGCAGTCGGCGTGCCGTAAGGACCCGGCGTCAGGGGTTTTCCATCTCTATACCGGATGTCGAGGGAGCCCTGCTCCTTCCAGTGAATCCGGTCCGTGGAAGTAAGCAGGTGGGCGATGTCCTTCCTCCCCTCGGCAAACAAGTAGTAGACCGAGTCGCGCTTCACCACGATCATGTCTTCGATCCAACCTTCGTTCACGATAGGGTTATGCGCATACCGTGTCCAGTTGATTCCGTCGGGCGACGTTGCGTATCCTAAATGGAGATCGGAGTCATCGCCGGTGTATCCGGTGTACCAAAGGTGATACGTACCGTCTTCAAACAAAATATAGCCGCGCTCACGGATGTTACGGTCCCAGGTGCTGGTACCGGTGCCTGTAAAGACCGGATTTCCTTTATAAGGATAAAACTTTAGGAGCGATGAATCCAGTTGCTGAGTGGTGGTTGAATCAGTGATAACAGGTCGTTCCGTTTTTCGCGCGCATCCCGTGCATGCACAGATGAGCAACACTAAGCAAAGCAGTGATTCAAACCTTCGAAATATCATATGATGCGATTCCCTGAATTAGTTTTCCTGGCCTCCCTTTCGGTCGTGCTCGAGCTGCCATCGCTCCAACCTTCGAATTGCATAGCCAGCAATAGTCTCGTCGTCAGATCGGGAAATCACCTCCAGTGCCGCGCGTGATTCTTTCGTTCCGATATCCGCCAACGCCCACGTACACTTTCGGGCGAGTGCATAGGAATTGTCATAGTCCAGATAGTCAAATTTTCTTACTGCCGTTCTTAACAAGGCGGGAGTTGCTCTGTTGTCCTTTGACTTTTGTAAACAACTGACAATGTCTTCATGCCGTTTGTGCCAATCTGCTTCAATCAATTCAACCAGGTAAGGCACAAAGCTGCGGTCGGATTCATAGCCGCGAAAAAGAACGCGAAAAGCTTCCTCAGCCTGCTCCTCACTGGCGATAACGATAGCCGATCTGAACAACTTTTCCAGAACAATTCTTTCCATGCAGCAACGTAGATGAGTACGCGGATGAAGACAAGCGCCCGATCTACACGAACCAATTTAAAAATAAATTACTAACAACAAATTGGTATTGAATTTTGATATGATGGGAGGATTTAACGAAATGCAATAACTTAATGTATCTGAAGATTCTTCTCAACAAACTGCACATACTCCGGAATTTGCTCCAGGTACTTGCTGTCAGGCCACTTAAAGCACTGCATTTGAAATGCATCATGCCGTTCGTAAGCCTCCAATGTGCATTGCATTGCCTCTTTGCTTTTGCCCATAGCCGCATGGGCCATTCCCATCATTGATGGAAGTAAATGTCCAGTCTTGGAACGCAGTAATAATTCATTGTATATGCTTTCGGCTTCCCTCATTTGATTTGAATCAACGAGGTTCACCAACAATCCAGTCAGGGCCCAGGCGTGTCGCCCGGACCTGTCGAGCGCCTGATTAAATGCTTCTGTGGCACTCTTATGTTGACCTGTCCAATGATAGGCATTGCCCAACTGATACCAGGGAAGAAATGATTCCGAATCAAACTCTAAAGCCTTCAGTGCGAATGGCACGCCATTTCTGCCCGCACGCGCCAGCGTGAACCCCTTAACAGCATATGCGTAAGCGGACAATGGATCAGACTCGATTGCCATGCGTACCTGCTCCAGCGCTTCTTCATGCTTACCCATTGCACCTTGCAGGTAAAACAGGCCATACCATACCCTTGCCTGAAGATATCGGGGATTGATTTCAAGTGCCCTGAGATATTCCTGCTCAGACTTTTTCCAGTCTCTCTCATAAAGTATAGCTAACGTACCTAATGCCGCATGCGATTCAGCCAGGTCCGGGCCAGTTTCCATGGCGCGCTGCGCGGCATGAAATGCTTTCGGCCATACCTCTTCAGGCGGAATAAAACTGTGATAACAAAGCATACTGTAAACATCCGTTAATCCTGCCCATGCCAGAGCATAATCAGGATCAAGCTTTAATGCAGATTGAAAACATCTCTGCGCCTCGAACATGTCGATCCCTCTCTTGTAGAAATATGCCCTGCCCTTCAGATACAGCTGGTAGGCCTCTACGTTATGCGTTTGTATTTTTTCGATTGACTTCGCCTCTGAATCGCTGAGTGTGATCTTCAGCTTGTCTGCAATCACCTGTGCGATCTCATCCTGAATGGCAAACACATCGTGAATCTCGCGGTCATATTTTTCAGACCACAGGTGATATCCAGTTGTAGCTTCTATAAGTTGAGCGGTAATACGGATCATGCTTCCCGATTTTCTTACGCTTCCTTCAAGTACATGATTCACGCCCAGGCGCTCAGCAATTGTGCGGATGTCTTCGTTCTTGTTCTTGAAGCTGAATGAAGATGTACGTCCGGCCACCCTCAGATTGGGAATCTTCACCAGCATGTTAATGATCTCTTCGGAAATGCCGTCGCTGAAATACTCCTGCTCAACATCGTGACTCATGTTTACAAATGGTAACACCGCGACTGACTTCTGACCGTTGTGGTTATGATTGATCAAGGTGTGATTGTGACCGCCGCTATCAATAGACGACGTAACAACTGCTTGTCTGCTCTGAGCGCGACCAACGTGAGTTATGATCTCACAGATTGTATTAGCCAGTTTGTTAATTTGATTTCTGTAAAAGATCGGCCTGGTATTGTCGAACGGCCGCTCTTCGCGATCGCGCAGAGGCCGATTAACGCCTGGAGCGCTAAAAATAAAATCAATGCTGCGTAACGGTCCCAGCTCCTTTTCGAGAAGGGACTTATCAGCCGATGCAATTTCATGAATACAAACAGGAATCACGCGACTCACCACGTTTCCTGAGCTCACGCGAACCTTCATGCCAAGAGCGTCTTCCGTCGCGAACTTCACGAACGGAAGAAACTCCTGGCTCCAGGCATAACTCTTCACATCACAATATGTCTTCGAGACAACAGGAATAAAGATCAAACATCTAAGTCGTTGACTAATCGACTCATCGATCTGATGGAGCTCCTGGACTCCATCGTAGTGATTCATATCAAAGTAAACACGAACATCCTCCTTAGATGTGGCGGCGAGTTCTCGTTTTAAATTACTGACAAACTCAGTGACCCAACCATCATACTGGTTATCCTTCTGACGATAACTGATGAACAGATCGTAATCATAGTCTGGTGCAACCAGCATCGAGGGCGATCAATTTATCGTGTATTTTGAAACTATAATCGAATGTTCTGATTTACACGGAAGACGTTGTCAGGATCGTATTTCGATTTAATGCGGGCAAGCTTATCATAGTTACCTCCGTACGATGCGCGCACGCGGTCCTGATCTTCAACCATCATGAAATTTACATAGGCACCACCGGCAGAGAATGGATGCAGTGCTTCGTAATATTCTCTGCACCAGGTCATCATCTTTTCGTTGTTAGCCGGATCAGGATCTACGCCGACGATAACCTGTGCCCAGTTTGCATCGCGGTAGGCAAAAGCCATATCGCCGTTACTCTTGTTATGTGCTGCACCATTTATCGGATACAAGTGCATGGTGGAAAGCGTAGTCGGCATTCGCTTAGCATACTTATAGTTCAGTTGAATGGATTCGTCAGTGAGATCTTTTACGAAGTCAGCTTTCCAATACCACTGCAATCCCTTTGGAATTAAAGCATCGAACAATGTCTGTAGGAAATTAAATGGCATGGGGCCCACAAAATCCAGAGCAGGTGTTTTAAAGTTTCGGAACGTATCAACATACTCTTTCGATTTCTTTTCGCCCCCAATGTTACACCAGATTACCCCGCACATTTGTTTAAGATGCAACTCTGCAGGAAATATCGGCACCGGAGGAACTGTCAGGAAGGCAAAATAACAGTATGCTTCATTGGGTGCATTCAGAATGAAGTCGCGATAGAATTTCATCATCTCTTCCGACTCGGAGACATCCCAAAGCATCGGACCTCCATACACACCTTCGACGGTTTGCATTTTGAAATTGAATGAGGTCACCACGCCAAAGTTTCCACCGCCGCCGCGCACTGCCCAGAACAGATCAGCATTCTCCTGCTCGCTTGCTGTTACCAGTTTGCCACTTGCTAATACGACGTCGACCTCAAGCAAATTATCAATAGTTAAACCGAAAGCACGAGACAAGTGACCAAGACCGCCACCGAGAGTAAGGCCGCCAACGCCAGTGGTTGAGAAGATTCCGCTTGGTACAGCTTTGCCAAATGCCTGAGTAGCATGGTCGAGATCGCCCAGCAAGGCGCCTCCCTCTGCACGAACTGTATTCGTCTTCAGATCAACGCGAACGCCCCTCATCAATGACATGTCGATCACCATTCCATCATCACACATACCAAGGCCGCCACCATTATGGCCCCCGCCGCGAATTGCTAAAAGAATTTTGTTATCGCGGCAGAAATTGACGCAGCTCATCACATCCGTTACGTTCCTGCATTTCACAATCGCACCTGGTTTGCGATCGATCATGCCGTTGTACACCTTGCGTTCTTCATCATACGTCGCATCGCCGCGGAGTATTATCTGACCGCGGATTGAACTTGCAAAGGCTTGCCAGGCCGTTTCTTCTACATGCAGAATGGTTGGGTTTTCAAGTGCGAGGGTTCCCATGTTCTTTACTTTATTGGTTTACGTAAATGAATAAAGACGACATCACCGCATCCGCTTATACAAGCCTTGACTAGTGCAGGATTGTAGCGTTAGCTCCGGAGCAGCTGAGTTGCTGATTTTATTAAAATCAAAAATGAAAATCAGATACTACGGATTCTACCACTAGCTATTCAAAGAATAGCACAAACTGTTCAAGGACTATACGTGCTGATTGTGGGTGATTTCTGAAGGGATGCATCCATACTTTTCCGCAAAGCACCTGGAGAAGTATGATGGACTACTGAAGCCGACCTCCAGAGCCACCTCGGAAATGTTTCCAGCCCTTCGGCGCAGCAAGGTTGCTGCCTTGTCAAGGCGAAGGTCGCGTAGGAAAGTATTGGGCGCACGCCCGGTAAGGGCCGTTATTTTACGATAGAGTTGCGGCCTGCTTATGCCTAGATCCTTACAAAGGCGATCGATGGTGTAGTCAGTATCTGAAAGATTTCGCTCAGTTGCCACAAGCAGGTCGGATGCAAACTGTTCATCCGTATCATCGAGGTACTTTAGCTGCGATGAGGCTGGAATCCGCATGCCGCTAAGTTTCCTGGCAAGAGAAGAGATAAGTATCTGATTGTGATCAGCTGCATTGCTAAGCCTTTGTGCCAGATTAAATGTGTTGGTAAAGAATTCGCCGTCTTCTGTGAGCGGCTGACCCGAACAGATCCCCGTTCGGAACGTGATACCCCCATCGCGAGTGGCAGGCATGAGTTGAAGTCGAATATGATCGCCGCAATTTACCGCGTCCGATGCTTCATTAAAAACGGCAATGATACTCTCTACCAGAGGCGACTCAACTATTCTTCCATGATGCGAAGCTATCCAATCTGATACCTCTTTTAAGACAACGTGCAATCGGCTAGCCATTGAACGATCAGAAGGAAACATGCTGCGAAGGCTGAGAAACAAGATAGTTCTGTATCCAAGATCTATACTACCCTTGTTTTTCGCCATACCGTGGTCATCCGTCTGCGTTTGACCCATCATCAATTTGTAGGTTCCCGTCTCAACTTCTGTTATCGCGCACGCAAGGTTGCCATGCGCCATCTGATGAACCTTCTCGCATGTCTGAGCATCCGGTCCCTCTGTGAGACAAAAGACCGTTCCTGCCTTTTCATTTACCCAGAACTGCAGATAGCGAACACCGTACTGCTCCTGAATAGCCAGATCGGCCATGTGAGCATTTACTACGTCTTCGACGGTAATATTTTGAATTTTGTGATAGTCCATGAAAAGCGGCATACACAAAATGGATGGTTGGGCTATACAATATAGCATTTTTTCAATAGCCGCCAGGGGAATCTGCTAGAAGACTACTACCAGATTTGGGTTAACCTGTTTGAGCTTGACGACATCTGCCGTATCCACCTTGTTGCCGAAAAGCGCCAGGTATTTTAAACGTCGAAGACCATTGATGACGTCGACTTCATTGGCGATTGTCAGCTTGTTAAGCGACAGGTCGAGGCTGTCGAGATTCTGCAAGGAATCAAAGTCGTCGGGGAGATCCACGAGGTCAAGATAGACAAGGTCGAGCTTCCGGAGAGTTTTAAGCTTTGTGATTTCAGCGGGAAGATGCCGGAACGGAGGGCGTTCGATCCACAAACGAAACGCGCTCAAGGGCGGGTAAATGTTCCAACCGCTGGTGCTATCCTTCGTGATACTCAGTCTCCGCACCTTCGCAAGATCGCCGATGGCTGGGGGTACACTGTCAAGGTCATACTTGCTCAGGTAAATTGAAACCGTCTCCTGATCAGCCAGGCGATGGAATATGCGCTTCTCGCTTTTGACATTACTGCAGCCCAATGTCAAAAAGATCAAAGCCAGCCCAGCCAAAAGTTTGGTCCGAAAGTTTTTCATTGTTCCCTGTAACTCTCAGCGGCGACCGCTGACTAAACTGATTGCAATGTGATCAATAGTGGGTTGAAAAAAAAGCATCGACCTTATGCTGGTCTTCCGGAAAGTTATAGACCTCAACAATCTTATTGTGTTCGATCTTCCACAGCAAACATGACATGTTGTTCAGGTTTTCAGCGTTGTCGATGTTACTCCAGTTTCGGTGACAGTCAATAACGAAGTTGTCATTCACGCCCATCACAATGGGAGCAGCCTGGAATGCACCTTTCGACAATTGTTTGAAGTATTCGAGCACCTCGGCGATGCCAGTCTTTGTTCCACTGAGCGGATGATTTCCTGGAATGTGCCATTTGATGTTTTCGGCCAGAACGTTCCTTATCCCTTCAGCATCATTGCTGGCGTAGGCCTGGAAGAAGGCATTGATCAATGTGAGGTTGGGGTGAGTCATGATAGGGGGTATGTTAACTTCTATGCGGAATTATCAACGAGTAGTGGTTAATGGCAATAAGTAATGTTTATGCAAACGGGCGTCAGTTTGTTTTAATTTTTACTTCATGCTATTCATCAAACAGCCGACAATTGAAACGGCAACGGTATCGGTATACTAAACTAATAAACAGACGTTAGTGAGCGACGTGTTTTCTATATCAATAATGGCGTGATGATAGTAAGCACATATCATAAATCAAAATGATGTAAACGATTCGGTCAGATTATTGGGAGCTGTAAACTGCTTAATCAGCACAGAGGTTAGTGAACCCTTATTACCGTTTAGTGCCGATGTATGTAGCAAAAAAGTCACAGCTGCCTGTAAGACTAATACCGACTGCCAGAGAGTCGATCGCTCGTGTCAAACAAATGGTGTTACTGAGGCAAAATAAAGCTAACTTGATTGGGTAACCGCGGTTCGTTCACGAAGGCGTTACACTCAGTAGGGCGTATTACGGATTTATTAAGTTGAATAATAAGCGTCTATTCTTTCCAACTGAAGAAGTCACAAGTAAATAACCACAAGCAAATCACTACATCATGACACGAAACAACCTTATGAAACAAAATGGAAAAGTCGTCGCTCTGGTTTGTATTGTTCTTTTTCTTTTTTCCTTCTCACCGTTGCATCACGGCTGGAGCAGTTACGATCAGACCAAGACACTGAAGTTTACGGGCAAGATTCTCGAAATGAGTTATGAGAATCCGCATGGCGCGATCAAGCTGGAAACAGAAGGCAACAAATGGAATGTGGTGCTTGCGCCGCCATCCAGAATGGAAACACGGGGATTAACGAAAGAGATGCTTAAAGTTGGCAATACCGTTACCGTTGTGGGTTATCCTCACATCAAGATCAAAGATGAAATGAGAGCAGAGCGTATCACGGTAAAGGACAAGACTGTCGAGTTGCGATAGCATGCGACTGCTGAATATTTTCGAATGGCTGGGGAATACCGCCCTGGCCATTTCGATCCGCGACTCGCCCTGGTTGTTTCCTATCATAGAGACAACACACATTTTCGGATTCATCGTTCTGGTTGGAAGCGCATTTCTATTCGATCTGCGATTGCTCGGCGTGGCCCAGGGGATTCCAGTGAGGGATGTTGCTGACTATGTGCTGCCGTGGTCGAGAAGAAGTTTAATCATTGTAGTGCCTACCGGTTTTATGCTATTTATGTCTGAGGCTGAAGCGCTGAGTCACAATAGCGTGTTTGGTTTCAAGTTGCTGTTGATTATAGCTGCATTCACCAACGCGGGAGTCTTCCACCGCTTTACCTTTCGGTCGGCGGATCAATGGTCAACGTCCCGAACGCCATTTCCAGCAAAGATCGCCGCCATAATTTCGATAGGGCTTTGGATGTCGGTGATCAGCTGTGGAAGATTGATCGCTTACTTCTGACCTCAATTGTTTACGAGCTTATTAGTTCATTCAGCTACACCTATTATCACTCCGAAGTTGCCATCCAGCTGCGTCCAGTTCTGTTCCGGGAGGCAGATGCAAACTTTAAAGTTTCATACGTCGGCCTTTCGTTTCCCAATCCCATACCACAACTCCACCATCCCGTTCTTATAGGGAGTGACATTTATAACATGAAGCACCTGCTCCTTTCCTACCTGGTCGAGAAACGATAATCCCTCTCCGAGAATAATAGGTAAGATCGAAAGTCTGATTTCGTCTGCGAGTCCGAGGCGAATGAATTCCTTTGAAAGCATGGCCCCACCAACGAGCCAGACGTTTTTATATTTCGGTTTCAGTTTCTCATTGACGAATCTGACCAAATCACCGGAATACATTTCAATAGTTGGTCCATACACAGGAAGATCGCGATGAGTAACGACAATGGTTGGAGTGTTGCCATAGGCCCAACCGTACGACTTAGACAATTCGAGCGCGTGCTCATAGGTTCTTGCGCCCATTACATAACAGCCAACTGACTTGAGTACCTGCTCTCCTCCCTCTCCCGTGGAACCGTTTTCGTAGTTGTCAGTGGTTTCAAACCATGATACGCTGTTATCGGGTTTTGCAATGATGCCATCCAAGCTTGAGACCATGTGAATGGTGAGGGTGAATGGAGAGGCGGTCATCTAATTTAGGTATGATGAAAGATAACAACTCTCGGCATTCTATCCATTGATTGTGCTCTAATAAGCTACATCGAATATAACGTCCTGAGAAATGTTCCAATGGTACCAATATCAAACAGCTCATTCTTCGACTGCAGTCCGAGACCGAAATTTCTGGTCGACTCATCGAAGTAGATCACATATCCTTCTCTTTCGGGTGTTTCAAGAAGAACAGTCCAGAGATGCTCTGAACTTCTTTTGTCGGACGAGTTCCAATATTGCTGAACTGTAGGCACAACGAGACGTGTGGTCAGGTCCACACCATATACATTTGTGATGTCAGGATGCGACTTCAACTCATCGTCAATAATTTGCATGATCTCCTCGGGACTCACCAGTTTACAGTTTGCGGTTAAAATCGACAAAGTAAGCATGGCCAAATTTCAAGGGCCTTCGATCTGGTTCATTCTAAAATACGAAAGCGGCCGATTCTATTCATCTGCTTCCGGATATGAAGCAAATTTCTGATATTGACCAAGACCGCACCCAAACCACATGTTATCAACCCGTGTGTCGCACACTAAACTATTCATTCAAACATCGGGGCGATCCCTTTTGTTTTTAGCACGTGCACAACGCGTGTATGTCGTTTTGGTGTGCTGCCTTCTTGCCGCCTGCTCAAATCCAGAAGCGCAGCATCCCTATCAAGACGTAACGCACTTCAGTAAAACGTTCGGACACGACAAATATTATCGACTTTACCTTCCCAAAAACTATCAACAGGACACCACAGCACGATATCCCGTGATATATTTTTTTCACGGCTGGGGTGGACGCTATAAAAGCGACGATAACGCAAAGCTTGCCTACGATTCTCTTCAAAGACTCGTCGACAAGTACAATGTATTGCTCGTAATGTGGGATGGAAATGTGGATGAGAAAGAACCGCGACCATACAATATCGGCAGTCATAACGATGTGCGGTATCAACTGCAGATGAAGGACTACTTTCCTGAATTAGTGAATCACATCGATTCCACGTACCGTACGCAAGCCGATAAACAACATCGTGGCATCATTGGATTTTCAATGGGTGGGTTCATGTCGTATTTCCTTGCAGGCAAGTATCCTGAAATGGTTCAGGCGGCTGTAGGCATGACGGGAAGTCCGGAGTTCTTTGTTGGCTATCCCGACAATCATTCATTATATCCCTTGCGCTACGCGTTTGAAAATCTTCGTGAGGTGAAACTGCGATTTCACAATAGCACTGCGGATGAGCTTACGTATTTGAATACAGAAGTTGCAGAAGGTGCGAATTGGGATGGCAAGGTATCCTTTGAATACTGGCAATTCGAAGGGGGACACGTTGTCGATCTGCCCAATGAAACACAGGTATTCGAACGAGCGGTCTCATTTGTGGTGAAGGCATTCACTGAACCTGCCGTCGTTCCAAAACAATGGTCACATTACGATCTCTACCCAGAATTCTCAATCTACGGTTACAACGTGAAGACGAATATCAAGAGGCCGGGATTCACTTACGTGAGGCATGTTAGCTCAGGAGGGTTCGGCATAGCAACGAGGAAGTGGCTGCCTGACGGTCCTCCACTTGATTCCGTGCAAATACAAGTCGTCACGGCGGCGGTCTACCCTGCTCATGCGCAATTGCATATTACCAGGTTGCATTCAAAAACCAGAAAGATTACCGAAGAGGAGATTCAGGCAGATGGCGAAGGTCGGCTATCGCTGAATTTCGACGGCGACGACTATGAAGTAGGCATCTCAGTTGCTGATGATCACAAACTTTCGGGCGCCATTGTGTTCGACTACGAGATGAAAAACGGTCAGCGTTTTCTACGAACAGGAGACAATCAACTGCAGTTGCTGATTTTTGATCAGGAGGTCATCCGAGTCAAAGGTGACTACAAGGTTGTGGTCACGTCAAGCGATAGCACTTTGCAAATTACGGGTCCGGGAATGATGTTATCGAACGGGAACAAGGTATCAAAATCCAACGTAGTCAATATACGCTGCAAAATGAAGACGCCGGCCAATGCGGCTCCGCCGTTTGTAAAACTGCACGTCGGGACAACTGCGGGTGAGGTAACAAATCAAAGTGAACTGATTATCCCAGTAATGTTTGACGTACCTGCGTTCACCACCGTAGCTGTCGACGACGGTCGGTCAATCAACGACAGCACGAAAGCGCGTGGGCAGGGAAACGGTGATGGGATCGTGCAGGCAGGTGAGCGCATTGTCGTTTATGTTGATGGTCATCCGCTCAAGCTTTACAGTGACAACAAGTTCATCGACTCCGGGCTAGAGGATGAATTCGACATCATGGTGCCGGCTAAGTGGGCGGATGGATTTACACTTGCCAGTGTTACGAAGATCGCTGAAAATTGTCCCTTGAATACGGAGATAGAACTACTTGGAAATTACGAGACTAAAGAATTCATGCCTGTTAAACGTACAGTTCACTGGGGAAAGGTGCGCATCCGAATAGGACAGTCTTCAAAACTCTGACGCTTACTGACTCATTCTAAAAACATGAAAAAGAATAGAAGAAACTTTCTCAAAACAGCAGGTGCCGCTGGACTTTCAATTGGTGCACTTAGCGCTGGTGTTGGCACCAGTGCAGCCGCCGAAGCCGCGGTCAATCACAATAACAGTGTCGGGCCGGGTTCACAAAATATCGATGATCCATTTGCTGATCTGATGCAGCTTGACCTCGGACTATCACCGGATGATACTGTGCAGGCTGCCGGTGGGATGAGTGTGATTGGAGCGTATGGCCCCTGGGCAGCAAGTATCATGGGTGACAAGGTGCCAAGCCTTTCCTTCAGAAACAGCCAATACAAATCTATTGACACCTGGCGTCCAATGGCGAAGAAAGCGGTACAGGCGCGAATGGGGATTAATGACATAGGCGGTACACCCGGCGTTACCGTTGTCAAACAGTATACATACGACGGACTTCACATCGAGGAACTGCGGTGGCAGTTGCCATACGGTCCGCCTACAACCGGCCTATTTCTCAAACCAGCGGATGCAAAGGGACCACTTCCGGCGATACTGGGATTACACGATCACGCTGGAAACAAATATCTCGGTTGAGAAAGATCACCCGTACTTCAGATAATCCGCCGCAATTCATCATCGATCATCAAAATGAGTCATACCAAGGTACTGCATGGGCCAACGAAGTGGCTAAGCGCGGGTATGCCGTTCTCGTGCCAGATGCTTTTCCCTTTGGAAGCAGGCGTGTACTTCTGGCTGATGTCCCCGAAAGACTCAGGAACGGCCTGAATGACGACGATCCCGAGAATCCTGAAAATATTAAGAAGTACAACGCCTGGGCTGGACAACACGAGCATATTATGGCCAAATCGCTGTTTTGTGCCGGCACCAGCTGGCCTGCTGTTTACTTAGCAGAAGATCAGAAGGCGCTGGACGTTTTGTGTGCAAGGAAGGATGTTGATGCTAATCGGGTTGGCTGCGCTGGACTCTCCGGTGGAGGCATGCGCACCGTGTACCTGGGTGGTCTCGAGGATCGCATTAAGTGCGCCATTTGCGTCGGATTCATGACTACCTGGCGTGACTTCCTTTTGAATAAATCATATACACATACCTGGATGACATATACACCTATGCTTCCCCGCGAGCTTGACTTTCCGGAGATCCTGGCACTGCGCGCCCCGCTGCCAACAATGGTGCTCAATGACAACGAGGATCCATTGTATACGCTGGAAGAGATGAAACGCGCCGACGCGATCATCGGCGAAGTCTACGCGAAAGCTAAGGCATCCAACAAATGCAAATGCTCCTACTACCCAGGTCCTCACAAGTTCGACAAGGCCATGCAACAGGAAGCATTTGCCTGGTTCGATAAGTGGCTCAAGTGATAGAACACACACGAACACACTATGCCTTTTGTCGTCTTGATTGATGGTACCGATCATATAAAGATTAACTTTCAGAAGTCATCTCCACTTATCTTAACCGAATGAAAACAAATCGAAGGGACTTCATTAAAATCTCCACTATCGCAGGTATGACGATGGCGGGAGAAGCAACCATAGCATCGCCCAAAGGCACAAAGCACACAGCACAGAGTCAGGCATTTAACATGAGCGGATACGCTGCTCCAAAGATTGAAACTGTACGCATTGGGTTCATAGGACTCGGCAACCGCGGACCGGGTGCAGTGGAGCGCATCAGCAAGATCGACGGTGTTGAGATCAAGGCCCTTTGTGACATTCGCAGCGAGAAAGCAGAAGGTGCAAAGAAGTTGCTGGAGAAGACACCGCACAAACCAGATCTCTATTCCGGTGGTGCAGAAGAATGGAAGAAGGTGTGTGACCGGAAAGACATCGATTTGATTTACATAGCAACTCCCTGGAAGCTTCATGCACCGATGGCGATATACGCTATGGAACATGGCAAGCATGCTGCCGTTGAAGTACCCGCAGCAGTCACAGTTGAAGAGTGCTGGCAGATGGTCAATACATCTGAGAAGACCAAAAAGCACTGCGTGATTCTTGAGAATTGCTGCTATGACTTTTTCGAACTACTGACGCTTAACATGGCGAGACAGGGATACTTCGGAGAGCTTGTACACGCCGAAGGTGCTTACATCCACGCGCTGCTTGACGCCAACTTCTCTAAAACACAATACTACGACATGTGGCGATTGAAAGAGAACCTGCGCAACGGTAGCCTCTATCCTACGCATGGGCTTGGACCAATAGCCCAGGCGTTAAACGTGAATCGTGGCGATCGCATGGATTACCTCGTTTCCGTATCAAGTAACGATTTCATGATGGGAGCCAAAGCAAAAGAACTGGCTGCCACGGACTCGTTCTACAAGCAGTACGAAGGCAAATCGTTTCGTGGTAATATGAACACCACCACCATTCGTACGGTCAACGGCAAGACTATGGTGATTCAACATGACGTGACGTCACCGCGCCCATACTCACGCATTCATCTAGTGAGCGGCACGAAAGGAACAGCGCTTAAGTATCCCGAACCTGCACGCATATCGAAGGGACACGAAGGTTGGGTAACTGATGAGGAATTCAAGGAGCTTGAGGCGAAGTATGCACCACCGATAGTTACAAAGGTTGGCGAGATGGCGAAGCAGATCGGCGGTCACGGCGGAATGGATTTTCTGATGGACTGGCGCCTGATTGACTGCCTGAGAAACGGACTTCCTGTAGACATGGATGTTTATGATGCAGCTGCATGGAGTGCAGTGGCACCACTGAGTGAAAAGTCTGTCGCAAACCGTTCGGCGTCTGTTGATGTGCCCGACTTTACTCGAGGTGCATGGAAGAACAACACTCCAGTAGATGTGCAGTTGCTCAAAGGAGGAAACACACGTGTCCGGTTGTAACTATTCATTAGCAACAACTTCATGAACATTCTGATACATCCTGACCCCGTCGCGCTTGGCGATACGGCCGGCAAAGAAGCCTCTCGGCTTATTAAGGACGCTATAGCGAAGAATGGCAGGGCACACATTATACTTGCGACTGGAACCAGTCAGTTTGAGACATTACGCCAATTGATGGCGGACAAGGATATCGCCTGGGACAAAGTGATCATGTTTCATCTTGACGAATACATAGGCTTATCGGATCAACATCCTGCCAGCTTCAGGAAGTATCTTCGGGAGCGATTCCTGGAAAAGGTTCCTCCCTTGCGCGCAGCACATCTGATCGATGGAGAAGGTGATGCGAACGCAGAATGCGAACGGCTTGGCATGATGATCTCGGCCCATCCCATAGACGTGGCGCTGGTTGGGATCGGCGAAAACGGCCACCTCGCATTCAATGATCCGCCTGCCGACTTCGACACGCAGCAACCTTATATTGTTGTTCAGCTGGATGATCAGTGTGTGGCACAGCAATTCGGTGAAGGTTGGTTCAAGACATTGGATGAAGTTCCGCGCAAGGCTATTAGTATGTCCATTCGGCAGATCATGAAGTCTCGCAATATCATTTGCTCCGTCCCTGATGAACGAAAGGCCAAAGCCGTACATGTTTGTCTCGACAAAGCGGTGAGTAACCGACATCCGGCGAGCATCTTACAGCGACATCCCAACTGTACGATCTACCTGGATAAGGCATCGGCATCTCAGTTACAACGCAATTCATGAACAAGGTAAAAGCTGCTGCACCGGTGATCGAAGTTTCATCGCTCTCAAAGCGTGACACGACGATATCTATTCTCATCATTGCGGTATTGTTTTTCATTTTCGGTTTTGTTTCGTGGGTGAATGCGATCCTCATACCCTATTTCAAGATTGCGTGTGAGCTCACGAACTTTCAATCGTACCTGGTTACGTTTGCCTTTTACATCTCGTATTTCATAATGGCCTTGCCCGCGGCTTATCTCCTGAAGCGGGTCGGGTTCAAGAAAGGTATGATGATCGGATTCTGGATCATGGCAATTGGCGCGTTTACCTTCATTCCTGCAGCACAGCTGCGCATGTATGGAATCTTCCTTTTAGGACTATTTACACTAGGCATCGGGTTGGCCATACTGCAGACAGCGGCCAATCCTTACATCACTGTATTAGGACCACAGGAAGAGGCTGCTCAGAGGATCAGCATCATGGGCATCTGCAACAAAGGCGCCGGTATCCTGGCTCCGATATTATTCGCCGCCGTTATCCTGAAAGCGACAGATACCGAACTGTTCAAGAACCTGGCAACCATGAGTCCGTCGGAAAAAGATGCAGCACTCGATGAGTTCATCCGCCGTGTTATTGTTCCCTATGCGTGCGTCGGCGCGGCATTGTTCCTCCTGGGGCTAATGATCCGTTTCTCTGTTCTTCCGGAGATTAACACCGAACATGAAAGCTGCAGTGGCGGAGGCAAATGCTTCGAAGAGCAGCATTCTCCAGTTTCCCCATCTCGTGCTGGGGGCCTTCGCGATCTTTCTCCACGTGGGAACTCAGGTGATCGCCATTGATACGATTATTGGATATGCCACTTCCATGGGAATGGATCTGCTGGAAGCTAAAGTGTTCCCTTCTTATACACTGGCTGTTACGATTCTAGGGTACATGCTTGGGATAACGCTCATTCCGAAATTCATCAGTCAGCGAAATGCACTTCGTACCTGCACAACGCTTGGGCTGTTGTTTTCTATTGCAATCCTCCTGGTTCACGGCCCCGTTAGCATACTAGGCCACCAAACAGATACATCCATCTGGTTTGTAGTGCTTCTTGGACTCGCCAATTCACTTGTTTGGGCGGGCATCTGGCCACTGGCCCTGGATGGTCTTGGAAGGTTTACGAAAGTAGGTGCATCGGTCATGATTATGGGACTCTGTGGCAACGCGATCGTGCCTCTTTTCTATGGACACATGGCCGACCTGTATGATGTAAACACTGCGTATGTTGTTCTGCTACCCTGCTATGTGTACCTGATGTTCTATGCATTCTATGGACATCGCCTACGTCGCTGGTCAGCATCACGGGGATAAAAGCTTAACGACATGAATCGTCGACTGAAAATCACAAACGGAAAAGTTATCCTCCCTTCCGGGAAGATTGAAAACGGGTCCGTGCTCATCGAGGATACGAAGATCCTTGCTGTTGGAAACAGAGACGAGCCTTTCGGCGATGCGTTAATCATAGACGCACGCGACCAGTACATATCGCCAGGATTCATCGATATCCATGTTCACGGCGGCGCAGGTCACGACTTCATGGATGGAACGGTTGAGGCTTTTCTTGCCATTGCCAATCTTCACGCGCGTCACGGTACAACAGCAATGCTTCCAACGACGCTATCAGCCAGCGCCGAAGAACTCAATGCGACGCTCGATGCATATGAGCAATCGGTAAAACGAAACGATCAAGGTGCAGGTTTTATCGGCATGCATCTGGAAGGTCCATACTTTGCCATGGCCCAGCGCGGCGCCCAGGATCCCCGTTATATCCGTGATCCTGATCCCTCCGAATACGAGCCTATTGTGAGAAGGGCTCCGTTTATTCGCAGATGGAGTGCCGCTCCGGAATTGAAGGGTGCATTTGCGTTTGGTGACTTTATGCGGGCCCATGATGTACTGCCTGCAGCGGCACACACCGATGCTATTTACGAGGATGTGATTGAAGCATTTGATCATGGCTACACGCTGGCCACCCATCTTTATAGCGGAATGTCCGGTGTTACACGACGCAATGCTTTTCGATATGCGGGCATGATCGAGAGTGCGTTTATCATCGACGGCATGGATGTTGAAATCATTGCAGACGGTGTACATCTCCCTGCACCATTGTTGAAGCTCATCATGAAAATTAAAGGGCCATCCCGCACGGCGCTCATCACCGATGCGATGCGGGCAGCCGGTCTTCCGCCTGGCCCAAGCATGTTAGGTAGTCGTCTTCACGGCCTACCGGTTATTGTAGAAGACGAAGTTGCAAAACTTCCCGATCGCAGCTCATTCGCGGGAAGCGTCGCTACAGCAGACAGACTTGTCAGGACAATGATCCGCCAGGCAGACGTGTCGTTAGTGGATGCGATCACTATGATCTCGGCCACGCCGGCGCGAATCATGAAAGTTCATTCAAAAGGAATGATCAAGGGCGGAATGGATGCTGACATCGTTATTTTCGATGACAACATTAAGATCGATAAAACAATTGTAGGCGGACGGATTGTCTACGAGGCTGAACGTTAACCTGCCTGTCGACGTAGTCTTCCACATTGCTTTCTCAATAATGTCATTGCCCAGTTTCGCACGTGAATGTTCGGTGGTGGGAAACACATTCTCGTTTTTGCAGCGGCAGACCTCGGTTCTAACGCTGGCACGGAATTGAAGTAGCCTGGTGGAGTTAAATGATCGTGTCCTATGGCGCGAATGCATTCCAGGTTATTCCTTCGAACTCTTTTCGCGCAACAACGACGTGTACGTACTCAAAGTAGTCACGTTGGCAATTGCCTTTGCAGCCGCGATCCTTGTCATGCTCTTCTCCATACACGAATTTGGATATGACAAACACCATGACGATCCGAATACTCTGTTCCGATTACTGATTCGTAATACAAATAAAAACTTCTCTGGCAATCGTCTGTCGGCCGGGATCTCGTATCGTTCTTTCAAAACCATTCGAAACAAACTTACTTCAGGAATTGTAGCCCGGGTGAAGTCTTTAAACGGATTGAACATAACAATCTCAGGCAAATCCCTGGACAATCAACATTTCCATACAGCAGACCCTGCTATTAAAGATATTTTCTCATTCGACGTTGAAGAAGGGACCATCAGTGACTTCAATGAAAGCTCTTCAGCAATCATTTCCAGAGCACGTTCAACACAATACTTTGGCAATAGGTCTCCACTCGGGCAAAAAATCCGGCTCGCAACCTTTGGAGATACTATCACGGTTGTTGTCGTCGCCATGTTTAAGAATTTTCCCGGCAACAGCCACGAAGACTTTGATCTATTGATCAACTATGATTCAGCGACGCTTGCCCGTTTAAGTTTCGTGCCAGATCAGAGCAATGTGTATGCCCGAATGCCTGCTGAATTAAGCGCTCATCCATTGAAAGGAATTGGTGATCAGCACTCAGAGTTTCTATGGCAGCCCATTCAGAGAATTTATTTCGGAGCCCGTGTTGCATCAGAAGAAGCCCGACACGGAGACATCTACAGCATGAGCATATTGATTGGCATTGTGGCCCTGATCTTCGCGCTGGCCCTTTGCAGCTTTGTGAATCTGACAACCATCACTTTACCCTATCGGTCAAAAGAAATCGCCATCAAAAAACTAGCCGGCACGACGCAACGTCAATTGTTGTTTCAATTCATCAACGAGTCGCTCACGCTCACGGGTGTATCTCTGCTTCTTGCCGTTATCCTTCTGATTGTCTTCAACAAATACGTCAGTCCGCAATTGGGTATTAATGTGCTCCAAATGATGATAACAATCGATCTGTCATTTTGGGGACTTGTAATGTTGATGACTGCCACCGTAGTAGCAGCACCCATCCTCGTCATCGTTCGATTTATACGCGCCTCACCGACCCGATTATTAAGTACAGATACTATTTCATTTCCTCGCTTCAAAAGAGTGATTGCTATCGTCCAGTTTGGTGTGAGTGTTTTTCTGATCGTTTCATCGACAGTAGTCAGGCGACAGATCGACCATTCTCTCTTGAAAGAGCCTGGACAGAATAACGACCAGATTGTCTACATGGCCTGCCCAATCAACATCTCCGATAGTGCTATTTACAGAATACGCGGTGGATGGCCCGACAGGAATCCCAGGATCGTCGACGTCATAGCAACTTCTCAGATCCCAGGGCGACTAAAAGGTAAACATGGCGGGTCAGAACTTTATGCCCTTCAGGTAGACTACAATTTCATGGATTTTTTTCAACTGAAGATGCATGAGGGCCGGTGGTTTAAGCCAACTGATAACGACTCAGCAACAGTACTAAATGTGATGGCTTTGACTAAACCAAAAAGTGCCGATCAATATCTGATTGGCACTATTGAGGATTTGAACGTGTCATTAAACAGACCCGAACAACCTGTTAAGATCAGACTTGCTCCCAATGGTAATTACAACTGGCTTTGCTTTCGTGTACTTGAGGTGGATATACGCAACACTATTCATTGGATTGAAACAAGAATGATCGCCAAGGGATCACATGGTCGCGCATATTTCCTGAACCAGCACTTTGAATATTGGTTGAACTATCAGGACAGACTTAATGCATTGTCAGCATTGCTGACAATAGTTTCCGCAATATTGGCCGGATGTGCGATTTTATGGCATGTCCGTTAGTGTTGTTCGCGACAAGCTCAGAACGATAGCTGTCCATCAATTGTTTGGTGCGCGCACTGCAGAGATAACCCGCATACTTGCTGTCGATCTGGTTAAGTACATGCTATGGGCGTTAATCTTCTTTGGACCCTTAACATATATGCTCCTGCATGAGCTGCTTCGGTCATTTGTCTACGCAACCAAACTCGCCTGGACGGATCCACTGTATCCCATCAGCTACTGTCTTGCAGTAATCGTTGGCCTGTGCCTGCTCCAGGCGTACAATATGAATCGATGTGATTTTGTTGCAGCGTTGAAAGGGCGGAGCTAGTGTTCATGTAGGATTACCCCACATCGGAAACTTGCTATCCCTTAAGCATTCTTTAGCAATTCCAGTACTGCTTCGCCTTTTCCATCGGGAGTCGTGTAGAACGGACGCTCTTCTATTTCATACTGCGTCTCTGGAGGAATGCCGAGGGCGTGATAAATTGTCTGATGTATGCCATCGATCTTGATTGGCTTCTCGATTGTCTTGCATGGACGTTCATCTGCCGTCTTTCCATAAACGTTGCCTCTCCGAATGCCGCCGCCAAACATGAGGATCGAGCAACCGTCAGTGAAATGACGATGCATACCATAAAATTTCATGTCTTTAAGGATATCCGGTTGTTTGACCTGCTCGCGTACTTTGAGATCGGGGCGACCTTCTACCATCATGTCACGACTAAATTCGCTTGCAAGGATGACTAACGTTCGGTCTAACAGTCCGCGCTCATCAAGGTCATTGATCAGTTGTGCTACCGGTGCGTCAATCATCTTCTTCATACGTACCATGCGCGTGTGTCCATTCTCATGAGTGTCGAAGCCCATGAATGGTTCGTATTCAGTTGTTACGCTGATGAAACGCGCACCTTGTTCAGTAAGTCTTCGTGCCATCAGACATCCGAGACCGAAACGTCCTGTGTTGTATTTATCATAGACTTCTTTCGGTTCCTTGCTTAAGTCGAACGCTTTGGCCTCGGGAGAATTCAGAAGGCGATAGGCCTGTTCCATTGAACGGCGCAATGATTCCTTCTGATAATCGCTTGCTATATCTGTAACCGGACTCTTACTGATGAGTTCGTTGTATAATTTATTGCGTCCTTCGAAGCGCTTGTTGTCCATACCGACAGGCGGTCGAACACTCTCGAGTCCCTGACTTGGATCAGGAATGAAGAATGGACCGAATTCATTACCAAGAAAACCCGCAGTGTGGAAGGCCTTAAGTTCTTCAGCCTCTCCTACCGTAAAGCGCTGACCGATGTCGATGAAGGCGGGGATCACCGGATTCTTTGGTCCCAATTCTTTAGCGATCCAGGAACCAATGTGGGGCGCCGCAACAGTCTGCGGGGGTTCATAACACGTGTGCCAATGGTATTGATGACGCGAATGAAGTATATGTCCGAGATCTGCGGCGACATACGAACGTATCAGTGTACCTTTGTCCATGATCTTACCCATCGATTGCAGGCCTTCTGAGAATGAGATACCGTCAAGGGTGGTGGGCAAAGAAGGAAATGTACTCAGTACGCGATTACCTTCCATGCCCTTTTCATACGCCGTGAATCGCTTCGGGTCGAAGGTTTCCGTATGCGCCATGCCGCCTGCCATCCAAAGCAGTATAACGGTATCGGCAGACGCACGGTGACCGCCAGTCTTGCATCCGTTCAACATGCTTGCCACAGGCGCACCCATGGCCCAGGCTGCGAGCGTCGCAGAAGTAGAGCGACGGAGAAAGTCTCTGCGGTTGATGTTTGATAGTTTCATATAAGCTCTTTTCAATTAAGAATTAAGAATTAAGAATGGAACTGAAAAATGATTGAATTTGTGAATTGTCTATCCTTAATTCTTAATTCTTAATTCCTTCTAGTTGATAATCTGAAACTCCGGATGCAGCGTCATCGCCCAGATAAGGTCCTGTACCTGCTCTACGCTTGGCGAAGAACCCAAAGCTTCCTTTGCTACTTTTCGTTCGGCGTCATCGGGCATGCGGCCTAACATGTTCCGATACAATTGATCAACCATTTCGGTCGGATCTCTATACTTATTCTTCCACACCTTAGCGCCACGTTTAATTGCCGCATTATACTGTTCTCCATTCGTAAGTTCCAACGCCTGCAAAAGATTGGCTTGTGAACTTCTGCTTGTAGATACGGTTTCGCGATTAGGCCGTCCTAGAGCTGTAAGGAAAGGATCATTCTTGACCAGTGATGCGCGTGTGAACGACACGTTGTTTATTGCCGAAGCTGGTAACAGCTTCCGCACGGCAAGAGTATCCGCATAGATTGCTGCTACAGTGCTGCTCACCGCGTCGGAGAATTGTTCTGCTGTGAGGCGGCGTTTCACCATACCGTTGAACACGAAGTCCTGCGCTGTAAGCATCGATTCTCCACCTAACGGTACCGTAGGGAGCTGATAAGTTTCTGACGTCATGATTTTCCGCAACAGCTCACGCAGGTCGTAACCTGTTGCCACAAAATCGCTGGCAAGCCAGTCGAGCAGGTCCTGACTCCACGGTTCGTTGTCCATCACATCAACTGGTTCCACGATTCCTCGTCCCATGAGCTGAGCCCACATGCGATTAACCAACGTTCGGGCCAGGCGTCCGTCTTTAGGTTGCACCAGAAAATCGGCCAGCTGTTTTAAACGCTCCGAGGTGACTGCCTTCGCATTGATCTGGCCAAGCTCTGAGAAGATCACCTTGCGCGCGGCAAACTTTCCAGTCGGTTTGTCGCAACGGTTAATCTCCAGTGTAGTGTCTGCAAAAATATTGGCGAACGCATACGCATCCTCTAATTTCCAGTCACTGATAAAGCTATCGTGGCAGGAGGCGCATTTCAGATTGAGTCCAAGAAATACCTGCGACACATTCTGGGCAGCTTGCATTTCTGTGCGTTGACTGGCATTCACTGTCCCGCGCCATTTTATTCCCTTGATAAAACCCTTTGACTTCTTTGTTGGGCTGATCAATTGCTTTACAAACTCATCGTACGGTTTATTGTCTTTCAGTGAAGTATACAGCCAGGATGTAATGTCTGAACGACCACCGGTGATATACCCAGTTCCGGAATAATCGTTTCTCAAAGCATCATTCCAGAATGTGAGCCAATGACGGGCGTAGTCATCATTCCGGGCGAGTATTGATTGCACAAGCCTTTCACGTTTGTCCTTCCGCGAATCTTTTATGAATGTATCGATGGAGTCGGCAGGAGGAATTAATCCAACGGCGTCAAGGTAGACGCGTCTTATATACGTACGATCATCGACAACGGCTGGCCACGCAATATTGTGCTTAGTAAAATAAGCATCCACAAAACGGTCGATTGGTGCGGTGCGGTCACCTGCAACGGCCGGGATACTCGGCATTCGTGGTTCAAGTGAAGCAACCCGATAAACGCTTTTCAATGGTCCATCCGGCCACGGTGCACCCTTCTCGATCCAGAACTCAAGCAGCTTAATTTGCGCGACCGACAACCCCTCTCCTTTTTCAGGCATAGCATCCTTGTGATTTCGAGGAAGCTTTACACGTCGTATCAATTCACTCTCGAACGGTTTACCTGGAACGACAACTGCGCCATGTTTTCCGCCTTTGAACAACTGGTCTTTTGTATCAAGCCTGAGCTCACCTTTTACCTTAGCCTGCCCGTGGCAATTGAAACATTCATGTGCGAGTATGGTTCGAACCTGGAGATTCAATTCCTTCGCCTGTGGGTCTGTGAGAGGCCCGGACGTCTGTACAATGGCCAATGTTTGATCAGCCTCAGGTTCCTCCTGATGAAATGCGCCACTCAGGTAGTCATCTCCATGGGTAAGCGATGCACCGTAATGCCCTGCTATACTCACGGCCATAACGGTAAGTATCAACAAAATTCTGAAAGCACTACGTGAGGCGGAGCGGCTAACCCACCAGCAAGCAATTGCCAGCAACATTGTGGATATACCCGCCCATTGATGTATGGGAAGAATGTCGCTTCCATATGATTCGGTATTTGCAAGGAAAAGTCCAAATACAACGGCAGCGATGGACGACAATACTGACACCACCAGCAAAACACGGATTGCTGCGCGCATGTCAACTGACTTTCGCGACCATTGCAAAACTTCAAGCAGAAAGACAATCAGGATCAGACTGATTGGAAAGTGGACAATCATCGGGTGGAGTCGGCCCAAAAGCGACCACAACCAAAAAGGCGATGCAACGATATCATCACTCGCTGCAAAAGTGACCGTCTGCGAACACAAAACTGCGGCCGTGAGAGCCAGCGCATATGCGCCCCGTTTAGCCTTTTTTCGATAAATCTTCACCATGTCTGCAACCAGCTGAAAGAATGGGGCTTATGGAGGGGAAAGTCATTGATAATTTACCGCATTTGAACGATTAAAAAAACCAAAAAACTGCCGGCCACATAATGGTGTCACCAGCAGTGCCGACTTAAGGGTACTGATGCTTAAATTTGTTCCTTTCCGGGTGCTCATTTTTTAAGCTTCGCATGACAAGATGTCTAGTCATTTTTTTGTGGATATCCGCCACTGTCCTGCACGCGCAAATTCCTGAATGGAAGGTACAGTACGACAGCGCACAACGCTATTGGGGAAACCAGTGGGCGAAGACCATTCCTTTCCTTGTAAAGGCGGAAAAATCCGCTCTGTATGATCTCGGCATTTATGACGAGAATTACCTCACTATCCTAAATGACCTTGGTCTTGCGTACGCCAAGACCGGCGACTACAAAAATGCTGAGAAGTCGCTCTCAAAAGTTGTAACCATCTCTACAGAAAGTGGAAACAGCCACGATGAAGATCTGCAACGTGCCTACCTCAATCTCGCTTCCATCCATGCCGAGCAACAGCACTTCAAGGAGGCTGAAGAACTTTTTCTGAAGGTATTGAACGGCACTTCGCCGGCCAAAGAATTGATTGCTCCGGCGCTGAAGGGTATTTCGGCGCTTTACGAATCGATCGATAAACCCTCAGCGGCACTTGTCTTGTTAAACGACAAGCGATTTGCAGGTGCGACTTCGGGACCTGACTGGCAGATCACGAGAGCGCGCCTTGCACGAAAAGATGGCGACCACAATGAGTCAATGCGCATACTCGAGGCGTTGCGTTCTGTTGTCACAAACGGAGATGTCTCCCTGCGTCTTCAATGGTTGCAGGAGACAGCGCTCAATCATCTTGAAACAGGCAACCTTAACCAGGCTGAGAAAGAGCTGTTGGAGGCTCAGCGCCAATTAAGTTCAACAAAGCCGGTTGACGAAGCCATGCTCACCAGCGTGTATAATAACCTGGCTTCACTATATGAAAAACTAGGCCTGCGGGAGAAAGCTTTGGTGTACTATCAGCAGGCACTTCCTCTTTGTCAAAAAGTTTACGGCATTAAGTCCGTTAACTCACTAACGATTCAAAGTAACATTGCAGGCATTCACCTCGGACTTGGACAGACGAACGAAGCCATTGCTCAATATCAACAGATCGAACAACAACTTGCAACCACCGTGCCCGAATCAAATCCCGGATACCTGACTGTGCTGAATAATCTGGGCACTGCGTATCGCGCCAATCGTGAAGCAGCAAAGGCAAGGCAACAGTTTGACAAGGCGTTGCTTCTCATAGAAAAACATAAACTAGGAGAAACAGATCTGGCGGCAACCATCATGAACAACCAGGCTGTGTTATTAACAACACTTGGTCAGTTTAAAGATGCTGCTGTGCAGTACGAGAAGGCATACATTGTCAGAAAGAAGGTCTATGGTCCCTCTTCGGTGAGGCTTTCGGAAATCGCGGGTAACCTGGCCGTTGTATATTGGGAACTGGGGCAGACAGACAAGGCGCTGCCGCTGTTTTCGCAGGCATCGGAATTATCCATTCGCCAGGTGAAATACATATTTCCGAATCTAAGCGAAGGAGAACAGGTACAATTCTACAGGCGAATGAAGGAAGACTTTGAGCGTTTTAATTCAATTGCGTTCCGCTCTTCTTCAGGGCACCCAGAATTGCTCACACAAGTCTTCAACAACCAACTTACTCTTAAGTCGCTCAAGTTCTTCACCCAGCGACACCGAAGCGACATCATTGAGCAGAAGAAAGACACCGTTCTTGCACGACAGGCAGAGCAACTACGGCAAAAGCGTGAACAACTCGGTTATTTTTATCAGTTATCTCTTGGAGAATTATCACAGTCATCCGTAACGACCGCGCAGCTGGAACAAGAAATCGATGCACTGGAAAAGTCCATAAGTTTGAAGACGAGCGAAACCGTTGCGGCAACCTTGCAGGAAAAGCAAACCAATTGGAATGACATCCAACAGCACATGCCTGCGGATGAGGCTTTGGTCGAAGTGGTTCGCTATCGAAAATACGACCTGCGCCGCCTCAAAACAGAATCTGGTATGCGGGCAGCGTTTGGATTTACAGATAGTGTTTATTATGCTGCATTAGTCACTTCGCAGGAAACCAAATCGAGTCCTAAGCTGGTTCTGATGAAAGACGGCAAAAGCATGGAGGCGCGCAATCTTAGTTATTATAAAAATGCGCTTACCTATGTCGTTGCCGATGAATTATCGTATGGTGTGTACTGGAAATCAATCGCGTCAGCACTAGGCGACAAACGCAAAGTGTTCTTCTCCGCTGATGGTGTTTTTCACCAGATTAATCTAAATACCATACGTGAACCTGGGACCAATTCTTATATCGCTGACCGCCATGAGATTCATTATCTGCTTAGTCCGGCGCAATACGTAGGACAGCAGGTGAGAACACTTCAGGGCAAACGCGCGATCCTTTTTGGCGATCCAAGTTTTGATGGCAATGCGACTGCAACGGCTAAAACGCGAAATGCAATTCGCTATCTTCCACTTCCTGGCACACGAGCTGAGGTGCAAAGTATCGATGCGCTACTGAAAACAAAAGGTTGGAATACAGCGGTGAAATTGAAAGACCAGGCTACCGAAGGCAACCTGAAAGCCGTACGCGCAACGGACATCCTGCACGTTGCTACACATGGATACTTTACAGCCAAAAACATTAATCCAGGAAAGGAATTTCAGAAGGATCTCGCCTTTAATAGTGGTCTGATGCTCAGTGGTGCCAACAAGAGTCTTCAGGAGGAAACAACAGAGTTTCGAGATGATGGGATCCTTACTGCGTATGAGGTAACAAATTTGGATCTGGCAGGCACGTCGCTGGTTGTGTTGTCTGCTTGTGAGACAGGTTTAGGTAATATAGAGATTGGCGAAGGTGTCTACGGACTGCAGCGATCGTTTCTTCAGGCCGGTGCTCAGAATGTGCTCATTAGTTTATGGAAAGTGGATGATAATATCACACGCGAACTGATGACCCAGTTCTACAGCTACCTGATGACGACGCCAAACATTCATCAGGCACTCATGAGCGCGCAACGGGATATCCGGAAGAAACACGATGATCCGTCTGCATGGGGAAGCTTCATTCTCATTGGTAAGTGACCGATGCCATTTAAGTGTTAAACACTTTGTAGTTTCGAATACAACGCCAACCTGGAATGCAAGTCCGGAGCCATAACCGCAAAAATGTAAAAGTCGGAATATAGCGTGTAAAATCGTAACCCCTAATAGATAATCAGGTCTGCTGTCTTTGCCGATGCCTCTGCGGGCAACCTTATCGGTTGATATGCTTTCAATACACCCTCATCATTGATACCATTCAGATCACGCAATACGGATGGAGCGATGCCCAGTTGCTGTGATAATGTTTTGAGATCGGTAGCCTTTTTCAATATTCCGGTGCGGCTGCCATCTTTAAAGGTTCCGTCTGAACCGTTCAGATTCAGCTCAACACGTCTGTTATACTGGCGCTGCCAGACTGCATTCGCTTCCTGCACACTTTGTTTACCCTTTGCCACTACGGCAATACTGGTTTGATCAACACCTTTCGATCGAAGGTACGCGGCAACTGACTCGCCGCGCTTCTGTGATAACTTCAGATTGTATTCTGTTGTTCCGACGTCGTCGGCAAACGCGAACAATTCCAATTGCGCACCAGGGGTACGTACCAGATAGTCGGCCAATTGATCGAGCGCGCGTCTTGCTTCTGTTCTTAGTTTGTAGTGGTCGAAGTCAAAGTAAATGTTCTCCAGACGCGAACTATTGGAGACAACTTCAGGCCTTGAGACGTCGATGTCGGAGATGTTTGCGTGCCGATGAGTTGGTGAAGACCGATCCGCACGTAGCAGGTAAACACCTTCTGCCACACCAGTAAATCGTACTCTACCGTCTCCGTTAGCATGAGTAATCTTCAACAGTTGACCGTATTCGTCCATGAGAATTACACGAACATCAGCAAGTGGTGCATGCGTCGTGGAATCGGATACTGTCGCCGTGATGACTGAGCCCGCACCTCCCCTAACTGGGACTTTCTTGAAGCCACTTGTACCTGCAAGCATCTGCGCATAACGAGTTCGCGCTATGCGTTCCAGTTGTTCGAATTCATCAGATTTAATTCCAAGTTCATTTGCGTTGGGCTTCTTAGCGCTAACATATTGCTCCACGATAAGGTCGACTACGCGTTGTTTTTCCGACGAGAGTTTGTCATAGTCGATGCGTTCATCAATTCGCGATGCCTGCAGCGTAGCAACGTCAGTCGTTTCGACCCGTTTTTGAAGCATAATGTCGCGGCGCGCATTTCGGTTTTTTAAACTTATACGCGAGATGAACGAGGCAATAGAAGGAATTTTCACGGCCATAACATCAAACCCACCCATTCCCTCAAGTCTATTGCTGCTCCAGTACAAATCATGCTCTTCAATATTCAGGAAGGCGTCGTCGCGATTGGAGTTAAATGGCAGCCCGAGGTTGTACAATATTGTCTCGCCTGTCGATAACCGCTTAGCCATGTACAGGTCAAGCCCGCCGTATCCTTCGTGGCCGTCGGAAGCAAAAAACAGAATATTCGGAAACGTAGTAAAGGATGGCGAGAGCTCGTTAAGTTTAGTGTTGTAGTTAGTACCAAGATTCATCGCCGGCCCCCAGTTGTCACCACCCGAGTTCACACAAAGCCAAAGATCAAAACCGCCAGCACCACCAGGACGATTAGATGCAAACACAAGGGAGTCACCTCCTTTAGAAACAGCAGGCTGACGGGACTCGAAGTCCTTGAAGTTAACGTTATCATTCAACAAGACAGGTTCGTTCCACCGATTATTCTTCCATTCGGAAACATAAATGCGACACGACGGACCACCAACCCCACAAACAGTCATATAATACTTATCTCCCTTGCTATTGAAGCTACCACTTCCATCATTAAATTTTGTATTCGTCGCGCTGAATACCTGGCGCGTCTTATCTATCCAGACACCGTTGGTCTTCTGATAGTAGTAGTTATCGGTGAAGCCTTCTCCAAAGCGTTCGTCGATTGACTGGCGGTTTGAAAGAATGCGGCTGCTCGTGATTACAACGTTTAAACTATCACGAACGGCAGGTGCGAAGTCATTGAACTTAGAATTGAATGGAAGCGAAACCACCGGATAAGGAGTTGCTCCGGGTGCAAGTGCTTCTTTTGCTGACTGGCAACCCGAACGATCGATGATCGCCTGCTCAACGAAGTCCTTGTAGTCGCGATCCTGATGCTGCGTTATAAACGTCGTAAAGTATTGCATTGATTCATCAAAACTTCCATTGAGCTTGAGCATCAACGCGTAGTAATATAACGCAAGCGGATATTGTGACGCTGCGATGTAATGAGTCTTCAGATAGTATGCTTCGGCCTCGGGGTAATTAAAAGTTTTGCGATAACATTCAGCCAGCCGGTATACGACATCTGCATTACCCGCATTGAGATTTGCTATTTCACGATACCGTTCTGTTGCCAGGTGGAATTGCTCTCCATCGTAATATTCGTCAGCCTCTGACTTCAGAGCACGAATGGCACGCTCATCCTGAGCCTTGAGAGAACCAATTGTCGTCAACACCATGAACGCGACAACTGGTGTCCTCCTTGCAATCATCGTCCTTAGAATCGTCACCAAACGTCGCTTCATGGTTTACCTTAAATAAGTGGTGATGAAAAACGTTTGAACCCTTTGCTCACAATGATTTTATATGCAAGTGATACTTCGTAGGCGTTGGCATATCCGAAAGCACGCGTCAATGACGACACATTGTTATCGTAGCTGAAGCCGAAATTCCAGGCGCGGGTGCTGATGCCCGCAGACAGTATTACAGCATCCTGCAGACGGTACCAACCCCCAACCATTACCTTAGTACGCTGGGAATTTTCCAGGAAGGGAGGTTGGAGGTAATAACTAAAGTATGCACCGACGTTTACCTCATAGGCATGGTTCTGATACTGTATCAAATAGTTTGGAGAAATTTCGAGGGTGCGTTTCCAAATTGAAGAAACACCCCCATGAACTTTGTACAGCATCATGTTTGGTTCCTGCTCGCCAGTGTAGCTTCGCATCGGCAATAGATTGGAAACTACTATTCCATTGAAGGCAGAAAAACTGCGAGTAGAAAGGCGCCCCCGTGTAGTATAAGACCACATCACGCCAGTGTTGAGGATTGGGTTAAATACCTGACTATTGATACTACCCGCTTCACCTGGCCGGGAACCATCATATCCGACGTCCGGTGAATACTGGCTGGCCCAGCGCATGTCGTCAGCGTTAACTCTTTGCTGCATGGCGCCCGCCTGTAGCCCAACCGATACTATATTGTTACCAAAGCGGGTGAGGTGAAAGTTATAAGCGCCAGAAACCATAAGCGCATTGTTCTTGAATTCTTTACCAGGTCCGGCGACGTCATTGTAGAATGTTGCTCCGAGTCCACCGAGGTGTTTTGTATGCGTTCCGCGTTTAAGAACCGGAGAAATGAAGCTGAACTGAAAAGTCGAAAAAGGAATACCCGCGCCAGACCACTGGGAGCGATAGTTCATACCCATGTACACGTCCTTTTCGAGACCTGTAAGTGCAGGACTAAGATACATGGCCGACGCGTAGTATTGTGAAAACGTCGGCATCTGCGCGAACGCGCTGCCAATCATGATCAGCAAGCTAACAACCAGCGCTATCGTTATTCGCCACCTCATCGCACAATGGATATCATTCCCTTTTGTTGTAGCGACTCTCCATTTTTAAATCTGCCTTTTAGCATGTAGGGATAGCCGCCTGATGCGAGAGTTCCTCCAGCCTGCTGCTGACCGCTCCATCCCGTCGTAGACATATATTCCAGCGAGCGCGATTCGAACACCTGTTGACCCCAACGATTGAACACGATGAAAAGAAACTCATCATCTGTGAGCTGCTCACCAAACACCCGAACAGATCTGTTGTTCGGATCGGTAGCTTCCGGTGAGATCGATGTCGGGAAATAAAACTGCTCAGACCCAGGCGCTACGACTACACGTTCACCAATCACAAGGAAGGACTCAGTGATCGCACTGGACGTTGTTATCTTTTCAAGGCCATTGCTATTCGACAGCGATGTGTTGCCCGCATCCGTAAATAGCTCGGTTTGAGCCGGTGACTGATATACCGCGAACGCATTGCCGGTTGCATCAGGGAGGTTATATCCCAAAGCGACAGGGCTGCCGGAAAATGTACCGCTTAGCACAGTTTGTTGCCAATAGACGTTGGACTTCACTCGACCGTAACCTTCCAGACGAAACGCAGGGACATCGTCGAATGCCTCCACCTTTACAACGGGATCGATACCCGACACATCAAGAAATTCTACAGGATAATACCCACCATTCTTGCCAATGGGCAGAAACTTGTATCCTGTGCCGCGAACGATCATTGGCCCTTCCACAAAACTCGTTGTTGAACCGCCGGCCACTGTAGCAGCTGGAGCGAGTGTCAATGAACTTGGATCCGAAACCCGAACAATGCCGGAAGAAAGGTCCAGGAGATTATCAATGATAACCTGATCCTGCCAATCAATAAATCCAACACTATTAATTCGAAGAGAGTAAAAGCTGTTACCGTTGTTGCTTAATCGTTGAGTTGTATTCCCTGCCAAAGTAAGTCTACCCAGTCCCTGATAGATGTTTGTATTGAGCCAGTCGCCGCTAACAACCATTTCACCCTGGTTCTGCACGAAACCTGAATTAGAAACGCTTCCATCGACGTGAACTTCAGCTTCACTACCCACATACAAGTTAGACGTGTTATGAATCTGTGCATGGGAAGTTCCTGCTACACCAATCGTAAGCAAAAGCCAGAGACGATATCGGTGCAGGTACGTCATTTTAAGTACTGTATTCTGACCCCGTAGATTCGTTGTGTTGCCTCTGCCACTTCATCCGCATCGATCAGATGCGAAAACTTTATAAGCAGGCGGTAGGAACTTGTAGAATTATCGACTGTATGAGTAAAGGACTGCGATTGTGTTGCAACGCCAAGGCTAAGCAATGGAGCAATCACCACAACGCCGACATCAATGTTCAGGCCGCCACCCAGGTTCTTTTGGATCATCCTGACGTTGATCGGCGTAAGAACGCCGATGATGTTGGTGATCTCATAATAAACAGTGATGTTTTGAATGACAGCGCCATGGGGCAAATTAACAGGTGCAACAATCGTTCTGGAATTGTCGAACGAAAAAGCGTATTGTCCGCTAGTCGATTCCATAAGTCCAAGCGAGGCATCCTTGTTTCCCTCTGGTTGCATCCCCTGAAAACTGCTTGGATCAAGTGAATAATATTGTGTCGTGGGGCTGCCACCTGACACACTTGTTGGTGTCCATGCAGTTCCATCCCATACGAGCGCATCACCAACCGTAGGCGCTGTTGAGGCAACAGGATTATTTCTGATTCGCCATACAGTACTGTTCGCAGGACTACCTGTGACATCTCCTCCGGGTGTAACCCATTGAGCATCGGTTGCAGTAAGGTTAGTGACCATAACCTGATTCGCACCTCCAGGTGTAATCGTCATCGCATCAATTGGGCCCGAGACTTCTCCCGCTGTCGCAAGCGTAACTGCATTGCCATTTGAAATAGAAAGTGAACTACCCGCGAGTGAAAGTGTTTGGCTATCCGTAAACGTAGACTGAGGCACCCATGAAACCACTCCTGAACTATTGGTTGTCAATACTGTGGATGCTCCGCCTGAAGCAAGATCGGCTGTTACAATAGTTCCGTCCTGAATCTGATTTGAAGTGACCGCATTATTGGCTATGTCAGCATTGGAAATAGTTGCATCAAGGATCTTAGCGCTTGTTATACTTCCGTCGGCAATATCGACAGAGGTGATGGTGCCATCGACAATGTTATTAGTGGCAATGGAGTTGTTGGCCATGTCAACGTTGGCGATTGTACCATCTAAAATATGAGTCGTTGTTACAGAATTGGCAGCGAGATCGGCACTTGAAATCGTCCCGTCCAGAATATTAGTTGTGGTGACTGAGTTCGTTGCAAGATCTGCACCACTAACTGAACCGTCGACTATTTTGGAAGAGTTGACTGCATCTGTCGCCAGGTCTGCGGCTGAAACTGTTCCATCCAGAATATTAGATGATGTTACAGAATTGGCAGCGAGATCGGCACCAGTAACTGTACCATCCAAAATCTTCGCGGAGGTAACGGCATTGTTCGCCAACTTAATAGTAGAAACTCCTCCGTCGCTTACCTGTAACTGATTGCTGCCATTCACCGACACCGTTGTGCCATCTGTATTCACGGCAAGATTGATATCACCGGAAGCAGAGCCTCCAGTTAGTCCTGACCCGGCGGCTGTATTAACTCCTGTAATGTCGCCAAGAGACGATAGAGTAGCCCAACTTAAACTAGTTCCGTTGGTTGTCAGATACTTTCCGGCTTGTCCTGTTTGTGTCGGAACTTCCTTCAGAGTAGATAAATCGACGTTGTTGGTGCCCGAGATAGTGAGCTTTTGTGTCGCCGGATCATATGATAATGATTGGCTGCCTGCCTCGCCGAGTCCTTTAACCCATACATTATTGTTCCAGTAATAGAATGACTTCTCAGTAAGGTCGAATACCATCAAACCATCATCTGCAGGCGACGCAGGACTGATAGACAGCCGTTGTGAAGTACTTATTTGGGGGAGCAAAAAGCCCTGATTTCCACCTGGAGGGCTAATTACCAATAACGCATTCGGGCGATCGATCAAAGAGCCGATAACTACCGACTTCTTGTCTTGCGCGAACGCGGTGCTGAGGCACACCAAAAGGGATATGGTCGCAAAAATGCGTTTCACAGAGATTGGCGTCTCAAATAGTCAAATTTAAGGCCCAACGTTGCGGTACGCGAATTTGAACTGGTGGCCCGTTATTGGACGGGTTAAAGGGCGGTTAATGCAGCCAGAATTGGAAAGTGGTGGACCAGACTGGGAAGGAATTGACAATGGACAATTGACAATTACGGAGGGCCTACCGGCCTGTTTTATGTTTACAGACAGGTCTTGAAATGGACCCCACCAATAAAGAGTCAACGCTACTTTGGAATGAAAGATCTTTGCCTCAGCACAACTTTGCAACTGGCACGGACCACTAAAAACAAACGGCCCCAACCGGGGCCGTCCTTAATTATCAATGGTAATTGTCAATTTATCAATTGGAACCTATCGCTCCACTCTCACCCTCCGAATCGCATTCTCCTTATTACCAAATACGATCTCCCGACAGTTAACGCTTCCGCACTGGCAGGCAAACGGCTCCATGCTTTCGTCAATAAATAACGCATAGTCTACTGTAAGCTCCTCCCCTTCCCTGATGTCGCGGATGGCGATCACATTCAATCCATCGTACGCTGTGTTCGGTGTGCAGCTGTGGTTCTGAGGTGCCCAGTTCACCGGGTTCTCGTCCCAGAGAATGTATACCTCACTGCTGATGGGGTAAGCATAATGACGGAAGTCGAGTTTCTGGCGGTCGTTCCAGTTCTCTTCGACGAATCGTTTTGAAACAATACGCTGTGAGAGACCTTCTCCCGAAAAGATGACGTCGTTCTTACGAATACGTTGATTGGCAAAGATGCCATATCCGGAAACAGGGCTGCCCTTCAACGTATACTTCTTCTGCTTAGCCTTATGACGGGCAATGCCTTCATTGATGATTTGCTTCAGGAAGCCTGACTTGCCAGCCGGATCATTGTTCAGGATATAATCCGCGGAACCTTCGTACCCGTTCTCATAGAAGGCAGAGCAGGTAAAGTTTATTTCCAGGAAGTAGATATCGTTGTTGTTATCCATCCTGAAGTCCATGCGCGCGTAACCCACACCACCGAACGCAGTGAACACTTGTTCAGATGCTGTCTTTAGTTTGCGTTCGATCTTGTAGTCGTGCACTGGTACGTTGCAGTTCGGGTGCAACTCAGAAGTCTTCAGGGCATAAGTCTTGAAGGTACGGCCTTCAGGGAACACGTATTCGATCGGCTTATAGCTTTTGCAACTGCGGCCATCTTTACTGGCAGCAACCAATACTGTAAACTCACGTCCGTCGATATATTCTTCTACCAGGATCTCCTCGTATTCTTCCATAACCGAGCGGAGCTTAGTCTCAAGTTCATCGGCATTGTGTACAAGTGAGCGCTCATCGATACCCAAACTGTCTCCGGCCTTGGCCGGCTTTACAAACATGGGGAACTTAAGCTTATCTACAACCTCTTCGATCTGATAGACCGAATTGATCTCCACCGAAGCCGGTGTTTTTACTCCTGCACAATATGCCACGTACTTCATTAATGGCTTTGGAGGATCGTACAATGTCGTATTCGGACCTGTATACGGCAGATTAAGCAGGTCCATTGTCTGAATAACATCAATAGACGGCACTTCCCATTCGAGATACCCTTCGCAGAGGTTCACGAAGATATCATAGCCACGCTTGCTAAGTGCCTTGAGTTGTTTGTACGTTGTGAGCTTGTTAAGAAAGATGTGATCAACCTGATCGTTGGGGAGTAGGTGACTCAGGTTCCTTGGGGGATCATAATTCTTATAGTCTACATCCGTCGTTGAATAATCAGGCTGAAGTACGCAGATTTTCATTTATTATCAAGCGCTATGTTTTGCCCCATAACGCGTTAATCCATCTTGAAGAATTTCAATTATCAAATAAGTAAAAGATTTTTTGGCAAACCTCAAAATAGCGCCAATAGAAGTATAGTTCTCATCTTCACTTAATCCACATTGAGCATTGATCTCGAGTACATGTAACTTACCCGTATGCTTATCCATACGGATATCGAGTCTTCCGTAACCCATTCCACCGACCGCCTGGAATGCCAGAAGGCTGATCCTCTTTAATTCATCGACAAAATCACCCTCTACTTCTTTATAATTATAGAGGCTTCCGTTGTCTTCGAATGGTGTTTCGGCATCATACGTTTCCCAAAGGCGGTCGAACGAGAGGAATTGTTCATGATCAGGGAGTGATTCATGAAATACACGCTCAACAGCCGGATAAAAGCTAATGGACTCGGGATGGGTTGATGAACCTACAAGCAATACGGTAAACTCGCGACCGGCAATGAATTCTTCAACAAATATACCTCCGGTATCAAGCTTCCATCCCCTGTAGCCATTCTGCATATCAGTAACGATATCTTTGAACGCTTCGGGTGTGCTAACCACGTTTCGGATAGACAGACCTAGACTACCTGCAGATATGGCTGGCTTTACGATCAAAGTTTCGCCTATCGCTTCGAATATTTCCTTCGCATCGGTATCGGCATCAACTACATCCCACCTGGGAGTGGGCACCTTATACAAGTCGAAAGCTTCCTTCATCGGAATCTTCGAGGTGGTAATGCGATAGAAGAAATCGTCGGAACCAGTAAATATCAGGTCGTGCTTCTCAAGGGTAGCGATTACTGAAACACCTGGGATATTATTGAGCTCATCGCCATCACAAAGGTTGATGACAATGGGCGTCTTCACACCTGATGCCGGCTTGATACCCCCGATGACCTCGTCGATGGTATGCATCATGACGTTGGCCCACTTCCATTCACAGCCGATCTCGGCAAAGACCTTCTGGTACTCGGCAATGCTTTGGGTATAGTCGTAGTAATACTTCAGGTTCGGATCGTCAGTTTCGAGATACGGTGCCAGTACCCAGACGACGAACGAATCCTTCTGATCGATGAAACGCATATTGGCAAAACGCATCGATTGTCCGGGATCGTGAAGCGGCAAGTAAGCAATATCAGGAAGAGACGTACGCGACATGGGAGCGTAACTTGCTACAGGATTGATTTGAGCTTACCGGCAATAAAGTCGGTGAAACGGTACTTTGCAACATTCTCAGGTGACAGGTAGCGTGCACCTTTAACCAGGCCGATGCAGCTTTTGCTTCCGCATACACATTTAAATGCCTGATCCATGTCCCATTCGGTTGATGGATAAAAGAACGTCAATTCCTCATCTTCCGCGATCTCTTTCAACGCCACAAGCTCCAACGTAGTGGTGTTGAAGAAGCAATTGGGTTCGCAGCTGTGGTTAATGCATTCCAAATACTCGGGCAGAAGCTCAATGTGCTCATGATCTCCAACCTGAACGGTCAGATAAGTAGGCTCATTAAAAGTTTCTTTGGCACCGAACTCCGCGATGACATCGTCTTTCGCGAATGCCTTCCTGGAATACAGGGAACGACTGTTCTGTCTTGCGTCAATTCTGATTTCGGCTATTTCTGCCGAAACGATGACAAAAGTTAGGGAGGAGGTTTTGCTGTTATAGCTCATATTAAAAAGTTGCAGGGTGGAAGTGACTTTGGACTATGTTTCCGTTGGTGGTGGAAGGAGTAATGACCCAGGCAACTCATCCTTTAAGATCTTAACGTTCTAAGACTATGAGACTCCTTAACTAACATTGTCAACTTGATAACGCGGTGTTATGTTATCTATAACATAAAGTTACGGCATATATTTCACTCTTTACAAATTATGAACCCAATAATTAGTTAAATGATGAAACTTTTTTACATCAAGCACCAATTATCGATCTATTGATCAATCATTACATACATAAACTGATGATCTAACATCTTTTCAGGTCATCTCAATCAATCTTATTCAAGATTAGACTACTAATCGTTAGCGATCCGAACATTGATTGAGCATCCGGGCAACTGATCTCATCACCGAACCACATAAAACGATGGCTCAATGAACGATCAAGTCAATTATGTGAAAGAAATCCACTTCGAGGGTGGGCAACCGGGTGTTGAAGTGGATGATGTGATCTTCCTCGCTATTTAGCGACAACAGAGATCTTGAAAGGTATCTTCTTTAGGGGCTTATCTTCATTGAACACCTTTACAGTGGCGATCTTATCGACAACGTCCAGACCTGATGTCACCTCACCAAAAGTGGTGTATTGGTTGTCGAGAGATATGTAGCCCCCTATTGAGACATACGTGTCGATCTGCTCAGGTGTAAGCGTAAGTCTCTGGTTACGGGCGGCTATTTCCACATCTTCACGCGAATATCGTTCACCATGTACGATAAAGAACTCGGCCGCAGATGATTCCTTCTCGGGATTGTTTTCATCAACGCGTGCCATTGCCAAAGCTCCGCGCTTGTGTATATACTTCGGATTGAACTCAGATGGTATCCTGTAAGTCGGCTTTTTGTTCAAATCACCACCCTAATCATAAATTCAGCAACTATCCGATAAAAGTCGGCCTCGTCATAGTAACCCTCCTTGATCAGCTTAACAAAGTTGGCCCTGTGAAGCGGCGTCTCAGGGTAAAGCTTAAGTGTAATGTTACCAAAAGATGTTTCGATAAGCACCTCATCTTCCGGATTCTCCTTGCCATAAGCTGTTAACACTTCACGGAGGTTCTGTGGCGTAATAGCCACAGGTTCTTTCTTGCTACAAGCTAACAGAGCGATGAGCAGAATGAAGAGCAGGCAAGGCCGAAACATATATTTAGTGGTTGGATCCGCTAAATATAGTAAATGAGTTGCTTATTGATATCGAGGCTATGGAATCAGCTTCACCATTGGCTTAAATGCGTCAATGCCGGCAGGGTCAAACTTGGTATAGAGGTAATTCACCTCTGAACATTTTGATTTGATCCGGATGGTATAGTCGTCGTCATTCTTCTCGAAGAAGTCGATCAGCATCCTGTGATGTTTGAGCGTGTCGGAGAAGATTAGTTCACCAGACGATGAGTAGACTTCAACCACGGCACCTCTCAGCACCCGGCCAACTTTGAAATAAAAAAGATCATTGCGTATCGCTAACACAGAGACCGGACTATGGGCTCGTCCGTTGGAGATCGTTGCCGGCAGACATAGGGCTATAGCTGCGGCAAGGGTAGTAAGCTTCATGTAATAAAAAGTTATGTCGTGCACATTGCGATCGTCATGCCGCGTCTTGCAATCGGTGCAGATGGCTTCAAATGAGCTATTGAAGATTATTATTGATCCATTTACAGAAAACAATCACCAATCTGGGACAAAGAGCTATTGTAATATTTTTTCATTTTTTGATCTGTTGATTTGGAACCAGTGGTAAGTCCGGCTCAAATCAACAGATCAGAATAACCGCTAACATCTTATGGCCGCTAACTCACTTATCAAGTTTGAATTTTATGGGAAGCACCATCCTCACCTTGACCGGCGCTCCTGCTTGCATACCCGGACTCCAATCTTTCATAAGACTCACTACGCGCAATGCCTCTGCATCACATGACGCGTGAATGCCTTTTATTACTGTGACTTCGAGTATCTCACCTGATTTGCCGACTATAAATCGGGTGTTGTTGGATTCTATCGTGTTTCCCTATTAACCTTAGCAATA
>JASGJX010000049.1:0-260073 GCA_049840655.1 Chryseolinea sp.
GTTTTTGCTGGCACCGTTCGTATTGCTAAGGTTAATAGGGAAACACAATGATCCAAACAGCCTTTAAATGAAGGATTGTTTGAACATGTCAAGCTGATAATTCCATTCGGCATGCTCAGCCCTGAATTTTCGAAAGGTGCAAACAAGTCCTCGCGTTCTACTCCAGGCACGCACAAAATGAAAGCTAAGGCGTTAGGACAAGACGCAACGCATAGCGAAGGGCCCGCGGTTTGAGTGGCGATGCAAATCAGTCAACGACTAACCGATACGTTGCTCAGAGCTTTCGGCCTTGCTGCCTGCAGTCAGGGTACAATGAACAACCTGTTATTTGGTAATGCGAGATTCGGCTACTACGAAACAATCTGTGGCGGAGCTGGCGCAATACGGGGAGCAAACGGTGCGGATGCTGTTCACACTCATATGACGAACACGCGAATCACCGACCCTGAAATCCTCGAGTTAAAATATCCGGTGCTGCTGGAAGAGTTCAGCGTCCGCAAGAACTCCGGCGGCAACGGCAAGTGGAACGGCGGCAACGGAGTGCGACGCGTCTTCATTTTCAATGAGCTGCTTGATGTCAACATACTGTCGCAGCATCGAAGAGAACGTCCTTACGGTATGGCTGGTGGACAAGCCGGCAAACCAGGGAAGCAACAACTCATTACTGACGGGAAACCCAAGCCGATCAAAGGAATCGCGGGCTTCACAGTTAAGCCCGGCGATAAGCTCATCATTGAAACTCCTGGCGGCGGTGCCTGGGGTAAGCAAAGCTAATCATCAAAAGCTAAAGGCCACCGTCATATTGAGGGCACCAAATTTCCATTGATCATCTCCAACATCATTCACCTCCACGCGGGTACTCAGTTGTTGATAAAGAATCTGCGCATCGATTGATTTCGTTTTGCTTTTGAATGGTGTAAACGAGTATCCAATACCAAGCGTTCCTCCGGATCCGATTCCGAATTGATGAAAGAAGTTCTGTTGTCCCTCGTCGTTGATGAAACGGTTCTTAGTAAGAACGCTTGCCAGTCCGATATCACCCTTTGCGAACAGGTTGACGTTTTCAAATGGGTAGTACTTGAATGCAACGCCAGCAGTTATGAAATTGAAGTAATAACCTTCGGAGTATCCAGCTTCAGGAGTTGACCCGGTCTGAGTATTTCTAACCATAGCGCCCATCATCAATCCTTTCGCACCCTTTAGTGGCTTGTAAAACCCTATGTTTAAAGAGAGTCCGCGTAAGGATGAATACGCACCGACGTCTTTTCGTTGGCCATCACCACCTTCATAGTAACTCAGATGTTGCTCACGCAAACTCTCCGAGCGCATGAGCTCAGTGCCATCCTGGAGAAATGGAGTGGCAAAGCCGATTCCAACCTCAACCTGTGTCGATTGTGAAAGCGGATTTTGGGCGTTTGCAATTGATGCGGACAGGATGAAGATTGCTACGATCGATAACGACCGCGCAGTGTTTGTGATGGTTTGTATCATGAGAGGGTTGATTATGATACAAAGAACGGCTCCTGTCGCGCCGATGTTAGTTCACATTTGTTAAGAACGGAGACAAGAATTAAGAATTAAGAATTAAGAATTAAGAATTAAGAATTAAGAATTAAGAATTAAGAGTTAAGAGTTAATAGTAAAGAGTAAAGAGTAAAGAGTAAAGAATTAAGAATTCGCCAGTGAACAGCAAATATCAGTTGGAGCTCCTGATTCTGCTTAGCGACTGCGGCTTAATTCCCAGATACGCTGCTATGTAGTATTGTGGCACTCTGTTGATCAGTGAAGGTTTATCGTGCATGAACTTGTAGTAGCGCTCCCGTGCATCCAACGTAGCAAGATCAGCACTGTGCTGCGCCATGTCCATCATCGACCGTTCTACATAGTGAGTTTTCAGGGCATGGAACTTTGGATGTTTTTCGAGGAGTGTTGTCAGGGAGGAAAATGAAATGCAATGCAGTGTAGTATCTTCCAGTACCTTAATGCCCAGGTCAGCGGGGACCTGGTCGTTGAAGCTTTTCAAATACGATACCCAATTCCCCTCAGTGGCAAAGTCGACGGGAATAATTTCGTCGCGTACAATACGGTAATACATCGCAAGGCCCTGTTCGATGAAACCCAAAGAAGAGTTTACGTGGCCGATCTCCAGAAAGTGCTCACCCTTAGCAAGCTTCTTCGGGTGAAGGCTTGATGTTAGCAACTCGAACTCTTCATCAGAAAGGTTGCCGGCTGTTTTAAGGTTGTGCAACATCGTTGATAAAGTTAATAAAATACAAGCCCGTGTAAAGCAAAGAGGCCGTCCTTTCAGACAGCCTCTTTTATAATGATCGTCGCGGCAGTCAAGCCAGCGGTTCGAGACAAATCGGATTAATAAACCAGACTTTTTTCCATCATGAATTCTGCGATCTGCACAGCGTTAGTAGCTGCACCTTTGCGCAGGTTGTCGGCAACGATCCAAAGGTTCAGGGTGTTTGGCTGTGACTCGTCGCGACGGATACGTCCTACGAAAACCTCATCACGGTTATGTGACGTGATTGGCATAGGATACACGTTGTTTTTCGGATCGTCCTGTACGATCACGCCTGGTGTCGTAGCCAGAATCGAGCGAACTTCGCTGAGGTTGAAATCCTCTTCGAACTCAACGTTCACCGCTTCGGAGTGACCACCTATTGCCGGTATCCGAACCGTTGTAGATGTAACACCGATCTTGTTATCGCTAAGAATCTTGCGTGTTTCATTCACCATCTTCATTTCCTCTTTCGTGTAACCATTGTCAAGGAATGAATCGATATGAGGCAATGCGTTCATGTCGATCTGGTGAGGATATACTTTAGGACCATTTACGCCCTTGCGCTCATCCATCATTTGTTGAACAGCATCCTTACCTGTACCTGTTACAGACTGGTAAGTTGACACAACGATGCGCTTCAACTTGTATTTCACATGAAGAGGAGCGAGAACCAACACCATTTGAATTGTCGAACAGTTAGGGTTCGCGATGATGCGATCATCGATTGAAAGCTGATGACCATTAATTTCAGGAACAATCAACTTCTTGGTAGCGTCCATTCTCCATGCAGATGAGTTGTCGATGACAATTGTACCTGCTTCAGCATACTTAGGTGCCCACTCGAGTGATGTACCTCCACCAGCTGAGAAAATAGCAATGTCGGCTCCCAGCTTAGCGCCTTCTTCAATCCCCTTAACTGTGTACTCCTTACCCTTGAACTTCATTTTTTGTCCAACAGATTTTGGAGATGCGATAAGATAAAGCTCATCAAAAGGAAAGCTCCTTTCCTCTAAAACTTTCAGGATTTCCTGGCCCACAAGACCTGTGGCGCCTACTACTGCTAATTTCATTTTTGGTTAATTTTAAGGGCTACAAAAATAATATAATCCCGTTGTGCTTATGAAAAATACCCCACAATTAATTGGGGTTAGTGCATTGCTCACGTTTGCTGTTTCAGTAATGCCAACCCAACAAATGTTCGCTCACCTGTATTTGGTGATAAACTCTTCATCTGGTTTTCGATCTGAGTTGAATTCCTGGAAGGCAGTCATCATAACTGAGATTATGGCTGACCCGTCACCTCCTCAGGGATTACCCGAGGTTGAGTATGTTGAACTGTTCAATCGTTCGTCAGTAAATGTCAATCTGGAAGGATGGAAGCTTTCAGATGCATCAAATACCGTCGTTCTAAATGCTATAACGTTGGAGCCCGGGCAATATGTTGCCATTTCTTCAAAACCAATCGTAGTCGGTACAAGCATGATGATCGTCTCCAGTTTGCCCTCGCTAAACAATACCGGCGATTCATTAACGCTGTCTGATGCCGGAGAGAACGTCGTTGACGCCATTAACTATTCAGATGACTGGTATCACGACGAGCAACGCAGCCAGGGGGGTTGGGCTCTTGAACTTATTGATGTGAATAATACCTGCGAGCTTTCAGGCAACTGGACGGTCAGTGAAGACGCTAGTGGTGGGACGCCAGGCAAAGAAAATTCTGTGAGGGCTTCTAACCCGGATGTCACGGGACCTTTCCTCACCTCGGTTGATGTCGTAGACGAACAAAACCTTAAGGTCGTTTTCAATGAAAAGCTTTCTTCAGGAACGATAGAATCCGGTCAGTGGACGATTGTTCCGTATACCGGAGTGATGGAGGATTCTTTTACGGACAGTTCGCGGGCAGTTGTTTTACTACGGCTGGAGAAGCCACTGCAGGGTGGAATTTTGTATTCGCTGTCGATAGAGTCGGTTTATGATTGTGCGGGCAATGAACTTCATGTTAATAGTCATAACAGTTTTGCACTTCCGGAGCCGGCAACAAGTGGTGACGTTCTGATTAATGAAATACTATTCAATCCTTTCCCTGATGGAGCGGACTTCATTGAAATCATTAATGCATCATCAAAGTACATCGCGCTCAACGGATGGGCTATCGGCTCGATTGATGAGGACGGCAGTTCTCGACGTGTTTTGATTGATGATGTATTTGTAATGCGTCCCGGTCAATATCTCGCATTTACAAGTGATCCATCGCGGTTGAAGGCACACTATTTTTGCGCCGACTCAACCATCAGACAATTAAAACTTCCATCTTTTCCAGATGACAAAGGGGGCGTTTTTCTCTCGAATGAAGTGGATTCTGTTATGGATTTTTTCGAGTACAATTCGGATATGCACAACGCATTTATCAGTGACGCTGAAGGTGTTTCACTCGAACGCATTTCAATTGCTGTTTCGACCGATGATGTGTTGAACTGGACTTCGGCCAGTTCTGCTTCAGGATATGCTACACCCGGATTAAGGAATAGCGCAGAACGCGTCGCGGAAATCACAGAGCGCCCCGTACAAGTGAGGCCATCGGCCTTCACTCCAATGACCGGACAACCCAACTTCGCAGAAATATCTTATCAGATGGAGCAACCTGGATGCATAGCAACGGTAAACATATACGACAGCAGAGGCATGATTGTCCGTCACCTGGCGAACAACACCTTACTTGGCACTGAAGGGATATTGCGGTGGGAGGGAGAGAAAGACAATGGATCGAGGGCTCAGACTGGTTATTACATGGTATGGTTTCAGGTGTTTGCTATCGATGGATCGTCCAGGCTGTTCAGAGAACCGGTGGCTATCTCGGCCCGGTATTGAAATCGTGGAATATGTGTTATAACCTGCTACCCGGAGAGTGCCTTATTGCGCCTTTTATCCCTCAAAAGCCGTAGACCAAGGCTCAATTTTGGTCCGCGGGAATTAATTGACCAATATTTTTTGTTTTCGTGACTGACCGCATAATTTTGCGCATCTTTTACCTAACGGAGAATTTCTTATGGCCAAGAACAAGAAGGTAGTATCGAAGGCAACAAAGAAGGCGCCTGCAAAGGCAAAGCCTGCAGCAAAGAAGAAGGTTGCCACAAAGGCCAAGAGCGCTCCGGCAAAGAAGGCGGCTCCCAAGAAGGCAGCAGCTAAGCCCGCCGTTAAGAAGCCTGTTGTTGCGAAGAAAGCTGCGCCCAAGAAGGTTCTAACACCTAAGAAAGCTGAGAAACCTGTAGAGAAGCCTATCGAAAAGCCGATTGCTGCTCCAAAGGTGGAAAAGGTGGAACCCCAGATTGAAAAAGCTGCCCCGGTAAAGAAAGAGAAAGAAAAAGTTGAAAAGCCGGTGGCGGTAAAACCAGCAGCGCCTGCAGTTAGCAAGCCTGCGCCTCCACAATTAACCATTTTTCCTGTGCCAAATCAGAGACCTATTGCCCATAAATCAACTAAACCCGCTTCTTCTGGTGATGAGAGAACCAGGTATTCCGAAGACGAGTTGAACGAGTTTGCATCCCTCATCCACAAGAAGCTGGATAAAGCAAAGGACGAATACAAGATCCTGAAAGAGACTTTGAACCGCAACAATGACGAAGGTACCGACGCCACTTCTGGTGGAAACACGAAGGTGCTTGAAGACGGTGCGGAAACTGCGGAAAAGGAAAACCTTAGCCAGCTTGCCGCCCGCCAGCAGAAGTACATCATGAACCTTGAAAATGCCCTTATTCGCATCAAGAATGGCACTTATGGCATTTGCTCGGTAACTGGCAAACTGATTCCGAAAGAACGCCTGATTGCTGTGCCTCACACCACGCAATCTATCGAAGCGAAGATGATGCAGCAGGACTAAGCGTCTGCTACCCCATTTTCTTTAACTTTGCATTTTAGTTCACCACTACAACTAAACTGTTTCGTTTGGACTTCTTACAAAATCACATCGAGGCATTGATTTTTTGCAGCCCCACGCCTATTCGTATAGCTGAGATCAAATCGTGCTTATCTGAAATGTTTAATGCCGAAGTTCCTGAAGAGGATATTCTCGGCGCCCTGCAACGTCTCGAAGAGAAATTTCAGGCTGAAGAATTTTCATTTCAATTATACAAGGCTGCTGGCGGCTATCAGTTCCTGACAAAGCCTGCATACCAGACAAGCATTGGCATTATGCTGAAACAGCAATCCAAGAAGCGACTCTCTACGAGCGCTATGGAGACGCTGTCGATCATTGCATACAAGCAACCTATATCAAAGACGGAGATTGAAAATATTCGCGGCGTAAACTGCGACTATGCTGTTCAAAAGTTGCTTGACAAGAGTCTTATCGAAATCACTGGGAAGGCCGACACCATTGGACGCCCTATGCTCTATGGCACAACGCCAAAGTTCATGGAATACTTCGGTATCAATGACCTTAGTGAACTTCCTGTTCCCAAGGAAGCAACAGCCGAAATCAATTCAATCGGTCAGAATGCCGAGTCGCCTGAGCTCGACTTAGACGTCGCAGTTGAAGGAGCGGTCGGTATTCAAACAGACCAGATTGGAGAGTTGCAAATAGAAGAGGCGGTCAGCACTATAGAAGCTATAGATGTTGCTGAGCCTGTCAATGAAGTTGCACAAGAAGAAATTGTCAACGAACAGGAATCACCATCTTCTGAGACAGAAGAAGAGGTTGAATTAACCGCGTCGACAGAAGAAGGCGAAGGTGAGCCTGAGAACGAATCACCAGATCAACCGGAAGAGCCGGAAAAACAATCAGATGCCCAGGGCTAATTCATCAGGACCGCGTCGTAAACCCGGAGGTAAGCCTCAGGGTGGACGTTCAGGAAACCGGACACGAGAGGATCGCAGTGATGCGTCAGGACCTCGTCGTTCACCAAAGAAGTCATCACGCCCAGGCTCTGACGAAGGCCGCGGTTCACGTGGCAACACCAGAGGTTTTGGTGGCAGCTCATTTGGAAAGCGTCCTCCCCGCGCTGAAGGTGATGAGGATCAGGGCGGCGATAAGCCACGTAAATTCGGGCGTTCAAAGTTTGAATCCTCAGCTCGTCCTTTTCAAAAGGATAAACCATTCGGAAAAGATAAGTCATTCGAAAGACGTCCTCCTCGTACAGAGGGAGATGATCAGGGCAGCGATAAGCCACGGAAGTTCGGACGCTCAAAGTTTGAATCCTCAGCTCGTCCTTTTCAAAAGGATAAACCATTCGGAAAAGATAAGTCATTCGAAAGACGTCCTCCTCGTACAGAGGGAGATGATCAGGGCAGCGATAAGCCACGGAAGTTCGGACGCTCAAAGTTTGAATCCTCAGGTCGTCCTTTTCAAAAGGATAAACCATTCGGAAAAAATAAGTCATTCGAAAGACGTCCTCCTCGTAAAGAGGGAGATGATCAGGGCGGCGATAAGCCACGGAAGTTCGACCGCTCAAGCTTCGACGATGGAGAACCACGTCGTGAGCGAAGCAAATCATTTGGTCGGAACGATCACGGCCATCAACCTGAAGGCGGCAGACCATTTAAGAAGTTTGACCGTGGAGGTGTAAAGCGGGGCGGTCAATCTATTAAGCAGGAACCTGACATGCCCGCGCCGGCTGCAGCCGGGGGTCCGGTGCGATTGAATAAATTCATTGCTAACAGTGGCGTCTGTTCAAGGCGGGAAGCTGATGAACTCATTACCATGGGTCTCATTTCAGTGAATGGAAAGGTAGTTACCACGCTCGGCCATAAGGTTAATCCTGGTGACGAAGTTCGCCATGAGAGTAAAGTACTGCGCGCTGAAAAGCCTGTATATGTTTTGATGAATAAGCCTAAGGGCTTCCTTACAACTACTTCTGATCCTGAAGAACGGAGTACTGTAATGAATCTTGTTGGCAATGTGATTAAAGAAAGAATTTATCCTGTTGGTCGTCTCGACAGAAACACAACGGGACTGCTGGTGCTCACCAACGATGGTGACCTCGCAGAAAAGCTGATGCACCCTTCTCATAATGTAAAGAAGATCTATCGTGTTGAACTCGATCGTCCATTGACGCGAGCCGATGCTACAAAGATCATGGATGGGTTACAGCTTGAAGAAGGACGTGCAATGGTTGATGACCTGGCTTACGTGTCCGAAGACAAGAAGATCGTCGGCCTTGAAATCCATATCGGCTGGAACCGGGTTGTTCGAAGAATATTCGAAGCACTCGAGTACCAGGTAGTAAAGCTTGATCGTACCATGTACGCCGGCCTCACCAAGAAAGATCTTCCCCGCGGAGAATGGCGCTTCCTTACCCGCGAAGAAATTGTCCTGCTGAAGCACTTCAAGTAAGGATGAGCTAATGACCTGTGAGCGTAACTCACAATCAACGACATCACTGATAAAACAAGGGGCCCCTCACGGGGCCACTTTAATTTTCAATTATCAATTGTGAATTCTTTAAGCGTTTTCCAGCACTACCCTGAAGGTGCTCCCCTTCCCCAACTCAGAATCAACAGTAATGATCCCATTGATTTTGGCCAACGCCTCCTGAACAATATACAGTCCCAATCCCGTTCCATCTGTGGTTGGAGATGCGCGATAGAACATATCGAAGATCTTTGAGACCGCCTCCTTTTCAATACCCTGACCGTTGTCTTCGATAGCGATCTCAACGTTGCTCCTGTTACGCTTGAACGTAACCCTTATATATGGATTGGGCTGATTCAAATTGTGATACTTCACTGCATTTGACATCAGGTTATTCAGTATGATTTTGATCTGGTTGTAATCTGATTTGAATTTATCGCTTGGGCCCTCCTGGTAATCCAGTTGAATCGCCGACACACCCTTATTAAAACGTATGTCTGCGATCGTCTCGTCGAGCAACTTTGAAAAGTCGAGCTGTTCGAATTTAAGGTCGACTTTTTTGCTTCGCGAAAGACTGAGGATATCTCCGATGATGAGATCCAGTTTTCGGATCCGTTCCTCGATCATGTTCATGAACGAGCGTGCCTTCTCCTCCTGAAGTTCGATCTTTCCCAAATAGGTAAGACCGAGGATAGAAGCTATTGGAGTACGAAGGTCGTGAGAGGTGCTCGAGAGGAAACTATCCAGCTCTTTGTTTTCGCGATTGAGGTTTTCTCTTTCGTCTTCGAGGAACCACATGACCATGCTCATTCCCATCAGTGATACGAGCAGGAGATCCACGGAGCCAAAAAGTTCAAGACCGGAAACTTCGTTGCCCATGAGCTTGAGCAGGCGAAGTGTGAAGTCATATAGCTGATATACACTGAACGCAATCAATGAACTCGACAGGAGTTGTTGTCCAAAGCCCTTTGTGAACTTCTTGTTTGTCCACACGACCATACCTGCGGCAAGGAATCCAATGCCGGTTATCACGGCACGGCTACCGAAGCTAACGAGATACCTTGAGAAGGGACCTGCCTGGCCGAAGAGAATCACACTCAATGCCGCGACAACGACCGTTACGATAAAGATGATTCCAAACTTCTTCCGTGAGAATGCTTTCTCATAGATCAGTTCATATGTGCCACGGAGGATCATGATGATCTGGAGGAAGCAACCCATCTGCGCGACGATACTGATAGCATCTCTGAAGAGACCGTAGCTCTCGAGCAGGAAGATTTGAACGATACCGGAAGCGCAGGTATAGATAGCGTAGGCGAGCCAGCTATATGACCAGGTGAGGAGGAATCGTCTTCTATAAAGAATTCCGAAATGCCGGAAGATGAAAACAAAGATTAGCCCTAAAGTGATTTCGGCGAGATACACATAGAACAAACGGGTCGTTGCTTCGGGAGGAAGATTAAGAATGCCCATTCGTCAGTCGTTGTTTCACTGGTAAAGTTATATCCAGCAAGGTTTAAATTACGAGAAATTCGCGCCGGACAAATCCATAAAAACAAAAACCCCGCCATGCAGCGGGGTTTGCTTGTGGTGACGGAGGGAATTGAACCCCCGACACAAGGATTTTCAGTCCTTTGCTCTACCAACTGAGCTACGTCACCGGAAAATGAGGCACAAAAGTATGTAATTTTAGATACCACGCAAAAAAGCCCGGGTATTTCTTAACCACCCGAAATACCGCTTTATTAGTACTTTTAGATCAAGGTATGATTCAACAAATCGTTTTCTTAGGGGTCATGGCCACCGCCATTTATTTGGTTTGGAAACGGGTGGCCTTTATTAGAAGGAATATTAACCTGGGTAAATCAAAGGAAGTGGTTTCTTCCCCCGACCGCATCCGCAACATGATCCTTGTTGCCTTTGGTCAGCAGAAAATGTTCAAGCGCCCTATTCCGGCAATTCTTCACCTCTTTATATACGTTGGGTTTCTGGTAATCAACCTGGAAGTCCTTGAATTTCTGATAGATGGCCTAATCGGCACCCACCGGATCTTTGCGGGAGTTCCTTTCTATGGCATCCTGATGAACCTTTTCGAATTTCTGGCGGTAGCCGTGCTGGTGTCCTGCCTCATTATGTTGTTCCGGCGTAATGTATTGAAGGTAAAAAGGTTAGACATGGCTGAGCTCAATGGCTGGCCCCGAATGGACGCTAACATTATCCTGGTCACTGAAGTGACGCTTATGTGCGCTATCCTGCTAATGAATGCCTCGGACCAGTTGCTGCAGGAGGTTTCACCGCATTACGCCAGAACCGGCACTCTCTTCTTCAGTTCATTCGTGACTCCGCTTCTTAAAGGTCAATCAGAATCATCCCTGATGATCATCGAGCGGGCAGCCTGGTGGTTTCATATTCTGGGTATTCTGGCCTTTGCCGTTTACATCACCTATTCAAAGCATCTCCATATAGCCCTGGCTTTTCCGAATACCTACTTCGCTAACGTTACCCCTAAGGGTGAAATGCAAAACATGCCCGTCGTGACTAACGAGGTAAAGATTATGCTTGGGCTTAGCGCTGCCGATAATGCACCGGCGGCAGCTCCCGGTCGTTTCGGGGCGAAGGATATAAACGATCTTTCCTGGAACAACCTGCTGGCCGCTTACTCTTGTACCGAATGTGGTCGGTGTACGTCGGAATGTCCTGCGAACCTCACCGGAAAGAAATTGTCGCCGCGCAAGATCATGATGGATACGCGCGATCGGATGGAAGAGGTGGGAAAGAGTATGGATACTGGTGGAGCGGGTATTGCCGATGGCAAATCGCTGCTGGATAATTACATCACAAGGGAAGAGATCAACGCCTGTACGAGCTGCAATGCTTGCGTAGAGGCATGTCCTGTCATGATCAACCCTTTGGAGATCATACTTGAACTGCGTCGCTATGTTGCTATGGAAGAATCTGGTGCGCCGGCTTCCTGGAATTCGATGTTCCAAAACATCGAGACCAGCTTTGCCCCCTGGAAGTTTTCGCCAGCTGACCGTTTCAACTGGGCTAATGAACTGAAAAAATAGTGTATGGATACCGTTGTAACTATGGCGGAATGGGAATCGAAGGGTGAGACTCCGGAGATTCTTTTTTGGGTTGGATGTGCGGGCTCTTTCGACGATCGGTATAAGCGTGTTACCCGCGCATTTGTCAGCATCCTGCAAGCTGCTAACATAAGTTTTGGTGTGCTCGGACAGGAAGAGACGTGTACTGGTGATCCGGCCCGACGCGCTGGCAATGAATTTCTGTTTCAGATGCAGGCAATGGGAAACATTCAAACGCTGGAACGGTACAAGGTAAAGAAGATTGTGACTGCCTGCCCTCATTGCTTCAATACGCTGAAGAATGAGTATCCCCAGATGGGTGGTACTTTCGACGTCATGCATCACTCTGCCTTTCTGCAGTCACTCATTGATGAGGGAAAGATTAAAATGAAGGAGGGTGGCACCTTCAAGGGCAAGCGTATCACGTACCATGACTCGTGCTACCTCGGACGTGCCAACAACATTTACGAAGCGCCGCGTGCAGTGCTCGAGGCGCTCGATGCCGATCTGGTTGAAATGAAACGTTGTCGCACGACAGGTTTATGTTGTGGTGCGGGAGGTGCTCAAATGTTCAAGGAGCCCGAGAAAGGCAAAAAGGACATCAACGTGGAGCGGAGTGATGAGGCACTGGCAACCGGTGCGACAACCATAGCCGTGGCGTGTCCCTTTTGTATGACCATGATGAGCGACGGTGTGAAGGCCAGAGAAAAAGAAGCCGAAGTGGCGGTGAAGGACCTTTCAGAACTTATTGCCGAAGCGCAGGGTTTAAAGTTCTAGGCTGTTTCTAAATTTCAAAGTGTATGTTAGTTGATTTCGCGTCGTTGAAACCCCATTCACGAGTCTGGATTTACCATTCAAAAAGAAAATTCACTCCAGGCGAGAAGGAGATAATTTATGACTCACTCGCATCGTTTACCAATGACTGGTCGGCCCATGGCATCCCCCTTGTAACGTCGTTCGATATCAGGCTTGATTCTTTCATCATACTTGCTGTTGACGAAGAAGCACATGGCGCAAGCGGTTGCTCAATTGATGGATCGACCCGGGCGATGAAAGCGTTGGAGGAAAAGCTGGGCATACCGTTATTCGATCGTGCGCAGGCTTCGTTCATCCGTGACAATGAACTGTTCACACTTCCGGTTAGCAAACTCCGGGAGGCAGCAACAGGTGGAGAATGGAATTCGGATACCCCGTGCGTGAATACGCTGGTTGGAACAAAAGGCGAACTGGACTCTTCATTTATTGTTCCTGCCGGAGCAACATGGCTTAAGCGTTATTTACCCGTGGCACCTATAACCGGTTAAGAGAGAATTTGTAGATTTATCAAAAGTTTGTCCGAAATGATGAGGTTGATATTTTTTGTTGGTGTCGTCGTTATCTGCTTCACCTCCTGCAGCACAGAAAAGAAGGCGACCAAGGCCTTTAAGAACGGCAAGTATCAAACCGCGATAGGGTTATACGAGAAGGTCCTGAAGGGTAGCCCCAATAATGCCCGCGCTAATTATTTCGTAGGTGAATCGTACAGACTTTCCAATCGCCTGAAAGAGGCAGAACCATTCTATGCGAAAGGCACGACTGCAAAGGGCATTGACAGGGATACGGCACAGTTCTATTATGCCCAGTCATTAAAGGCGAATGCCAAGTATGCTGAAGCGAAGAAGGTGTTAGAAGGAATAGAAAAGAATCCGGATAACGAGAAGTTCAGGAATCGCGTCGAGGCAGAAGCCAAGAGTCTGGATCAACTCACTGCCCTTAACGAAAAGCCAAGTTATTATCGCGTGAAGAATCTGGAGTTGCTCAATACAACTTCTTCAGAATATTCACCCGTGTTCCTCAATAACGAATTATACTTCACCAGCTCCCGCGGAAAGGACAAGCTTTACGAAGCAACAGGAACTCCGTTCACAGACATCTTTAAAGTTGCAAGCCGTGGTGCCAATGTCGACCTCGCAACGGTGGCCCCACTGCCTGCAGGCATAAACTCTGAAGCCATTAACGACGGATGTATCACGTTCGCTCCTGATGGAAAGACCATGGTTTTTTCGAAGTGTAATTCAGGTAAGAAGAAAGGCACCAATGACTGTGACCTGTATCTGTCACGTTATAGAAACAACGTATGGACCGAACCGGTGATGGTCAATATCAATCAGGCAGATACATGGGAATCTACGCCTGCATTCAGTGCGGACGGCCGTACACTGTACTTTGCCTCGAATCGTAAAGGTGGATACGGTGGCACTGATATTTACTCAGCCCAGATGGATACGCGTGGTCGTTTCTCACGCGTGAAGAATCTCGGTGCTGATATCAATACACCCGGCAACGAAAGCTTCCCTTATGTTGCTGACGATGGAAAGCTTTACTTCTCCTCCGACGAACATCCTGGTTATGGCGGACTCGACCTATTTGTCGTGAAGCGCTCCAACGGCAGAACAGTTGTTGAAAACCTGGGGCAGCCAATGAATTCCGTAGGCGATGACTTCGGAATATTCCTTTTCAGACCCGACAGAGGTTTCTTCACCTCAAATCGCGAAGGTGGAAAGGGCGATGACGATATCTATACTTTCATCAATGAAGATCCTAACCTCAAAGTGGTTAACTACTACCTGCAGGGCATTACCTATACGAAGGATAAAGAAGACAAGATGCAGATCCTGGCTAACACAAAGGTGAGCCTGCTTGATGAGCGCGGCGAAATCATGCAGGACTTTGTCACTGGTAATGATGGAAAGTTCCTGTTCCGTGTTTACGAGAATGAGAATTACAACATGGTTGGTGAGTCAGACGGATATCTTGTGAAGCGTCAACTGTATACGACCCGTGGACGGTCTGTTGATCCTGCATCATTGAAGGAGCTCGTTACCAACGTTACCTTCGACACGCTTCTTGTGCTCGACAAGATTGAGTTGAATAAGAGGTTCGTTCTCGAAAACATCTACTACGATTACAACAAATCGTTTATCCGTGATGACGCGGCCAAGGAACTTGACAAACTCGTTCAGCTTCTTGCCGACAACCCCGAAATCAAGATTGAGTTAGGTTCGCATACCGATAGCGTTGACGACAATGCTTACAACATGCAGCTCTCACAGCGACGCGCTGATGCTGCCGTGAAGTATCTCGTACAACATGGCATCGCGCCTGATCGTGTCGTGGCAAAAGGATACGGCGAAGAATTTCCTATCGCGCGAAATACCAACCCCGATGGCACCGACAATCCCGTTGGTCGTCAGAAGAACCGTCGTACTGAATTCAGGATACTTGAAGTCGGTGTGGTGCCTAAGAAACTTGAGACCGACGAGGTCTTCGATGAAGACAAGTACTTCAAGGAGAATTAGCGTCGACCATAGGATAACTATGGCCACACTTGTAGCCATTGTATAGCAACCAATTGAATAGCAACCAACCTGAGAGAAGCCAGAGTTTTCCTGGCAGGCATCGTTAATGGGTTGGGTCTTGAAGGCCCGATGTTGACGTTCGGCTTTGTTGTTCATAGTTTTCTTAGTTCGTTAACGGCAGCAATCACTTGCCGATTGACCCGCGATACAAACATGCAACCTGTCAAACAGTAGCTTTCCGTTAATTGTCGTCAACGTCCTTCAATTGTCGTTAACTGCATTCTAATGTTCTTAAATGGGGTAGCGACGCTTTACATCCTGGAGATTTAGAGATGCGTCAGGACCATAGACTGACCGGGCACTAAAAAAGCATGAACGGGGCGCCTGGGCGGAACAACGCAATGTCAGCACCGCAATAGCCTAAGCGCGCCTAATGAAAGCCTAAGCGGAGCCTAACCAAAGCCTAATGAAAGCCTAAGCAGAGCCTAACGAAAGCCTACGGCAAGCAGCCGCCTAACGGCCGCCAAGCCTAAGCGAAGCAGCCAGAAAGTCTAAACAAAGCAGCCAGCGGGCCTAACCATCGCCTAATGACTCAACCGACTCCCAACCAATACTCAAGACTCACGACTCAATACTAACTACTACCAACGAAAGAGAGGCTGAACATCTCTGCCCAGCCTCTCTTCCCCGAGACGGGCTGTTGGCCCGTCAAATTATTGCCTTAAAATAATCCGGTGTTTTTACTATGCAGCGCGCTGCTTTTGAATGTCGTCAATTGTCATTTGCTTGTGCTTCGCGATCTGGATAATTCCCAGTCTGTTCAGCACTCTGATCACCTGGTAAGTTGGATCGATCTCGTGCCAGCGAATGCCGCCGAAGTTAGGGCGGTTGCCAAACTTGTGGTGATTGTTATGATAGCTTTCGCCCATCATCAGAAAATCGAAAGGAAGGAAATTCTTTGACGTATCGCCGACTTCGAAATTTCTGTAACCGTATTTGTGAGCAAACCAGTTGATGATGGCGCCGTGAATAGGGCTCATCAGGAAGTGCACAGGGAGGAGCAACCACAACCACCAGTACTGAGCGTATACAGCATAGATGGTGATGTATATACCTGCCCAGAAGATTCGGGACGGCCATGAGCGCGCGAACTTGTCGAACGCTTCCCACTGAGGAACGCCATCTGTAAAGCGGCTGTCAGGGATAAGCTTGCGATTAGCGATATCGGAATAGATGGTCTTTGTCTTCCACATCATGTTCCAGATGGTCTCATCGTACTTTGGTGAATGTGGATCGTCTTCCGTATCAGCAAAGGCGTGGTGCATGCGGTGCATGACACCGTAGCCATACGGGCTAAGGTAGTTCGACCCTTCGAAAATCCAGGTGAGTACGAAAAATACTTTCTCCCAGAATTTGTTCATCGTAAACGCCTTGTGCGATGCGTAACGATGCAGGAAGAAAGTCTGGAAGAATAGCGACAGGTACCAGTGCGCTACAAAGAAAATAAGAATTACTGCCATGAAGTTGTTAAGTTAAGCTGATCCTCGCCGAGGGGTCGGCAGGGACCGAATTATTCTGTAAGACCGGAACGTGATTAAGTTGTGACAAAAAACTGAAAAAAATTTCACCTTTCTCCGAGAGTCATGGCAACCTCCTGTTTCAGGCCAGAAATGAGGTCGGTGATGTGCCCAAGGTCGCAAGCCTTCTTAAAATTTGCCCTGAAATTCGAGGTGTCGGGCATTTCAAAATGGATTTTCGACGTCTCTTCACTAAGTTTCTTTTTCGCGCGACACAAAAGCTGACGGCAGTGTTCCTTCTTCTTGTCGAAGGTTTCCTGGCAGCGTGTCGTAATCAAAATCAAAAACCTCTTTCAGGACGAAAATAGCACGTTCCAGAGGTTCGAGCTTCGCCTGAAGGGTCTTCAGCGCTTTTTGAAGATCAATGTCCAGGTCCAAATGCGCGAGATTTGATTCCTTGAAAAGCTTCAGGGCCTCTGCAAGGTTATGCTGGCCAAGAAGTTCTTCCTTTTTGTTCTTCAGGGTCTCAATGTGCTTGAGGCAATTGTTCCTCACCGCAGAGATCAGATACGCCTTGGTGTTCTCGATTTTTTTGGGCCCGGCAGAAAGCCATTTGAGCGCAGTTTCCTGTACGATGTCCTGAGCGTCTGCCTTGCAGCGCACCATGTTAAAGGCTATTGCCTCTAGCATCGGTTGGTAGCGCATGAAGTGTTGTTCAGGGCTCATCAGGACTACAAAGATACGTTCGGAAAATGATAAGTGAAGCCTCGGTTTACAAAGTTTCGACAAGTTTACTTACATCGCATTCTGCACAACCGATCAGTCGTTCGCAGAGATAGTTTCAGACAGCACTATAACCTTCAGGATGAAAGCATTACCTTTGCATTTGTCTTAAGAAATTAGTCGCCCGTTCGCCGCACTACTTTCCACATTTTTTGGTTTACGAATTATGACAAAAATTGACCTCACTCCAGAAGTCCGGAGCAAACCTGTAATTAGCCAAGAGATTGCTTTTCTGGCTATTCACCTGGCGCCGCTTGGTGCTCTGTATACGGGTGCTACCTTGTTCGATTGGATCGTTTGCGCTGTTCTCTACTTCTCCCGCATGTTCTGGGTAACGGGAGGCTATCACCGCTATTTCGCCCATAAGTCATATAAGACATCCCGCTGGTTCCAGTTTGTTATCGCCTTCATGGCGCAAACAACGGCTCAGAAAGGTGCACTCTGGTGGGCAGCCCATCACCGTCATCATCACCGTCACAGCGATACGCCTGCAGATCCGCACTCGATGAAGATCTATGGATTCTGGTACTCGCACATTGGATGGATCGTCGGACCGGATTTCAAGAAGACCGACTACAAAGTTATTGGCGACTACGCTAAGTATCCTGAGCTGGTATGGCTTAACAAACATTACCTGGTGCCTCCTACAATACTTGCATTTGTTGTGATGGCATTGGGTGGTATTGTGAATGGCAATGGCATCACTGACATGTTTACTACTGCAGGATTCTCGTCATTGTTTGTTGGCTTCTTCCTGAGTACGATCATTCTGTATCACGCAACATTCTCGATTAACTCGATCATGCACAAAGTTGGAACTCAACGTTACGAGTCCGATGACGAGTCGCGTAACAGCATCTGGCTTGCATTGGTAACGATGGGCGAGGGATGGCATAACAACCACCACTACTACGAAGTTGCCGCGCGTCAGGGATTCTTCTGGTGGGAGATCGACATCACTTATTACATATTGAAAAGTTTTGCCGCTGTTGGCTTAATATGGGATCTGAAAGGAGTTCCTAAACACATTCTGCATTCGAAAAACAAAAAGGAAGCGGCGCAGCTGCGGAAGAAGTACGAGGCAGAAAACCAACCTGAGAAACAGTTGGAATCAGAGCCTGCATAGAGCAGTTCTGAAAATGGATATTTGGTTTGTAAATCTTGTTAGTGCTTGACATTCGCTGATTTTAAGTTTGATGAAAAACTCGTGGACGGGCTTACGTCCATGGGCTTCAATAATCCCACTCCCATTCAACAACAGGCTATTCCTGTTATTCTTGAGAACAAGGATTTGATTGCCTGTGCACAAACAGGTACAGGTAAAACCGGTGCCTATCTTCTTCCGATTATGGATAAGATAGTGCGTGCGGAGAAGCGACATCTCAATACGCTGATCATTGCACCGACCCGCGAACTTGCTCAGCAAATCGATCAGCAGATCGAAGGTATCGGCTACTTCCTTGGTGTAAGTTCAATTCCGGTTTACGGTGGTGGCGATGGTGCTACCTGGGATCAGCAACGCAAGGCAATGGAAGAGGGTGCCGACATTGTAATCGCTACACCCGGACGACTCATTGCCCTGCTGGCAACTGGCAAGATCGTTCTGGATCATCTTGAACATCTTGTGCTGGATGAAGCGGATCGTATGCTCGACATGGGATTCTACGACGACATCGTAAAGATCATCACTTATCTTCCCAAAGAGCGTCAAACGGTACTGTTCTCGGCGACGATGCCCCCGAAGATTAGAACGCTGGCAAACAAGATTCTGAAAAATCCGACTGAGATCAACATCGCCATTGCAAAACCGGCGGATGGAATTCTTCAACAGGCGTACGTGGTGTTTGACGCACAGAAGCCCGCGCTGATCAAGCACGTGCTCAAGAGCACAGAATGGAGCAGCGCTATCATTTTTGCCTCCACGAAAGAGACTGTAAAGAAACTGGATCAGGCCTTTCAGCGTGCCGGCATGGCCGCCAAAGCATTTCACTCTGATCTGGAACAACCGGAACGCGAAACGATACTTCGAGAATTCAAGAACAAGCAGGTAAACATGCTGATCGGCACCGATGTACTTTCACGAGGCATCGATGTTGAAGGAATAAGCCTGGTGATCAACTTCGATGTTCCTCCGGATCCGGAAGATTATGTGCACCGCGTTGGTCGCACGGCACGCGCTGATACAACAGGCACGGCCATTACATTTATCAACGAGCGCGATCAGAATCGTTTCTATAGCATTGAGAGTCTCATCGGAAATGAAGTAGCCAAGTTGCCGCTTCCACAGGCAATTGGAGAAGGACCGGCGTACCAGCCTCGCGTTAAGAAGAGTCAAAATGGTCATGGTGGCAGTAATGGCTCACCCCGTAAGAAGCCAAGGTTCTTTCGTCGTGGTAAGAACGGCGGTGGAGGCAAGGGCAATGGAGGTGGTAAGGGCCCAGGTGGCCCAGGAAGTAATTTGATTTCCCCGGCGTTAGACTCCGTCAGGATGACGCCGGAATACCAAAGTCACTTCTTCTTCAACACCGACAACACTTCATTCAACTTCAGCAGTGCCTCAACAGGACTCATCGTATTGATATCAACGGTTCCAAGGATATTCTGAATTTCGCTGAAGCGCGGATCCGGCGCGAATAAACTAAGTTGCTGTATCGGAGGTGGAAGGTCTTTCAAAGGCGCCGCCTGATTCTTATGCTTATCCCTCTCCAGGAAGTGCAGGATCTCGTTCGCACGCAATACCACTCTGTTAGGCATACCGGCGAGCTGTGCGACGTGAATTCCAAAGCTGTGTTCGCTTCCACCCTCTTTAAGTTTTCGCATAAAGATGATCTTGTCACCAACTTCCTTCACCGACACATTGAAATTTCTCACGCGCACGAGATCCTCCTCGAGCTGGTTCAATTCGTGATAGTGCGTCGCGAATAATGTTTTTGCCTTAAAGTCTTTATGGTTGTGGAGGTATTCAACGATGGCCCAGGCGATGGACACTCCATCATAGGTACTTGTGCCACGCCCGATTTCATCCATGAGGATGAGACTGCGATCGCTGAGGTTATTCAGAATACTCGCCGTTTCCGTCATTTCGACCATGAACGTCGATTCACCCTTTGAAAGATTGTCAGCGGCACCCACACGGGTGAACACCTTATCCACGATTCCCAAAGTTGCTGCATCAGCCGGAACGTAGCTTCCGATCTGCGCCATCAAAACAATGAGGGCAGTCTGTCGCAGCAACGCGGACTTACCCGCCATGTTGGGACCGGTGATGATCAGCAGTTGTTGTTTGTCGCTGTCGAGGAAGATATCGTTCGGAACGTACGATTCGCCTGTACGCAACTTCCTTTCTATAACGGGATGGCGACCTGCCTTGATGTCGAGCGTGAGAGATTCGTCAACGACCGGCTTCACATATTTGTTGAGTTGTGCAGCCTGCGCAAAGCTGAAGAGACAATCCAACTGAGCCACTACACGCGCATTCTGTTGTATCTGCGAAATGTAACCGGCAGCCATAGCCACGAGCGCATTGTAAATCCGTTGCTCGATAACAACAAGCTTGTCTTCTGCATGCAGAATCTTCTCCTCGTAAGTCTTCAGCTCTTCGGTAATGTATCGTTCGGCGTTCACCAGCGTTTGCTTGCGAATCCAGTCTGAGGGAACCTTGTCTTTGTTGGCATTGCTTACCTCGAGGTAATAGCCAAATACTTTATTGTAGGAGATCTTTAGCGAGTTGATGCCTGTGCGCGCCACTTCACGTTTCTGGATCTGCAACAGGTAGTCTTTGCCTGAAAAAGCGATCTGCTGCAGTTCATCAAGCTCAGTATCGACACCGGGCTTAATTACACCACCCTGATGCGAAGCGATGGGGGCATCATCGCGAACTTCGAGCGAAATCTTATTAGCGAGATATTCACAACTGTCGAGTTGCTCTCCGAGTCTTTGCAGAACCGGGGCCGGGTGATGAGCCAGTTGTTGTTTGATTGGTTCAATGCAACGCAAAGCGCGCATCAGCTGCAGCAGCTCGCGTGGATTTATTCGATTTACAGCGACTTTAGAAATCAATCGCTCAAGGTCACCTATCTGAGTCAGCGATGACTTCAATTGGTCGTGAAGACCTGCATCTGTCAGTATCGTATCGACCGTATTTAATCTCTCGTCGATCAGCGTTTTCTCTTTCAGAGGAAGAATCATCCATTTCCGAAGCAATCGTCCTCCCATCGGAGTAAGCGTATGATCGAGGATCTCGATAAGTGGTGTTCCTCCATCCTGCTGAGCGCTCACCAATTCCAGGTTTCTGATGGTGAACTTGTCGAGCCACACAAACCTGTCCTGGTCGAGACGTGAGATGGTCGTGATGTGCGAAGTATCCTTATGCTCTGTTTCGTCCAGATAGTGAAGAATGGCACCGGCGGCGATGATTGCTTCGCCCATGCCTTCAATACCAAATCCTTTTAATGAAGCGGTCTTAAACTGGTTAATAAGTTTTTCGTGACCGAAGTCAAAACCAAAGACCCATTCATCGAGACAGAACGTGTTGTATTCGCTGGAGAACAGCGCTTCAAAGTGTGTGCGCGACTGCCTGTTGAAAATGATCTCTGCAGGTGAAAAGCTCTGGATGGTTTTCATCACATAGCGTTCATCGCCCTGTGTAGCATAGAACTCCCCAGTAGAGATGTCCAGAAACGCGGCGCCGTAGATGTTCTTCGTCGCAAAGACGGCAGCCAGAAAGTTGTTCTGTTTAGTGTTTAAGACATTGTCGTTATAGGATAGCCCTGGCGTTACAAGTTCCGTCACGCCTCTTTTCACTATTCCCTTAACTGTCTTCGGATCTTCCAGCTGATCGCAGATCGCCACGCGATGTCCTGCCCGAACAAGCTTGGGAAGGTAGGAGTCGAGCGAATGATGCGGAAAGCCTGCGAGCTCAATTTCGGAAGAGGATCCCGCTCCCCGTTTAGTAAGAACGATGTCGAGTACCTTGCTAGCCGTAACGGCATCCTGTCCGAATGTTTCGTAGAAGTCGCCAACCCTGAAAAGCAGCAATGCACCAGGGTGCCTGGCTTTGATGGCATTATATTGCTTCATCAAAGGGGTTTCGGTAGCTGCCAGTTGCCGTCGACATAGCCGGCAATTTATGATTTCACCCGAAGAATTCTGCCTCTCCAAATGATTTAGACTGAAAAACCTATTCCCTTTTTTGACAGGATTTGCAGACTATTTTTTTTCGGCTACGAGCATCCACATGACATCGCCCTTTATCGTGGTTCTGTCGGCAAATGGATCCTGCTTTTTCACGATGCTAAAGCCCGCTTTGATAAGATCCTCCTCCGCGAATTTCATCGCGATTTCATGCTTGTTCTCCTGCTCCTGGCGGCTAAGGTCGCGACGCGATTCGGCAATAGGTTCGCAGATTACCAATCGTCCTCCCTTCTTTAAAGCCGCTTTTATGTGGATCAGGATTTTGTCATGATCGCTCATCTCGTGATAGGTATCGAGAATGATCACGCCGTCCAGCTGGTCCGTTGGCAACCGGGGATTATCATAATCACCTTTGATGGTCGTAACGTTTGTAATACCGCGGTCCGTGAGATGTTTCTTTAACAATTCAAGCTTGGGAGCATCGACATCAACAGCAAATACTTTTCCTGATGATTTAACAACATCGGCAAGTTTTATGGTCATGTATCCCTCGTGACATCCGATATCGGCGACAGTGCTGCCGCCTTTCAGGCCCAGTTGCCTGATCAATTCCGGAGCACGTTGCCACTCGTCGCGTTCCTTCCACGCGCTTTCACGATAGATGTTCTTCCATTGGTCTTGTGCGTTCGTTGGTTGCGGCCAAATCAAAATCAGCAAACCCAACAATGCGATGGGGCGGAATATTTCATGAGCTTTTGACATTGACTCAATTTAGTGATTCGGACTTAAAACGATCGTCGGCGAAAACTATCAGGAGATACGAACTACTGGGCGTATCTGACTGGATGTACGCCTTCCATTCAACGTTCCTCTTATGTGATGGACTCTCCCTCACACCGCACAACATACTGTAACCGCCAAACATCCGAGCACTCCGCACAAGCAGAGAAATGGAAAAACGACCTATTTTTGCGGCATGAAAAAGCTGTCGCTAGAAGAGCTTGACCGGATCAGTGCTGCCGAGTACCAGGAGGCGCAAAAGACTCCTTTTTGTATCGTACTGGATAACGTCAGAAGCCTTCACAATGTCGGTTCGGCCTTTCGCACTGCCGACGCGTTCCGGCTAGAGAAGATCTTTTTGACGGGGATCACCGGCACTCCTCCTCATCGCGAGATTGAAAAGACGGCGTTGGGCGCGACCTCTTCCGTGCCCTGGGAGTTTGTTGAAAAACCCGAAGACGCTGTCCAACGGCTTAAGGAAGAGGGCTATACGATTATTGTTGTCGAACAAACCACGGAAAGCGTGGCCCTTAATCAGTTCACACCCGAATCAGATGCCCGTTATTGCCTCGTATTTGGAAACGAGGTTCACGGTGTAAGTGAACCCGTTGTTGCTCTTTGCGATCTGGCAATGGAGATCCCTCAATCGGGTACGAAGCATTCCCTGAACATCTCCGTTTGCCTGGGAATCGTTGTTTGGGATCTTCATCAGAAGCGCATGAGTCTCAATTGCTGACGGTCGTTTTACCCATAGCGGTTTAATTTGCACTTTTGCCCTACCAATGAGTTCGACAGTGAAAGACAGGTATTCTCAACGCGGCGTTTCAGCATCAAAAGAAGATGTGCATCAGGCCATCGCCAAACTCGATAAGGGTTTGTTTCCAAAGGCTTTTTGCAAAATTGTTCCCGACTTCCTCGCGGGCGACGATGAATGGTGTACCGTGATGCATGCCGATGGTGCCGGAACGAAATCATCATTGGCGTATCTGTACTGGAAAGAAACAGGCGATCTGTCGGTTTGGAAAGGTATCGCACAAGACGCCATCGTTATGAACATCGATGACCTCTTATGCGTCGGCGCGACCGGAAACATATTGTTGTCGTCGACCATCGGACGCAACAAACATCTTATACCTGGTGAAGTTGTATCAGCAATCATCAACGGCACAGAAGAAGTGCTTGCCATGCTCCGTGATCACGGACTTAATCTTATTAGCACGGGTGGCGAGACCGCCGATGTTGGTGATCTTGTAAGAACGATCATTGTAGACAGTACTGTTACAACCCGCATGCGTCGTGCAGATGTTATTGACAACGCACATATTCAGGAAGGCGATGTGATGATCGGTCTCGCATCTTATGGGCAGGCTGCTTACGAAGACGCATACAATGGCGGTATGGGCAGCAATGGATTAACTTCCGCGCGCCACGATGTTTTTCATAAAGACTACAGTAACAAGTATGCTGAGTCGTTTGATCCGGCGGTAGACAGATCATTGGTCTATAGCGGAAAGTATCATCTTACTGATCGTGTTGAGGGATCACCTGTGGATGTTGGTAAGCTGGTCCTGTCACCAACGCGGACGTATGCCCCAATCGTTATTAAGGTGCTGGATTCTCTGCGTAAAGAAATTCACGGCATCGTTCATTGCAGCGGAGGTGCGCAAACCAAGGTTCTTCATTTCCTGAATGATGGACTGCACGTCGTCAAGGACAATCTCTTCGATGTTCCCGTACTGTTCAAACTGATACAGGAAGAAAGCAAGACTGACTGGAAGGAAATGTACAAGGTGTTCAACATGGGCCATCGGATGGAATTCTATGTTCCCGCCGCTCATGCTCAAACCATCATCGACATCTCAAAGAGTTTTGGTGTTGATGCGCGTAAGATCGGCTACGTTGAGCGCTCGAATGAAAAGAGCGTCACGATCAAAAGCGACAAGGGTACCTTCGAATACAAATAATTAAGCCGCAGTTAAGGCGACTCCATGATTATCAATTGTAAATTGTCAATTACTTCAGAATTGACCTCGAGATCACCATCTTCTGAATCTCCGTCGTTCCCTCGTAGATTTGAGTAATCTTAGCATCGCGCATGAGGCGCTCAACGTGATATTCCTTCACGTATCCATATCCGCCGTGAATTTGTACCGCTTCCGTTGTGACGTCCTGAGCGATCTGTGAAGCAAATAGTTTTGCCATGGCAGCAGCTCTCACAAAGTCTTCACCCTGATCTTTTAACCAGGCCGCCTGATGTACAAGGAGTCTGGCTGCATCGATTTGTGTGGCCATGTCGGCGAGCTTGAATTGTATCGCCTGATGTTCTGCCAACGCCTTTCCAAAAGCCTTTCGTTCCTTCGAATACTTCACGGCGAGTTCGTATGCTCCAGCCGCGATACCCAATGCCTGCGATGCAATTCCAATTCTTCCGCCGTTGAGTGTTGTCATGGCGAACTGAAAGCCAAATCCGTCTTCGCCGATGCGGTTTTGTTTTGGAACTTTTACGTCGCTGAACATCAGCGAGTGTGTATCAGATCCGCGAATACCCATTTTGTCTTCTTTCTTTCCGACGGTAAATCCAGGCATTCCCTTTTCGACGATCAGTGCATTGATGCCTTTGTGCTTTTTCGATGCATCAGTTTGTGCGATAACAATGTATGTTGTTGCCGTGCTTCCATTGGTAATCCAGTTCTTGGTGCCATTGAGAAGATAATGATCCCCCATGTCAATCGCGGTTGTGCGTTGACTGGTGGCATCCGAACCAGCTTCCGGCTCTGACAAACAGAATGCGCCTATGCCTTGCGTTGCGAGCGGCTTGAGGTACTTTTCCTTTTGCTCCGGAGACCCGAACTTTTCCAATCCCCAGCAGACAAGCGAGTTGTTAACCGACATGCAGACTGATGCGGACGCATCCACTTTCGAGATCTCCTCCATCGCCAATACGTATGAGATCGTATCCATGCCGCCACCGTTGTAGGCAGGGTCAACCATCATTCCGAGAAAGCCCAGCTCGCCCATTTTCCTGATCTGCTCTGTCGGGAATTTCTGGTGGGTATCGCGTTCGATTACTCCAGGCAGCAGTTCTGATTGCGCAAATTCCCTCGCGGCATCGCGGACGGCAAGTTGTTCTTCGGTCAGTTGAAAGTTCATATCCGAAATTTATTGGATTCGGTCTAATCACAAAGGAACAGCCGTCGAAAATCGTGAATACACGACAGTCAGGATGGGGATCAATGTATTTCAAGGACTATTGGCTTACCGCGAAGTCGATCACCTGCTGGCGAAGCTTGCCAGACAAGCAAAAAAGAAGGCCCGCAATCTCTTGCGGGCCTCAATTATTAAAAGTTTGTTATGTCGTTTACTTAGTCGCGGCGACCGAGAAACAGCATCACATAATAAGCTAACATCGTGATCGCACCAATGGCGGCGACGACGTATGTCATGGCTGCCCACTTCAAAGCGTCCTTTGCCATGTCGTGCTCCTGCTTGTTTACGATTCCACGTGCTTCGATCCAAACCAGTGCGCGACGGCTAGCGTCAAACTCTACTGGCAGCGTAATCAAAGCGAAGAGTGCGAATACCGCATAACATGCGATGATCACCAGCAACGCTGTTTTTACCGTAAATATTCCGCCAATGGTCATGGCACCGAACATCATCGCCAGAAACACGATGTTGATCACCTTTGCACTGATGTTCTGAATAGGAACGAGTGCTGATCGAAGCTCGAGCATGCTATATGCTTTGGCATGCTGAACGGCGTGACCGCATTCGTGAGCAGCGACAGCAGTAGCGGCCGCGTTGCGACCATAATAAACATCGTGACTGAGGTTAACAGTTTTGTTAGCGGGATTGTAATGGTCAGAAAGCTGACCTTCAACTGACACCACTTCCACGTCGCGAATACCATTATCTGCGAGCATCAGTCTTGCAACGTCTGCTCCTGTCAAATCTTTCGTGAGATGTACCTGTGAATAGCGCTGGAACTTGCCTTTCAGACGCGAACTCACGATCCATCCAATCAGCATAAACACTCCAGTTATCACCAATGCTCCAATACCCATAGTACTTTAAGTGTTTTAACAATGACCAAATATGCAAGCTTTGAACCAAAAATGAAAGACTGCCAAAACGGCATCAAACCGCCTTTACGCGAATTTTAGCCATTTTGAACGTTTTCGGTCTTCGATCAGGGTTCAACTGGCCCGAGACTGATCTCAGGTAAGATTCTCCCGGTAGTGAAGTTTATCGCATTACAGCCTGAGCGTTACCATTCCGAGAAAGTTGATTCCCGCCTGGGGATAGAAATAGGGGACTCCATCATATCCATATCCGTTCGAAGAATACTTTACATCGAAGAGATTGTTGATCAACACTCCGAACTCCAATTGCCCGAGCGACTTCCCGGTAATCCGATAAGACAATCTGATGTCATTGATGAAATAGGGATCAAGCGCAACCTTACTGTTATCAGTATTGTCGAGATACTGCTTCCCGACATATTTGCTAAGCAACGTCGCTTCAAACTGCGGAACAGGAGTCCATGCTAACTGACTTCCCACTATCCACGACGGAGACAGAATTATTGTGGTGTTTCGCGTGACGCTATTTCCATTCGTGTCGGTGAAAGCATAGTCCTGGTTCTTATTGATGCTCCAGGTTGCGTTAGCATTGAGCGTTACGTGCTTTGATAACCTTCCCATTCCTGACAGCTCGATACCCGTACGGTAGCTACGTCCGATGTTAGCGCGTATGGGATTGCCAACGTCGTTTATCTGTCCCGTTAGCACCAGCTGGTTATGATAGTTCATCAGATAGTAATTGGCCTGCAAAGCGAAGTTGGCGCCCTGCTTCTTCCAGCCAGCCTCAAGATTGCCGAGTCGTTCAGCCTCTGGTTTTTCATCTCCATCCAGATAGTCAGAGCGATTGGGCTCGCGATGTGCAATGGCGTATGATGTATACAACGCGCTTGACTCGTTCAGTGTGTAGGTCAAACCTCCCTTTGGATTAAAGAATGAAAAGTGATCGTCGATGCTGTACGCACTTTGATCGTCTTCGACACCACCGGAGGTATAGTCGACGCCGCGATACTGCAGATCGAGGAATGTAGACAGCTTAGGTGTTACGCGATAGGTCCATTTTGCGTAAATGTTGAAATCTGATTTCTCGGATTTGCCGTCATAGTATACGTGGCGAATGTCAGCATCAGTTGCTATCTCCGCCCAGATGATCTCTCCGAAGTGACGGGCATGATCGTAGCGGCTATACGCGCCACCGATGGTGATGTCCATGTCATCGAGATCCTGATTCAGCGAGAATGTCGCACCATAGTATTTGTTGTCAAGCCAGCGACGAACGATTGCGTCGGTTGAGGTGATCGTCTCGTTGCCAATGGTTACATCCGGCAATCCCAGATCGGCAAATGCTTCATCCTGTTTATACTGTTCAAAGTATCCGCGGCCATAGGTATAGTGCAGAGAGACATTTGCGCTCCAGTTGTTGTTCAACTGTTGGGCTACATGCAGTTGATAGTGGTCCTGGCGATAATCGTCGATCTCGTTATCGTAGAAGCGTGAGATGTTACCATTTTCATCATAGATCGCACCCGAATAGTTGAAGCGACGATCGACGGCCATTGTCTCGGCATCCGTGCCGTTCCATGCCTGATAGGTTTGTTCATGTCCGCCAAATGTGATTGCCTTTACGATGGTCTTGTCACCGTAGTATCCTCCACTGATGTAGTAAGAGTTCAGGTCTGACGTTGCTCTTTTGATGTAGCCGTCCGATTTGATATTGGAAATTCTAGCGTCGAATGCCCAGCGGTTATTCAACAGTCCGGTGCCCGCTTTGAACGTGTAGCGCTGAGATCGGAATGATCCTGCCGATGCTGTTGCCTCTGCGTATGGTTTCGCTGCGAGTGCATCAGTTTGAACACTTACGGTGGCACCAAAAGCGCCAGCTCCGTTTGTGGAGGTTCCAACTCCTCTCTGTATTTGAATACTTTGAACAGATGATGCCAGGTCCGGAGTGTTAACCCAGAAGACGCCTTGTGATTCGCTATCATTGAGACCAATTCCATTAATGGTCACGTTGATGCGTGTGGCGTCGCTGCCCCTGATGCGAATACCCGTGTATCCGATTCCGGCGCCTGCATCAGACGTTGTAACCATGGATGGGGTCCAATTAAGGATCATCGGTAGGTCCTGTCCATAGTTTTGTTTTTGCACCGTCTGCTTACTCACATTGGAAAAGGTGGTCGGCACTTTGTCGTTAGCCCGCGTGGAATAGATAACGACCTCATCGGTGATTACGGCTGCTTCGGCCAGTCCGAAGTCCTGTGACTGATTGCTTTGAACACTGACTTTCTGATCGAGCGTTGTGAAGCCAAGGAAACGCGCGCTCACGGTGTAGTCACCAGCAGGAATTCTGGTGAACTGGTAGTTGCCGAATTCATCGGCGACGGTATGACGCCCGAGTTCCTTGATTTCAAGCGTTGCGCCAGGAAGCGACTGATTGTTGTCGGCTCGCTTTACCTGACCATTGATCGAGTACACCTGCGCGTACGCAACCGTTGACCACAGCAACACTGCGGTCGTGATAAGAGATTTGAACATGTTGTAATAAAATGGTTAAACCTGCAGCGCACAGGGGAATGCACCCGCGTGTTTTTAACCTTGCCTTCCCTTCGGCCGCATTACCGGCATCAGGTTCATTGGGTATAATCTCAGCCCGTTATTTTAAGGCACCCCTTGTCTTTTGGACGGTACAAAGGTTATCTCCGAATCCGAGAGTCACAAACTTTTCGTTGTATTTCTTAGGTTTCGGAAAGAAAGTTGATGAGGCACTGATGTTGCAAATCGCGACATTCGATGGATTTTATGCATTTTTACATAATATGCTTTCAGCAAAAATCAACGGGCATCACTCGCTCGAAATAAACATAGCGTCATCATCACTCACTATTAATGGCAATCCGGTATCGGTTGATATCGCACCCCTTGGCCCTGACAGGTTTCACATCATTCGGGACAACAAGAGCTATACTGCTGAGATCCTTGAAGTAAACAAGCAGAGCAAAACCGTTACGATCCGGATTAACGGGTCCACACATTCAGTTCAATTAAAAGACAAGTTCGACATGCTTCTTGAGCAGTTAGGTATGACCAACGGAAGCAGCGGGCGTTTGAATAACATCAAGGCGCCGATGCCAGGACTTATTATTGATCTGCGGGTTACAGCGGGTCAAACTATCCAGGTGGGCGACTCTCTGTTAATACTCGAGGCCATGAAAATGGAAAACATCATCAAGGCATCCGGTGAGGGCACCGTTAAGAGGGTGCTTGTGAAAAAGGGTGATTCAGTTGAAAAGGGCCAGGTTCTGATCGAGTTTTAATATATTGCGGCGGTTTTATTGAAAGCTGAATGAAATATAAACGCATCCTCCTCAAACTCAGTGGTGAAGCGCTTCAGGGACGTCAAAAGAGCACAAACATTGACACCAACATCCTTGAACAATATTGTGACGAGATAAAAGCATTGCGTGAGCAGGGCGTTGAAATCGCAATCGTCATTGGAGGTGGTAATATATTCAGAGGAGGGCAGGCAGAAGCGCTCGGTATAGACCGGGTTCAGGGCGATTACATGGGCATGCTTGCCACGGTAATCAACGCGATGGCCCTACAGAGTGCACTCGAACGCCATGGCATGTATACCCGGTTGATGGCGGGTATCAAGATGGAGCAGGTATGTGAGCCTTTTATCCGCCGCAGAGCGATTCGTCACCTCGAAAAGGGAAGGATCGTAATTTTCGGTGCCGGCATCGGCAATCCATACTTTACAACGGATTCAACCGCCAGCCTTCGTGCCATTGAAGTTCAGGCTGATGTAGTACTGAAAGGAACACGCGTTGATGGCGTTTATACAAAGGATCCGGAGAAATACCCTGATGCGGTAAAGTATAATACGCTTTCATTCCAGGAGGCATATGAGAAAAACCTCAACATTATGGACATGACCGCGTTCACTTTGTGTATGGAGAACAAGTTGCCCATCATCGTATTCGACATGAATGAAAAAGGGAACTTGCTGAAAATAGCGAGGGGTGAAAATGCAGGAACGTTGATCAGCTAACGAAAAGCCTATACGCACAAACATTTTCTCAATGGAAGAAATCGAATTGTATCTCGAAGAAGCAAAAGATCTGATGACGAAGGCGGTTACGCACGTCGGCTCTGAACTTACGAAGATCCGTGCCGGTAAGGCTAACCCTGCAATGCTCGATGGCATTGTTGTATCATACTACGGAGCGACGACACCACTTAACCAGGTGTCATCACTGACTACTCCTGATGCGCGCACGATCTTCATCAAGCCCTGGGAAAAAGGCATGATTGTCGAGATTGAAAAATCTATTCGAGACGCGAACCTTGGTCTTAATCCACAAAACGACGGACAGCAAGTGATCATTAACGTGCCGATGCTAACTGAGGAACGTCGGAAGCAGCTTGTTAAACAAGTTGGCCAGGAATGTGAACACGGCAAAGTGAGCATCCGCACAGTACGCAAGGAAACGAACGAACAACTCAAGAAGATCAAAGGCGCATCAGAAGACGACGTTAAGAATGCGGAGGAGGAAGTTCAGACAATGACAAATGATTTCATTGCCCGGATCGATGCACTGATGAAAAAGAAAGAAGTTGAGATCATGACCGTTTAACGGTTTACTAACCTAACCAGTATTTCATTTTAACTGGTGTTTCACGATACAGGTACTTCGTAATATTCAAGCGCCCACTCCAGCATAAACCTCACCCGGGCCGGGTTCACCCTGTAAACAATCAGCTGGGGATTGTCAATCGAACCCAGGTAATGCTGCAGCAAACGATTAGCATTCCATATTTCCTCCAGTAATTTTCTATCGCTCACAACTTCAGCTTTGCCTGTAATGCGCACCTGATTGTGATCTTCGTCGAGGTAACAGAGCTCGACCTTTGGATTGATCTCTATCTCCGCTGTTTTTCCATAGCTTTTCAGATTGGCTATGTAAACAACAAATCCATCCGTCCGTACCGGCGAAACCGGGCGTACACGAGGCTGATCGCCATCCATGGTTGACAATACCGGGAAGCGAACTTTCTTAACTATTTCAGCGGCCAGCTTAGGAACGTCGGCAGAATCAATGGTACGTGGTGCAGGTTTGCTCATCGTTTAAGTGGGCGAAGAACCAGGCTTCCTCCCACAGAAATATAATTCTAGTTTCAATGTTCTCCAATGGTTTGTGGTCAGGTAAAATGGCGCAACGACTTGCGCATTGATCCATCCTCGATATATTGATGATGAATTATCATTGGCCAAATGCGGTTGCTTCTCCTATTTCTCGTACTGGCTTCTATTGTTCTGATCTCCTTTTTCATCTGGGGCGATGGACTTACAAATATCTTTTCGCAGGAGGGTGCTGTTAACTGGCTTCATGCATATGGGGAATGGTCATGGGTTGCGGCCATCGTTCTATTCGTCGCTGACCTGGTATTGCCCGTACCTGGTACATTGGTAATGGCAGCATTGGGTTATATGTATGGTGCGCTGATTGGAGGACTGATTGGTGCTGCCGGATCTTTTCTGTCGGGCTCTCTGGGTTATTGGCTTTGTCGGCTTGTTGGTGAAAAGGCTGCCGTTCGTTTGCTGGGTCACAAAGACTTCGAACGAGGTAAAAGGTTATCAGGTGGAATCGGTGGATGGATCGTTGCTCTATCGCGATGGCTACCCGTCTTTCCTGAAGTGATCGCTTGTATGGCTGGTCTCACCCGGATGCCTCCGTTGTATTTTCATGCCGCGTTACTATCCGGGTCGCTGCCCCTTGGATTTGCATACGCGTATATTGGTTACACTGGCGTTGATCATCCCTGGTTAGCTATTATGCTGAGCGCGGGACTTCCTCCTTTGATATGGTTTGTTGTGAGCAGGATCTTTAATTCCAGGTTCAAGGAAACCGCTTCCTGAGGATGAGAAGCGAACCATGTTGCAAATTGATAATTGTGGAGGGCCTGTCGGCCCCTTGTTTTTGTTCGGTATTTCAAAGAAGGGTGTGAGCAGACTGTGGTCGTGAAAGACGACCGTATGGGAATTATCGAATGTGGTATAGCGCTGAGACCGGCAATGCCGGCCAAAAAAGAAGGGGCTCCAAAGAGCCCCTCCAAAATTATCAATTGTAAATTGTTAATGATCAATCAGGTGAGTTGTATCTCCTCCCCTTCACGATTCAGAAACTTGTATTCCATAATCGCCATCGAAGTATCTTTAACAATGTTTACCCATCGTCTGTAGTTAAAGTACCAGCGCAGGCGACGCGAGATCAACCCATGGGTGAAGTATGCATGAAGATACGGGTGAACAGCAAGCACGAGATCTTTCTCGTTTTGTTTCACCAGCAAGTGTTCAATGTTCTTTTCGATCAGATCAGATACGAGTATAGATGCCGTGATCTTTCCTGTACCGTTACAAGTTGGACAAACCTCTTTGGTAGCGATGTTCATCTGCGGACGAACGCGCTCGCGTGTGATTTGCATCAGGCCGAACTTCGACAATGGAAGAACGGTAGACTTTGCTTTGTCTTCCGTCCATCGCGTCGCGCATGATCTTATAGATAGTCTTTTTGTTCTCGGGGTTCTTCATGTCGATGAAATCGATCACGATGATTCCTCCCATATCGCGCAGACGTAACTGACGGGCAATCTCGCGTGCAGCCTCAGAGTTTACAGACAATGCAGTCGTCTCCTGGTTCTCCTCGCGGTTTGATTTGTTGCCGCTGTTCACGTCGATCACGTGAAGAGCTTCTGTATGTTCGATGATGAGATAACCTCCGGCGCGTAAGCTTACGGTTTGACCAAATGCAGATTTTATCTGACGTTCAATTCCGTAGTGCTCAAATATCTTAGCCTTCCCGTTGTAAAGCTTAACGATCTTCTCTTTGTCGGGAGCTATGGTGTGGATGTAGGTCTTTACATCCTCAAATATCTTTTTGTCGTCGATGTGAATATTATCGAACGACTCATTCAACATGTCACGCAACAACGACGATGTCTTATCCAGCTCGCCGATGATCTTCTCGTTCGGATTGATAGAGACAAACCGTCCCATACCGTCCTCCCAGGTTTTCACCATGGAGCGCAGGTCGCGATCGAGCTCGGCAACCTCTTTACCTTCTGCGACGGTACGAATGATTACACCAAAGTTTTCAGGCTTGATAGATTGAATGAGGCGCAACAGTCGCTTGCGTTCCTCGCTGCTGGTGATCTTTTTAGAAACAGAAACGGCATTTGAGAATGGGACCAATACAAGGTACCGTCCTGCCAGTGACAACTCACACGATAGTCGTGGGCCCTTTAGTAGAGATAGGCTCTTTGACAATTTGCACTGGAATAACCTGACCCTTTGACAACTGTTGGGTTATCTTCCCATGTTTGTCAATGTCATGTTCCAGTTTAAACTTATCCAACTTGCGTACCATTGTACTTCTTTCCACGGACCAGCTTCGTAAACTTTTGAAGCGAGCTGAACTGCGGACCCAAGTCCAGGTAATGCAGGAAGGCATCCTTATCGTAACCAACGTCAATGAATGCGGCGTTTAATCCCTGAACTACCTTTTTAACGGTGCCCAGATATATATCGCCTACGGTAAATTTGCTTTCTTCCTCTTCGTTGTGGAATTCTACAAGCGTTTTGTCTTTGAGAAGGGCTATACGACATCCGTCTTGAGTGGCACTAATAATTAGTTCATTACTCAAAACATTTAGATATTAAAAGTAAAAGATGTGTATAGTCAAAAAGCAAAGCAGTATGCAACTACTATCGATTATTTCTTCTTGTGTCTGTTCTTGCGAAGTCTCTTCTTGCGCTTGTGGGTCGCCATTTTGTGCTTCTTTCTCTTTTTTCCGCTTGGCATATGTAATCTTAAATTTTTTTGCTCCGATGACGGTTCAGGCATGTTTTCTGGAGCGGTTCAACAAATTATTTTAAGTCCTGCAGATACGAATCCACTGTTGCCTGCACAGCCGGATCCTTATCCATATTTTTTACTTTGACGAACTCTTCTCTTGCCTTCACCTTTTCACCGGTATTCATCAATGCGATGCCGAGGAGCAAGTGTCCCTGAGTATGGTTAGGGTTAACTTTGAGCAGTTCTTTCAATCTTTCAACAGCGCGCTCATATTGGCCTGACTGAATGGACAGCATGCCCATATTAAACAGTGCCGGTTCGTGACGCGGATTTTCAGCAATGACTTCTCGAGCATGGCTATACCCTGCATGGGGCTGCCGTGATCCGAGATAGGTCATCGCCTTTGTTAGTCTTTACATCCAGATCATGAGGATTGGCTGCCAACACCTTGTCGTAACATCTCTCTGTGCTTTTTCCGCCAAAGTACTGCTGACGTGCCTGATCCACCGCAAACGTGTAAGCCTGATAGTACTGGTCTCCGGCTTTTTTCCAGCTTTCCGTTGTATTAAAGAACTTCGCTGCTACTTCAGCAAACCATGCGGAACTATCGTATTTTCCGGCAGTTACGTACAGTTTTGCCAAAGAGTCGGCAAAGATAGCATTTTTTTCATTTCGATGCTGATGCCTGAATCTGACGCCTGAAATCGGCGATCTTTCAATTGAACGGCGAGCGGTACCGCCGCATGGTTTGCCATCCGGGGATGGAGCCGCAGAAGAGTCTGTCGCATTGCTGCGCAGCGGCGCATCGTTTTCAACAACTACCTTGGGTAACAAGAAACAGCAACCAGATAACTAGCGGCGCTGCCAAGTATTAGTAAAATTCTGGTCCTGAGCATATCAAACAGGTACGTAAAATTATGCCACCATCTATGCCCGGGACGACATAAACCTTAAGCTGATTTTTCCTGCAATTGTTTAACCTTGTCACTATTCTTGATCTTGTTTACGAAGATCTTCGCAGGCTTAAAGCTGGGTACGAAGTGTTCATCAATCACGAGCGCGGTGTTTCTGGAAATGTTGCGCGCAATTTTTTTCTTCCGCTTCTTGTTGATGAAGCTTCCAAACCCGCGGATATAGATGTTATTTCCGTTCGACATTGAACTCTTCACTACACTGAAGAATGCTTCTACTGATGCTGTAACATCAGCTTTGTCTACACCTGTCTTTTCAGCGATTTCGTTAATAATGTCTGCCTTTGTCACAGTGTTATATTTTAGAGTCGAAAATTTTTCGGGAGGGCAAATTTAAATGCTACCCCCAGATTTAAAAATGAATATTGAAAAAATCTGATAATCAGATAGATGGACAAACGATATTTCTCCAATAAACTCGCCAAATGGTATGAAATCAACAAACGGCACCTGCCCTGGCGGGAAACATCCGACCCGTACCGCATATGGTTGTCGGAAGTTATTTTGCAACAAACCCGGGTTGCCCAGGGTCTTCCCTACTATTTAAGGTTCATTGAACGGTTTGCGGATGTCGGCAAACTGGCCGCAGCAACTGAGCAGGAGGTTTTACGTCTCTGGCAGGGCCTCGGCTATTATAGCAGGGCAAGAAATCTGCATGGATGCGCCAAAGAAATTGTACAGAATTATGGGTCCAGGTTTCCGGAAACCTTTTCTGAGCTCCGACAACTAAGGGGCATTGGAGATTACACTGCCGCGGCAATAGCCTCGATTTCGTTTGGTCAGCCGGTTGCGGTAGTTGATGGGAATGTATATAGAGTATTGTCGCGGGTGTTTGGCCTGGAACACGATATCGCCTCGCCGGCCGGAAAAAAGATCTTTTCGCAGCTTGCGAACGAGTTAGTGTGCACTGACAAGCCGTCGATCCATAATCAGGCGTTAATGGAGTTCGGCGCGTTGCATTGTACACCACGAAATCCAAAATGCAACAGCTGTATTTTTTCAAACGACTGTTTCGCGGCCGCCCGGGGTTTGCAATCTGAGCTCCCCGTGAAGTCTAAACTAAAACGCGCGCGGAACCGATACTTCTATTATGCGGTGATACGGAAGGGCGATTCATTATTAATGAACCAACGCTCTGAAAAGGATATATGGCACGGGCTTTATGATTTCGCGTTGATAGAAGCGCCGAAGAGGCTGGGAGAAGCAAACATCATTGCTGCGTTCAATAAACGATTCGCCACTAACATTGAGTCTGAAGACGTGACGATTTCGGAGTCCTATAAGCATATCCTGACACACCAGCACATATTTTCCAGATTTATTGTCTTCGATGCGAACAGTAGCTTTGGCGTGTCAGAGGGATCGCTTAAATTTTATTCGCCTAAGAAAATTGCTGCATTACCAAAGCCGGCGTTAATCAGTCGTTTTCTGGACGACTACAACATTCTTTAGATTGTTGTAACTTTAACCTTTTCCGGCGACCGAAAGGCCGTCCAAACATCTAAACAATTCAACGCTATGTCAGGAGTAAATAAAGTCATCCTCGTGGGCCGTTTGGGAAAAGACCCTGAGGTGAGAAATCTCGACAATGGAGCTGCAGTTGCCAACTTCACATTAGCAACTTCAGAAAGTTATAAAGACAAGACCACGGGCGAAAAGAAGGAGATAACAGAATGGCACAACGTAGTGTTGTGGCGTGGTCTCGCAGAAATTTCACAGCGTTACCTCCATAAAGGCGACATGGTCTACATAGAGGGAAAACTGCGCACACGTTCCTGGGAGAAGGAAGGTGTTACCCGATACACCACTGAAGTCATTGCAGATAATATGACTATGCTATCAACGAAAGGATCTGGAGGCGGTCAGTCTGGTAGTTCCTATTCGCCAGCAAGCTCATATGCTCCTGCAGAAGCGGGTGGATCTGATAATTACAGAGCGGCAAGTCCGGTCGATTCTTCGGACGATCTTCCGTTCTGACGTTTCACCAAATCATGATTTGTGGACGATCCTCCGGGTGATTTTCTAATAGTGCCGATTGCCAATTTGTTTGCTGCATTTGGTTCCGTGTTTGTGCTTGTGATAGTCGCCATTGTGCTGGCTGCAGCACTGGCCGCAGCACGCACTGCATTGTACTTCGCAGGACTCGTTGGTAAAGAGCACATAGCCTGGACGGGAACTTCCGCCGATGATCGTCTTAAGGCTGATCAGCTGCTAAGCCATTCAAGATTATTAACCGTAGCGATCCAGTTCTATCATACTGTGGTGAGGGTATTTGCTGTCATGGGGCTGAGTGCACTTAGCCTTATGACGGGCAATGAAAATATCTTCTTTGGTGTGATAGCGCCGGCAGTGTTAACTATTGTATTGAGCGAAGCATTTGCGCGGCTGTTCGCGCGCAAGTATCCAGTTAAAACTTTGTCTTTGCTATATCCGATGGTGGTGCTGGTTAGAATGACCATGCTTCGAACTGCCCGTTTGCTGGATGGTTTGAATCTCAAATGGCATTCTGCATTTGGAAACAGAAGAACGCCGGAAGAAGCGCTTGCCCAGGTTATTGAATTGGCTGCAGCAGCAGAATCTGAAACTGAGAAAGAGGTTGTAAAAGGTATTGTGAACTTCGGAGTTCTTCGCGTCAGGGATGTGATGAAGGAACGCGAAGCGATCCGTTGCATCAACACTTCATCCAACTTTGACGAGGTAATTGCATCGGTGAATGCATGTGGTTATTCGCGCATACCCGTGTTCAATGGATCCATCGACCAGGTTGAAGGTGTGCTCTATACCAAAGATGTGTTACCATTCTTTGAACATGGAAAGGATTTCCCCTGGGTGAACATAATCAGGCCGGGATACTTCGTGTCGGCGAATAAAAAAATCGATGCGTTGTTAAAGGACTTTCAGGAGAAGCGCGTCCACATCGCCATCGTTCGCGATGAGCAGGGAAAGACTGTGGGTCTGATCACACTTGAAGATTTGATCGAATTGGTCATCCGTGAAATCAATGAGGAAACGGATCAGGTCGAGAGCAAGGGCTATACACGTATCGACGACCTAACTTTTGTCTTTAGTGGAAAGACCTCGGTCAGGGAAGTTTTCCGGCTGATGGACATTGAACATCCGTTATTGAGAGAGCCGACAGAATTTGAATCACTTGAAGATTTCATTGTTGAAATCAACGACGAGTTGCCGGAAGTAGGAGAGGAACTTAGCTATGATCAGTTTACCTTTGTAGTAGAGGCCGTGGAAAACAAGAGAATAAAAAGAGTCCGGGTAAATGTTCATGCACAGGCATAAGGGTATCTATTCTATCGCTCGCAACGCTACTACGTTTAGCCTTGTGCTGTCAATTGTGTTGCTTATTGCCGGGTGTCAACGCGAGCATCTACCCAAACCGTTGGGGTATAATCGTTTGTTACTTCCTGAGCATGACTATTTGCAATTGCCCGACACATTTCCATATTCATTTGAGTATTCGAAACACGCCCGGTTGCTGAAGGATACTTCGCGCATCAGCGAGCGCTATTGGGTTGAAATCTACTACCCTGAGCTGAAGTCCAACATACACATTACTTACAAGAGCATTAAGAGCGAAAAGGTGCTGCGTGAATTTTTGGATGATTCTTACACCCTTACCGCAAAGCATCAGATCAAGGCATATGCAATAAATGAAGTCATTAGCAAAACGCCGAGTGGAAAGACTGCTGTGATTGCCGAACTGGAGGGTGAAGTTCCGAGTCAGTTTCAGTTTACAATTACTGATTCCTCAAAGAACTTCATGCGTGGCGCGTTGTACTTCAACACGCAGGTAGCGAACGACTCGCTGGCGCCTGCCATTGAATTTATGAAGCGTGACATGATGCAGATCATTAACACGCTTGAGTGGAAGGAGATCTGATTCTCTTTGTCATTCAATGTTAGTTTACCCTGAATCCACAATCCCCTGACTCCAGGGGTTACTAAAAGCCTGCCGAAATTCTTGACGGCCTTTTACGGGAAACAAATCAACCGTTGGGGGCAAATAGCGACCCTATTCAATTTCTCTGTTGTAGCACTTTGTCACATGTTTTATTTTGGGCTTGGATTAAGCAGAGACATTGCTCAAATGAAAAATGTTGTCCAGTGTCTGAGCATACGCGTCTAATCTAATTTCCGGCGTCAGAAACAAGGGGAGGGAATTGCACCGACGCCTGAAGCAAAGGTCAGGGAAAACCGTTGTGCGTCGATTAAATAAAAGCTGCAATTTTGTACTTCAAACTTATACCTCATGATCAAAGAATACATTGACAAGAATAATAAGCGCTTTCTTGAAGAACTGTTCGCCTGGCTGAGAATACCATCCATCAGCGCTGACAGTAAATACAAGGGCGACGTGCGCCGTGCAGCGGATTATCTGGTTGATAGATTGCGTGAGGCCGGTGTTGACAAAGTTGAGCTCTGCGAAACTAAAGGACATCCTATAGTATACGGGGAGAAGTTGATCGATCCATCGAAACCCACTGTACTCGTTTACGGGCACTATGATGTGCAACCCCCGGATCCGTTGGCACTGTGGACAACACCTCCTTTTGAGCCGCAGATACGAGATGAAAAGATCTACGCCCGCGGTTCCTGTGATGACAAAGGCCAGGTTTACATGCACGTAAAAGCCTTTGAAATAATGACCAAACTTGACTTGCTGAAGTGCAATGTAAAGTTCATGGTTGAAGGTGAAGAGGAAGTGGGTTCCGATAATCTTGCGGAGTTCGTAAAGGGAAATAAGCAAAAGCTGAAAGCAGATGTGATTCTGATCTCAGATACTGCGCTTATTTCACTGGAGCATCCTTCAATAACGACCGGGCTACGCGGTCTGAGCTACATGGAAGTAGAAGTGACGGGTCCGAACCGCGACCTTCATTCGGGAGTATATGGCGGAGCAGTGGCCAACCCGGTTAACGTGCTTTGTGAAATGATCGCCTCATTGCACGATGCGGATGGGCGAGTAACGGTTCGTGGTTTCTACGACAAGGTTGCATCGCTTACCGCTGAAGAGAGGGAGGCTTTAAATGCAGCGCCATTTGATCTCAGCGAGTACAAGAAAGATCTCGACATAGCAGATATAAAAGGTGAGAAGGGATTTACTACCCTTGAGCGCACTGGTGTTCGACCAACACTGGATGTAAATGGTATCTGGGGTGGGTACACGGGCGAAGGAGCAAAGACGGTATTGCCATCCAGGGCATCGGCAAAAATCTCGATGCGGCTTGTTCCTAATCAGGTAAGTTCAGAAATCACAAAGCTTTTCACTGAGCACTTTAAATCCATCGCGCCCCCGACAGTCAAAGTAAAAGTGACTGCCCATCACGGTGGAGAACCGGCTGTGACGTCGACCGATTCTCAGCCGTTCAAAGCGGCAGCGGCGGCTTTCAGGGATGTGTTTGGAAAGGATCCTATTCCAACAAGAGATGGTGGAAGTATTCCGATCGTCGCCTTGTTCAAAAAGGAACTTGGACTCGACACAGTGCTGATGGGCTTTGGGTTTGACAGCGATGCCATTCATTCACCCAACGAGCACTACGGAGTGAAGAACTTTACGTTGGGCATTGAGACGATTGTAGCGTTCTATAAGCACTTCTCCGCATAAGTTCATTCACGGCGGCTCGGATTCTGTTCTTTGTAACGCCGAGCCTGGAAAAGTCGGTAGAGAGCCGGTACAACACCGGTACACAATCGGTTCAAAGCCGGTCGAAGATCGGTAGAAAGCTGGGAGAGAGCCGGTCCAATGTAGGTAGAGAACCGGTCGGGAGTTGGGAGAAAGCCTATCCACTGTAGGTTCACTGTACGTTCACTGTAGGTAGACACAATATGTGTCATCAACACACTTCCGATTGTAAGCATTGGCTCCTACCTGTGCGTTAAACCTATCTCAAAACAAACTGAGATTTCCGTTTTTTCTAAATGTCGTCAGGTTATAGGCCGGCATTGTTCTATCGCCGAAAAATCTTCGCTTAGATGTTCTAAAGAGTTTATGCACTGCATCTGCAAGGACACCTTCGCCACTCATCCTCCTACCAAACTGCGAATCATTAACGTGACCGCCGTGCATTTCGCAGATCTGATTCCATACTTTTTCGAAGCGGTCGGGAAAATTCTTTCGAAGCCAGTCTTCAAAGATGCCACCTATCGAGCCATTCAACCTTACAATAGTCATTCCGGCAGTGAGCGCTCCGTGGTCAGCTGCCGCTTTCAATATTGATGGTATCTCGTGCTGATTCAGTCCCGGAATAACAGGAGCACACATGATCCCCACCGGAACTCCGGCCTTTGCCAGTTGTTCAAGTGTTTGCAACCTTTTTATGCCGCTTGCAGTTCTGGGCTCCATCAAACGTCGAAGATCTTCTTCAAGCGTGGTTATCGAAATATAGACGTGAACGAGATTGTCTTTGGCCAAATCGCTCAATATATCGATGTCGCGTGTCACGAGTGAGTTCTTGGTGATCATCCCAACGGGGTGCCTATACTTCCCCAGCACCTTCAATATTCCACGTGTGATTTCAAGTTTGCGCTCCAATGGTTGATAGCAATCCGTATTGCCGCTGACGCTAAGGGGAGTGGGTGACCAGTCAGGATGCATAATGAACTTCTCAACGAGATCAGCTGCATTCTGCTTAACTATGATCTTGGATTCGAAATCCAGTCCGGCGTTGAAGCCCCAGTACTCATGTGTATTCCGCGCATAGCAATAGATACACCCATGTTCACAACCCTGGTAAGGATTGATGGAATACATCATGCTGAGATCAGGACTCGTTACTTTGTTAACAACTTTCTTTGCCTGCTCATAGAAAACCTGTGTGTGCGGAGCAGAGAACATTGGTTCATCCAGTCCCTCAACGTGTTCAGCAACGTACTGAGCTTTCAGAAACTTATTTGGCGTCTTGATTTGCGCCCCACGACCCTTAAAATACTCCTCCTCCATACGACGCTAATTATGTTAGTTGCTAAACTAATCATATTAGTGAAGAAATTAAAGCTCTTCAATCAACAGACTTCAAAAATTTTGGCAAGGGAATCGCATTCCGGGCTGGTACCTGACATTGTCTTTTTTACGGAGAAATCTTCGCAAGTGAAATATGCGAGCGTGTTCTTTACGATGTAACTTGACCTACTCGTCGCGGAGGCATTTTGTAGGACTTATTCTGGCTGCCCTGAAGGCCTGGGTTCCAACCGTTACCCATGCGATAATCAGGGCTGACAATCCGGAAGCCAGAAAGAACCACCATTGAATTCCTGTTCGAAAAGCAAATCCTTCCAGCCACCAGGAAGAAAGTAGATATCCGGCTGGCAGTGCTATGACGTTCGCCACTAAAACAATCCTGGTGAACTCCGATGAGAGCAGGTAGATGATTCCAAATTCACTCGAGCCCAAGACCTTGCGGATCCCTATTTCTTTCAATCTTCTTTCAGCTGTGAAGGCAGCCAGACCAAACAGACCAAGACATGAAATCAGGATTGCCAGCCCTGCAAAATATTTAGAGAGCGTTGCAACACGTTGCTCCGCGACATACTGTGATTGATAGTTCTCGTCGAGGAACTGGTATTCGAAAACAAAGCCAGGCGCAAACTTCTCATACACTTTTCTGATCGCTGCGATAGCGCGCTGTTCTTTTCCCTTTTCTAGCTTCGCCAGAATCATCCTTGTGCTTTCAGGTTCCAGTCGGAGAAATACCGGTTTGAAACCTTCATGCAATGATTCGTAATTGAAGTCTTTAGATACACCAATAATCTCATGTTGCTGTCCCCATATTGAAACTGTTTTGCCGATCGGGTCTTTCAATCCCATAAATTTGATTGCTGCCTCACTGAAAATCACTCTGGCGGTATCAGGAAAAAAACGCTTTGAATACGCCCTGCCTTCCACCATTTTTATTCCAAGCATTTCGATCGTACCGTAGTCAACGCGAACTACTTCGAATTCAGTTTTGTCCTGCGGATCCTTACCGTCCCAGAAGACACCAGACGTTCCGCTATTGTGTCCGCTCATGGTGTGCCCGTGACTGGAGGCTCCTTCAACTCCTGGTATACTTTTTAACTCGTTTAAGAACGTATCAAGATTAGACCAGGCACTGCCTTCACGCGGTAATGAAATGATATTCTCACGATCGTAGCCGAGACCTTTGGACTGAAGGTATTCAATCTGTTTATACACAACGATCACACAGACGATGAATGTTACCGACAATGCAAACTGAAAAACGACAAGGCCTTTGCGTGCCCACAATTCGCCAAAAGAGGTGGCAAATCTTCCCTTCAATACTGTAGCGGGACTGAATGATGAGAGGTACAACGCAGGATAACTGCCGGCAATAATTCCCGTAATTGACAATCCCAGCAGTGCAGCAAGTGTAAGATTCAAATCAAAACTTAGTTCCAGACTCTTTCCCGTGATCTCATTAAAATGAGGAAGGATTAAATCTGTGAGCAGGATGGCAATTATCAGTGAAGCGAAGCTCATGAAAAGCGATTCGCCAAGATATTGGAAGATGAGCGCCTTGCGGTTTGCACCAATCGCCTTCTTGATTCCAACTTCTTTTATCCTCCTCGATGCCTTGGCAGTCGAGAGGTTCATGAAGTTGATGCATGCAATAACAAGAATAAACACAGCGATGATCGAGAACAGCTTTACATAGGTAATACGACCACCAACGAGTACGCCATTCTCATACTGACCATAGAGGTAAAATTCATTATACTTTTTGAGAAACATTGTTCGATGTGTCACTTCGCCATTGGTTCTTCGTTTCACATGATCTGATATCTTCCTGTCAAAAGCGGCAACATCGACTCCAGGCTTGAGTATGACCGCAGTAACGCATGAGGTATTACCGTTGCTTTGAAGCCACGTCCGTTTCTCCCGTATAAATTCCCAGGTGCCTACAAAATCAAACCGGTCCGAAGAGTTAAATCCCACATCCTTAAACACTCCGGATACGATTAGGTCGGACTGCTGATCAAATCGTATTGACTTCCCAATGCTTTGCTCCGGAGATTCGAACAACTTTTTTGACAGTGATTCGCTGATAACAACACTATTCTTTTCGGACAGTACCTGATTGGGATCTCCATACACAAGTTCGAACGAAAACATGTTAAAGAACCTTTTGCTCGCATACAGACCGGGGCTCTTAAGAACCTTTTCGCCCACTGAAAGTGTCTGCGAACCGATCCACGTTTCAGATAATGAATATTCAATCTCCGGGTACTGTGCAGTCATCTCTTCGGCCAGTGGCCCCGAGGTTGCAGGCGATGTCCAAATGCCATCGGCTTTCACGCGATGTTCCATGATCCTGTAAAGACGATCTCCATTCACATGGAATTGGTCCATCCGCAGTTCGTCACTAACCCACAAATAGATCAACAACACACACGTTAATCCGGTGGAGAGACCAACGAGATTAATAAAGAACACGCTCTTAAAGCGTTTGAAATTGCGGAAGATGAGAAGTACGATATGTCTGATCATGTCTTAGGATTTTGGAGTACCCGCGCTAATGTTGTCTTTCAGGCACGTCATCAACCATGATCAATGCCAAAACAAAATCTCCTTTTTCAGTAGGAATTTGCCCTTTTCTGTGATGATACAACTGTATCTGCCCATTTACAGAAAACATAGTGTTCATTTATGGGCATTTAAAGGTTTATTCCTGCTGATCGAACTAACAAAAATTCATCAGTCTTACTTACTTTGAAACGCACACCAACTCGTGCGGCAGTCATTGGCAAAGCTCAGCTATCATGATACTCCAATTGAACCAATAGGTGACAAGATTGTTGCCGCAGCAGGCGTTTTATTATTTGTAAAACGTGAAGACCTGAACCACCCCGACGTGTCGGGTAACAAATGGTGGAAGTTGAAACTCAACATTATTCGTGCTTTAGAAGAGGGACATGATTCAGTGCTTACATTTGGCGGCGCACACTCGAACCATATTTATGCAACTGCTGCAGCTGCTAAGTCAATGTCATTAAAATCGATTGGCGTTATTCGTGGAGAGGAACCGAAAACACTCAGTGCTACCTTATCCTTTGCGCGCGATTCTGGTATGAAGCTCGAATTTATCCCGCGGACAGACTACAAAGAGAAGAACAATGCTACCTTTTTAGAAAGACTGAGAGAGCTGTATGGAAAATTCTATCTAATCCCCGAGGGGGGAAGCAATGAACTGGGCGTCGCAGGAGTAGCAGAATTCAGTGCGCAGCTTCCTAAAGAGTTCGATTACATCTGCTGCCCCATAGGAACAGGTGCAACGATGGCAGGATTGGTACGAGGCTCCGCGGGACATGGCTTCGTAATAGGTTTCCCAGTCTTGAAAGGCGGAGACTCCTGGAGACATGAGGTGGAGCAATTTGAACCCGGTTACAACAATTGGGATATAGTTTCAAATTATCATTTTGGTGGATACGCAAAGTCGAACGACGACCTGGTTAAGTTTATGAGTGCATTCACACTTGCGCATAACGTCCCCGTTGAACATGTGTATTCAGGCAAAATGTTTTATGCAATAATGGATTTGATTGGCAAGGGCTACTTCAAAAGGGGATCTCGCATACTGGCTATCCATACGGGTGGAATCCGATAATTCAATTCATCGCGACGATACGTCGCGACGACACTGATCCAATGGAATGAAAAGGTATAACGGCTTTTTAAATTACTGCGCTCCGGATCTCAACGGAAATTGCCGGAACCTATTCCATTTGTTGCCGTCATGTTTTAATAAATGGAATTCACGAGCATTAAAGGAATGTTCAAAGCGCTCATCTTTGATACTATTCCAAAGCGCGGAAAACATTTCCTTTTTAAGATCTCTGAACGCGAGCGTTATGTGCGGATGAAAGGGCTTGTCCCGATAGTTAGCGTTGAACAGATTCAGCTTTGTCCTGCAATAGCGGAACAATTGATACTGCAGGTCGCGAAGGAGTTGATTGTCGGCGATGTCTATGAATACAACCCGTGGAGGAAAGCTGTTAAACCCATTCAGGTTGATTGTCAGATCTTCATTTGTGAAGGAAAAGTCGTTGAGGGTGGATATCAGCTTTTCCTCCTTTGCTTCGTTCCAAAGAAACGGCATATGTAGCGTGATGTGTGGAGGTGAGCGCAATGCTCCTCTGGTACGGTAATCCGCCGCTATTTTATCCTTCAGCGCAGCGATCTCGTCGTATAAAGGTTCCGGGGGGATTATTGCAATGAAGTATTTTTGTTCCCTTGTCGCCATACGATTGGCAATCTACATCGACGGATAGCACAGTCAAGGGTATATCGCTACGGAAATTTCGGTAGTTGATTCGATTCAGGCCTCTGCAATTATGCTATTTGTTCTAATTTTGGCGCACACTAAGAACAATTTCAACGCGATGAGCTATAGAATCGAAAAAGATACCATGGGCGAGGTGAAGGTTCCGTCCGACAAGTATTGGGGTGCACAAACCGAGCGTTCACGAAATAATTTTCGTATTGGTCCTGAAGGGAGCATGCCAAAGGAAATCGTATATGCGTTTGCCTATCTGAAGAAAGCGGCTGCTGAGGCAAACTTCGATCTGGGTGTGTTATCGGCCGACAAGAAAGAATTGATCAGCAAGGCATGCGATGAGATCCTTGCCGGCAAACTTGAAGGGGAATTTCCTTTGGTGATCTGGCAGACAGGATCTGGCACTCAAAGCAACATGAACGTTAACGAAGTTATTGCTTACCGCGCCCATGTCATCAATGGTGGGAAGCTGGAGGATGAAAAGAAGGCTCTTCATCCTAATGATGATGTAAACAAATCACAATCGTCAAACGATACCTTCCCGACAGCCATGCACATCGCTGCGTACAAGCTGGTGACGGAAAACACGCTTGAGGGTTTAAAGAAATTAAGGAACACGTTGGACAGCAAGTCCAGGGCGTTCAAGAATATTGTTAAGACTGGACGTACGCACTTTATGGATGCGACTCCGCTTACACTAGGACAGGAGTTTTCAGGTTATGTGCAGCAGATCGACAACAGCATTCGCGCGATCAAGAATGCGCTTGAGATGGTTCGTGAACTTGCACTTGGAGGAACAGCTGTAGGCACCGGACTTAATACTCCGAAAGGTTATGATGTGCTTGTTGCTGCGAAGATTGCAGCGCTCACAGGTTATCCTTTTGTTACGGCCCCGAATAAGTTTGAAGCATTGGCAGCACATGATGCTATGGTTGAATTGAGTGGCGCCCTGAAACGTGCAGCGGTCTCCCTGATGAAAATTGCCAACGATGTTCGGATGCTAAGCTCGGGTCCACGTTCGGGAATTGGTGAGATCATCATCCCTGATAATGAACCTGGTTCATCGATCATGCCCGGTAAAGTAAACCCGACACAACCTGAGGCAATGACGATGGTATGTGCGCAGGTGATCGGTAACGATGTTGCCGTTTCCATCGGTGGAAGTACCGGACACTTTGAGCTCAACGTCTTCAAACCCGTTATTGCATCAAACGTTCTTCAGAGCGCCAGACTTATCGGTGATGCCTGCGTTTCCTTCAATGATAAATGCGCGGAAGGAATTCTGCCTAACGAGTCAGTTATCAAGCAACACCTTGAGAATTCTCTGATGCTGGTAACTGCCCTCAACACGCATATCGGTTATGAGAACGCGGCGAAGATTGCCAAGAAAGCACACAAGGAGAACAAGACGTTGAGAGAGGCGGCGGTTGAGTTAGGATTACTCACATCGGCTCAGTTTGATGAGTGGGTAAGGCCTGAGAAAATGGTTGGCAGCCTGTAGCAAATAATTTGATTAACAAAATATTTGTACATTAGAGGTAATTTTTTAACCAACCTAGAATGAAACGAGGTATATTTTTATTTTTCTGCCTGACGTTGATGATCGCATCGACGGAATCCTTTGCCCAGCTTTCCAAGAAAGAAAAGAAAGAATGGAAGAAAAAGGCGAAGGAGTTCAAGAAGAACCCTGCCAGCCTGAAACAGTTGACCGAAGACAAGCAAGTTGCTGACAACACGGTAGCTTCTCAGACGACGACCATCTCACAATTGAATGCCAGCATCACGGAAAAAGATGCCAAGATTGCGAGATTGGAAGACGAATTGGCTCAGCTCAGAAGTCAGTTGGCATCGGCAAAGGCCGAGCTTGAACAATTGAAAACTGCGCCCGCGAATTCGATGGATTTCTCTAAAGGCGTAGTCTTCAAAGTGCAGATTGGGGCATTTAAAAATAAGAACCTCGCGAAATATTTCGACAATAACCCCAACTTCGGAGGCGAAGCGCGGGACAAGGAACCTCAAAAATTAACCATCGGTATTTTCCGCGATTATTGGGAGGCTGACACTTTCAAGAAATATATGCGTGAAATGGGCGTTAAGGATGCCTGGATAGTTCCTTATCGCGATGGTCAACGAGTTGAAATTAAAGACGTGCTGGAAGGTGTTGTGGCTGACAAACCGACAGAAAGCGCTAACTAATTCCCTAACATTATACCGTACGGAAAGCAATGCCGATTGGCATTGCTTTCTTTGTTTATTGCCGTTCACCAAAATCATTATTTTTGTCTCATGTGGCGAAAAGTGACTTTCCTCTTGTTGCTTGCTGGCAGTGTTCATGCACAGGTCAGGGTATCCAAGCTCGTGATCAAGGAGAAGGAAACTTATGTTCTTGAGAATTCTGATATCCTTGTGGCGGATACGCTGATCATGATGGATTCCTCACGCCTTGTAATGAATAAACTCAAGCCCGAAAATTACCTCAGGGTGAGGGTAGCACGCTTCGGAAAGGACTGCGTTATCGATGCCAAAGGTGTTAACGGGCAGCCGGGCAGAAACGGAATTAACGGGTCGACACCTACCGGACCGTGTATGAATGGAAGTCCTGGTAAGACTGGAACCCGGGGCCTCGATGGAACGAAGGCCATTAAGCTATTCATCTATCTTGATCGTGTGACCATAAGGGGCCAGCTTACCATCGACGTTTCAGGAGGTGATGGCGGCCGAGGTGGTCACGGAGGAGCTGGTGGCGGAGGTAGTCCTGGAACCATGCACTGCAACGGAGGCAATGGCGCAAATGGAGGTATGGCAGGACCTGGCGGTAATGGTGGCAACGGAGGAACGTTAGAAATCTCGGTACCGAAACCGCAAGTCTTCAAGGACTTAATCCTATCAAAGAAAATTATCGCGAAAGTTACAGGCGGTGCCGCCGGGCCATCAGGCAGAGGCGGATATCACGGTGGTGCAGGCCTTGGTCCAAACAAAAAGAATGGTAAGGACGGAGAACCCGGACCTTATGCCAAACCCGGGACATCCGGTGAACAGGGTGCGTTGGTTATAAAGGGAAGTTGATAATATGATCAAACGCTGGTTGATCAAAGATATGCCTGCCACAGAGCAGGTGGCGGAGTTGTCGAAATCAATTAACGTCAACAGATATCTTGCGTCAATACTCGTCCAGCGTGGCATCACCGACTTTGAAACTGCACGGAGTTTTTTCCGGCCATCGTTAGAGTCCCTTCATAGTCCCTTTGAGATGAAAGGGATGCACGATGCCGTTGAGCGATTGCAGCATGCCATCGAATCACAGGAGAAGTTATTGATCTTCGGTGACTATGACGTAGATGGTACAACAGCGGTAGCTCTTGTCTCCAGTTACCTTCGGCGTTTCTACTCGTGTGATGTCTATATTCCTGATCGAAATATCGAAGGATATGGAATCTCGAAGACCGGGATCGATTGGGCAGCTGACAACAACTGCACGCTGATTGTTGCCCTCGATTGTGGGATAAAATCATCCGCTTTGATTGAGTATGCAAAAACTAAAGGCATCGACTTTATCATCTGCGATCATCACCTCCCTGATCATGATGTACCGGACGCAATAGCAGTACTGGATCCAAAGCAGGAAGACTGTCCCTATCCTTATAAGGAATTGAGTGGCTGTGGAATCGGCTTCAAGTTCATGCAAGCGTACGCCCAGCGTTATCGGGATCCATCTGAAGTTCTTGATTTCCTCGATCTCGTCGCTGTAAGCATTGCTTCGGACATCGTCCCACTTACGGGTGAGAATCGAATACTGGCTCATTATGGACTTCGAAAGCTCAACAGTAACCCTGTTCCAGGTTTAAAGGCGCTCAAAGAAATTGCAGACATCAAAACGGAGCTTGACGTCACCGGTATCGTCTTTAGTTTAGGGCCCCGAATTAATGCAGCAGGCAGGATCGCTCATGGTAGCGCAGCCGTTAGCCTCCTTAACGCACACTCGGAAGAAGAGGCCAACAACCTGGCGACTGCGCTCAATCTTCGGAATGAGGAGCGAAAGGAATACGATCACAGCATCACAGGCGAAGCAATCGCCATGATCGAAGGAAACGAAACGCTTCGATCTGCAAAATCAACTGTATTGTTTAAGAATACCTGGCACAAAGGAGTAATTGGCATAGTTGCTGCTCGGTGTGTGGAAAGATATTACAGACCTACCGTGATTCTCACCGAGTCAAATAACAAGATTACAGGATCTGCACGCAGCGTGAACGGGTTTGACCTTTACAACGCGATTCTTGAGTGCAGTGATCTGCTCGAGAAATTTGGTGGTCATAAATACGCAGCCGGGCTTACGCTTGATATCAGCAACCTCGAACTGTTTCAACAGAAATTCGAACAGGTGGTATCTTCTACCATCACTGAAGAAATGCTGACACCGCTTGTTGAGATGGATGTATCTATTCCGTTCGACATCATCACGCCAAAGTTCATGTCGATATTGAAACAGATGTCGCCTTTCGGACCTGAAAACCAGAAGCCAGTATTTGAAGCAAGCAACGTTTATGTATTCAACTCGCTATCGTCGTTCAAAGACAGGCACGTAAAATTCCTCGCAGGGCAGGATAACAGTAATAGTGTCTTTCAGGCAGTAGGTTTTGATTTGGGAGAACACTACGGAAAGCTTGCTGAAAGCGACAGATTCCGAATGGCATTTACGCTCGAAGAAAATGTTTACAACGGAGTCACTTCGATCCAATTAAGAATAAAAGACATTAAATTCTGATGCATGATTCTACGTGCAGAACATCTCGTAAAAAGGTATAAGACGCGGACCGTTGTAAACGATGTCTCGGTTCAGGTTGGCCAGGGAGAGATTGTCGGTTTGCTTGGTCCGAATGGGGCCGGCAAAACGACAACCTTCTACATGACCGTTGGGTTGATAAAGCCGAACGAGGGCAAGATCTTTATCGATGATGAAGAGATTACTCCGCTTCCCCTGTACCAAAGAGCTCGTCGCGGCATTGGATATCTTGCACAGGAGGCCTCGGTATTCAGAAAACTCACCGTTGAAGAAAATATACTTTCGGTGATGGAGATGCGCAAGACAACGAAGCAGCAACGCAAAGACAAGATGGATGAGTTGATTAACGAATTCAGTCTTAACAAGGTGCGTAAGAACTATGGCATGTCGCTGTCGGGAGGTGAACGAAGACGAACTGAGATTGCCAGGGCTTTAGCTGTAGATCCTAAATTCGTTTTGCTTGATGAACCGTTTGCTGGTGTTGATCCAATTGCCGTTGAAGAAATCCAGTCCATTATTGCACGGCTTAGAAATAAGAACATCGGTATTCTTATTACCGATCACAACGTTGACGAGACACTTTCGATCACTGATCGAGCATATCTTATGGTAGATGGAAAACTTTTCAAGGATGGTACTGCCGAAGAACTTGCAAGCGATCCGCAGGTTCGAAAGGTGTATCTCGGGCAGAACTTCCAATTGCGACGCTCCAAGGTCGCTACCCGAGGCGAAAACTGGCAGGATCCATCAGAAGCGATCTGATTGCAAGCAAAATCGTTTGTTTAATTGGGACAGTGCATGGTCCCTTCAGGGACTTTGTTACTTTTGGTATTCATTGACATAACATGGGACTCATAAACTCTATTCTGACCTGGGTAATGCAAAAGCGCATTCATCAGATTGAGCTTTTCATGAAGTACCCTAACGAAGTTCAGGACGAGTTATTCCGCAAGCTAATCGTCACAGCAAAATCAACTGAATTCGGGCAGAAATACGACTTTGCAAGTATCGGATCTTATGAGCAGTTCAAGGATCGCGTGCCTGTTCAAACTTATGAGAACATGTTTCCCCACATCGAACGAATGATGCGTGGGGAACAAAATATACTTTGGCCATCCGAGATAAAGTGGTTTTCTAAGTCTTCAGGTACTACCAATGCGAGAAGCAAGTTTATCCCGGTGTCGCAGGAGGCCTTGGAAGATTGTCATTTTAAGGGAGGTAAGGATCTGCTGTCTATCTATCTGAACAGTTGTCCTGACTCCAGGCTCTTTGATGGTAAAGGCGTAGCAGTGGGAGGCAGTCATCAGATCAATGAGCTCGACCCTACCGCATCGTCGTACTACGGCGATGTTTCTGCTGTCATCATGCAGAACCTTCCTCCCTGGGCACAGTTCATTCGCACTCCGAGGCTTGAAACAGCGCTGATGGACAACTGGGAAGAAAAGCTTGAAAAACTTGCTCGCGAAACAGCCAGAGAGAATGTTACCAACATTGCGGGTGTTCCGACGTGGACAATTCTGCTGATTCAGAAAATCACGGAGTTAGAAAATAAGAGAAGCATTCTGGAAGTATGGCCTAATCTGGAAGTATTCTTTCACGGCGCGGTGGCATTCGCCCCTTATCGTTCTGTGTTCCAATCGCTGATCCCGTCTGATCGAATGCTGTACTGGGAAACTTACAATGCCAGTGAAGGTTTCTTCGGGATTCAGGATCAGAAGAACTCTGACGAACTGCTGTTGATGCTGGATTACGGCATATTCTACGAGTTCATCCCAACCGAAGATCTCCACTCGAATAACCCGCGAACTATACGTCTCGGGGACGTTGAGCTGGACAAGAACTACGCCATGGTGATCACCACTAATTCTGGCCTCTGGCGCTATAACATTGGAGACACGATTAAGTTTACGTCGAAACTCCCTTATCGGATAAAGATCTCCGGCCGAACCAAACACTTCATTAATGCCTTTGGGGAAGAGGTGATTGTTGAAAACGCAGAAATAGCCATCACGAAAGCGTGTGAATATACAGGTGCAATCATCGACAATTTTACGGCTGGGCCAGTATATCTCGATGAAGGCAGGAAAGGAAGTCACGAATGGGTCATTGAATTCAAGACTCCGCCAACGGATATTGATGAGTTCACCAGTATTCTTGACAGCACTCTAAGAGAGATCAATTCAGACTACGATGCTAAACGCGCCCATAACCTGGCGTTGATTGCACCGCGCGTACATAGCGTGGAAGAAGGGACATTCTATCGATGGATGAAGAAAAGAGGAAAGCTTGGCGGGCAAAACAAAGTACCGCGGCTTTCAAACTCCCGCGAATACGTTGACGACATTTTGAGAATGGTTCGGGAAACGCAGACGACCTGAGGTCACCTGCTCAAATTTTCCCTTACAGCCTGTCGCTATACACCGACTCCTCCACCAGCAGTAGAAGCACGCTCTAATCCTCAGAGACAGCAGTGAGTCCAGATTTCAACTCCTGTGACCAACGCAGATTGCCAGGCAGACTCCAGTTCTGAAAAGTGTCAGAGCATCTTCTACTTCCTGATGAAAGTAAAATCGGTATGCGTTTGAATAGTAATCGGCACTTCCATATCCATAGGAAGCAGACCGCCGGCCAGCAGGAGCATTACGCCGGACATCTTCGCATCGACACCAACTTTATCAGGAAGCCCTGAGCGTGTCGTTGTAGTAGCGCTTATTTTCTGATCGCCACCAAGATCTACCTTGGCTTTCATGTCCACACCGGGTAACGTAATAACTTTGTCTTTGTCTGTCGTCTTAAATACTCCATCGCCCTTTACAACGGCATGGCTGGACGTTGTGCTCTCGAGCAACCATTTGATATCCGTTACCACTGGAAAACTTGCTGGAATTCCGTTTTGCGTTGCCCATTGATCACCAGGCTGAACTGGCTTCGTTGAATAAGGGATGAATGCCTGCCCCAGTCCGTTTCTAAACGATGACTCGTTGATCATTTGTCCCATTGATGATTTTAATTGCTTCTTTTCGTCTTCAGTTGCATCAACTTTATCGATGCCGGCCCACAAGTTTTCAACACCTTCAACTTTTTCTACTGTTCCGGTTCTTGAAATGGTGACATAGAACTCCCGGTTCATCATCCCACGAATGATTTTGTTTGCTGATTCACCGGCATCACCGTCGCTATCCACCAGCATCTCATTCATAAAGTTCTTAATGTGGCTTTTCAGATGCGTCATCTTTGCCTCGAGCCTTATGTGATCTGCATCAACTGACACCACTTTCATTTCAATCGTTCCATCGTAGGCGTTATTGCCGGTCTGATCCATACCCATGATGGTTTGAATAATTTTCTGCTCCGTCTTTTGTCTCAGCTCAAAGCGGTCGCCAACCTTAAGATTGTATGCAAGTGCTACTTCCTTTCCAATTGGAAGTGAGAGGTGCATTGAGACAATCAGAATTAAAATATTATTGAGCATAGGCTGTGGAGGACGTTAGTCCGGGTGTTATTGTCTAATAACGTTACGAAGCCAGGTTGTGATACTCCAACGTGAAGTTTCTTCCGACAAAGTACCAACTTCGGTCGCGCGGTTCACTTTCTCGACCGTATAGAAGGCAGTTGGTAAAATGTCTTTCAGCTTGTACAGCATTGATTCGAGTCGCTCACGCTCGAGGACGGTAAAGACCAGATTCTCCGGACCGTCGGGACCCTGAGCATCGACCTTGGTATAGCGAAGCTGATTAGCATTTAGATATTCAATAAGAGAGGATACGTCCTTGCGCGTGATGATCCGCACGATCACTTTTCCGTAAGCTATTCTTTCTTCGATGATCATTCCTACAAAAATGCCGGAGGCAAATCCTGCGGGATAAGCGACATAACAGATCCAATTATCCAGATGTTCGAAGATTTGTCGGATCGCCATCAGCCAAATGAACGATTCAAAGAAGCCGAGCAACGTAGCGGTTACACGGCGACCTCCCAGTACGTAAATAATTCTGATGGTGTTGATGGAGACGTCGCCAATACGTGCTATAAAAATGAGCAATGGCAGCAAAAGATAGCTGAATATGTCGGGGGATATGCCCAGAGTTTCGGTAAAGAATACATCCATTGGCGTGAACTAACTATCAAATAATGGACTTCGCTATCCAACTTATATGCGTGGTAAGCACGGCATCACACACTGCCTACGACGTACGAATATAAGCTATCCGAACAGATCGCTGAAAACATCTGTAAGCCGGGCAAAAGGTTTCACCATCAGTTTTGATCTCTTCAGATCCAAACCCTTCTGGTTAAACTTAGAGATATAGATCTCCTCAAAGCCAAGTTTTTCCGCCTCGCTGATTCTCTGTTCAATTTTATTTACAGCTCTCAACTCCCCCCCAAGTCCAACTTCTGCGGCAAAACAAACCTTGTCGGAAACCGGAATTTCCTCCATGGAAGAAATGATTGAAATACACACGGCGAGGTCGATTGCAGGGTCCTCCACTTTAATGCCACCTGCCATATTGAGGAAAACATCCTGCGTTCCCATTCTAAAGCCACACCGTTTTTCCAACACTGCCAGAAGCATGTTGAGACGCTTCTGATCAAATCCTGTTGGCGTACGTTGTGGAGTTCCATACGACGCAGGACTAACCAGCGATTGAATTTCTATTAACAATGGCCGGTTGCCTTCAATCGTTGCGCCAATGGTGGCCCCACTGAGCTTACCTTCCTTTTGAGAGATAAGGATCTCGGATGGATTACTCACTTCACGAAGACCAGTGCCCAGCATTTCATAAATGCCGATCTCGGATGTTGATCCAAATCTGTTCTTGGTTGTTCGGAGGATTCGATAGGCAAGATGACGATCGCCCTCAAACTGAAGGACCGTATCGACCATGTGTTCAAGCACTTTTGGACCGGCCAGCATTCCGTCTTTTGTGATATGCCCAATTAGAAAAACAGGAGTATTCGTTTCCTTACCGAACTTCATCAGCTCGGCGGCACATTGACGAACCTGACCGATGCTGCCTGCCGCAGAGTCGAGCTGAGCCGAATAAAGTGTCTGAATCGAATCAATGATAACGACGTCCGGATCCAGCGTTTCAACTGCAGCAAAGATGCTCTTTGTGTTCGTCTCGGTTAGTATATAAAATTGCGAGCCGTCGCGTCCAATTCGCTGAGCGCGCATTTTTATTTGCTGCTCACTTTCTTCACCAGACACATAAAGGACCCGTTGCGACTTCAGATGAAGTCCAACCTGTAGCATGAGCGTTGATTTACCGATGCCCGGTTCACCGCCAATCAATACCAATGAGCCAGGGACAATTCCTCCACCCAAAACGCGATTCAGTTCGTCGTCGCCAGTCGCGATTCGGATGTCATCCGTTACCTCGACCTCCTGGAGAGTCTTGGGTCTGGATTTCCGTGATTTGCCTCCGTCCTGTCGCCAATCCGTCTTATCTCCGTCGATCTTCGCAACGACTTCCTCCGCAAATGTATTCCAGGATCCGCATGACGGACACTTTCCCAGCCACTTGGCGGATTCGTATCCACATGATTGACAAAAAAATGTACTTTTACCCTTAGCCAATACCGTTGAAAATCAGTTAGTAAAGGTTACGCTTCTAAAGCGAACCGTATTCAGTCACAAAGTTGTAAACAATTATCAGTACACGTTCCCCCAAATCCAAGTCGTTAAATGAAGATTTTCCTTACAATCTTATGCATTGTCATAAGCTGTCATTCCTTTGCTCAAAAGGATCCCGTTAAGTTTGGTGATATCCCGATGGAAGACATGAAAATGTCTTTGTATCCGTCGGACTCGACCGCATCCGCTGTTGTTCTTATGGACTACGGCCAATCCCAGTTAAAATACAATCAGAGTACTGGTTTTGTTTTGACGTTCGAACGAAACCTCCGTATCAAGATCCTTAAAAAGGACGGACTTGATTGGGCAACGATTTCCATTCCCCTGTATCACGACGGCGGAGATGACGAGGAAATCACACTGCTGAAAGCAGCTACCTATAATCTTGAGAATGGAAAGATCGTTGAAACGAAGATGAAAGGCGATGGTACCTTCAAAGAGAAGGTCAACGAGTATATAAACAACACGAAATTTACGTTGCCCAATGTGCGTCAAGGTTCAGTTATTGACGTGATGTACAGGGTTCAATCCGACTTCGCCTTCTACCTTCAGGACTGGGATTTCCAGCGCACGATCCCGACACGGTGGAGTGAGTATCGCACCACCATCCCGGAATATTACAATTACGAAAAGTATCTCCAGGGCTATATCCCGATGGACATAGCTGAAACCTCCGCTCAAACTGCTACGATTACACTGACCTACGCGGAACGAAGTTCGAACGGACGCTCGCCGGGGCAAAGTGGATTCGACCAGGTCACTTACACCGAAAATAAAAATCGATGGGTTGCCAAGAATGTTCCCGCATTCAAGCCCGAGCCGTTCATGACTACCGAAAAGGATTACGTTTCACGTATGAACTTCGAGTTGGCCTATTTGAAGTTTCCAAACCAGTCGATAAAGACTTATATGGGAACGTGGGAGGATATCAATAAGAGGTATTATGAAAGCGATCATTTCAGTCACGAAATCACAGCGAACGGCTTCCTGAAAAAGATAGTTGAGGAGATTACAGCTGGAGCAGCTACTCCGGAAGCGAAGATTGCTGCCATTAATGGTTTCGTCAGAAAGAACGTTGAATGGGACGGCCATTCCGTAAAAGTTACCGACAAGTCTCTTAAGTCGGTTCTTGAAGAAAAGAAAGGATCTTCAGCTGAGATAAACCTGCTTCTGGCCTCCATGCTGGAAAAGGCAGGCTTTGATGTGTCGGGCGTACTGATCAGTACACGCGATCACGGTTTTGTAAGAGAACAGACGCCGGTATCGACTCAGTTTAACTACGTTGTCTGCCTGGTGCGTCTCGGTGATAAACGTCTGCTACTCGACGCTACTGACCCATACCTAGCAACAGGCGTATTGCCCGAGCGTTGTTTAAACGGCAAGGGTCTCGTAATTTCTAAAACGGCTCATAGTTGGGTTTCACTTACCCCGACAACACGATCACGTAACGTTTATAATGCAGAGTTGTCAATCAACGGAGAGGGCGATTTGATGGGCAAGCTGAAGCTCGACCGGTCAGGGTACTTCGCGTCGGCATCGAGGAAAAGCTATAATTCGAAAGGTGAACAGGAATATGTGAAACAACTCACTGCAAACAGGTCCTGGAGTCTGGAAAAGAGCGAGTTTGTAAATGCGAAGGACGTATCGGAGAACTTCAAAGAACTTCACGAAGTCAAAATCACTGATCATCTCACAAACAGCACAAACATCATCTATCTGAATCCGTTCCTCGCTTTGCAAGAGAAGGAGAATCCTTTCAAGAGTGAAACGCGTCAATATCCAGTTGACTTTGGTAGTCCATTGGAAAAACTCTACATGTGTAAATTCACAATACCCGACGGTTACGATGTAGATGAATTGCCGAAACCGCTCATCTTAAAGCTTGGTGAAAATTCAGGGAAGTACGTCTACAACATCACCCGGGCTGGAAACACGTTGAACTTATTAAGTCAGCTCATGATCAATAACAGCCTCTTCACACAAGAGGAGTATGCAGATCTGAGAGAATTCTACAACGTGATTGTAGCCAAGCAGGCTGAGCAAATAGTTTTAAAGAAAAAGTAACATCTGATGAGATTGTTCATTTGTGGCGCGTTGATTTTTATTTCCGCCGCCCTCAATGCTGCGGATATCAAGTATCCTGCGTCTGAAATTCCGGATGCGCTGAAAAAAAATATGTCAGCGGTAGTGCGGGAGGATGAAGTATCGGTGTCAATTCCCAATCAACGAAGCCTCGTCCTCTACGCGCATGCGGCCGTCACAATTCTAAGTGCTGCGGGAAATGATCATGCTTCCATTGCGGTGGGCTATGACAAGCTCACAAAAATTTCAACACTACGTGCAGCTGTTTATGATGCCACCGGTAAATTGATCAGGCGAGTTAAGTTCAGTGACTTCAACGACGCCAGTAGTTTCGAAGGTCTTTATAGCGATGATCGGGCAAAATATATTGATCTGACACAGGGCGTATTTCCATACACCGTTGAATACGAGTATGAGATCGTGTATAAGTTTCTCTTTTTTGTCCCTGGAATGAATTTCATCGCTGACGAAAACACCTCTGTTCAGTCGGCTGTGTATTCCATAGCTTATGCCAATGGTGTCAAACCCAGGTACTATACGCACCTCATCAACCAGAAGCCTGTCGAGTCAACAACGTCTGACGGACTCTCGCAAATTTCCTGGAAGCTAAATGACCTCATTCCCCCTGCCAGGGAGTCATTCGGTCCTGTGTATAAAGAACTAACTCCCTATATAATTGCTGCTCCGTCACAATTTGAATATGAAGGATATGTTGGTTCGATGGATACGTGGGATGGATTTGGAAAATGGACAAACACACTGCTGGCCGGTCGACAAAACCTGCCTGAAGAGACGAAAGTAAAAGTCAGGCAACTCACCGCGAAAGCCACGACTACGGAGGAAAAGGCTCGCATCCTCTATTCATATATGCAGAACAGGACACGTTACGTAAGTGTTCAGCTTGGAATCGGCGGCTTTCAACCTTTCGACGCCGCGACAGTTGACAAGGTAGGATACGGGGATTGTAAGGCTTTGTCCAATTACATGATATCCCTGCTCGACGCTGTTGGTGTTAAATCCAATTATACGTTGATAGCGGCCGGAAGAAGCGCATCACCGCTTAAGCCAGATTTTACAAGCTCTCAGTTCAATCATGCAATTGTCGCTGTACCGAACGGCAAGGATACCCTTTGGCTTGAATGTACGAGTCAGGTAAATCCATTTGGTTATTCAGGAAGCTTTACCGGAAATCGAAAGGCAGTAGTGGTAACTGATAATGGCGCCAAAGTCGCCTACACCCCCCGTTACGACGCGCGTGTTAACAAACAGGTAAGACACGCGAAGGTGCTGATTCAGGATAACGGGAATGCCACGGCAAAGGTCTCCACAGTATACAGCGGTATGCAATATGAGAACGGCGGTCTTGACAACGTAATGGAGATGGAACTTGACGACCAGAAGAAGTGGATTCAGAAATACACACAAATACCTTCGTTTGAAGTACAACGCTTTTCCATGACTGATCACAAGGAAAGAATTCCAAATGCAAAAGTCGATCTCGATCTTACTCTGAATCGATATGCAAGCGTCACTGGAAAGCGCTTATTTGTACCTGCCAATCTCATGAACCGATTTACATCTGTTCCTGAAAAGGCAACTGATCGTAAGAATCCCGTTATACTGAAAACTGCGTCGACTGATATCGATACCGTTGAATTTTCTATTTCCGAAAGCCTTTATCCGGAGTTTGTTCCGGACCCAATCAAACATAAGTCTCGCTTCGGAGAGTACGAAGCTTCTGTGCAACTGAGTGCTGGTAAGGTGATCTACATTCGAAAATTCATCCTTCACGACGGGGTGTTTCCTTCTGAAAGTTATTCAGAACTGGTAGACTTCTTCAGAAGTGTTAACCGTGCTGATAATCTGAAGCTGGTTTTTCTGAACAAGACGTAGGTCTTCGACACTATAAGTAATCGCAATAATACGTAGCCGGAATAGTCTCGTGGCATACTTATTCAAGAAGACATCGTCGAGCACGTCATTCTGGAAAAACGATTTGTTCAGGTGAAGACTCACTTCGCTGGCACAAAAAAGACTATCTGAAGTGGAAAACTAAAAAGGAGAGTTTGCTTCCTTGGACATGATGTTGAACACGGCCCGGTCAACAAGGCCGGGTAACCATTTGTTCATGAAAACGGTGAGCTTGCCTTGAGTGGTTAGAACCAGGGTCCTCTTGCGCTTAACAGTGGCCGCATAGATATAGTGGGCGCATGCTTCAGCGCTCATCATATTGTTTTCCTCGCGGGGTGATTCTCCCTGCGACGCCCCGGTCTTGGTCAGGGCCGTTATACGAATGTTTGTTGATGTAAATCCAGGACACGCAGTAAGCACGTGTGTACCTTTGGGAGCAAGCTCCAGTCGAAGTGCCTCCAGGAATCCATTGAGAGCAAACTTGGATGCGGAATAACCTGTTCTACCTGGTAATCCACGAAATCCAGCTATGGATGAAATCCCGATTATAGACCCTTTGTTGCGTATTATTTCTGGCATGCAATACTTCGTGGCATAGACCATACCCCAGAAGTTTGTGTCCATGACTCGTCGGACAACGTCAATATCGGCCTCTTCAAACAAAGCCCGCATGCTGATGCCTGCGTTGTTTACCAAGACATCAATGGTTCCGAATTTTTCGATTGCCAATTCTGCCATTCGCCGGTTATCGTCTTCTATACCGACATCGCCGCGAAAAGGAATTACTTCAACTCCCTTGGCCGACAATTCATTAGCTGCCTTTTCAAGATTATAACCATTCCTGCCCGTGATGATCACGCGGGAGCCGCGTAAGCCGAATTCCGCAGCCAGCGCCTTTCCAATTCCTGAAGAGCCTCCGGTGATAATAACTACTTTACCCTTCATTGATCTCTGGTTAAACAAGAAGTATCATCCAGTCACTACGTAGCAATAATCAGACTAATGTCTCTTGCCGATGCAAAGTTCCTGAATAACCTGGTCCTTATGGAATTTTTATCCACGGCCGGCCTGTTGTACACTGCGGCCTCAAAAATAACAATACTTGCTTAACTTGGCTGCATTTAGGCTTTGATATGATCCTCGTCCGACTGCTGTCAAAATTGCCGCTTTGGATACTGTACATTGTTTCTGACCTCCTGTTCGGGCTGAGCTTTTACGTAGTCCGTTACCGCCGACGATTGGTGTGGAAGAATCTGAAAAATGCATTTCCTGAAAAGTCAGATAAAGAGCTTCAGGGCATTGAACGCCAGTTCTATAAAAATCTGTGTGACTACGGGGTCGAAATGCTCAAGCTGGTCACGATAAGCCGTGAAGAACTGGATCGCCGGGTAATCTTTAAAAATCCTGAACTCGCCAATCGTTATCTGGAGCAAGGTCAGTCAACGTTAAACCTCGCCGCACACACCTTTAACTGGGAATGGATGCTTACTGCTGGCTCGTTCAAACTTAAGGGCGCTATGGATTTCGTCTATCAGCCGGTACATAGCAAATTCTTTAATGAACTCTCCCTTCTGTCCCGAACGCGTTTTGGTGCTCATCCTATCCGCCGTGATTCAGTAGCAAGAGAAATCGTGAAGCGAAAAAGCATCGTCAGAAACGTAGCGATCGTCGGTGATCAATACCCGGGATACAGCCATGATAAGAAGTTACCTGTAGTGTTCATGAACCAGGAGACTGTCTTCTTTTACGGATCCGTGCAACTGGCTGTCTTGACTCAATATCCGGTGTTTTACTACAGCATGCGAAAGGTACGTCGCGGCTATTACGAAGTATCCATTATAGAATTGGGTGTGCCGCCTTATCCATCGAACGATAAGCAGATCATAACACACTACGTAGAAGCATTGGAGGCGCTCATTCGCGAGCGTCCGTCAGAATGGCTTTGGTCTCACGACCGATGGAAGACAAGACATCTTGAACATCAGGACTCGATCATCCGTGATTAATGGTAAATTGATAAGCACTATCAATTGCTGTTTGTTTGTAACAAATGACAGGGAACGACTCAGGCTTTAGCGAGAAGAAAACGTCCACCAGCCGTCGCGTTAGTTCTTAAATACCCTGTCATGGGTCTTTTTTGAAACTTGTATGAATGTAGATTCACAACCTTAAACTTCCTTCTCATGATGAAGTATTGTCTGGTCTTTATAGTGGTTGCTGGTTGTTCCGTTGCACAGGCGCAAGTGCCGGCAATGTTTCTGGAAGGAATAATCAGCACCGAACTCAATGAACGTGACATGGCTCTTTCGCCCGACGGCAATGACATGTATTACACTGTTCAAACCAGTAAAAACATTCTGTCTACTGTACTCCATCGACGGAAGACGGCGAACGGATGGTCTGACCCTGAAGTAGCACCTTTTTCAGGCATATTTAATGACCTCGAACCTGCATTCAGTCCTGATGGTAAACGACTCTTCTTCTGTTCCAACCGTCCGGTCACCGGCGATAAAACGAAAGACTACGACATCTGGATGATGGAACGTACATCCGCGGGATGGTCCGATCCGAAGAATCTGGGAAGTCCGGTGAACACTTCGGCAAATGAGTTTTATCCATCGATCGCACAAAACGGAAACCTATACTTTACTGCCGAGAAGGAAGGGGGTATAGGTAACGAAGACATTTTTGTAAGTGCCTTCGAAAATGGAGTGTACAAGAATCCCGCCCCACTCGATACGGCGGTAAACTCTAAGCTGTGGGAATTCAATGCTTTCGTTGCACCTGATGAATCATATATCATCTTTACATCTTACGGAAGAAACGACGATTCCGGCGGTGGCGACCTTTATATCAGTGTTAAGCAAAACAAGAAATGGACGGCGGCAAGAAACCTTAAATCGATAAACTCAAATACGATTGATTATTGTCCGTTTGTCTTTAATCATACGCTCTACTTCACCAGTGGGCGACATAACATAACTCCGGTAAGAAAAGACCAAACGAATTATGAGTCACTGATGAAGTGGTATAAACAGGCTACTAACGGAAGTGAAAACATCTACACCGTTCCCATTGCTCCGCTTCTAAAGAATTAACGGAAAGGCTATAGCAACATCTGCTCGATATCATCCCGGGTAAGCTGCTTCATAAAGCTTTCCTCCGTAGTGATGAGCTCCGTAGTGAGTTTTAGTTTACGTTGTTGAAGCGTCAGAATCTTTTCTTCAACACTGTTGCGCGTGATGAACTTATAGGTAAACACTTTTTTCTTCTGACCGATACGATGTGCGCGATCAACAGCTTGAGCTTCGACAGCCGGATTCCACCATGGATCAAGGATGAATACGTAGTCGGCTTCCGTCAGGTTCAATCCAAGACCACCTGCCTTGATGGAGATCAGAAATACTTTGAGTGTGTTGTCTTTATTGAAGCGATCAACCTGTTCCTTGCGATCGGTGCTTGAACCGTCGAGGTAGGCGTAATCAATCTTATTTGTTTTAAGATATTGGCGTACTAACTCCAGGTGCTTCACATATTGACTAAACACCAATACTTTGTGTCCTTCGGCAATGGCATTCTCAAGCATGTGGGTGATGTCTTCCATCTTACCGGAGTCACCTGTGTAACCCTGCTCGACCATCCGCGGGTGATTGGCCAGCTGCCTGAGCTTTGTCAAGCCCTCAAGAATCATGAAACGACTGTTACCCAATCCCTCCTGTTCAATAAGCTTGAATATCTTTTCCCTGTAGTGCGTTTTCACCTCCTCATAACGACGCTCCTGCTCAGGTGTCATCGAGCTGTACTGGATGTTCTCAACTTTCTCAGGAAGTTCTGTTGCAACCTGAGATTTATGTCTTCTCAGTATGAAAGGCTTTATAACTGCATGAAGCTTGCGTGACCGCGCTTCGTCGTTCTTCTTTTCAATAGGATTCTGGAACTCGTTTCTAAAATAAGTTTGAGTGCCCAGAATGCCGGGGTTTATAAACGACATCTGTGACCAGAGGTCCATAGTCGTGTTTTCAATTGGTGTACCCGTTAGCACAAGCTTGTGTCGGGACTTCAACTCGCGTACAGCCTTTGCTATGTTCGACGTTGGATTTTTAATTACCTGTGACTCGTCGAGTATGATATAGTTGAAAAAGAATTGGTTCAACAATTCGATATCAAGGCGGGTTATGCCATACGATGTGAGGATCAGATCGTATTTCTCGAATCGCTTCACATCCTTGTTACGGAGTGTTCCGGTGTAGTTCAGGATTTTCAGGTCAGGCACGAACTTACTGGCTTCCATCTCCCAGTTGTAAATGAGTGATGTGGGCATCACAAGCAGTGAAGTACCAGATCCCGATTCTTTTTCTGCCTGCAGCATGGTGAGGGTCTGCACGGTTTTACCGAGACCCATGTCGTCGGCAAGGCATCCTCCTAATCGATACTCGTTTAAGAAACGAAGCCAGTTATATCCAGCCTTCTGATACGGGCGAAGTTCTCCCTTAAATCCATCAGGCAACGAATAGTTCTTGATACCACTGAATGAATTCAGTGAACGAAGTTTTTCGCTTAGGTGAACCTTGGCAAGGTTACCCTCTTCTAGTTCCTTTACAAGGTTGAGATGATGCTTTCGCAATACTGGCTTTTCATTGTCACCATCGGTTTCGCTTAGTGCGAACAAGTCGGAGTATTTCGTAAGCCATGCCTCTGGTATGATAGCGATCTCGCCATTCGGCAACTTGAATTCAACTTTGTGTCGGAGGATCAGCTTTCGAAGTTCTTTAAATGGAACTTCAAACTCTCCGAACTTGATGCGCGCATGAATGTCGAACCAGTCAATGTTTTCCTTGACTTCTACTTCGATCACTGCTTTGCCAACGAAGTATTTCTTGTCGCGACTTTCGGGTTGACTGACCTCAAAGCCAAGGTTCAACAAGTTCACGCGATTCTCATTGAGCCAGGAAAAAGCCTCTGACTTCGGTATGGCTACACGGAAGCCCTTCATGGGCAAGCCCAACTTCTGAAGCGTATGAAGAAAGTTCTTCTCTTCATCGTTTCGTCGTGTAACACGATGGAATATATAGCCATCACCCTGTTTGTCGAGTGTGACGCTTACTGGCCCGATGTTGTCTCCGCGGAAGCGATGTTTGCCATAACGGAATGAAAGGTCGAATACAATCTTTCCTGCTTCGTCTGCTCCATCATCCTGTGGCCCGTGATCGTCGAATAGCGATGCCGTTGTGGATGACTGAGCCGTGTGCAGCTCCGATAGCGTCAGCACGGGATGTGGATCGTACGCGCTCTTGTTTATTTCGAAACCACTCGCCTCTACATCGTCGAAAGTAGCGATGAGCGGTGCAACGAATTTATTGTAATATGTCTCCTCTACGTTTCTTGGAATCACCACGAACTTCTTGGTGAAGAATGGGATGAGCTTCTTCCCATCTACGTGCTTTTCAAAGCCATAAAGTTTGCCATTAAGAACCATCCATGCCGGATTCTTGCAAATCAGATAGGCAGATGCATTTGGCAGTTCAATCTTCTTGCCCTGGTGAGCGATTGTTGGATAATAGTTCGTGTGATCATGCGTTCGCATGAAGTGGAATTGAATCGACGCGCGCTTATCAAGCACTTCGATCTTTCGCCATGTTGGTTCGCCGTCGTTGCCCATCTCGAACAGCACCTTTCCTTTCATCTTATCAAGGATCTTGGAGCGTCGTTTTTCCATGTAGTCCTCGATCTGTTCCTGAACAACTTCACTTCCTTTTACCTTGTCATAGATCTTCGTGAAGAATTCCTCAGGCTTCATGAACTTCACGGAGAACTTCTTAACAATGGCTTCCTGCGACATTGAGTCCATTAACTCAATTAATTCGAAGTCACGGTCATCAAGACCTTTCGAAAACTCGCGGGCATTTTTTGAAGAAATATTTTGATGTTGATAGGTCAGCTTACCCTTGTCGTCCAGGTGGACTATGTACGACTCAAATACAAACCCCAGGTATTCGTGCTGGTAGAGCGAATAGATGATCTGAAATGGTTGTGAAGCTGAGACTTTCATCCAGATACCTGTCGTTTGATGAAAACGGAATCTGAAAATTACGCATAAATAAGCTGATTTGGTCGCTTTTTCAAAAAAAATGGTACACGAACCTTACATTAAAGGTTCTGGACGGAGGCAAAGCGAGCCGCAATCGTGGCAGGTCTCGACGAGACCAAAATCGTCACAACAGTCATCACGATGAACACATAAGCGAAGTCTGTAAACTTCATTTTGACCGGGTAGCCATCAACGATAGCACTCTCCATCCCCATGCTAACCAGTCCGAATTGTTGTTGGAGCATAACGATCAGCGCGCCTGCTCCCAGCCCGCTCAACGTGCCAATAGCCGCTATCAGCATACCCTCGGTCAGGAAGATCTTCCGGAGCAGGCCGCCATCCGCTCCGAGAGCGGAAAGCAAAGTGATGTCACGTTTCTTATCGAGGGCCAGCATCATCAGGCTGAAGTAAATGTTGATCGACCCAATGAGCAGCAACAAGATGGCCGCTATGGATGCAAAGAGTTTTTCCAGCTTGATCACCCGATAAACGTCTTCGTGTTGCTCTTCCGAATTCAAAACTTTGAATGACTCGCCCAGGCTTTTTTGGAGGGCGGTTTCCACAGCCGTGACACTGGTAGAAGGCCGCAGCTTAAGCTCAAGCGAGGTTCGACGATCTGAGTAGTTGAAAAGCTCCTGAGCAAATGACAAGGGGACAATGATGTAATTCTCATCAAAGTTTTGAACGATCATAAATACACCACCCGGATATATGTTCTTTCGGGTGTACATCTTCGACTGATCAATAGTGCCTGACTTACTGGCGCGTACGTAAAACAACTGAAGAGGATAAAAGTCCTGGTCCAACGCGATGGATAAGGTGCTTTTCACACCGTAGCCGACCAAAGCCCTGGGTGTCTTTCCCCGCTTCAATGCCAACTCGCCCTCGACAATGCTGCTTTTTGGAATACGGTTCTGGTCGATAAAATTGTCGCTAACACCCTTAACGGTTACGACCTGGTCCGCATTGTTATAACGCGCATAGGCAAAGTCTTCTATCACCTCCGTAATGACCTCAACGCCCTCAACAGACTTGATCCTGGTTAGCAGTTCACTGTTAACGACGAATGACTTTCCTTTTGTTGCTTCGATCTTGATTTCCGGATCAAATGAATTGTTCACGGCATGGAGAAGGTCTCCCAGGCCGTTAAATATTGACAACACAATGATGATAGCGGCAGAGATCAATGCCACTGCTACGACGGAGATGATTGAAATGATGTTGATGAAATTCTTCTTTCGCCGGGAAAAGAGATACCGTCTGGCAATGAATAATGAGAGGTTCACGTATGACGGTGGTTACAACTTTGATGGCTTATGGTCAACAATCACTTCTCAGGTGGAATATTAAGATTCTTGATCAGGTCGTCCATGCGAGAAGCATTCTCCTCCACTTCGTCGCGATAGAATATCAGTTCCGGCACAATCCTAACCTGTTTGCCAATCTTATCCCCAAGAGCACGCCGCAGTTCACTTTTGTGACGATTAATGTTGTCCAGCACCTTTTCCTTCTCTTTGGTGAGCATCATGCTGATATAAACCTTGGCAACGCTGAGATCTGCGTTCACCTTTACGTCTGCAATGGTGATGAACGCGTTCTCCAATATGCCTCGTTTGTCACGCTGGAAAATATCGCTCAGTTCCTTTTGAATGAGCCTCCCGTACTTCTGCTGTCTCGTCGATCCACTCATGCGACAAATATGACGCATGTATCAACAATTAGCAATCAACCATTGGCAATTATAAAATCCTCCTCTATTTTGTGATTTTTAAGCTCCTTTTGCTTGCTACAGTATTTTAGAATCAATGATCCATACAGATTGCTGGGGTTGCTGGCGATCTTCCTCATTATTTCGTTGCCATTCTTCATTGACACACCTGATCTCACGTATCCGGAGCTCAGGGGATTTGTCATCGGTGAAAAGGTACACGAGGGGGCATCGCTATATACGGCAATTGTAGACTCTACAGGACCACTAGCCGGATGGTTTGACGGCCTGCTCGATGTCCTCTTTGGCCGATCAATTCTGGCCAGACACATCATCAGCTTTGTGCTGATTTTTTTTCAGGCTGCCTACATAGGAATCGTATTTTCAAATCAAAAGGCCTTTGCAGAACAGACGTACATTCCTTCTCTTATTTATGTAGTTGCATTTTGTTTCTCGTACGATACACTATCATTAACACCTGAGCTTTTAGGTGCCGGTGCATTGCTTCCTGCCCTCAGCAGCTTGTTCAAAGAAATAGAATTCCGTGAGCAGCGATCGGAGTCGATATTCAGCCTCGGATTATACATCAGTATTGCCTCGCTGTTCTCGTTTTCATACAGTGTATTGCTGATCGGTTCGTTCATTACGTTAGCTGTTTTTACGCGAAGCAACGTGCGCAAGTACCTTCTGCTGATTGTGGGATTTGCGCTTCCACACTTACTGCTGCTGGCGATCTACTACCTTAAAGATGGGCTGTCGGCCGTATGGCAGTTCTATTACGTAGCAAATTTTACAATTCATTCAGCCCGTTTTATTTCAGCAGGTGGACTATGGACACTGCTCACATTACCGTTGATATACCTAATAGTTTCTGTCGTGCTGATGAACCGGGAGGCGCGCCTGTCCAAGTACCAGACACAATTGGTTCAGGCGATGTTCTTTTGGACTTTGTTCTCCCTGATTCAGGTCTACATCTCGCGTGACTTCAGACCGCAGAATTTTGTCAGCGTAATACCTGGACTCTGCTTCTTCGTCACTCACTTTTTACTCATCATGCCGAAGAGAAAGTTTGCAGAGATCGCTATCTGGGTATTCATCGGTGGCACGGTGTTGATCAGCAATCTTGCGCGTTATGGCGCTTTTGGCAGTGTCAGTTATCGCGATCTGATTGTAAGGAAAGACGACGCACCTTATACGGGTAAACGGTTGCTCGTCCTCGATGAAGGTTGGGAGATCTACTCAAAGAACAGGCTGGCTTCTCCATTTCTGGACTGGAACCTGAGTCGTTCTATATTCACACAGCCTGAATATTATGAGAACGTGATCATGGTATCGAATGGATTTAAGAACGATCCACCGGAAATCATCCGCGACAAACACAATATGCTGCAGCCGTATCTCGAGCGATTGCCAGAGTTGCGTAAGCAGTACAAACGCCAGGGTGATTACTATTTGCTTACCAGGCAATAATTTGCTCTCAGAGTCGTGATCGGAATCTGGACCTTCATCAAGTTTGCCTTAGCGTTTGCCGGTCTCGCTACAACTTTGTTGTGGTTGGCCATTGGTCTCATAAGAAAAGACAAGACCAGGTTGAAGAACGCGGCGATATTGTTTTTCAGTACAGCTCTGGCACTTATCGCCATTGGCGTTATTGAATTCCTTTTGATCTATTGGACTTCATGAATCCGTCCAATCGGTTGATTCATTAGCAAGCAATCTTGCCAACGCGTCTCGCGTGTCGGCCGCCTTCAAAGGCAGTTGAGAGAAAAAGATCTACAATAGTTCTGGCATCTTCTTCGCTGATAAAGCGCGCTGGAATGCACACAATATTAGCGTCGTTGTGGGCCCGCGCCAGCGACGCGAGCTCAGGAGTCCAGCAGATCGCAGCTCTGATTCCGGCGTGTTTGTTTGCTGTGATGGCCACGCCATTTGCGCTCCCACAAACCAGTACACCGAAATTTGTGTCCTTTGACTCCACCGAGGTTGATACCGGATGTGCAAAGTCGGCGTAGTCTGATGATTCATCTGAGTAGGTGCCAAAGTCTTTCACTTCATGACCCTGAACTTCCAAAGCCTTTCGGAGCATTTCCTTGTAATGAAAGCCCGCATGATCACTGCCGATAGCTATTTTCATTTTGTGAGTTTTACAGTTTAGCCCTTACGGTATTGCTTAATCCTGGCTTACGTCAGTTGATTGAACGCTTGACTGTTGTTCACGTAACAGTTCCTCGGCTTCTTCTTTCGCCTTCCGTTTGGCCACGCCAGCGGAGATCAAAATACTAATCTCAAAGAGCAGATAGAGCGGTATTGTAATGAGCATCTGGCTCAATGGATCGGGTGGGGTAACGATGGCCGCGACTATCAAAATGATGATGATAGAGTGCCTGCGATACTTGCGGAGAAACTGCGGTGATACGATTCCGATCTTTGTGAGGAAGTAGATAACAACCGGCAATTGAAAGAGCAATCCTGAGCCGAAGACGAGAAGCACAACGGTAGAGACATACGACGTGATGTCAAACTCATTCACGACCATGTCGCTGATGCTGTAATTCGCCAGGAAGTACACCATCCACGGAGCAATCACATAGAAACCAAAAGAAATCCCGAGAAAGAAGAGTACTGATACAGCCGCGACTGCACCACGGGAATACCTGCGCTCATTAATCTGAAGACCTGGTTTAACAAAGCGCCAGATCTCCCAGCATACATAGGGAAACGCAACAACAAGACCGATGATGAACGATGCCATAATGTGCATCGTAAACTGCCCGGTCATGTTTCTGCTTTGCACTTTGAACGGTATGTCAGTAATGCAAAGACTTTCCTGGTGCAATAGTTCACCCAATCGGCATAATGCTTTAAAAGTGGGGAACTCCGGACGCGCCGGTGCAAAGATGATGTTCTCGAATATCCACTTCGCGCTAAAGAACGCGCCTATTGTGAATACGCAAACAGCAATCAGGGAACGGATCAGATGCCAACGCAACTCCTCGAGGTGGTCGAGGAAACTCATCTCCTTCTCTTCATTCAACTCTTGATCCAAAGGCATGCTCTTAATTATTTATCGGCGATCACTCACCGTGGTTTACGCTTCGTAAAGGGGGAACTTCGTCATCAGACGATTCACTTTCTTACGAACACTCTTCAAATGCTTTTCGTCGTCAGGCTGTTGGAGCGCTTCATCGATAAGTTCCACGATCTTGACTACGTCTTTGTCCTTCAATCCGCGAGTCGTGATAGCGGGTGTTCCGATTCGCATTCCAGACGTAACCATCGGAGATTGCGTATCGAATGGCACCATGTTCTTATTGATGGTGATGTCTGCCTTAATCAACGCTTCTTCTGCCTTCTTACCGGTTAGATTCTTGGAGCGAAGGTCAATCAACATCAGGTGATTGTCAGTGCCGCCTGAAATGATCTTATAACCCAGTTCAACAAAAGCCTGCGCCATAGCCTTGGCGTTGCGCGCCACCTGAACGATATAGTCCATATACTCGTCAGAAAGAGCCTCTTTAAAGCTAACTGCCTTCGCTGCAATGACGTGTTCAAGTGGACCACCCTGAGTACCAGGGAACACACCTGAGTCCAATACCGACGTGATCTTTCTCAATTCACCCTTCGGTGTTTTCAGACCCCATGGGTTATCGAAGTTTTTACCAACCAGGATCATACCGCCTCTTGGACCGCGCAGGGTCTTGTGAGTCGTCGTGGTTACGATATGACAGTGTTCCATCGGATCTGCCAGCAGACCACGGGCGATCAATCCGGCAGGGTGGGAAATGTCAGCCATGAGCAAAGCACCAACACTGTCAGCAGCCTCGCGAAGTTTCTTATAGTCCCAATCGCGACTGTAAGCAGAAGCTCCACAGATGATCAATTTAGGCTTCTCGCGCTGAGCAGTCTCGATAACTTTGTCAAAGTCGATCAGACCAGTTGCTTCTTCAACCCCATAAAACGTTGGCTGGTAAAGCTTGCCCGAGAAATTTACAGGCGAGCCGTGCGTAAGGTGTCCGCCATGGGAGAGATCAAATCCGAGGATCTTATCGCCAGGCTTGAGGCACGCAAGCATGACGGCAGCATTTGCCTGAGCACCTGAATGCGGTTGCACGTTTGCCCACTCAGCACCAAACAACTCCTTAGCGCGATCGATCGCCAATTGTTCCACTTCATCAACGACCTCGCAACCGCCATAATAACGTTTGCCTGGCAGGCCTTCTGCATACTTGTTTGTAAGCACTGAGCCTTGCGCTTTCATCACCTGAGGAGAGGTGAAGTTCTCGGAAGCAATGAGTTCAATTCCTTCCTCCTGACGTTGCCGTTCCTTTTCGATCAATTCGAAGATAGCCTTGTCGCGTTTCATCTGTGTAAATCTGTTATCGGAGTTGCTGTTTTTGTATACGTGGCATGATACTCATCTGAACTGATGAAAGTGCCGACGGAATGCCCATGACTGATGATCATGTTGTGGCGACTAGTTCCAGACAGGCTGTTCATGCAGAGCAGATGGGTATTTAAAAGAAGGGTCAAAAATAAGGTTGTCGGCCGACATCGCAAATAATTGTTTTCCCTCTATTCTGAACGGCCATTTTCAGATGCGCTGGCTGCCAAAAACATGTACCGAATTGGTTGCCCATTAGGGTTTTTGATGTGGACGGTATTCCAAAGTCACATCCGTGCTGGTCCAAAAGTTTGATAACCGCCACCGCAAGGAGAGTCGAGGATCACCAGGAGCCACTGCTACCTCCGCCGCCAAAAGAACCGCCACCACCTGAAAATCCGCCACCACCGCTGCTACGGCCACCGCCGGATCCGCTTGACCATCCACCCCAGCCAGATCCGCCTGACCAACGACCACCACGGGACTTCCCGGAGCTCGAAAGTTTTTTAGTGACCCGGCTACCCCATGCCGTCTTAGGAAGGAGAAGTTTGAGCAAAGGATAAACAACGAGGTAGGTGATGAGAATTCCCAGCCCTCCACCAGTACCGACAATCATCATCGGAAATAGGGCATAGAACGGGATCAGAAATACAAACAAAAACCACCCGGCACATCCGGGAGACAGGATGCCAATTACTGTGAATATCCCCAGCACGACGAACAGAAAGAGACCAATGAGAACCTTCTCTTTCAAAGAAAAGTCAGCGTTGCCATCAGCGTCCGCGTCTGTTGCCGTATACTCACCACCGATTGCAGCAATCATAGAATTTACTCCGGCAGTAATCCCCTGATCATAATTTCCCTGTCGGAACGGGGGAGCAATCTCATTCCAAATAATGCGGCTGCACACAGCATCGGTTAGTACTCCTTCCAATCCCTGACCAACCTCAATTCGCATCTTTCGATCGTTCAGGGCAATAAGCAAAAGAGCGCCGTTATCTTTATCCGATTGGCCCAACCTCCACGCTTCGGCTACACGCAACGAATACTGCTCCAGCACATCGCCATCCAATGATGGTATGACAAGGATCGCCAGTTGATTCGAAGTGGAGTCTTCGTAAAGGTCCAGTTGATGCTCCAGCCGGTCTATTGCCTCTGACGATAGTACGTGAGCATCATCATGGACATGAAGCCCCCACAGTTCCGGAACAGCGCGTTGACCAAATCCTGCGATCGTACCACCGGCAGTGAGCAGCCACACCAGCAGGTACAATATCCGTATATAGTGGACTTGTGCTGATTTCATTTGAGTAAGTATTTTATCAATATCTCGTGAGCGTTTGCTCGCGCAGCGCATGGATGAATCTCAGCGTTCGTTGTTCCTCGAGTCATCAGTGCCGATGTACGGGCCTATCGCTTAAGCATTTTTGTTTACCAGGAATCGCTCGAGCCACCACCTCCAAAACTTCCACCACCTCCAAAGTCACCGCCACCAGAGCCCCATGAATCACCGCCTCCGCCACCTCTGCCGAATCCACCCATGGGTCCCATCCAGCCTCCTGTGGACCAATATCCACCTCCACGCCTTCCGCGTCCTCCATTGTTTCGGCTTATGGCAATCAGTATGATGATAATTATTACTATAGTCGATACCGGTATGCCACGCGTTTTCCTCTTCTGCTGTACTGGCTCGTCGTTGACATACTCTCCGTGTATGGTCTTTATTATAGCTGCTATTCCAGCTACAACTCCTCCTTCATAGTCATTCGCTCGAAAGCGGGGTTTGATTTCATTTCTGATAATCCTGCTGGACATCGCGTCTGTCAACACTCCTTCCAATCCCTGACCAACTTCAATTCTTAACTGGCGATCATTAACCACGACAAGCAGCAGAACGCCGTTGTCGTTCTTCTCCGTTCCAAGGCGCCACGCTGTGGCTACACGTATCGAATAGTCTTCGATAGGCTGGCCCTGAAGTGTTGGTATTATCAGGACAGCGATCTGATTGCTGGTAGAGTCGCGATCAGCCTTCAGTAAAGATTCGAGCTGTGCTCGCGTACCTGGTGAAAGTACGTTGGCCTCGTCGTGCACCCAAAAACCTCCATGTTCCGGAATAGCAAGTTGCGCAACGGCTGCGGTATTGATCGCCATTGCTATTATGATATAAAGGAGTATAGATGTTTTGAAATGCAATCGCCTCATCTTACTGGAGCCTGAGGTCATCGCGAAGCTCGTTAGTATCGTCTTCGCTTTTGTTGAAACCCTTTTCAAAAAGTATGGCACCACACCGCGCGATGGCCTTTTCGAGACCATTGACAACGTCTCCTTGTCTGATATTGCCAATGAGATCCGATACGATTTCATCCCAACGCGATTTATCAACAACACTATTGATACCTTTATCGGCCATTACGATCACTTCATGTTCGAAGAACGAAATAAAGATCATGATGCCAGTTCGTTGGCGAGTATTGAATACCTCTTCTTCAAGGAACGCGTTTTCGGCACGTTGTCTGGCCGTGGAGTCCAGGTTTGTTCGACCCGCGAGCAAACGCTTCAATGGTGCGGAAAAGCTCGGTATCAAACCTCCGGCAAATCCTCAGCTGCTACAATCAAAAAGATAAATACCGGATCGTAAAAGAGAGCATTGCTGGACGTTGAAAAAACATACCGGTCAAATATGATCATTGTTACAAATGCGAAACTTGCCGCGAGAATAGCACCCTTGTAGTTTGCACTTATGTAGCGACCACTGCGTTCAACCATTACCGGTACAATCTCACCTGAAATGTTGCCTTCCGCTTTGGCAACTGCATCCTTGATCCTTTGCAGATCAGGCTCGCTGAACATTTCACGAATCTTCATGTGTGTTTGTTTATTAGTAGAGGCCGGCACATATAGCCTCATTCGCGTCTTAAGATAGTGAGGCGTTTTGTAAAAAACCTTACGGCCGCGTCAACGCTTGCATGCGCGCAGGTATAATTGAATCGTATTCTCCAAACCCAGATATAACGCATCACTGATTAACGCATGACCGATAGAGACTTCATCAAGATGAGGAAGTTGTGTCACAAGATAGTTTAGATTGTTCAGGTCCAGGTCATGACCAGCATTGACGCCGAGGCCGGCAGCATGAGCAATGCGCGCACTCTCTATATAAGGCTTTACGGCGATAGTCTTGTCCACGTTGAATTCATGAGCATAAGGCTCCGTATACAATTCAATCCGGTCAGCGCCACATGCTGCAGCTGCTTCAACTATTCGAGGAACAGGATCAACGAAGATCGACACACGCACATTGGACGCCTTTAACTCGCTGACAATGTCCTTCAATAGTGATGCATGCCTGATCGTATCCCAACCTGCATTTGATGTGATGGCATCAGGTGCGTCGGGTACTAATGTAGCCTGCTCCGGACGCACGTCGCTAACCAGTTTCATATAACGTGGATCAGGATAGCCTTCGATATTGAATTCAGTAGTGACCACTTTTTTCAGTGCCATTACATCAGCATAACGAATATGCCTTTCGTCTGGTCGTGGATGAACCGTAATTCCCTGTGCACCGAACCGCTCACAATCCAGAGCCGCCTTTACCACATCGGGATTATTTCCTCCCCTTGCGTTTCGGAGTGTGGCAATTTTATTAATATTGACGCTGAGTCTGGTCATAATTGAGATTGTAAAGCAACGTAATAAACTCAATAACATCAGAATTCGTTTCGTAAATTATTATTGAAGTAAAGTATGAGTCTTAAAGTGCAGATCGACGGCGACATCAAGAAGGCGATGCTTGCCAAGAACAAGGAAGAGTTAGAGGCATTGAGAAGTATCAAGTCGCTCATTTTGCTTGCTGAAACAGATAAAGGGGCAAGCGATGAGATTTCAGCCGACAAGGAAAATAAGCTGCTCGTAAAAGCAGCGAAACAACGCAAAGAGTCCGCGGATATCTTTACGCAACAGAATAGACAGGACCTGGCCGATAAGGAGTTGTTTCAACTTAATGTCATCAACCGTTATCTGCCTAAGCAATTGTCGCAGGAGGACCTCGAGGCTACACTAAAGGGTATCATTGAACAGACTGGTGCTAAAGGTCTGTCCGACCTCGGCAAGGTTATGGGTCAGGCAACAAAATCGCTTGCCGGCCAGGCCGATGGCAAAGTAATTTCAGAAACAGTAAAACGTTTGCTGGGCGCTTGAAACTGATTGACATTATCCTGTTGGTAATTGTCCTGTTAGGAGCCTTTCAGGGATTCAGATCCGGCTTTATCGTTGAATTGTTTTCTCTGCTGGGGGTGTTTCTCGGTGTGCTTGGAGGATTTAAGTTGATGGGCATCGCGATGGTTATGCTCAACAGTCGATTCAACATTGACGAAAAGGTACTGCCTTATGCAGCTTTTGCTGTTGTGTTCATTGTGATTGTAATCGTCGTCGGTTTGCTGGGCAAAATGATCAAAGAGTCTGTAAAGCAAACGCTTCTGGGTGGTGCTGATGAGATCGCCGGCGCGATCCTGGGGCTGGTTCGCTCGGCCTTCATGTTAAGTATCATGATCTGGATCGCCGACGCTTTGCACATAAAGGCCCTTGAACAGTGGGCAGAGGGCTCCACTTTTTATCCGATTTTTGCCAGTTTTGCACCCAAAGTTACTGATTGGGTAGGCGACCTGATTCCGTTCTTCCGGGACGTGCTGTAAGCTGTCAGCACTTATTTTTTTTCTGATCAATTTTTTATTTACTTATCCGCATTAATTCTCAGCATGGCTTTATCAGTTAAAGAAGAGAATGGTTATAAATACGTAGAGGAGGGGCAGGGGCCCGTGCTGTTGCTGTTACATGGACTTTTCGGGGCTCTGAGTAATTGGGAAGGCGTGGTTAGTGGTTTTTCAGGCCGTTATCAGGTTGTCATCCCCATGCTTCCAATTTACGAAATGCCGATCCGCGAGGCCGGATTAGAGGGGTTAAGCAGGTTTTTGAAGGATTTCGTGGAGTTCAAAAAGCTCGACAACATGATCCTGGTGGGCAATAGCCTGGGTGGTCATGTCGGTTTACTTTATACATTGAATAACCAGGAAAAGGTAAAGAAACTGATCCTTACTGGCAGTTCAGGGCTATTCGAAGACTCCATGGGCGGTTCCTATCCCAAACGGGGGAATTACGATTATATCCGGGAACGCGTTTCTTACACTTTTTACGATCCCAAGGTTGCGACCAAAGACCTGATCGATGAAGTATTCGATATCACAAACAGTATTCCCAAGTGTCTGCGTATTGTTGCGATAGCCAAATCCGCGCAACGCAATAACCTGGCCGACGAAATTCCAAACATTAAGGTGCCCACACTTTTGGTATGGGGTTTGAATGATACTATTACACCACCACTGGTAGCACACGAATTCAATCGATTAATTCCCAATTCGGAGTTAAGGTTCATTGATAAATGTTGTCATGCACCAATGATGGAGCATCCTGAAAAATTTAACGAGATCGTTAACGAATTTTTGGGGTAACCTTACCGTTATCTCATCCAGTAGGCCATTTCATTGCGTATATTAGACTGGCTTTAATTACCATGATTGCAGAAGATCTGATTAATCACATGATTCCTCCGTTGAAAGCGTCCGACGATGCGCATAAGGCAATCGTGTGGATGGAGGAGTTTCGCTGCAACTTCATGCCCGTCGTTGATGATGGAAAACTACTTGGATTTATATCCGAGGAAATCATCCTCGAGACGAACGAAGTTGATAGACCAGTTCGTGATTTCAATCTTGTCGGGCAGAACTGTTACGTTCATCTAGACACACACTTTTATGATATTCTGAAAGTGGCTGCTGAGAACAAACTGCAGGTGGTTGCCGTGTTAAACGAGGAACAAGTATACTGTGGTCTGATCACGGTGCAGGACACTTTGACAAGTTTCGCCCAGACGGCAGCTGTTCAGCTGCCTGGCGGGATACTCGTTTTGTCTATGACCCACGTTGATTATTCGTTGTCCGAGATCAGCAGACTCATTGAAGAGAACCATGCGAAGGTTTTGAGCAGCATCGTAAAGGAAGATCCGTTAGATCCTTCCAAATTAAGACTCACGTTAAAGATCAATCAGATCGATCTTCACCGCATCGTTGCCACGCTGGAGAGATTTAATTATCGTGTCATTGGCCGGTACCAGGAGACGAAGCCATTGGGCGATGGCAAAGAGCGCATCGATATGTTGCTCCGTTATCTTGACATATAGTTTCTAAGAATCAAGTGTCGCTTTCATTCCTGTATTCATTGTAGTGGAACCTGAAAGGCTATTGCCTTGCCCGCACGAGGTCGTTTTTCAAGGTGAAATTCAAGCTAAGCGACAACAGTTAGACAGCAGACCCCTTAAAGATTCGTCGCCGGATTAACATTAAGAATCAAATTGCACGATTCGTGAGTGATCGATTGTGCACTCGTAATTCTGGACAGCTGTCAACCAAATGGTAGACTGATCCCGATTGAATACACGAATTACTTCATCTATTTAGTTGCTGATCTTTGTCCATTTCGCACGCGTTCCTATCTTTATTTCGAGTTGTTTACAGGCCTGACAAACTTAAACCGCGACTATGAAAATTGCCGTTCACGGGAAGGAGTTTAATCGCGTATCGGCGCCGTTCATTGCACGCATTTTCGAGATCTTCTCTCAATCAAAAGCTGACATCCTGGTATCCTCCAAGTTTAGTCAGTATCTCAAGAAAGGACATATCAAGGGGCGATTCAAAACCTATCAAACGAGTAAAGAGTTATCGCGAGTACAACTATTCATCAGTATTGGAGGCGATGGCACATTACTCGAATCTATTACTCACATTGGTAAGCTGGAAATTCCGGTCCTCGGTATCAACACCGGAAGGTTGGGTTTCCTCGCAAACATCAGCAAAGAAGAAACGGAACATGCATTAAAAAGTGTTCTCGATGGTGCGTACACGCTCGATACGCGAGCACTTTTGAGGCTGGCGACGAATAAGAGCATTTTCGGTGCGCTCAACTTCGCGTTGAATGACTTCACGGTTGTGAAAAAGGACTCGTCATCGATGATCACCATTCATACATATGTGGATGGTGAATTTCTTAATTCTTACTGGGCGGACGGATTGATTATTTCCACGCCCACTGGCTCAACGGGATATTCATTGAGCTGCGGGGGCCCTTTAATTTTCCCTAAGTCTCAAAATTTTGTCATCACACCGGTGAGCCCTCATAACCTTACCGTGCGGCCGATTGTTGTTCCTGAAACAGCCCGCATTACGGTAAAGGTTGAAGGCCGTAGTCGTAAGTACCTGGTTTCACTCGATTCCAGGATGGCATCCGTGGATTCGTCAATAGAATTGCAAATCAGCAAGGCCGATTTCAACGCTCATTTAGTGCAACTTGAAGTAAATAACTACTTTAAAACGCTGAGGCAGAAGCTCAACTGGGGACTAGATGCCCGCAATTGATTTTTTGTTAACTTTGTACTCTGCACATCTTGACTTTTTTTGAGGATGAGGAGATTTTTTCGGATAGTCGTCGCAGTCCTTTTATTTACGGTGGTTTTTGATGCGGAGGCTCAGGTAAGCCGCAGGACAATCAAAAAAAACAACCACAAAATGGCTACTTACCGTGGCCGTAAATCCTGGTTTGGCAAGGAAAAGCGCTATGATATGCTTGGAATCGGCATCAGCGCGCTCAACTACTATGGTGACTTGTCGCCTAAGCCAGGAGCTTTTAGTACTGATATCTCATTCACCAAACCGGCAGTAAGCCTGTATTATTCTCACCGTTTTGGTCCGCGATATGCGCTTACAGCATCATTCATGTACGGCGCTTTGAAAGGCTCAGACAAAGATTCCGCTGATCCAGGTGATGCCGAAAATGGCGTATTCCGATATACCCGCAATCTTTCCTTCCGAAACAGAATCAAGGAATTATCCGTCATCGCGAGTGTGGACTTGTTCGATAACTCGATGACCTATATCAGTCGTGTAAATTGGACGCCCTATGTTTTTGCAGGTGCTGCCAGTGTTCATGCACAATCCACAGGCACAGGCGCCCGCTACAGATCTGAACGGTAATCCGCTTCCGGAAGCTGGTCAATGGATTGATTTGAGAGATCTGGGCACAGAAGGTCAGCACTCTCAGTTGTTGGACACCGATGCGAATCATGGCATAAAGCCTTACAAAAACATTCAGGTTGCAATACCAATGGGTATTGGTGCTCGTTTTAAGCTGAACGAAGTGATGGATTTCTCGGTTGAATTTGGTTTCAGATACCTCTTCACCGATTATATTGATGATGTAAGTCGTAACTATGTTGACCTTGGCGTATTTGGTGGAAATGAACTCGCCAAAGCCATGTCTTATCGTTCGAATGAAGTGGCAACGCCAACCAGTACCTATGTCGGCCGTGATGGGAAAAGTTATTCTGTCGTAGCCGGATATGGGTCCGAATACCCGAGCAACAACCGTGGTAGCAAGAACGATAAGGATATTTACATGGTGACTACTTTCAAACTCTCTTATGTCCTTGGTAAGTCAATGCATCGAGCCAAATTCAGATAATGTTAAGATTGCTGCGAACCCTCTTTACAGCGTTTACAATTGCACTCCTGTTCACAGAGACGGCCGCGGCCCAAAGTTCTGAGGTTGGTTTTGGCCTTGGTACGTTCAATTATACGGGCGACCTGGTTCATTTTTATAACTTCAAATTCTCGAAACCTGCAGCCACTGTCTTCTATCGTTCCAATCTGAGCAACGTGGTTAGCCTCAGAGCCGGAATTACGGCTGGGCAAATAGCTGCAAGCGAGGTTCCAACCGATGCGTTCGCTACTCAACGAAACGCTTCATTCAAGCACTTTCTTTTCGAGGCATCAACAGTGGCAGAGTATCACTTCCTGAACTGGCGCGACTCAAAACGCTTTGTCAGGTTCACCCCCTATCTGTTCGGAGGCGTTGCACTTTTTGGGTTTTCGGGTGACGTAGATCGCAGCCAGGCATACAGCACCGTCCAGATGGCCATTCCCTTTGGCGGGGGCGTAAAATATGTGCTCAATCCCAAGTGGTACCTGTCCCTTGAATTCGGCATGCGGAAGACCTTCTTTGATTACCTGGACAATGTTTCCGGCGGTGACTTCCGCAACAAGAACTACCAGTACGGGAACGAAAGCAACAATGACCACTATTATTTTTTAGGTTTTAGCATTACACGGACATTCTACACAATCCCCTGTCCGACCAATCCTTATAAATAGTTCGAATATGCGGTGTATTGTCGGCACCGCGTTGCAGCTTAGGCAAGGTGTACTGTTTTAAAGTTGCCTGGACCGGAGTACGGAAACTCTTGCGAAACTGGGCACCGGGAACGCATCCATAATCTATTATCAACGAGCCAACTCACAGGTAACCAACAAATAATATCTTTTACTACTTTTGCACCCTTGTGGCTTCTAATAAGGAACATATAGACCCCAACAAATTACCGCAGCATGTCGCGGTGATAATGGATGGCAACGGGCGCTGGGCAAAGAAGAAAGGCGCACTGAGAATCTTTGGCCACCGCAATGCTGTCGACGCGGTTCGCGAAGTTACAGAGGGTTGCGGTGAGCTTGGTATAAAATATCTGACGCTGTATGCTTTTTCCACTGAAAACTGGAACAGGCCCAAGGCGGAAATAGATGGCTTGATGGAGTTACTCGTGAACACCCTGAAACAGGAGATCAAGCGGTTGAACGAGAACGGCGTTAAGCTTAAAACTATTGGCGACATCTCACAACTTCCCAAAAACTGCCAGGAAAACCTCAGTTGGGCAATCGACAAGACAAAAGACAATAAGGGTCTAACCCTCATTTTGGCTCTCAGTTACAGCGGACGTTGGGAGATCACCGAAGCTGTGCGGGCAATAGCCAAGCAGGTAAAAGCAGGAAATCTGCAGCCAGAGGCAATAAATGAGCAGACCATAGAAAACTATTTAAAGACTTCGGGCATCCCAGATCCGGAACTCCTTATCCGCACCAGTGGCGAATTGCGTGTCAGCAATTTTCTGTTGTGGCAGATAGCGTACACGGAACTGTTCATCACGCCAACGCTGTGGCCCGATTTCAGAAAAGAAACCCTGTACGAAGCGATTTTGTCCTATCAGCAACGAGAACGACGATTTGGAAAAACTAGTGAACAATTGAATCCGGTGAGTTGAATGAAACGCGTCTTATTAATTGCTATTCTTTTTCTCGTTGTTGGTGAGACATGGGCTCAGTTCAGAAGAAACCGCGGTGGCCAACCGGCCGCTCCTTCCGAAAGCACCCTGAACTATAATAATCCAATCGAATACACAATCGGCGGTATAGAGGTCACCGGTTTGAACGTACTCGATAAGAACGCCATGATTTCAATCTCTGGATTGAAAGTGGGCGATAAGATCAAGATTCCCGGAGATGGCATTTCCGATGCAATCCGCAAAATCTGGAAATATGGTCTTGTCGGAGATATCTCTATCAACGTCGATCGGATCGAGGGTAACGACGTATTCTTAAGCATAGCCCTGGCGGAGCGGCCACGTCTCACAGGTTTCTATTTTGCGGGAATTTCAAAAGGTCAGGAAAGCGGCCTCAAGGATGACCTTAAACTCATTCGGGGTAAGATTGTAACGGACGCGATGATCCGGAATACTGAATCTGCTGTTAAGAAGTACTTCGTCAAAAAGGGATTTCTCAACACCGAGGTAAAGATCCTGCAACAGAAGGACACACTTAACCGCGATGGAATTCGTTTAAAGATTACTGTAAATCCTAAGTCGAAAGTCAAGATCAACAACATCTCGTTTGTGGGTAACGATGCTGTTCCGGATTCGAAGCTGAAAAGCAAGATGAAGAAGACGCACGAGCGTGCACGCATGTCATTGCATCGCGCAATTATCAGTCATATACTTCACATTAAGCCTTCTACCTACTTTGATACAAGCGTTGTTGCCGGAAAGAAGGAGATGTTGGAATTCCTGCACGATAATGTCAAACCCAATGTTTTCGCCAGTTCGAAATTCATTCGCACCGATTACGAAGAGGATAAGAAAAAGCTACTTGAATTCTACAACACTCAGGGCTACCGTGACGCCGAGATTGTATCTGATACAATCGTCAACCACGACGAAAAGTCTATTGACATCAACTTTGTAATTTCAGAAGGTCAGAAGTATTACTTCAGAAACATCATCTGGACAGGTAACTACATTTATACCGACAAACAACTTGATGCAGTTTTAGGAATTAACAAGGGCGATGTATACAACAAAGAAGCCTACGAAAAGAAAACGCAGTTCAATCCAAAAGGTTTGGACATCAGCGGCCTCTACATGGATGATGGATATTTGTTCTTCAGAGTCAATCCGGTTGAAGTTGCTGTCGCAGGCGATTCGATTGATGTGGAGATGCGAATATTCGAAGGTGAGCAGGCGACAATCAATCAGGTTACAATCTCGGGTAATGAGCGTACAAGTGACCACGTTATTCGCCGCGAATTGAGTACGGTCCCTGGACAAAAATTCCGTCGTTCGGACATCATCAGGACCCAGCAACGTCTTGGTCAATTGGGATTCTTCAACCCTGCTACTATTGGTCAGCAACTTTCTCCTAATCCACAAAAAGGAACGGTTGATATTGAATGGCAGGTGGAAGAACAATCCAACGACCAGGTTGAATTGTCTGGTGGTTGGGGAGGTTATTACGGTTTCGTTGGAACGTTGGGTCTAACCTTCAATAACTTCTCTATCAAAAACATTCCTCACTTAAAGAACTGGAAGCCATTACCTACCGGTGATGGTCAGAAATTGTCTTTACGTGTACAGGCCAATGGTCGTTCATTCCAGAGCTACAGCTTCTCATTCACTGAACCATGGTTGGGCGGACGTAAGCCTCACTCATTCAGTGTGAGCTATGTTCGTTCCATGTCGCGTTATGCAGGTCAGGGCGCAACAAGCTATCGTGATCTGAACTCGATGCTTCGTGCTGATAACTTCTCTATTGGTCTTGGACGCATGCTGGAGTGGCCTGATAACTACTTCACGCTGACGAACTCTTTGGGCTTTGCTGTGTACACGCTGCAAAACATTGATTACGGAATCGGATGTACGAACTGTTCTTCGAACGCGATCACATTCAACACAACCATTGCTCGTAACAGTATCGACAATCAGATGTATCCTTCATCAGGCTCAACGATATCATTAAGTCTTGCGTTGACGCCGCCGTATTCTGCATTCAACGGCATGGATTATTCAACGGCAACCGCTGCAGAGAAGAACAAGTGGCAGGAGTATCACAAGTGGATGTTTGATGCCCGATACTATTTACCTTTGGATAGCAAAAAGAAACTTGTATTGGAAGCTAAGGTTCACTTTGGTTTCATTGGAGCATACAACAAAGAGAAAACGGGAATCGGTCCATTCGAGCGTTTTGTACTCGGTGGTAGCGGTCTGGCTGGTGGTTTCAATTCATTCGTACTTGGAAAAGAAATCATTGGTCTGCGCGGGTATCAGGACAATCAAATTACGCCGCCGACATATCAAACGGGTAATAGCACGCAGCAGCTTGGCGGTATCGTTTATGAGAAGATGGGCATTGAATTACGTTACCCTGTTACAACCGGTAACGCGGCTACGATCTACGGCTTGATCTTTACGGAGGCAGGAAATAACTGGGGTGACTATGCTGACTTTAATCCTTTCAGCATGTACAAGTCTGCAGGTGTTGGTGCCAGGATATTTATGCCAGCTTTTGGTTTGATTGGTTTGAACTGGGCTTATGGATTTGATCCTGTTCCGATCGGCAGCGGCCGGGATGTGAGCGGATCGCAATTCCACTTTACTATTGGTCAGCAAATCAGATAATTATGCGGCCTTATATTATTACAGTTTTTTTTCTCATTTTCGGCCTGAATTTTGTCCACGCACAGCGGTTCGGGTACATCGACACGAATTTCATACTCGAGAAGATGCCGGAATACAAAAAGGCGCAGGGAGAAATAGATCAGCTTTCCGAGGCCTGGGAGAAGGAAATCAAGGAGGGTCAGAAGAAAATTGACGGAATGTACAGCGCCCTGCAGGCCGAACAGGTCCTGCTCACAGACGAGATGAGAAAGGAGCGTACGGAAGCAATCCAGAAAAAGGAAACTGAGCTGAAAGACTATCAGAAAAAGGTGTTCGGATTTAATGGACTCTTTTTTCTGAAGAAACAGGAATTAATAAAGCCCATACAGGATAAAGTATGGGATGCGGTGGAGAAGGTTTGCAAAGAAAATAACCTTGCCATCATGTTTGACAAATCGGCCGAACTGGTGATGATTTATACTGACCCCCGGCATGATTACACGGACTTTGTACTTGATCAACTGGGTTATGGAGACCCTAACGATAAGATAAAAAACTAAAACAACTGTAATGAGAAAATTCGTTCTACTTCTGGCGTTGGGAATTGGGGCTTTGACAACTTACGCACAAACTACAGCCCCAAAAATCGGCTATGCAGACGTTGATTATATCTTTAGTCAAATGCCGGAATCAAAGGCCATAGATGCTGAGTTAAAATCAACCCAGGCTCAACTCAAGAATCAAATAGATACAAAGTATCAGGAGTTCCAGAAAAAAGTGCAGGACTATCAGGCCAATTTGAACACTATGCTTGAAGCTGTCCGTCAAAATACTGAGCGCGAACTTCAGCAAATGCAACAAAACCTTGAGAAGCTTCAGGCCGACGCACAGACTACGATCGAAACAAAGCGTTCACAATTGATGGACCCTGTTTACAAGAAGGTCGGCAAAGGCATCGAAGATGTAGCTAAAGAGCAAGGCTTCACATTCGTTCTCAATCAGCAAATTGGTGGCTTGGATGTGATCCTCTACGGCGATGAGAAAATGGATGTGTCGGATCTCGTGTTGAAGAAACTTGGTGTAACGCCAAAGCCCGCAACTACAACTCCTCCGGCTCAGCCTAAGAAGTAAGCAACATTCAGCACTGAAAATATTAAACCCCTTCTACTCGGAAGGGGTTTTTCTTTTTTAACACTATACGCTAATATTATCTGCGAATGATCGTCCCTCCATTACTCAAGCAAGGCGACAAAGTTGCTATCGTTGCTCCGGCGAAGAAATTAAGCACGGCTGAGTTAACCGCAGCTGTTGCCATTGTCGAATCGTGGGGACTGAAAGTTAACATCGGACGCTACGTTCACACGAACGATCACAGCTATCTATCAGCCACAGACGAGAAGCGACTTACCGATCTTCAGGATGCTATCGACGATGAGGAAGTACGTGCAATATTATGTGTGCGCGGCGGATATGGCAGCACGCGTATCCTCGACCATGTAGACTTTACTAATCTTCGATTGTTTCCAAAGTGGTTAGTGGGCTTCAGTGACATCACCGCCGTGTTGTTGGCGGCCTGTAACTTTGGAGTAAGTTGTATCCATGGCACCATGCCCGTACACTTTGCAAAAGAGAACTGGAAGCCTTCCGTAGAAAGCGTAAAGAGAACCCTCTTCGAAGGAATGGCCGAGATGACAGCAGCTTCACACGCAGCGAACAGACCTGGATCCGCAACGGGCACTCTGATCGGTGGCAACCTGTCCATCATTGCAGACTCCATTGGGACAACATCGGAGATCATTACGGATGGCTGCATCATGCTCCTGGAAGAGATTGATGAAGACCTCTATCGTCTCGACAGAATGCTGACTCATCTAAAACGAACCGGAAAGTTCGAGCGTCTCGCCGGATTGGTACTCGGGCACATGAGTGATCTCAAAGATACGTCAGATTTCCAGGAGGGATTTGAAAGCATACTGGAGGACAAGGTAAAAAGCACCAGCTACCCCGTTGGGTGGAACTTCCCCTTTGGACACGAAAATCTTAATCAGTCGTGGATTTTGGGACAACGCGCTACGTTAACTGTTAACGCAGGCGGCGCAAGATTGACTCCACATTGAAACATTGAATTGTCATTTGCATCAAAGATCCGATGATGCTCTATCCTGCTGATCCGCATTCAGCGCTGAGCTGCTAAACCATTTTGGATTATTTTTTATCTTCAGCTTACCGCTCTGTGAACCAATGTTTCGCATTGCAGTTAAAATTCATCGTGATTGAGCAGCAATGTTCTGAGCAGCAAGAAAACTTGTTGTCCACGCCGCCTGAAAATTGAAGCCACCCGTTTCGCCATCTATGTTGAGCACCTCGCCGGCGAAATACAATCCCGGCACAAGCTTGCTTTCGAGAGTAGAGTTGTTCACCTCACTTAGCTCGACGCCTCCACACGAAACAAACTCTTCCTTAAATGTAGTCTTGCCAGAGACATGAATGACCGTATTGAGGAGATACTCTCCCAGTTTATTCAACTCGCGATTGGACACCTCTCCCCAGATTCTCGATGGCCCGATCTCGGCAAGCTCGCACAACCGTACCCATAGACGCAACGGAATGCTGAACATTGGATTGCCATGAATCTTCTGTTTTGAACGCGACGTCTTTGCCCCGGATAATATCTCCCGGCACCTGACATCCGACTCGCCTGTCCAGTTCACCCGAACATCAAAGACGTATCGCTGCGTGTGCAGGTACGCCGCTGCCCAGGCGGAAAGTTTGATCACCGCTGGTCCGCTTAGTCCCCAATGTGTAATGAGTACCGGACCTCGCTCCGAAAACTTCGTCGATGCAATCTTGACTTCTCCCGAAGGCACGGCAATACCCATGAGGTCTTTGAAAAAACGATCCTTGTCGTTGAATGTAAACAATGATGGTATCGGTGCTACAACGGTATGGCCGAGCGCACGAATCCAGTTATACGGCTCCGTATTGTTATGACCGCCGATCGCGACCAGTAGTCTCTTCGCCTGCCACGATCTTCCGTCGGCCGAGTGGACACTAAACACATCATCCCTGACAATACTTGTAATTGCCGCTCCGCGATGTATCTCAATATTCAGTCGCGCCGCTTCTTTCAAAAAACAATCGATGATGGTCTGTGAGTCATCCGTGACAGGGAACATGCGCCCGTCGCTTTCGGTTTTTAAGTTAACGCCCCTGGACTCAAACCATTGAACGACGTTTACAGCATGATATTCTTTAAATGACTGTTTCAGCATCTTCTCTCCGCGAGGATAGTGACGGGCAAGCTCGAATGGATTGTCGCTTGCGTGTGTAACATTGCATCTTCCGCCACCTGATACCTTCACTTTCGTCAGGAGCTTCTGCGTCTTCTCTAATATTGCAATGCGAAGCCCAGGATTAGCGGTCGCCGTTTGAATAGCACCAAAGAATCCGGCAGCCCCTCCACCTACTACAATCAGGTCAAATTGCATGACATCAAAATAAACGTTCCCTCAAATAGACGTATTTTGCAGCATTTTCATATGGATTTCCTCACACAAAACTGGATCTATTTAGTCGGCTTCGGCGGTCAGGGTTTGTTTGGCGTGCGGATACTCGTACAATGGTTCTACTCCGAGCGCGAAGGCAAACCAGTATCGCCCGTACTGTACTGGCAAGTGAGTCTGGTTGCCTCGTTTATTGTCCTCACTTATGGTGTGTTGAGAAAGGATCCAATCATCATACTTGGGCAGATACTTTCATACTACATCTACATTCGTAACCTGCAGCTCAAAAAAAGCTGGACCACGATCTACTCACCGATCCGATACTTTCTGCTCATCCTGCCAATGGTCTTCCTTGCCATGGTGCTTTATTCGGTGAGCAATTTAATGGGGGAACTTTATGAGAATGTGCAGCCGATGAAGCCGATATTCATAATTGGTGCAGTTGGTCAACTCATGCTAAATCTGCGCTTCATCTATCAGTGGTATTATTCAGAACAGCGCAAGGTTTCAATCCTTCCACTGGGGTTTTGGGTGATCAGTTTGTCAGCATCAGTGTTGGTTCTGATCTATGGTTTAAACAGACGTGATCCTGTGCTGATCTCGTCGCAGGGACTTGGAATGATCGCCTATGTTAGAAATATCTGGTTCTATTGGCGTAAAGGATCACTAGCTGCAGAGAGAGCATGATTGATCCTGCAAAGTTGTCACCGGAAGTTAAAAGCTTCATCAAGGCAAATGAACATTCTGATGTTCCTTCGTTGCTTTTAAAGTACAAATCGATCGATGGCGTGCCGATCTCGTCCATTGCCGATCAGATCATCGGCAGGCGAAAGGCCAAAACCAAATTGCCAACGTATTTTGCTCTGGACGAAATTTTATACCCGCCTGCAATTAATCTTGAACAAACTTCATCAGAGAAAACGGCGCGCTTCAAAGCAACGATGATCGCCTCATTGCTTTTGAGTCGAAACATTTCCCCTGACTTATTGGTTGACCTCACCGGTGGTTTTGGAATTGACTCGTCTGCTTTTGCACAGTGCTTTGATCGCGTTATACATGTCGAGCCAAATGAAGCCTTGCAAAGCCTGGCCCGTTACAACCATGCACTCTTGCACAAATTCTCAGCTAAGGCATCGCATATATCGTATGCTAATCAAACCGCCGAAGAGTTTTTAAAAACAACATCCAACGCATCGGCGGTATTCATTGATCCCTCTCGTCGTAGCGGATCTCAGAAAGTATTCAGCTTTCACGACTGCCAGCCAGACGTCACTGTATTGCAGGACGACATTATTCGTCATGCGTCACTGCTAATGATTAAGGCGTCGCCTATGCTCGATATTCAACTCGCACTTGGCGAGCTCAGGCATGTAACACAAGTTTATGTAGTGGCTGTCGATAATGAAGTCCGTGAACTGTTATTTGCAGCTGAGCGTGAATCTTTAGCCGATCCCTTAATCTTTGCTATTGATCTTGCAGAAGACGAACTCTCTTCAATGAAGTTCCGGCTTGAAGAGGAACAGCAGGCAGAGTCAACTTTCTCTGAATTGATGACTTACGTATATGAGCCGAACGCGGCAGTATTAAAGGCCGGAGCGTTCAAACTTCCCTGTCGCGATTTCAACGTGAATAAGCTTCATGTGAACACGCACCTATATACCGCCGGAAGATTGGAGCAAAGCTTTCCAGGCAGAATCTTTCGGGTAGTCTCCACGTTGAAAGCGGATAGCCGGAAAATCCGGGATCACTTTCCCGAGGGTAAAGCCAATATTATCGTCAGAAATTATCCTTCATCACCTGATGCGCTGAAAAAGAAACTGAAACTTAGTGATGGTGGCGAGCGTTACTTGTTGGCTTTCACATCAATGAAAGGACCTGAGCTCATAGCTGCAGAAAGACTTAAATGACACCTACTTCGTCGCCGCGATGATTCGTTCGATGGGCGTTTCTCCGTTGAAACCCTTCACCAATTTGTGATCCTCTGAGTAGATATAAACCGACGGCGCGGAGATCGGGCCGTAGTTGTTAAGAACATTCAATGCTTGCGTGAAGGCAAAGTGAACGTTGGGACGACCGCTCAGTTTATAAGTATCTGCAAATGCTTTGATCTCTTCCATCGGACCTGACGTAATGAAATACAACGTCGTACCTCCGAACGCCTCAAGATTGCGTTCGAACTCCTGAGCCTCCCGCTGGCAATGGTCACAGTCAGGCTGGAAAAAAATAAGTGCATTTTTCCCTGTGAGATCTTTCACGTTCACCTCTGTATTGTCAAGAAGGGTGAGCATGAACGACGGCTGTTCATTTACCGACGACGATGCGTCCTGAGCGGCTGCTGATTCAGTCTCCTTTTTCGTACACGACTGTGTTATGATCAATGACAGGATGACAAGAGAAAGTACAATCTTCTTCATGAGTAAAATTTCAGCATCCAATATACGAAGTAACTAATGGCTGCACCTCCTCCGTACAACTTAATCACATCCAGTCGCGTCTGAGTGGCGCGCCACCAGAGCATAAGCCATGGCTTGTACAGTCCGCCGAGCATCAGGCATGCCATGACGACGCTCACAAGCCACATCGTTTGCATCAGTTTCATCGTTTGTTATGCCTTTGACTTTTGGCAAGTGAATCGTTCGACATGATTTCCTGGAGGAACTGGCCCGGTGTTTTAATTCGTGTTTTCAAAGTTACGGAGAAATAACCTTGCTGGGCTGGTTTGCGTATGAGAGGGGCATTATCTTTGCACCCTTGTTTTGTGTTCGACACATCAAGGTAACGAATACTCGAATTGAGGGCGATTGATTTTCTCAGCATTTACAAGGCAGATGGTTTCATACACACCGTGGCTGCAGGGATCAAAGCGTCAAAGCGCGAAACAATTCACCTCAAAGGCCTTTCTGGAAGTCTCGATGCGGTAGTGATGGCCGCGGCCTTCCGGCTGCATCCTCAGGATTATGTGGTCGTGTTACACGACAAGGAGGAAGCTGGCTATTTTCAAAACGACTTGCAAACGTTACTGGGAAGGGAAGTCCTCATTTTCCCGATGTCTTATAAGCGACCGTATGAGTTCGATGAAATAGATAATGCCAACATCCTCATGCGGACCGAGGTGCTGAATCGGCTGGCAAGCAAAAACAGCGCAGACATCATTGTCACCTATCCCGAAGCACTTGCTGATAAGGTTATCAATAAGCGGTCACTGTCCACCAATACTTTTCCTATTGGGGTGGGTGACAAACTGGACGTAGCTTTCCTCGAGGAGTTTCTTCACTCGTATGACTTCGACAAAACAGACTTTGTATACGAGGCGGGTCAGTTTGCCATACGCGGAGGTATCATCGACATATTTTCCTTCGCCTATGATCTCCCCTATCGCATCGAACTTTTCGGCGATGATGTAGATAGCATCAGGACATTCAATCCCGGGTCGCAGCTGTCAGTGGAAACGCTCGACAAGGTGAACATTTTGCCGAACCTCCAGACGAAGCTTGTACAGGAAGAGAGGCAATCATTCTTCGACTTCATTTCGAAGGACACACGAATCTGGTTTAAGGATTTTGAGTTGACGGCCGAGGTAATTCAGAAGAGTTTTGAGAAAGTCGAAGCTACTTTCAACAGGATTATTTCGAACAGTGGCGCACACGTTGTGTCAAGCCCGGCAGCCTTGTTTGATGATCGTGCCGCTTTCGAAAAGCAAGTCGATAATTTCGCTTGCGTGCTGTTCGGCACTCGGTTTACGAAGCCGGCCAAACAGCAATTTGAATTCAAATCATCGGTACAGGCTCCATTCAATAAAAACTTTGAACTCCTCGCTCAGGATCTTTACGAACACGAGTTGCAGGGATACAGCAACTTCATAACAGCCGATGTACCGCGGCAGATCGAAAGGCTTAAGGGCATCTTTGAAGAGATCAATGCTCAGCTGCATTTTCAAGCCCTTGAATTTACCTTGCGCCAGGGTTTTGTAGATGGACTACAAAAACTTCTTTGCTATACCGACCACCAGATTTTCGAGCGCTATCATCGATATCGCTCCAAGGAGAAATATTCCAAGTCTAAGGCACTCACTCTTCGGGAACTGCAGACGCTTCAACCCGGCGACTTTGTTACACACATCGATTATGGTATCGCAAAGTTTGCCGGACTCGAAAAGAAGGATGTAAACGGTCATGAGCAGGAGGCCATTCGCCTGGTATTCAGGGACGACGATTTGCTGTATGTGAGTATTCACTCATTACACAAGATTTCCAAGTATTCGGGTAAGGATGGAGCGCTGCCTGTCATCAGTAAACTTGGCACCCAGGAATGGGAGAACAAGAAATCCAAGGCGAAGAAGCGCGTTAAAGACATAGCGAAAGAGCTCATCTCTCTCTATGCAAAAAGAAAGTCATCGCCCGGATACGCCTATCAACCCGACGGATTTCTGCAGGCAGAGCTCGAGTCATCGTTCATGTATGAAGATACTGCCGATCAGGCAAAGGCAACTGAAGATGTGAAGCGCGACATGCAGCAGCCGCATCCTATGGATCGGCTTGTATGCGGTGATGTTGGCTTCGGCAAAACCGAGGTGGCTATACGCGCGGCGTTTAAGGCAGCGAGCGAAGGAAAGCAGGTTGCCGTCTTAGTGCCCACCACCATTCTTGCAATGCAACATCATCGAACATTTGCAGAGCGCCTTTCTCAGTTTCCGGTGAAGATTGAACATGTTTCGAGATTTAAGACGGAAAAGGAGATCAAGGAAATTGTAAAAGAAGTTGGCGAAGGAAAAATCAATATTTTGATTGGTACGCATCGGATCGTGAGTCAGGACGTAAAGTTCAAAGACCTCGGCTTACTGATCATTGACGAGGAGCAGAAGTTTGGCGTGAAAGTAAAGGATAGGTTGAAAGAGCTTCGCGTTAATGTCGATGTCCTGACACTGACAGCAACACCAATACCCCGGACGTTGCACTTCTCATTGATGGGTGCCCGCGATCTTAGCATCATTTCCACTGCTCCGCCTAACCGGCAGCCGGTAACAACCGAATTGCATCCTTACAACGAGGAGGTTATACGCGACGCTGTCAGCCAGGAATTGCGTCGTGGAGGACAAGTATTTTTTGTTCACAACAGAGTAAGCGATATCGTCGAAATAGCTAATGTTATTTATAGGCTGGTACCGGACTCACGCATTGGTATTGCTCATGGTCAGATGGACGGCGACAAGTTGGAAAAGGCTATGGCAAAGTTCATTGACGCCGAGTATGATGTGCTTGTCTCCACGAACATTATCGAATCGGGCCTTGACATTCCAAATGCCAACACGATCATTATCAACCAGGCGCATATGTTTGGCCTTTCGGATCTCCATCAAATGCGGGGACGTGTAGGTCGTTCAAACAAAAAGGCCTTCTGCTATTTGCTGACTCCACCGGTATCGGTGCTCACGGCCGATTCACGTAAACGTCTCGCGGCGCTCGAAGAATTTTCAGAGCTCGGAGACGGTTTCAAGGTTGCCATGCGCGACCTCGATATTCGGGGCGCAGGTAATCTCCTGGGAGGTGAACAAAGCGGATTCATTACAGATCTTGGATTCGATACTTATCACAAGATTCTTGACGATGCCATTCAGGAACTGAAGGAGACCGACTTCAAAGAATTGTTCTCTTCAGAACTTGCTGAAAAGGCAAAGCTCATCGTGCAGGATTGCGTTATAGAAACTGATTTGGAAATTCTTATTCCCGATCGTTATGTGAATAACATCAGCGAGCGCTTGCAATTGTACTCGCGGTTAGACAACATCAAGGATGAGGATGAGCTTCAGATTTTTGCCAATGAAGTGAAAGATCGTTTTGGTCCGCTTCCTCCGGCAACGGAAGAATTGGTGAACACCGTAAGGTTACGCTGGTTGGGTGAGCGACTCGGCTTTGAAAGGCTTAGCATCAAGAGTGAGAAGATGCGCGCCTACTTTATCAGCAACAACGACAATTACTTCAAGTCAGAGGTGTTTGGGCAAATCTTGTCGTTTGTTCAGAAACATCCGAAACAATGCAAGATCAAGGATTCGGCAGGCAAAGCGATGTTGTTGATTGACAACATCAAAACCGTGGATTCTGCGATTGCGTTTTTGCAGCAGATGGCAGGTCAGGCCATGACTAAATCTGCCAGTGAGATTTTGTCGAGGTAGGGATTAAGGCCTACCGTCTTTTCGAAGGCAGTAATCATAAGGACCTTCTTGAATTCAGGTGAATAGAAAACCTCGATGAAGAAACCATCTGTGAAATACAGGAAAACCTTACAATCAGCCAGGTTGCGCTGAGCAAGATAGTTACCGTTAAAAGTGATCACGTCGCATTTTTTCTCGAAGGGCATGATCCGGAAATCTTGTAGAGTCATCATAGGGGGTGGTGTTTTTTGACAGGTATGCCAAAATTCTGTGCCACCGGCCGGCGACTGAGAAATTGAGGTCAAAAAGGGGTTTGGGTCAAAAAGTCTTCCCAAAACTGGAGGGTCAGTTTCCCAGTTCAGAAAGGCAAGTGAAAAATGTATCAATAGCAATAACTCTCTCCCCAAAGTCGTTCAAAGAAGGTAAGATCACTTTATCCGCTGATTCTCCTTTAAACTTGCATCAAGTTGGAAAACATGGCCTTAAGCGTTTAATTAGCATATTGTTTAAACTCAAAACCAAAATGAAGTATTCTTTCAGGGTTCTAATGTATGTGATAGGCGGTTCCGTCATACTGTCGTCCTGCTCCTTGTTTGGTGGAAAAAATAGGAAGCCAAACGCGTCAAACCCGGGACAGGTTAGTACAGCCACCGGATTGGCCTACAATGACGAAGACCAGGGTGGGTTCATGGTGAATCCGTACGAAGGTCAGCCCGACGCACCGAATATGGTGTTTATTGAAGGTGGCCGCGCCGTAATGGGCTCGTTCGAAGAAGATGTTATGTCTTATCGCGACAACATCGAAAGAACTGTGTCTGTGGCTTCATTTTACATGGACGAAACTGAAATCGCCAACGTACACTGGCTGGAATACATGCACTACCTGGCGAAGGACTCTTCACAGGAAGTATACCAGGCTGCTCTCCCTGACACAACTGTTTGGGTTGGTAAGCTTGCCTTCAATGACCCTTATGTAGAGCACTATTTAAGATATCCTGGTTTCCGTTATTTCCCGGTTGTGGGTGTTACCTGGAATCAGGCTAGCAAGTTTGCGGTGTGGAGAACACGCGCTGTAAACATCAAACTGGCCGAAGACGCTGGCGAAGAGTATGCTGAAAGCGATGGCCGTATTCCGTTGGAGTCTGGTATCGTGGTACCTGCGTACCGCCTCCCTACAGAAGCAGAATGGGAATACGCAGCGCAAGCCCTCATCGGAACTCAGTGGCTCGAAGAACTTCAAACTCACCAGCGTATTTATCCTTGGGATGGTCACGCTGTTCGTAACCCTTATGGAAAGCAGATGGGTTATATGCTTGCTAACTTCAAGCGTGGTCGCGGTGACTATGCCGGTATCGCAGGTCGCTTGAACGATGGAGCACTTATCACTTCTTATATATATGAGTATCCTCCTAACGACTACGGTCTGTACAACATGGCCGGTAACGTAAGCGAGTGGGTACAAGATATCTATCGCCCTATGTCTTACCAGGATTTCGACGATTTGAACCCTATCCGTCGCGATGGCTTCCTCGATCCTGCATCTGGACAAAACTCTGGCTACAACAGCGATCATGAAAAGAACCCTGAATCATTTACTTCATTGATCACTGACCGTGCACGAGTTTACAAAGGTGGATCATGGAAAGATGTTGCATACTGGATGTCACCTGGTACAAGAAGATATCTTGATCAGGATTCAGCAACAGCTACTATCGGTTTCCGTTGCGCTATGATCCGCGCCGGTTCGAACTACTAAGAAGAATACTTACTTCATATAGAAAAGAGCTCCTGACCCGGAGCTCTTTTTTTTGTAGAACTCTCTCCGATTCAACTTTCCACTCGTCAACAATGTTGTTTACCTTAGGTGAACATCTCCAGGAGTCAAACCTCGCACTCCGCAATACACTCTTTTTTCCTTCATCCTGCACTCGTCCTCCACTCGTTCTGCACTCATCCTGCACTGTCGCGTTAAGCTCGGGTTAAACTCAGGTAAGCTTTGCTGGCCACTTCTCTATCATCAAGCCTCCGCAATACAAGCTACACTGATGTCCCGAGGTCTTGCCGTGAGCAACGCCTGCACACAAGCTTCCAACGTCGAACCGGTCGTTATGACGTCATCAACCAACAGGATACTTCGATCCATGACCATCTCCGGAATCGCTATCTGAAACGCCTCGGCAATATTCTCCCATCGCGTGACCCTCGATTTTTTCGTCTGCGTTGCCGTCTTGTGTAAACGAATCAATGCGTTGTCGGCTTGAGGAATCATCAGTCTCGACGACAGCCCTTCACCAAACTTGGCTGCCTGATTGTATCCTCGTTTTCGAAGTCGGGAGATGTGCAGCGGAACCGGTACTACCAGATCGAAATCGTATATGCCGACCGTTCGAAGCTTATCACCATACGCCAAACCAAGACGAACGCCGATCTCGGGTTGATCCTTATATTTCAACTGATGAAGCAGGTGCTGAATTCGACCGTTCTTCGTGAATCGATAAAAGGCCATCCCATACCTGATTGGCATTCGATACGATAGACGATTTAGTAACGGATTTTGCTCGTGACAGTGGTGATCTGTTTCGGGCAGCTCAAGCAGGCAACTCGTGCAGATAGTATCTTCTCCCTTCATGAGACTTTCGCCGCAGGCAAGACAGGGCCTTGGAAAGAAGAGCGACACAAAGTCGCTGAAAACTTCACGTCTTCGGGAATCCGCCATGGGAATTATATTTGTATCGGCCGATGTTTCACATGAAATCGTCACCCATTTGAGATCGTCAACACGTACTCACGTTACGTTTGCACTTATCCTCAAATAAGGAAACATGGGTAAATGAAATTAACTTGCGGCGGGTAGTTTGGCTCACAAAAAGGGCTACGGTTAACCTGACAAAACATTGATCAAAAACACTATGGGCTTACCCGAGGATTTTAACTCATATCGCTCCAAAATGAATGAGAAGATCATGGCTTCCGATAGCCTGATCATCAAGCGCATTTTCAATCTCGACACTAACGCATACCAGGAGGGAAGTCTCGACATCCGGACCAAAGAAATGATAGGTCTTACGTGTTCACTGGTTCTCCGGTGTGATGATTGTGTTAAATACCATCTTGGCAAATGCAAAGAGGTTGGATTTACGACCGACGAGGTTAATGAGGCCATGGGTGTCGCGACACTCATCGGCGGAACAATTGTAATCCCTCATCTTCGGAGGGCATTTGAATACTGGGAATCATTGCAGAATGTTTAAGCGCGACCTTGACTTCGATCGTACGTGGGCAGCTTTGCTAAATAGCCTCGAGCAGATCATTGGAAAAAAGCCTAAGGATCTGAATGCAGTTTTGTTCCTGATTGGCGTTCAGGAATTGGGAAAAGGCCAGAAGGTGTTTAGCAAGGAGGAAAAACAGGACCTCATGCATATCGGCATCTGCAAAGTGCTGAGTCTGTCTGGCTATTATTCACTGGAGGGCTCAGACGCTGATGGATGGCCTCATTGGAAGATGGAGAAGAAGCTTCCTCATGTTACGCTCGGCGAGCAAGAACGATTGCTGAAAATGCACGTCATTGAGTACTTCGAACGAGAGTACGACTGGCTGGCACCTGACACAACGTCGGGTTCTACCCCTAACCCCTAAAGGGGGAAAGGCCGGTGTTATTCGTCTGTCGCGTCCGGGTGTCCGGAAGCTAATCAACGCATCAAAGTCCCCCTCAGACGATTTAGGGGTGCTGAATGTTTTTGTTGAGTAAGTATTAGCCCTTATCTTTAGTTACTCAACTTTGTTGTTCGTGTTTCGTTTTTCCAAGTAAAGGGTTTGGTTATGGGAGCTGGAGTAGAGCACATTCAGGAAAAGATCAGGGCATTCAGAAAGAAGTACTACCTCAATATCTTTCTGAAGGGAAGTCTGTTGTCGCTTTCTATTCTTGTTTCCTATTTCATTCTTGCCGCAGTATTGGAATACAACCTATGGCTTGGACCATGGGTACGATTTCTCATCTTCTTTACATTCTTTGCTATTGCTGGTTATTGTTCCTTCCGGTTTCTCATGGAACCTATTGGCTATTGGCTGGCCAGACGCGGACTCTCTGAAGAACAAAGTGCCAAGGTGATCGGGCAATACGTACCTGGTGTAAAGGATCGACTCCTCAATCTCATACAACTGCATGCCAACAAGAAAGATTCTGCCCTCGCATTCGCAAGCATAGAACAGAAGTCGACGGAGTTTGAGTCTGTGTCCTTTGAACGATACATAGATCTCAGTCAAAATCGTCAGTACTTAAAGTACCTGCTGGTACCTCTATTTGTGGTCATCGCTATTCTGGTGATTAACCATGGCATCCTTACGCAAAGCACTTCGCGTATCATGCACTTCACACAACAGTATTCACCAGAGGCACCCTTTAAATTTGTTGTAGATCAGGAAAGTCTGAACGCATTTTATAATGAGAACCTGGTTCTCAAAGTGCGACTTGATGGAGACGCTTTGCCCGCCGACGCTTATCTGGTTAAAGATGATCGAAGATTCAAGCTCGATGGAGGCACCGGTGGTGAATTCACTTATACGCTCGACAACATTCGTGAATCTTTTGCCTTTCAAATTGAGGCGGCTGGATTCTATTCTGATGCCTTCGAAGTAACAGTGGCGAGCCGGCCTGAGCTCAACAAGTTCAACGTCGAGCTGAACTTCCCTGCATATCTGCATCGAAAGCGTGAAGCACTTACAAACGCCGGCAATCTGGAAGTTCCTGAAGGCACTCGCGTTCGCTGGATGTTATCTACTCTCAACGCAAGTAAGGCACACATGCAATTCTCCGGTGAAGAGAGTTTGATTGATTTTCAACGCGTCGACGAGCAGGGTTTCTCAATTGAAAAAGTTGTTAAGGCACCGGCCAGCTACGAGATCCAACTGGAGAATAACAAAAGTCGTAACAAGGAGCGCATCGCCTATTTTATCAACGTAATAAAGGATGAATACCCAAAGATTGAGTTAAATAATTTCAAGGATTCAATTTTGTTCAAGATGGTCGTGTTGAGTGGATTGCTCAGCGACGACTACGGAATCAACAAGCTGGCCCTGCATTATTCTGTGAAGGATGAGAACAGAAAAGAAATTTTTGAACGCACACAGTTCATCGGCGTTAACAAGGAACAACCCCAACAGAGCTTCTTCCATCCCTGGAAGCTGGATTCTTTAAAACTAAGTCCGGGCAGCACGTTGGAGTATTACTTACAAGTTTGGGATAACGACGGCGTGAATGGAAGTAAATCGACAAAGACATCGACGTATAGCTTTGCCGTTCCAAGCGAAGAGCACCTGGTGGCAGAGATCAACAGCTCTCAAAATAAGGCGCAGCAAAAAATTGATCAGAGCGTTGGCAAGGCAAACAAACTTCAGCAACAAGTAGAGCAGGCAAATCAAAAGCTGAAGGGCAAGCAAAGCCTTGACTGGCAAGACAAGAAGATGCTGGAAGACATCATCGATCAGAAGGAGAATCTCGATAAGATGGTGAATGAATTGAAAGATCAGAATCAATTGCTCGAACAGCAGAAGGACGCTTTCACTGAACAGAACGAACGGATCAAAGAAAAGGCTGAGCAGATTCAGAAGTTGATGAACGAGCTGCTCGACGACGAAACAAAAAAGCTGTTTGAGGAATTGCAAAAGTTGCTGAAGGAGAATACTGATGTTTCACAGATTCAGAAGATCCTTGATAAGCTAAATCAGAATACAGCCAATCTTGAGAAAGAACTTGAGCGGACGTTGGAGTTATTCAAACAGCTTCAATACGACTACAAGTTAGATCAGGCAATTCAGGATTTGAAGGAACAACTCAAAGAGCAGGAAGCTTTATTAGAAGAGACCAAAGCTCGCGAGAAGGAGGAAGGCGAAGAGTCAAAGTCCGACAAGAAAGATTCAAAGAGCGATAAGAAGAAAGACGCCAAGGGTGACAAGAGCGAGAAAGGCGAAAAAGACAAGAATGCTGGTGACAAAAAAGACGATGGTAAGGATCAGCAAAATGGAAAGGAAGATTCAGGAGATCAGAATCAGAACGGAGAGCAGAATCAAACTAAAGAAGAGAATGAAAAGCTTGCTCAGGAACAGCAGAAACTGAAAGAGGATTTCTCCAAGACTATGGAGGAAATGAAGGAGCTGGAAAAGCTGGGCGAGGAGTTGGACAAGAATGACGCTGAGATTCCTTCAGAAGACGATTCAAAAGAAGTTCAGGACGAGCAGGAGCAAAGCAAGGAAATGCTGAAGCAGAATAGTCCGTCGAAGTCAAAGGCACCGCAGCAAAAGGCCATTCAGAAGATGCAGCAGATGAAAGAGAAGATGGAGGGTGCTCAGAGTGCCATGTCGATGGAGATAGATATGGAGAATTTGGAGTCACTAAGACAGATACTTCACGGGCTTGTGAAATTGTCGTTTGACCAGGAGGCGATCATGAAGAATTTCAGCGAGCTGAGTCAGAACGATCCGGCGTTTAATAGTATTGCACAGCGTCAACTCAAGCTCAAAGATGATGCTAATGTACTGGAAGACAGTTTGTTAGCGCTTGGAAAACGTGATCCTTTCATGGGGTCAGTCGTTACGAAAGAGATTGGCGATTTGAACGATCACCTGGATAAGGTAATTGACGCGAACAAAGAACGTCGTCGTCCCCAGGCTTCCGGGGAAATGCAAATGACTATGACCTCAATTAATAATCTGGCGTTGATGTTGGATGACCATTTCGATATGATGATGGAGATGATGGCTAATGCGCAACCGTCGATGGGGAAGTCCAAAAAGAAGGGTAAGAATCAGAGTCTCAGCCAGATGCAACAACAATTGAATCAGCGTATCCAGGACTTAAAGGGTAGCGGCAAGTCCGGGCGTGAGTTGTCTGAGGAGCTGGCTGAGATGGCTGCCGAGCAGGAGCGTATACGAAGGGCACTGCAGGAAATGCAGGAGAAGATGAAGGAGGGTGGTAAGATGCCAGGAGGAGATTTGCCTTCGAAGATGGAACAGACGGAAATGGATTTGGTGAACAAGCAGCTAACGGAGCAGATGATGCAGCGCCAGCAGGATATTGTGACTCGTTTGCTTGAAGCGGAGAAGTCGGCGCGTGAGCAGGACATGGATGATGAACGGAAAGGAGAAACAGCGAAGGACTACGACAAGGAAATCCCGAAGGCGTTTGAGGAATATTTGCGACTCAAGGAAAAAGAAGTAGAATTGCTGAAAACTGTGCCGCCAAAGCTTTACCCGTACTATAAGAAAGAGGTTAGTGAATACTTCAAGAGAACGGGCGATCATTAGGCATTAACCAGTAGGAAAAACAGGGCATGAACACTATTAGCATCCAGGTTCCGTCGATTACGGAGAACATCAGAATGATTGAAAGCTTTATTGACAATGCCAAAGAGCGTTTTCACCTGGATGATGACATGTACGGCAACATTATGATTGCCGTTACTGAGGCCGTAAACAATGCCATTAAGCACGGAAACTCCAACGACAAGTCGAAGAATGTGTTCCTGAGCCTATCGCTTGATGAAAGTATGCTTCGATTTGTGATCAAGGATGAAGGCAATGGATTTAATTTCGACAATCTCCCCGATCCAACTGCCCCTGAAAACATTGAAAAGCTTGGGGGCCGAGGCATATTTCTCATGAAGCATTTGTCAGACGAAGTTGACTTCAAAGAGAACGGAAGAGTTGTTGAGTTAAGTTTCTACATGAATTCCTGACACTGAATGCCCAGCATTCAATTTTTCAATAAGGGGACTGCTTTCAAGCTCCCAAGTCCACGAAAGACATCAAACTGGATCACCAGGGTCGCAACAGGCGAAGGCGCCGAAATCGGAGAGTTGAACTACATCTTTTGCAGCGACAAGTTCCTGCTGGGCATCAATCAGCAATATCTTGATCACGACACGTACACGGATATCATCACCTTCGACCTGGGTGAGGGAGAAACCGTGAACGGAGAAATCTATATCAGCGTTCCCCGCGTTCGGGAAAATGCCCGAATTCAGAAGGTATCGTTCCAGGATGAGCTCGACAGAGTAATCATCCATGGAGTACTGCACCTGTTAGGTTATTCCGACAAGACTGCACCCAAGAAGGCCCTCATGCGCAAGAAGGAGGATGCCTGCCTGTCGTTAAGATCCTAAGCGCTGACGATACAAACATACAACACCTCAAAAACCCGCTTTGCTGTTGGTTGCTGTTCGTGAAGGTTGGTTGCAGTTGTTCAAAATCTACAGCCTCGTTGTTTAAGCTTTCCGGCCTGGAAATGGCCTATAGATAGGTGGCCCATTAGGCGGGCGGCCTGCTCCCGGCTCCACTTCCGGGCATCTCTGTTCGAGCGCTGTTCATCCTAAGATCTAAGACTTTCCGGTTGAGATTGGAATTGACCTCTCAGTAGTTAGGGCCGGGTAATAAGGGCGGACATACCCACCCGTTCGAAACAGACAATCTGCCAAACCAAAATCGAATTCATCCTGTTTATAAACACCTCGATGAAATCGACCGATGCTCTGGGTTAAAATGGCTGGCATGCTAATAATCTCACGAAACGTGTGCGTTCGGAATTGTAGATGGTATCCATGGAACGTTACCCAGCAGTACCTATTCGAAATTGATAAAGTGCAGCGTCAACGTCGAAAGGTGTTCAGGAGTAAAGTTCAAACACTTTACCTGATTCGACAGGCACCAAAATCAATTCCGTGCACCTATAGGTGTCCGTTCCACACCACCTGAAGAAGATCTCGTTGATCCAAGAAGTTAAACCGGCGGCGGAAATGCGGTAAGTATTCGTCCTGGTACATTTGAGGCGTGTGGGGATGTGGAACAGCGTTGTTTAGCCCGTTGAAAAACACGACGTGCGGCCAATCATTGAAAGAGCGTTCGGACCGAACCCAAATTCCTTCATTTTGTCAATTTGCGCCTCGCGCAAGAGCTTACATGCACTCCGGTGACAAGAATGTTGGGACGAGGGACTTTTTGAGATTCTTTTTTGTTCTAACGCCTGGCAACGGGCAGAATTCAAGGATTGCTTCTTCAGGTCACCGTGAAAAGTGCAATTACGCAAAGAGAGGACGCTTATATATCTTTGTATCACCAAGGGGGCAGAGGTTCCACGTGGAACGCGATTTATCCGTGAAATTCCGGACGTTGCGGTTCGCAAATGTGGAAATGTTGAAAGAATTGTGGGTAAGTCACCTGTTCCACGTGGAACGTAACATAAAAGACATGTTCAAGGAATATGACGTCATAGTAGTGGGGGCCGGCCATGCCGGTTGTGAAGCGGCAGCAGCTGCAGCCAAGATGGGCTCGTCAGTCCTTTTGGTAACGATGAACATGAACACGATCGCTCAGATGTCTTGCAACCCCGCAATGGGCGGCGTTGCCAAGGGCCAAATCGTTCGAGAGATCGACGCATTGGGAGGGATGTCCGGAATAGTTTCGGACAAGTCCATGATCCAGTTCAGAATGCTCAACATGTCCAAAGGACCCGCTATGTGGAGTCCAAGGACTCAGAACGATCGCATGCGCTTTTCTGAAGAATGGCGATTGACCTTGGAGCAAACCAAGAACCTCGACTTTTGGCAAGAGATGGTGTCAGGCCTCTTAGTCAAAGACAAAAAGATAGCTGGAGTAATCACCAGCCTCGGCATAGAAATAAAAGCCAAGGCGGTTGTCCTTACCAACGGTACTTTCCTAAATGGTAAAATTCATATCGGGGAAAAACAATTCGGAGGAGGTCGCACAGCCGAGAAAGCCGCAACCGGACTCACCGAACAACTAGTCCAACTCGGCTTCGAGGCCGGCCGCATGAAAACCGGAACGCCTCCCCGAATCGATGGACGTAGTCTCGACTATTCAAGAATGGAAGAACAGCCCGGGGACGAACATCCCGGCAAATTCTCATACACAGACACCAAACCTCTGACAACCCAAAGAAGCTGCTGGATTACCTATACCAACGACGACGTCCATGGCGAACTGAAAAAGGGCTTTGACAAATCCCCCATGTTTCAGGGAAGGATCAAAGGACTTGGCCCGAGATACTGCCCTTCCATTGAAGATAAAATCAACCGCTTCGCTGAACGGGAACGTCACCAGATCTTCGTAGAACCAGAAGGTTGGAACACCGTCGAGATCTATGTCAATGGCTTCTCCACATCGCTACCAGAAGACATCCAATATCAGGCACTGCGGAAAATTCCTGGTTTCGAGAACGCAAGAATGTTCAGACCCGGATACGCCATTGAATATGACTTCTTTCCTCCAACGCAGTTAAGAACCACTCTAGAGACACAACTCATTGATAATCTGTATTTTGCAGGACAAATCAATGGAACTACAGGCTACGAAGAAGCCGCTTGCCAGGGCCTCATGGCCGGAATCAACGCCCACAACAAAGTCCACGACAAAGCGCCCCTGATCCTCAAAAGATCCGAAGCCTACATCGGAGTACTCATCGACGACCTCGTCAATAAAGGCACTCAGGAACCATACCGCATGTTCACTTCAAGAGCAGAATACAGAATTTTGCTCCGTCAGGACAACGCCGATATACGACTAACCGAAATTGGCCATAAGATAGGGCTGGCAGACGACGCGAGATATTCAACCATGCAGGCGAAGAAGGACCAAACAGCAGCCGCCATCACAGAGCTTAACAAAACTCGAGTTACTTCCGACGAAATCAACAACGGACTCCTGGCACTTGGCACCTCACCGATAACAGAGAAAACTTCGCTCGCACAATTGCTGAAGAGACCACAGATCAGCATCGACAATCTGATCAGCCTCCATCCAAACATTCACAACACACTCTCCAACTATACTGCAGAGGTACTCCAACAGGCGGAGGTCAACATCAAATACGACAGCTACATCGCCAGAGAACAAGAACTTGTAGAAAAAATTGGAAGCCTTGAAAACTATAAGATCCGTCCCGACTTCAACTACGATCTCGTGAAAGCATTGTCATCCGAATCAAGAGAAAAGTTGAAGAAAATCCGTCCCGAAACCGTTGGACAAGCTTCACGCATCAGCGGAGTTTCTCCCGCCGATGTATCAGTACTCACTATCTATATGGGCAAATGACAACTACACTAAGCTGTCCAATTTGTCATTCTGAGTCGTTCACCACTTTTCTGAAAGTAAAGGATCACACCGTTTCACAGGAAACATTCAACATACTGCGCTGCAACAACTGCTCATTCCTCTTAACCCATCCGCTACCCGCCGACCTGGGGAAGTATTACGAATCCGCAGCATATATCTCTCATTCCGACAAGACGTCGAGCATTACCGACGCCTTATATAAAGTCGCGCGCACCATAACACTCCGATGGAAGACTAATCTCATCCAACATTACAATCAGCTTCCCACAAGAACATTATTGGACTACGGGTGCGGAACGGGCGCATTCCTCACTCACGCAAAAAGATCCGGATGGCAAATAGCTGGAGTCGAACCTGCTCAACAACCCAGAGAAGCCGCTTCCATTTCAACACAATCAACAATACCTCCCTCTATTCAAAAGCTACCTTCAGGCAAATACAGTATCATTACCCTGTGGCATGTACTCGAACACGTACAACAGCTTCATGAAACATTGTCGGAACTGACGGCCAAACTGGAAGACAATGGCACAATATTTATAGCAGTACCGAATCACAACTCCGTGGACGCACAAAAATACCGAGAACATTGGGCAGCGTATGACACCCCGAGACATTTATGGCACTTCTCAAAAACCTCCATGTTTGAGCTCATGAAACAACATCAGCTGACACCTCATAAAATTGTTCCCATGAAACTCGACGCCTTCTATGTCAGCATACTCAGTGAACAATACAAATCATCAAAATCATCAGCTGGACTCCGTGAACTCCTCACTGGAATGATCAACGGACTCAAATCAAATCTTCGTGCAGTCGGCAATCAGGAATATTCAAGCCTTATATACATTGCAAGGAAATGAAACCAATTCATTACCTCCATTTAATTCTCCTTGTAATAACCATCTTCGCCCTCTCTTGTGCGCGACAAACTTCACCAACCGGTGGACCTAAAGACTCGATACCACCTACGGTAGATCATACCTTTCCAAAAGATCAACAAACAAATTTCGAGGGTAAACAAATCGAGGCCGTCTTCGACGAAACAGTACAACTCAACAATCCCAAAGATCAAATAATTATCTCCCCAGGCGTAGGCAAAGACTTCCAGGCTACCGTGAGAAAGAACACAGTAGTCATTACACTCAACAATCCGCTCCAACCCAACACTACCTACACCGTCAATCTCCGCGACGCTGTCCAGGACATCACCGAAAAGAATCCGGCACAAAACGTCCACCTTGCATTCAGTACAGGAAGCTATATTGACTCACTCCATCTCATGGGCAGGGTGTATGAAGTACTCTCTGCAAAAGAAGGTAAAGACGCAACGGTAGGACTATACGAGCAGGACACCTTCAATATCTTCAAGCACAAACCTGCCTATTTCACCAAGGCCGACATACAGGGAAACTTCCACATCGACAATCTTAAACCCGGCAATTATCACCTATACGCCTGGCTCGACAACAACAAAAACCTCATTGTAGACAGCAAGTCCGAAGCCTACGGATTTATACCGGATGGACTCAATCCACAAGACTCAATACCCCCGGCATCTATTCCACTCGTGCGGCTCGATGCACGACCGCTCAAACTTACCAGTGCTCGGCCAACACAAACCTTCTTCAACATTAAGACGTCAAAAAGTACTGACGGCTTTCACGTATCCTCAAAAGACCACGAGTTATATGCCTCCTATGGCGCAGACCACGAGAACATTCAAATCTATAATACCATGCAGCTGGCACCGAGTGACAGCTTACCTATCAATTTCACTGCAAGCGATAGCCTCCTGCAATCCATAGACACCACTCTATATATTAAGTTTTCACAACGCGCCATCAAACCACAGCCATTCCAGTTAAGTGCCGAACAGTTTTCTCTCAGCGCTGTATCCGGACAACTCAATGGCAAACTTGTATTCAACAAACCTGTCCTGCACATCAACTACGACAGCATCTTCTATCGCATCGATACTGCCCAAGTCGTATCCATCACTCCGACAGATGTCAAATTCGATTCTACCAGAACCACACTCACCATCCGCAAACAAATCGACAAAGCACTTCTTCAACCCAAGGCGGCAACAGCTCAACGAAAAGAACCACAGCAACCCAGACCTGGCCAACCCAGACCAGCCGCAGATCAAAAGGCCCCGAAGAAGAAGCAACCAACTAACAACGAATTTTACGCAGCTGCCGCATCCTTTCTCAGTGTCGAAAACGACTCAAGCAAAGTCACTGCACTCACACTCAAACCAACAACGATGGAGACTACTGGTGTCATTATCGTAGAAATAAAGACAAACCAACGGCCTCTCCTTGTCCAACTAATTTCGAAAGACCAGGTAATTGCACAACAACCCGCCAAATCCAAAACAATATTCCCCGATTTGCAACCCGGTGACTACTCACTGCGCGTTATAGTAGATACAGACGGGAATAATCGATGGACACCAGGCAACATCCTTCACAAACAACCACCGGAATCCATTCACTTCTACAGGAGCGAAGACGGAAAACTAACCATCACCCTCAAAGCAAACTGGGAGCGCGAGCTGTTGATAACTTTCTAAAAGCTGTTAACAAATTGCGCATAGCTGTTGCCGACAACAGTCAATCTGCCATCGCAAACCAAAATCGAAATCATCCTGTTTATAAATCAGGAGCTATCAACAGCTTAGTCGGAAAACTTACTGCACAATCAATCTATCCACAGTCAACGAGGATGTTGAAATCATCGTAACTATTTGAATAATAAGCAAATGAAGATTCATAAAATCTACATATATTCCACATGAAAGAGGCGTCTCAGGCAATCCACATATCCACATGGCTAACTATATCAATAAATATATATATATAGTAAAAATAATAAGCGGACGCACGCTGAGCATAAGCCTCGGCGCACTGCTACTCGCTTTCATGACCACTCCGGTAAAAGCACAAAAACAGGAGCAGATCCAGATTGCTAATGAATACGTGCAAAAGGGCGATAAAAAAAAGGCGCTCGAATTGTATCGCGACCTGGCGCGCGATGGCGATGATGTGAATCTTTTTTACAATAACTATTTTAACCTGCTGATCGACATGCAACTGGGCGATGAGGCGCAGGCGTTTCTCAAAAAACTTTCGAAGCACGATCCACAAAACATCCAGTACAAGCTTGACCTCGGCCTTGTTTACATGCGCTCCGGCGACATGAACAAAGCCGATAAATACTTCAAGGAAATTATCGCCGAAAATAAAAACAACGTCCAGCGCGTAAAGGTGATCTCCGATTACTTCCTGTCACACACTTTACCAGATTATGGAATAATTGCTTTAACGGAGAGCAGGCAGGCGATGGCGAATCCATACCTCTTCTGCCTTGACCTGGCGATGCTTTACAGGATAAAAGGCAACCAGGATAAAATGGTGCAGGAATATCTGAGCTATGTCACCCAAAGCTCGGCAAATATCCAATACGTCAAAAACGTCTTACAAGCCCTTCTGACGAAGCCGGAGGAACTTGAGAGTCTGGAGAGGTTACTGTACGACAAAGTGCAACAGTACCCGGATGTGGAGGTTTACGCGGACCTCCTGATCTGGGTGACAATGCAGCAGAAGAATTTCTACGCATCCTTCATTCAGGCACGGGCCTACGACAAGCGTTATAAGCGTGAAGGCGAGAAGTGTATGGAAGTTGCGAGGGTGGCCCTGGACAACGACGACTACGATAATGCCACGAAAATCTACCGCTATCTTATCAGGGAATATCCCAACTCGCAAAATTATCTCCTGGCTCGACTCGGCCTCATTCGAACGCGCGAAGAACGCGTAAAGAAAAGTTTCCCTGTTAAAACCGACTCCGTCAGAATCCTGATCAATGACTATCGTGCATTCATCAAACAATACCCCGATAATCTAAATGCACTCGAGGCAGCGAAAAGTGAAGCAATGCTTTACGCGACCTACCTCGATCAGAAAGACTCTGCCGTACAACTTTTGAACAGATTAATCGCTAATCCGAAGGCGTCACAGTTTTTAAAATCGAAAGCCAAGCTCGACCTCGGTGATATCTACATGATCAAAGGTGAGCCCTGGGAATCGACGCTTCTATACAGCCAGGTCGAAAAAACGCAGAAAGAAAATGTTGTTGGATACGATGCAAAATTGCGTAACGCCAAGCTCTCATACTACAAAGGAGATTTCCGCCTCGCACAAGAGCATCTGGACATTTTGAAACAAGCGACAACAAGAGAGATTGCCAACGACGCGTTGGATCTTGGTATGAGAATCAAGGAAAACATCGCGTTCGATTCAACAGGCGCGGCGTTGAAAGAATACGCCGCCGTGGAACTGTTACTATATCAAAACAAAACCGACGAGGCACTGACCAGAATTGAAAAATTGAAAACCGGAGTAACAGATTCCGGTCAGACTATCTCGAACAGAACAATCCTCGATGACGTATACTGGCTTGAGGCGAACATTCGAATGCAACGGGGAGAGTTCGACAAATCACTTTCATTGTTGCAAAAAATTATCGACGAATACGGCGAAGATATTCTTGCGGATGATGCCTATTTCCTTCAAGGGGAAATTTACGAACGCCAATTGCATAATAGAGAAAAAGCAATGGAGATCTATCGCGAATTCCTGACACGATATGCTGGTAGCGTGTATGCTGCCGAAGCGCGAAAGAGATACCGACAACTAAGAGGCGACTTTAATCCAACTCCACCTGCGCAACCTCAGTAAGCTGCCCGAGGCAAGCTTACATTTTTCATGCATCTTTGAACACGCTTACCGTTTCATACCCCTTTGAAAAAGGAGCCGAAGCAAATTGCTATGGCTACTCGCTCTTAAGCGCTTTCGCCGGGCTTGCTGATGCGGCCCTGATCGACTGAAAACTCATCGTCAGCCAGGCGATTGCAAGAGAGACCAAACCAGCAAGCGCATAAACAGCAACACCGATTTCAACTTTATAGGTATAGGCCTCGAGCCACTTCTGAACTCCGAACCACGCCAACGGCGTAGCGATTACAAATGCAATAATGATCAGCTTGCCAAATTCTGTCGACAACAACACGACAATACTTCCCACTGAAGCTCCAAGCACCTTCCTGATACCTATCTCTTTCGTCCGTTGTTCTGCAGTGAATGACGTAAGCGCAAACAAACCAAGACATGCAATCATTATCGCGAGTACAGCGAAGATCACGAATATTTTTCCCAGCCGTTGCTCACTGGAGTACATACGCCCGAAATCTTCATCAAGAAAGCTGTACTGAAAGGGTTGATCAGGTGCAATGTTCTTCCATACGCTTTCGATACCGGATATGACTTGCTTCGTGTCCCGGGCATCAAATCTGAATGCAATCATACCTGTACTTCTGTCGAGAAAAAATGCTAACGGGGTGATGTTTTGTTTCAGCGATTCAAAATGAAAATCCTCAACAACTCCTACGACTTCATAAGTTCTAAGTGAGTTTGGATCTGGTGTACCATCGGGATTGGTCTCTCCAAAGGTTGCTATTCGTTTGCCAATTGGGTCGGTGCCGAGACTGAACTTTTGAGCTGCAGACTGATTGATCACTATCGCGTTGGAGTCAGAAGGGAATTCCTCAGAAAAGAATCGTCCCTGAACAATGCTCATTCCAAAAGTTTTCAGATAGTCGTGATCGACTCGCCAGCTTTGCATGCCGACAAGATTCTCCTGTGTTGGTTGTTTTCCCTCGGGCCAATAAGTATTGTCTGATCGGTTCGAACCACTCACGGGAAGAAAGCCGGAAAGAGTTGCTGAAGATATATAATTCAGTTTGCGCGTTTCGTCCATGAAAGATTTAATACGATCGCCGAGGGCGTACGCGTCTTTTATAATGATCACCTGGTCCTTTTGAAAACCGATCTTCTTTTCCTGTATATAGTTTAACTGTCGTTGTACCGTAAGGGTGCCGATCACCAACAATATCGATATCGTAAATTGAAAGACGACCAGACCGCTTCTTATCAAACCACTTTTCATTCCGCTAGCAATCCGTCCCTTCAATACGTCAACGGGTTTGAATGCAGACAAAAACAACGACGGATAAATACCCGATAGGAAACCAACTAAGAGCGCGCCACCAAGAAGCGCGGCGTAGAACAATGGATCATTGAACGGTATGAGTAGTGATTTTTGAGATAGGTTGTTGAATACCGGCAAAGCCACATACGCGAGTGCAACAGCAATAGAAAAAGCTCCGATACAAACCAGGATCGACTCTGTGAGAAATTGCCGGACTAAATGCGTACGCATAGAACCCATTACTTTACGAACACCAACTTCTTTGGCCCGGTTGGCTGATCGCGCAGTTGATAGGTTCATGAAATTGATGCAGGCAATAATGAGAATAAAGAGAGCTATGGCCGCAAACAGGTATACATAAGTTATATCACCATTTGGTGCAAGCTCCGCTGTCTTATCGGAATGCAAATGAATATCTGTGACGGGCATCAGTGTGTATTCAAGAATGTTTCCCGAGCTCTTGAATTTTTCCAGCGTGAAATCACTGCCCAACACGCTGATTAATTGAGGACCGAAATGCTTTGCCACGAATTCCGGAAGTTTGGCTTGCAATGCATCGGCACTTGTACCAGGTCGCAGCAACATGTAGGTGTTAAAGTTGTTGCTGAGAAAATTTGTTTCCCTTGCCTCTGCCCATCCTGTCATCGATATGAGTATATCAAATTTGAAGTGACCATTGTCTGGCATGTCGCGATACACGGCAGTGACTTTGCAAAGGAGCTTATTGTCAAGCGTTAAAGATTGCCCAACAGCATTTCCATTCGGAAAATACTTTTTGGCAATGGTTTGACTGATGGCAACACTGTTGTGATCGTTAAGCGCTGTCTTCGGATCTCCTTCAATGATCGGAGTTGAGAATACCTTGAAGTACGTGCTATCGGCATACACGATATGATCTTCCTTGATATTCGTATCGGTATCTTTTGCCTTCACCAGAAACGAACCCTGGTCGCGGAACCGTACGTATGTTTCTATCTCCGGAAAATCAGTAGCGAGCGCTTCGCCAAAAGGAGCAGACGCTACTGCAAGGCGATAGTGGTTTACACCGAATTTTATCTCGCCATTTACGCGATAAATACGAGACGCGTTTTCATGATACTTGTCGTAACTAAGCTCATAGGTTACAAACAACACGATCACCAGGCATGAGGCAATGCCTACGGCCAAACCAAATATGTTGATGAAAGTGTAAAAGCGCTGCTTCAACAGGTTGCGAAGCGCGATTGTGAGATAATTTCGAAGCATATGCAGGTGGCTTGTTCCTCATAGGACGCCGGGACCACTCGATCCGTTGCACCTTGCCTAGCTTTTCTTTCTAGAAATGTCGACGTCGAACAAGTGATGGCTAAATATTCCACCAGTATGTAAACTTGAGAACAATAGAACGGTTCTTCACACCGAAGCTTTCGGGAAGGTAGTTGTCAGTGTATACAATGAACAAGTCCGACGCCGGTTTGTACCGCCACTGGAACCGGGTGTTAAGATTCACATTGTTCTGTTGTTCGTTGTACTGAGCAAAAGCCGTGAAGAAAAGTTTGTTCGTCATGGTTACATCAAGACGGGGACCGATCAACCAAAACGTATTTCTTCCCCAGGGCTCGGGCAACACAATGTCGTTATAACTGATCCCCACATTCAAGCTTAAATAAGGCTGTAGTCTGTAGCCCAATTCACCCGACAAATTTAAGCGTGTTCCTTCTTCATAATATCCTCCATAACGTGTTGACACAAGATATGTGAACAAGCTTTGTGGCTTCGATGTGAAGTCAAAGCCGAAGGAATTCCAACGATGTTCGGAACCTGTGGCCAGTGTATCCTTACCGCTGTTCGTTGGATCAAACGGGCGCAACAGCTTTACGTAATCATTAGCGACCCAGGGTGTGAATACGGCCTGAGTCCGCAACGTAATGGGGTACGAGAAAATAGTAGTGTTGTCTGTGTGATTGTAGTCGGTGTCGAAGAAATAAGACGTTTGCAATTTCGGACCGTGACTAAGTATCTTTTTCCCCTTGGAGAAGAAGAGATATCCAACGAGCGGACTAACTCGGATATAATTTGTACGAGGTACATAACCAACCTCTGCGTTATAGTTCGCACCGACGAATTCATGCTGCCATGATACCGTCAACCGGCGGGTAGCGTATTGTAAGTTCGCAGCATGCGTAAAGTCTTTCCCGATACATCAGGACTAAAAGACTTCAACACAATTGCCTTTCCGGTCCACAGGTTGTTCGACGATGCAAGGTTGTACTCCAGTCCGATGTTTCGATTGTATTGCGAGTACGTGGGTGCTTCAGGATCTTGTCGCAGGTGTATAGTTAAGCGATTGTTTGTTGATGAAGATGACGCCAATGTTTGATCGGGCGAATACTTTTCGTTGAAGTGCGAGCACGGCGAAGTTTTGTCTTGGCAAATAGTCTTCTTCTACTTTGCCAGTTTGAATATCCATAGCGCCGATTCGCCAGTTCTTGTCAAGCTTTCCGCTCAGTCGTGCTCCGAATTCAATCGGCGTTCCAAGTCCGATGCGTCGGGAGAAGAATGGCCTGATGGTTGCGTATCCAAAGTTTGCAAACAAATCCCCGTTCTCCAGGAAGAACTGACGTCGCTCTGGAAAAAGAGTTCGTAACGATCGAGGTTCGTAACCTGCCGGTCTACATCCACTTGAGAGAAATCCGGATTGACGGTGAGATCAAGATTAATGGATGATGTTATCGCAACCTTGGCATCGACGCCTATTTCTTTTTTATAGGTCGTTGGCTTTTCATTCTCATAATCCTTGGAAACGCCTCCGAGCACATAGGGTATGATCGAAACATTGGCACCCGGATCCGGAGGAGGTTGATCCCACACGAGAATACCACTGTACGCGAGAGATGCCGTCGGAAACTGTCGCGGCACCGGCGCCCAGCTGGATTTTTCCGTGGTGCGCAGATCGAGGCGACTGAAGTTGATGCCCCAGCGTGTAATTCCTTTTTTATACCGGATCGACTTAAATGGAATCGACGCCTCGAACACCCACTTCTCGTCATCATAACTTACGGAAGAAGTCCACTTGTTATCCCAGCTCAAGTCCACTTTTCCTCCCTCGTACATGGTGCCATCCCATTGTGCCCCCGCGGCATTGGCACCAAAAGAGAATCCATTGGTCTGGTCATCGAAAGGATCCATGAACAACAGGAAGTTATCGTTCTTTCCGAAAGTGAAATCGCGTCGAAGGGATTCAACAAAATAGCGATTACCCCTGGCAGGCAGATAGCACACCGCCATCAGGTATAAATGGTTGGCGTCGTACGTCATCCTCACATCCGTGCGAACACGAGCCTTGCTGGTATCCATAGGCAATACCATGTAAAAGTCACTGGCAACTTCGGCATCGAGCCAGGCCTGTTCGTCCATTACGCCATCGATCTGGAGAGGCGACGACGCCTGCTTCATGTGAAGCTGATACTTTTCATTAATCTTTTGCGCCATGCTAGTAGTCAGACAACACAGCACAAGGAGCAAGGCAGGGGCAAAACCTTTCATCAAAGACAAGTTTCGTGAATCATTCACTGAAAATCGCGGGAATTCGGATGAGAGGCTTTTTATATTTCCCGGGCCTGGACGGGTAGTTTAAGTTTTCGTTAAATGGTATGCATGCATAATACTTTTTTGCTACATTGGCTGTCCTGTAACGTATGCGGAAGGAAGAGACGGTCGATCATTGTATAAAAACTGCGTGGCATGCGATCTCGCGGATGTATAACCAACAGGCGTGGAAACACGACCTGACGACAGCTATTGGCTTCGTATTGCTAAACATCCATTCTGACCACGGCACCCCCGCAACTAAGATCGCCCCACTGATGGGACTGGAAGCCAGAAGCCTTACCAGAACCCTTAAAACAATGGAGGAAAAGGGATTGATCAGCCGGGTGCCCGACGCAGTAGACAAAAGGTCTGTTCGGATTTTTCTTACTGAACTCGGAAAACAGAAAAAGGAAGTTTCGCGTGAGACGGTCCTCAATTTTAACAACCGCGTTCGCGAACAGGTTGCACCTCAAAAGTTGCGTACATTCTTTAGTGTCATGAATGAAATCAATGCACTCGCCCTTCAGGGATTAACTGAAGGAGAAGATGTTGAAAGTCCTATATACTAACTATCGATGGCGTTCAGACGCCAAAAAAAGAATAAGATGAAACGATCGATCCGCAAGGTTGCTGTTCTGGGCTCAGGCGTTATGGGCTCAGCGATTGCGTGCCACTTCGCCAACATTGGTTGCCAGGTTCTATTACTGGACATTGCACCGAAAGAGCTCACACCAGAAGAACAAGCCAAGGGACTTACCCTTGACTCGAAGGCTGTGAAAAACAGAGTCGTACAATCCTCGTTTGATCGTTCAGTCAAATCCAGCCCCGGCCCGATTTACAGCAAGCGCTTTCTCAATCGAATATCGCTTGGCAACTTCACCGACGACATGTCAAAGATCAAAGACTACGACTGGACAATTGAAGTTGTAGTTGAGAATCTGGATATCAAAAAGAAAGTATATGAGGAAGTAGAAAAGCATCGTCGCCCGGGCACGCTTATCACTTCGAATACGTCAGGTATACCGATACATCTGATGGCCGAGGGAAGAAGTGAAGACTTCGAAACAGAACTTCTGTGGCACACACTTCTTTAATCCTCCACGCTATCTCAAACTGCTCGAGATCATCCCTACGCCACACACTAGCCCGGAGGTTGTAAGCTTCCTCATGCATTATGGTGATCTTTTCCTTGGCAAGACTACAGTGCTCTGTAAAGACACGCCTGCATTCATAGCGAATCGTGTTGGCGTGTTTTCAATTATGAAAGTGTTGGAGGTCATGAGAAAACACGACCTCAACATTGATGAGGTAGACAAACTCACCGGACCAGTAATCGGTCGACCGAAGTCGGCGACCTTCAGAACTTCTGATATTGTGGGTCTCGATACGATGATCAAAGTGTCAACGAACTTATACCAGGCTCTTCCAAACGACGAAAGCCGCGACACTTTCAAGCTACCCGACGTAGCCCTGCAGATGGAAAAGAACAAGTGGCTTGGCGATAAGACAGGTCAGGGTTTTTATAAAAAGGTCAAAGGAGCAAAAGGAGAGTCCGAGATTCTTACTCTTGATCTGAAGACACTTGAGTATAAAGAGAAGGCTAAAGCAAAATTCGCTACGCTTGAGACAACGAAGACCATCGACAATCTTCGCGAGCGATTCAAGGTGCTGTTAGCAGGCAAGGATAAAGCGGGCGCATTCTATCGTGATTCTTTCTATGCCCTGTTTCAATATGCGTCAAATCGTATTCCTGAGATTGCAGACGAGCTTTACAAAATTGACGACGCAGTCTGTGCCGGTTTTGGTTGGGAACTCGGACCATTTGAAACCTGGGATGCTCTTGGCGTAGAAAGGACGATTAAGGAGATGGAGGCAGTTGGAAACAAGCCAGCTCAATGGCTTTACGACATGGTCGCAGCGGGAAAGAAAAGTTTCTACTCTGTCGCAGATGGTGCTAAGCTATATTATGATATCCCATCAAAATCTTATAAACCAGTTCCCGGAAAAGAGTCTTTCATCATTCTCGAAAATCTCAAGGATAAGACAATATGGAAGAACGCTGAATCGCTCGTTACTGACCTGGGCGATGGCATCGTGAACTTTGCGTGGCACAGTAAGAGTTATACACTTGGAAGTTCAGTCATTGAAGGCCTCAACAAAGCGATAGAAATCGCGGAGAAAGATTACAAGGGATTGGTCATCGGGCATCAGGGAGCGGACTTTTCACTGGGAGCCAATCTTGGCCTGGTGTTCATGTATGCGATCGAACAGGATTATGATGAGATTGAATTCATGGTCCGTCAGTTTCAGCAGTCCGTTATGCGGATCCGCTACTCATCCATTCCGGTGGTCGTGTGTCCGCAGGGACGAACGCTTGGCGGAGGATGCGAAATGACCCTTCATGCTGACATCGCGCAGGCTGCCGCGGAAACCTATATTGGTTTGGTTGAAGTAGGTGTTGGTCTCATTCCTGGTGGAGGTGGAACGAAAGAATTTACCAAACGCGTGAGTGAGGGATTGGAAGAAGGTGACGTTGAATTGAACGCTCTGCAGAATGCGTTCATGAATATTGCAACCGCCAAAGTTGCCTTGTCAGCGGAAGATGCGCGTGACATGGGAATTCTGAGAAGCAAAGATCGCATTAGCGTAAACAAAGACCGTCAGCTGCTTGACGCAAAAGCAGCTGCATTGGAATTATATGATGCGGGCTATACAATGCCTGTCCCCTCAAAAAGCATCAAGGTTCAGGGGCGCTCAGGCCTGGCGTTGTTCCTGGCCGGTGTTCATGGTATGCGTATGGGGAACTACATCTCTGACCACGATAAGAAAATTGCACTCAAGATCGCGAACGTGATGTGTGGTGGCGATCTGACTTCGCCACAGGAAGTAAGCGAACAGTATCTGTTGGACCTCGAACGTGAAGCGTTCGTGTCACTGACAGGCGAGAAGAAAACATTGGAACGTATTCAGTCTATTTTAACGGGCGGTAAGCCATTAAGGAATTAAGTATATGGATGCATATGTCGTAGCTGCAAAAAGAACTGCCAACACGCGTGCGAAGAAGGGTGGATTTCGTTTCACACGACCCGACGATTTCGCTACGGAGTTGATCAAGGCACTTGTACAATCCGTACCCGGATTGGAGAACAAAATGGTTGATGATCTTATTGTCGGCAATGCTGTTCAGGAAGCCGAGCAAGGAATGCAAATGGGACGCATGATCGCGCTCACCGCTCTGGGCATCGACAATGCCGGCATGGTGATCAACCGCTACTGCGGATCTGGTGTTGAAGCGATTCACATTGCTTCGGCAAAGATTCAAGCCGGTATGGCTGACTGCATCATAGCTGGTGGCGCAGAATCGATGTCGCTGGTTCCTGTGATGGGATGGAAGACAGCCCTCAACTATGGAATTGCTAAAGACCATCCAACGTACTATACAAGTATGGGCCTTACCGCGGAAGAAATTGCAAAGCAATACAAAGTCTCCCGCGAAGACCAGGACAAGTTTGCATTCGAATCTCATCAGAAAGCTCTGAAGGCTCAGGCCGACGGAAAGTTCAAAGATGAAATCCATCCAATAAAGACAGAGGAAGTCTTCGTTGATGAAGCTGGAAAACGTAAGACCCGCGAGGCAGTGGTCGATACCGACGAAGGACCTCGCGCCGATACGTCCATGGATGCGCTGGCGAAATTAAAGCCCGTTTTCGCTCTCGGCGGATCGGTCACCGCAGGAAACTCTTCTCCAACTAATGACGGTGCAGCATTCGCCGTCGTCATGTCGGAGCGATTGATTAAACAACTCAATCTCAAACCTATTGCAAGAATGCTCAGCTATTCGGTTGCTGGCGTCGATCCACGAATCATGGGCATCGGTCCTGTGGCTGCTGTTCCTAAGGCCTTAAAGGTCGCAGGACTGAAAATGCAGGACCTGGATCTGATAGAGTTGAACGAAGCTTTCGCGGCTCAATCATTGGCGGTGGTTCGTGAACTGGAAATCGATCCGTCGAAATTGAATGTTAACGGTGGGGCTATTGCACTTGGTCACCCTCTCGGAAGTTCCGGCGCACGTCTCTCATTAACATTGTTGAATGAACTGGCGCGACGTAAACAGAAATACGGACTTGTTACAGCTTGCGTTGGTGGCGGTCAGGGCGTTGCCGGCATTTACGAAATGGTTTAGTTCTTAAGTACCGTGGACACTGCGGATGGTTTTAAGTGTCAATGTATTTCGATTACGCTTTAGTAGCATCCCAACAATATAGAATCAGTAAACGCATGCGTGCATGCGACTTCGAAAAATAAACGATTTCATTATGGCAGCAACATCAACAACGCGCGATCGCGCAATCAAAGGAGGCGAATTTCTTATCCGTGAAACACCAGCGGCTGACGTGTTCATCCCGGAAGATTTTAATGAGGAGCAGCGCATGATCGAGCAACAGTGCAACGACTTCCTTCAAAAGGAAATTCTTGGCCGCCTCGATGAAATCGATTCAATGAAGGATCCGAAGCTAATGCCTTCACTGCTCGACAAGGCTGGTGAGCTGGGTCTGTTGGGAACCTCTGTTCCTGCGGAGTACGGCGGCTTCGGGATGGACTTCAACACGACGATGCTTGTTGCCGAAGTAATCGGAGGAGGTCATTCAATAGCCGTGGCGTTGTCTGCCCATACGGGTATCGGCACGCTGCCTATTGTCTATTACGGTAACGATGATCAAAAGAAAAAGTATCTCCCAAAACTGGCAACGGGAGAATACAAGGCGGCCTATTGTTTAACGGAACCGGACTCAGGTTCAGACGCAAATTCTGGCAAGACGAAAGCGGCGCTAACGTCTGATGGTAAACACTATCTTATCAATGGCCAGAAGATGTGGATCACGAATGGTGGATTTGCCGACATCTTTATAGTGTTTGCCAAGATCGATGCCGATAAAAATCTGACGGCATTCATCGTTGAAAAAGGATTTGGTGGAATCACAATGAACGAGGAAGAGCACAAGATGGGTATCAAAGGATCTTCCACACGTCAGATCTTCTTCAATGATTGTAAGGTGCCAGTTGAAAACATGCTTTCGGAAAGAGAGAATGGTTTCAAGATAGCGGTCAACATATTGAACATCGGCAGAATCAAACTGGGCGTTGCTGCTATCGGCGGTTCGAAGCGTACCCTGGGCCTAGCAATAAACTATGCAAAGGAGCGGAAGCAGTTCAGTACGGCGATCGCGAATTTCGGAGCGATTAAACATAAGCTCGCGGAAATGACTGTTAAGATATTTGCAAGCGAGTCGGCGTGTTACCGGGCAGGTCAGAATATCGACGATGCGTATAACGCACTCGTTGCTGAAGGAATGGATGTATCGAAAGCGAAGCTCAAATCTCTGGAGGAATTCGCCATCGAATGCGCGATACTTAAAGTGCATGGATCTGAAGTTCTAGATTTTGTCGTAGACGAAGGCGTTCAGATTTATGGAGGCATGGGATTCTCGGCAGAAGGCCCGATGGATCGCGCTTATCGCGACGCCCGCATCAATCGAATCTTCGAAGGAACCAATGAAATCAACCGGATACTTACGATCGACATGCTCATAAAGCGTGCGATGAAGGGCTCCATTGATCTTATGACGCCAGCAATGGCTGTGCAAAAAGAATTGATGTCCATTCCCGACTTTGGCGCGTCAGAAGAAGGACTTTTCGCTGCAGAAAAAAAGGCGTTGAGAAATCTGAAAAAAGCAGGTTTGATGGTCGCAGGCGCTGCTGTACAGAAGTTCATGATGAAGCTCGGTGAAGAGCAGGAGGTCCTGATGAACCTTGCTGACATGCTGATCGAAGGATATGCTGCTGAGTCGGCGCTCCTGCGGGTTGAAAAACTAATTGGACAACGAGGCGAGGCGGCTTGCGAAATTGAGAAGGAAATAGCAATTGTATATCTGCACCACGCAGTTGCCAAGGCAGCCGCATGTGGCCGCGAAGCAATCACAGCCTTTGCGTCAGGTGATGAACTGCGTTTAATGTTGTTGGGATTGAAGCGCTTCACGAAGGTTGAACCTTACAACCTGAAGCAAGCCCGACGAAAGATTGCCGATGCAGTAATCGCGAAAGGCGGCTATCCATTCTGATAAGGAAATACCGCGCTGTACACTATTGCAAAAACCGCTGTTCACTATTCAACAGTGAGCAGCGGATCTGAAGTACAAAATGCCTTTTCCGGGCTAATTTCGATGGTGCCGCGCGCTCGCACGTTTTTTGAATTCCTTCTTTCAAAAGCGTTCATACCATGCAGTCTCGAAGCACAACAACAGCCATTCTGTTAATCATTCTGGTTATCCTTGCCTGTCCCCTCATCATCGGCATCATCGGTGGAGTGTTCGGAATAATTGCGGGCGTATTTGGTGCCGTGTTCGGAGCTATCTTCGGAATTATCGGCGGCCTCTTCGGTTGGGTTTTTAACTGGCACTGGCCTTTCTTTTTTCACTGGAATGCGTTCACCATCATAGTCATCGCCATTATTGTGGTGTTGGTGAGCCGCTCGAGAAAAATCTAAGAAATTCAAACTGAATAAACTGAGCAAAGGTGGCTCTCTTGTTTAGAGAGTGGCCACCTTTTATGCAAAGCAACAATCCGTGCTCTATGCGATAGGATGTCGGTTGTACAAATTCGGGTACAGATAGTACTTTGAATATACCGGGTATCGCTTAATCTCTTTCAACTCGGGCCACGTGCGGCTCACGAATACAATTTTGTACTGGAACTCAAAACCCTTATCAACACGCACGTCCTTTTTAACGACGTACCACTGCTGATTCCAGGGGTTCAGCACCTTAACTTCCAGGTGGAACAAGCCCGGCGTGCTTCGCGTGCGTATATAATGACCGGATTGCTTGTTGATCAGTTTTCCATTCACGTAAACACGCATTGTCGTACTCTTGTCGGTAAGAACCGCAATGCCAGAATCATAAGCCATAGCAGCCGAACTGCCGGCGAGCAATAAGATCAAGAAGAGCGCTTTCATGGCGGGAAGTGTTTGAACTCATATAAACAACTTCAATGCCATCGTTTGCTATAACTCAAAAATTTTTCGTCGCCGTTTAGAGAAACAAAAAGCTCAGCATATCGTTGTGCTGAGCCTTATAAATCGACGCCTGGGTCAGCCAAATGGCTGCCATGTCAAGCCAGCGTCGACCGTATTCATTGTACAGATCGGGAAGGCATTTACACCGGAATCACTAACTGTTTTTCCACTTGATACCGCACCCAATCGCCTTTGTCTTATTTGTAGTCACTTCTTTGTTTGAGAGGAGTTCGTTCACCGCATCTTCAACATACTTCTTCGTAACAGAGCCGGCATCACGTGAGTTGTTGTCGATCGTGCCAATGTAAGCCACCTTGAAATTGCCATTCTCGTTTCTCAGGACGAACACGTGCGGTGTATTTGTTGCGCCGAACGATTTCGCTACAGCCTGACTCTCATCTACAAGATACGGGAAGTCATATCCATTCTTCTTAGCCTGCGATACCATCGCCTGAAAGGAATCGCCAGGCGAGATTTCCGGATCATTAGCATTTATAGTAATGACCGGATATCCTTTCGACGCATAGTTCTTATTCAGCTGCACAATCCGGTCATTGTACGCCTGACTGTACGGACAAGTATTGCAGTCGAATATTACAATGGCACCCTTCGACGACTTATAGTCAGTAAGCGAAACCATTTTTCCGTCGACATTCTTCAACGTGAAGTTGCCCACGGCATCGCCGATCTGATATGGTGGCGGGGCCATCGCTGAAAACAGAGCAGCGGCACTGATCAGCAAAACAGAAAGAATTTTATGTTTCATGTGGGTAAGATTTAGTTGGATGATTTTACAGCCTTGATAAATGCCTCGAGCTCCGGCTCAGTCAATTCCCGCTCCACAAACTTTCTTTGACCAGTAGCGGTGTTGATCACCAGCGTGGCAGGGATTGCACCGTTCCAGGTGGGATCCACTTTGTCTATCCAGGAGTTGTAGTCAATCTCATCGAGCAATAAGACATTCGACGTTAGTTTCTTCTTACCGACAAACGCGTTAACCTTGTCGAGTTTGTCTGCATAATCCAGATTGATCAATGTAATCTGAACGGAAGGATCATTCTTTCGTTGAAGGTTCTCAAAATAAGGAAGCTCATGGACGCATGGGGCACACCACGTCGCCCAAAAATTGATTACCTGAACTTTGTCGGATTTGGTAGTGATCAGCTTTTCTACCCGATCAAATTTTACCACTTCGGCTTGTTGGGCCAGCGCAGATGTAGTAATGAGTACGGCAATTACAACTCGTAACATTTTGAAACGTTTGCTACTTTTTCAACAAAATTAGTGATCTAACGCCGATCCTCCGACTTCATTATTGGGGAGGTTTGTCGACAAAGCCGTTATATTTCAAACACTTATGATGCCATAGAAAACCAGCTAAAAAGATTTCCACAAATTTTGCGACTTGTCCACATTACCTCGGTGTTATCAGTTAAGGGGCAGATTGTCAATGCGTTAAGTCAAAAAATATCAATCATCTGTTTGTGGACAACTTAATAGGGCCAAAAAATTGCGGCGTCACGACGTCCTTAATATAATTTTCAGAGTTTCAGAATGCTAGAAAAAACTTGCACTTTTTGCCTCAAACAAAATGCGCACCATAAAACGCGCTTCAGCAGAAGTCTTTCGATAAGACCATAGCCAACGGGCGACAAATCGAAAGCTCAGTGCTCAAGCCGTTCAATTCATGAGTAAGTTGTCACTTGGATAAACGACTTCAAACCAGATGAGAGCCGACATTCACCGTATTACCTCCTTGTTCGGAATCAAATATCCAATCATTCAGGCGGGAATGGTGTGGTGTAGCGGTTGGCGCCTGGCATCCGCCGTGAGCAATGCCGGTGGATTGGGAATCATCGGAGCAGGTTCCATGAACCCAGAACTTCTTTGGGAACACATTGTGAAATGTAAAGCTGCAACAACCAACCCGTTCGCAGTTAATTTACCCTTGCTTTACAGTGGCATCGACAAGCTCATTGAAGTTGTTATCGATGAAGGAGTAAAGATCGTATTCACGTCCGCGGGTAATCCCGCCACCTGGACTCAGCACTTAAAGTCTCAGGGATTGGTCGTGGTCCATGTTGTTTCGAGCTCCAGGTTCGCCAAAAAAGCCGAAGCTAGCGGAGTGGATGCTGTGGTAGCAGAAGGGTTCGAGGCCGGCGGTCATAATGGTCGCGAAGAAACAACCACGTTTGTACTGGTGCCCATCGTTCGGGCCGCAGTAAAAATTCCGGTGATTGCAGCTGGAGGAATAGGAAGCGGTCAGGCAATGCTTGCAGCTGAGGCTCTTGGAGCAGACGGTTTTCAGATCGGAAGCCTGTTTGCTGCCAGTCACGAATCATCTGCCCACGATGCATTCAAAGAACGAGTCAGAAATTCTGAAGAAGGAGATACGGTACTAACGTTAAAACAACTCACTCCCGTTCGGCTATTAAAGAACGCGTTTTACAATCGCGTCGCCGAAGCAGAATTGAGAGGGGCGCCAAAAGAAGAGCTCGCTTCTTTATTGGGCAAGCGTAGATCCAAGCTTGGAATATTTGATGGAGACCTGGATGAGGGTGAACTTGAGATCGGGCAGATAGCCGCGGCAATACGAACTACTAAACCAGCGGCCGAAATCGTTGAAGAACTTTGGAAGGATTATAAGGATGCAAGAGCCTGCTTTGGAAAAGCCCTCGATTAAATCGAAGACTCAGGTGCCAACTGAACAAACTCGCTCTCAGATTCTGAAACATCAGCTCGGCCACTTGCAACGCCAATAGGCTTGTACACGTTTTCGAACCAGCGTTCATAATCTTTAAACTGAAGACAATTACCGATGATTTTACCGTCTACAAGAATCTTAATGAGCAATTCCTGATTGATAGTGCCAAGCAATCGTTCGCGTTGCTCAACGGGTAAGGCGCTAACCTGAACGTACTGAATTCCCTTGTAGACAGATGAACTTACCTTCATATCGCTCGGCCTCCTTGGAATAACGACTGACAGAACGTCAATTGCTGTTCGTACTGTAAATGTAAGGCAGAAAAATTGCGAATGAACACGTATCCCTTTTTTAATTTTGGTTTTTATATGCGCGAATAATAACGTCAATGGCCGGCTTTTTTGACACACCCATCGAGTATCTCAAAGGAATTGGTCCTCAACGAGCGGCATTGCTAAACAAGCAACTGAACATTATCACGTTTGCCGATTTGTTGCAGCATTATCCATATCGATACGAGGACCGATCAAAGTTCTATTCTATTAAAGACGTCAATGAAACACTTCAGTATGTTCAGATAAAGGGAGTCATTAAGGGCAAGGAACTAAACGGTGCTGGCATAAAGAAGCGACTTGTTGCATACATGCAGGATGGAACGGGCGACATAGAACTTGTTTGGTTTCAGGGCATCAATTGGGTCAACGAAAGAATCAAGCCCGGAACAGAGTACGTGGCATTTGGAAAACCAAACAGATTTGGAAGCAAGTTTAGCATCGCACATCCTGAACTTGATCCGGTGATCAATGACGCGCCACCGAAATTCTTTTTGCAGCCGGTGTACTCATTAACCGAAAAACTGCGTACGGGCAGCTTCGATAACAAGGCACTCTCCAGGGTAATGCATACCCTGGTAGACATGTCGCTCCCGAAAGTCCGGGAAACATTACCCGCCTCTCTGATCGCCTCAATGAATCTCGTTTCGAAGAAAGATGCCGTGGCCAACATCCACTTTCCTCAGAGTAACGAATGGCTTGAAAAGTCCCGGGCAAGATTAAAGTTCGAGGAGTTGTTCTATATCCAGCTGCGATTGCTGAAGATGAAATTCGTGCGACAAGCAGCGACCCCTGGTATGATCCTCCAGAATGTTTCACTCCTTACTACATTCTATAATGAGCATCTTCCGTTTCCACTTACAGATGCACAGAAGAAAGTGATCAAAGAAATCTATAGCGACCTGAAGTCAGGCAAACAAATGAATCGTTTGCTTCAGGGCGATGTAGGCAGTGGCAAGACAATCGTAGGGTTCATTTGTATGTTGATTGCTATCGGCAGCGACACGCAATGCGCTTTGATGGCGCCTACGGAAATTCTGGCACAACAACACTTCATCAATCTGCAGCGCTATGCACAGAAGATGAACATCACTATTGCGTTACTAACTGGATCAACAAAAAAATCGGAACGTAAAATAATTCACGATACCCTGAAAACAGGGGTGTTAAAGATATTAGTTGGCACTCATGCATTATTAGAGGAGGAAGTTCAATTCAACAATTTGGGTTTGTCGGTCATCGATGAACAACATCGATTCGGAGTTGCACAGCGTTCAAGATTATGGCAAAAGAACAAATCCATTCCGCCTCACGTGCTGGTAATGACGGCGACGCCCATACCCCGCACGTTAGCGATGACGTTATATGGCGATCTTGACGTCTCAGTGATTGATCAGCTACCTGCAGGCCGCAAGCCCATCCGAACAGTTCATCAATATGACGCCCATCGGCTCCAGGTGTTTGAGTTCTTACGAACCCAAATTGCACTTGGCCGACAAGTCTATGTGGTTTATCCGCTCATCGAAGAATCCGAAAAGCTCGATCTTAAACACCTCATGGACGGATATGAAAGCATTAGTCGGGCATTTCCCGACCTGCCGGTGAGCATCCTCCATGGCAAGATGAAATCCGATGCCAAGGATTATGAGATGACCCGATTCAAAAAAGGAGAAACTAAGATCATGGTTGCCACAACCGTAATCGAAGTGGGTGTTGATGTACCCAACGCATCAGTAATGGTTATTGAAAACGCCGAGCGTTTTGGATTGTCTCAACTTCATCAGCTTCGTGGACGCGTCGGTCGCGGCGCGGATCAATCGTATTGTATATTGATGACGGATTACAAACTCGGCGCCGACTCAAAGACTCGCATCAATACGATGGTTAAAACAAACAACGGCTTTGAGATTGCTGAAGCGGACCTCACGCTGCGGGGACCGGGTGACCTGATGGGTACTCAACAAAGCGGAGTGCTGGACCTCATGATTGCCGACCTCGGTCAGGATGGCGAACTTCTTAAAATCGCTCGCTCAAAAGCCTCCGAACTGATCGAGCGTGATCCTGATCTTTCTCTTCCAGAGAACAGCGTGATACGAGTACAGGTGGACTCCATGAAGAAGTCCGTCGTGAACTGGAGCAAAATCAGCTAATGAAGTTTTCTACTTATTTTTGAACATGATATATCCTGACCTGGCAACTGTACCTCCATTCCACCAGGGTTATGTACAGCTTGTAAAGAACAACGATCTCTTCTATAATCTTGAAGAGTCCGCTAAGATCACACAGAAATTGCTTGCCACCATCCCCGATAACCGGGGTACGTATGCTTACGCTCCCGGTAAATGGACGATAAAACAATTATTGTGTCACATGCTCGACACAGAAAGAATTCTGGCCTACAGAGCCATGCGCTTTGCAAGAAACGACAAGACGCCTTTGCCTGGATTCGAAGAGAACGACTATGCCCCTGAAGCCAATGCGCATAACAGAACCGTTGTAAGCATTGCCGCTGAAATGGGCCGTCTAAGACTGACGACCATTGACCTGTACAAAAGCTTTACTCCGGAAATGCTACAGCGGAGCGGCACGGCTAACAATGCGGTATTGTCAGTATTGAATCTGGGTTTCGTCATCTCGGGACACGAGACCCATCATCGTAATGTGCTGAGTGAACGTTACGACGTTAAGCTATGAGGTATTGGTGTCTGTTAATAGTCGGCGTTGCGCTGACCTCTTGTTCGCCAGTTTCACAACGCGCACTTAACCGGGAATTTAAAACAACTGAGAAAACATTTCAGGACCACACCGGATTTGCACTTTTCGACCTCTCAACGAATAAATCGGTCTTTGAATACAACAGCGACAAATACTTCACTCCTGCGTCTAACACAAAGATTTTCACTTTCTACTCAGCAATCAAGCTGTTGGGCGATTCACTCCCGGCATTTAAATACATCGAACGTAATGACTCATTGATCCTCTGGGGAACCGGCGATCCTTCATTCCTCAACCGAAATGTATTCTACCCGGGCACTGCCTATAACTTTCTGAAAACTTCACCGTCGAAAGTATTTCTTTCAACAGCCAATTTTCAAACTACGGCCTTCGGCGGCGGCTGGGCATGGGACGACTACAACGACTATTACTCTGCCGAACGTTCCGGCTTTCCAATATATGGAAATGTAATCCTTGTTCAGGCCAATGGTGCAAATGTCAGCGTTACACCGAAGTACTTCAACCAGTTCGTTTCTTACGTTACAGACGACTCACAAGGTGTAGTACGAAATGTCGACAGCAATATCCTCACGGTTCACCGCCCGGTCAATCAGCGATTGAGAAAAGAAATTCCTGCACGTACCACTCCTGATCTTGCAGCGAGATTGCTTTCAGATACGCTGGGTCGGACCGTCACAACAATCGCTGCTTTGCCGAAGCCAGGTGCTCGTACATTCTTCAACACGCCTGCCGACAGTGTTTACAAAGTAATGATGCAGGAGAGTGATAACTTCATCGCCGAGCAATTGCTTCTGGTTTGCGCTGCCACCCTTGGCGATACGCTCCAACCCGAGATCACGATTGAGCACATGAAGAAGAATTTCTTTACGGACTTTCCAGACGCACCAGTTTGGGTAGATGGTTCCGGCCTGTCGAGATACAACCTGTTCACGCCCCGAACGATCGTGGCTCTGTGGAAAAAGATCTATGCCGAAGTTCCACGCGAAAGACTTTTTCAGCTGCTCGCCATCGGCGGTAAAGCAGGTACAATCAAGAACTATTACAAAGCTCCGCAGCCCTTTATCTTTGGAAAGACGGGGTCGCTCAGCAATAATCACTGCCTCAGCGGATACCTCGTTACACGCAGTGGGAAGACACTGGTATTCTCCTTTATGAACAGTAACTTTACTACTTCGACCGCTGAAGTCCGTAAGAACATGCAACGAATCCTGAATCTCATTTATGAAAAGTACTAGTATGCGGCTGCTCGCAATAGCAGCAATTTTTTCGCTGGGAGCAATGAACTCCACTCTTCACGCGCAGAAACTCGATAGCCTGGGTATTAAGATTGGTCAAATGCTTTTGATAGGCTTTCCGGGACCATCTGTTGACGCCGCTGTATTACAGGAAATCCGTGATGGAAAGATCGGCTCAATCATCCTCTTTGAAAAGAATATCCCGCCGCAAAACTCATTCATCGCATTAAAGAAGATCATCTGGACATATCAGCAAGCAGCGCCGCAGACATTGCTTGTTGGTATCGATCAGGAAGGTGGACGTGTAAACCGATTGAAAGATAAGTATGGATTTCCCCGTTCAATTACCGCCCGGGCTATGGGTCAGGCCAAGACGCTTGACTCCGTTCGCTTCTACGGCGAATCCACTGCCTCTACATTGGCCGGACTGGGTTTCAACATCAACTTTGCTCCTGTGGTTGACCTTGCTTCTAACCCAGACAACCCCATCATCGCTAAGCACGGTCGCGCGTTTTCCGCAAATGAAGACAGCGTTGCTCTTCTTGCCAAGGAGTTCATCAAAGCGCACCGCAAGTACAACGTCCTTACTTCGCTGAAGCATTTCCCCGGTCATGGCAGCTCAAAAGACGACACCCACCTTGGCATCGCAGATGTTACCAACACCTGGGAACAACGTGAATTGAAACCTTATCAACTCTTAATTGATTCGGGCTACGCCGATGCGATCATGACGTCGCATATCGTAAATCGTCAGCTCGATAAGGCTGGAAATCCGGGAACGCTGTCTTCAGACATACTGAGCGGCATACTACGCCAACGACTCCACTTCGATGGCGTAGTGTTTACGGACGACATGCAGATGCAGGCAATCACAAAACACTATGGATTAAAGGACGCGATACGCATGGCAATTAATGGAGGCGTTGACATAATGACATTCTCCAATAACCTGCCTGATCGCGAAAATCGTATTGTCGACATAGCACATGACATGATTCGTAAGATGGTAGCCAGCGGAGAAATAAGCGAGGCAAGAATTGATCAAAGCTATCGCCGCGTCATGGCTATGAAAAAGCGATTGAGTTCACCTGGCGATCTGTCTGTAATGAAAAAGGAACTCGCAATGAAAGATGTTGAATTGGAGAAAGCTCAAAGCGAGATTGCGGCATTAACAGCACAATTGTCACAGAAGCCAACGCCAACCTCGACCGAAGAAACACCAAAAAAGAAAAAACGTAAGAAGAAGTGATTCAGGTTGCCGGCGTTCACCAGCACCGGTACGATTATCATTCCATCCTCTCACACATGGATAGCTTTCGGGTCATAAGACCAACCGTCAAGCGTGTTCCTGTATTGGTAAGTGTGCCGCACTGCGGTACATCATTTCCTATTGAACTTATCCGTGACTTCGATAGTCAATTGACCAGCAAACCCGACGACACAGATTGGTTCGTTGACCGACTATATGATTTCGCGCCGTCTCTGGGGATCACGATGATCACCGCATTTTACAGCAGATGGGTGATCGACCTCAATCGGGATCCAAATGATAAACCGCTCTACAGCGATGGTCGGATAATCACCGGACTCTGCCCGGTTACCGACTTCACCGGAAAGCCTCTGTACAACGATGCCCGCGATCAGGTTCACGATGACGAAATCGCCCGCCGACGCCAATCCTACTATCAACCGTACCACAATCAACTGCAGTCTCTGCTTAAAGAGTTGAAATCAGAATTCGGCAGGGTCCTTTTGTGGGATTGCCATTCTATTCGACAGTATGTAAAGACGATATACAGCGACAAGTTTCCCGACCTCATACTGGGTGACGCCGACGGAAAATCAGCCGGTCCTGAGCTCATTGAAATGGCTCTCGCCCAACTTCAACAATCGGATTATTCGGTAAGCCACAACTTTCCATTCAAAGGAGGATACATTACCCGCGCGTATGGAAAACCATCCGATAATCAACACGCCTTACAACTCGAAATGGCAAAGGTCAATTATATGAACGACGAAGAGTTGGAATACGACGACCAGCGCGCGAACAGGATGAGAAAGCTTCTGAGCACTACGATCAGTACGTTGATTGAAAAGCTGAATCGTAAGTGATGATAAGTGCTGAAATGGCCACCCAACGAAGCGACGAATTCATAAGTTGATTATTTCCCGATCACAACAACTATGGCTGTCAAACATATGCGCTACTACAAATTCAGTGGACTACGCCTCGCGGAACGTTGGATTTCTCCGGCTTTTGTCGGCGTCGACGACGAGGGATGTATTCAGTACTTGTCAGCGGATTCACCTGACGCGGCAATACCAAAACCGGAGATTGATGTAGTAGATGGTTATGCGTTACCAGGATTCCGGAACGCGCACTCTCATGCATTCCAGTATGCCATGGCGGGAAAAGCAGAACGTCATGCGCCAGGTGCAAGTGATGACTTTTGGACGTGGAGGGAAGCGATGTATGGATGCGCGCTGGCAATGCGTCCGGATGCCATGGAAGCTATAGCAACAATGCTGTATGCTGAAATGTTACGCTATGGCTATACGCACGTTGTTGAATTCCATTATCTGCATCACGACGAGCGGGGCAGGCCCTATTCAAACCTTGCTGAGATGGGTGAGCGACTCGTTGCTGCTGCCGCCGTTACTGGTATCAAGATCACGCTTGTACCTGTGTGGTATCAGCGCGGCGATTTTGGAACACCACCCTTTCCAAGGCAACGTCGGTTTATCTGCGACTCGCGTGATCATTATTTCAAACTCCTGGACGCTACAAGTAATGTTATTAAGAATAGGGGAGGTAACGCCCAACTTGGATTTGGCGTCCATTCGCTGCGTGCCGTTGAGGCTCCCGAAGTAATTTCAACCTTTAATGAAGGGCCCAAAGATCTGCCCTTTCATCTGCACGTTTCAGAACAACTCAAAGAAGTGGAGACTTCGTTGATGTATCAGCACGCACGACCCGCTGAATGGCTGCTGCAACATCTGCCCGTCGATTCCCGATTTCATCTTGTACATTGTACGCACCTTACCGACCTGGAGGTAAACAAACTGGCTCGTTCCGGAGCCCACGTTGTTCTTTGTCCTGGTACCGAAGGCAATCTTGGCGATGGAATTTTTCGCCTTACCGACTTTGCGCAGGCCGGCGGAAAATGGTCGATTGGAACCGATAGCCAAATCAGCTTAAATCCATTGGAGGACCTGCGATGGCTTGACTATGCTCAAAGACTCAGCACCCATAGACGAAATACATTCGATGATGGTGCGCAAAGGCTGATCCACACAACGTGGCAGTCTGGCAATCGCGCCCTCGGCATTAACTCACAGGAAGACTACTTCAACATCGGTCAACCACTCGACGCTGTAGTTTATGATGCATCCGCTCCGCTTATTTCGGCCGGACACGCGAACCAGCGTCTGTCGTCGATATTGTTCACAGCCGATTCTTCAGCAATTCTCGGAACCATCGTTAACGGAAAATGGGTCATCCAAAACGGCAGAGCACACAACACCGATAAGGTTCGTTACGATTACGAGAAGGCCATGCGCAGCATGGTTTGGTAGATAGGCGCTTCAGGATTTCATCATTTGAGGTTTGACTCAAACAGCTTCAGGATCCGCTTGTATTCATCGGTCCAGCTGCTCGGCTCCACAAACGCGTGATCTTCCATAGGGTATGCCGCAAGTTCCCAGTTGTCCTTGCCCAACTCAATCAAACGCTGAGTTAACCGAACTGCATCCTGGAAATGCACGTTGACATCCACCATTCCATGACAGATCAACAACGCGCCTTTGAGTCCTTCAGCATGATAGATAGGAGAGCTCTTCGCGTACGACAAACTATCCAGATATGGTGTGTTTAGGATCGCTCCTGTATAAGGATGATTGTAATGCGCCCAGTCGGTAACAGGCCTTAGCGCAGCGCCGGCAGCGAAAACATCGGGTGCGGTGAACATAGCCATAAGCGTGATAAATCCGCCATAAGATCCGCCGTAAACACCAATGCGCTTAGGGTCTACGTTATATTTAGTAGCGAGCAATGCCGCGCCGTCGAGATTGTCAGTTAAATCCTTGCCACCCATGAAACGGTAGATACCCGTTCTCCAGTCCCTTCCATATCCGGCACTCGCACGATAGTCAATGTCAAGTACAGTGTAACCAAGATCCGTCAGTAGATTGTGGAACATGTACTCGCGGAAATAAGAACTCCACCACTTGTGCGCATTCTGGAGATAACCAGCTCCATGCACAAACACTACACCCGCACCATTTGGATTCGCAGGTCTATAAACGCGCGCATAGACTTTCGCCTTATCGCGCGCTTCAAATGTGATCACCTCCGGATCGCGCCAGGGATATGATTTGAATTCGGCACTTAGAGAATTGGTGATCTGCACCGGCTTAGCATTAGGCTTGTTCTCAACAATCTGCAATTCCCATGGCTTGTTGCTATAGGAATATCGCAATGCAATGAACTTCTCATCCGGCGAAAGCTCGAATTCATAAGCCCCGGACAATGGTGTAAGACGAGTTCTTGTGCCACCATCCGATGACAGCTTGTAAAGTTGCTTCTCACCGGGATTCGATTCATTCGTGGTTAAATAGAATTGCTGACGGGTTTTATTCAACACAACTTTCTGAATCTCGAAATTTCCTGAAGTAAGCTGGCGGACGTCTTTCGTCTCCACATTTAGGGTATACAAATGTGCATAGCCTGTCTTTTCGGATATGAACCAGATGCGTTTGTTATCGCCAAGCCAGCCCATATTATCATTGCCAAAGAAATCACTGACCGGACTGTCCACCCAGGCATCATCATGTTCACGATGTAAAAGCGAAAGCTTTCTCGTCACGGGATCAAGCTCCATCAACCATGAGTCTTTAAAATCGAGCGATGAAATTGACAACACGCAATGTTTTCCATCAAGCGACCATTCAACAGCCGAAACTTCCGCATCGCGTTGTTTCGATGCCTTTCGTTTTGCCTTTGGATACTCCTTTGCAAAGGACATGGAGTCTGTAATGCCGGGTATATCACTTAGCTTAATCAAATACGTCGTGTCGCGGGCAATGTCGTATAAATAGAAGTCACTGGGATTTGATGCAACACCAACTTTGGTACGAGCAGAAATATCTTCCGTGAACCCCGATGCTGTGACATAGTTCGGAACGATAGTAGTTTTGGAGGAGGACTTTTTCGACAATCGATAGGTAACATATTTCTGATCCGGACTGAGCTTCGTTAGCTCTACGCTTCTGTCATCAACATAAATCTCTTTAGGATGTTTTGGCGTTTCCTTTTGCAACAGCTTCTTTCGCTGTTCAGATTTCGCGTTCCTTTCGTTGAGCACCTGGAAGTATTTCAGCTGATCTGCTTTTAACCACGACTCCTGATCGCTGGAACTTTTACCAGGCTTGCTTCCGGTTTTGAAATCAGTGAGCTGGGTGAATGCGCCGGACGAAATCGTCCAACGAAATAGGTTCATTCCCGACGAAAAAATAATCGAATGATCATCAGCGGAAAACTCCGGACCAAACTCGTTGCCTGTCGTGTTCGTGATCTGAGCAATCTTATTGGTCGTGAGATCAAACATAAAAATATCACCGTTCCTCTCGTAGACCGCCTTCGTGAAATTATTGTTGTATTGAACGGACAGCGGTGCTGACGTAGATCTTTCCAAAGATGTTGCCTTTCGCGTTGCCTTTGAAGCTATACCGTAAGCGTACAGCGAATCAGACGGAGCAGCTTCAGGATTCCAGTTGAAATAGAGAGTCTTGCTGTCGGGTGACCAATGAGGCGATGTAGGCGCTACACCAATCCACTTTGGATCGCGCATAATCTTTTCAACGGTTAATTTTTCGAGTACTTGAGCCTGAACACCTGTTGAAACGACAAACAGGATTGCAATGAAACGGAAAAAGGTCATCATATGAGAATTTAACTCTGTAGTAGACTGGAATGTAAGCAAGACGACGATCAACTCATCTATCCTGGATCAACGGAAAACCTGACTACTTTTTTGGAATGCCACTCAGGTACATGTAGTCGACGGTAACGTTAAGCATAGCCTTCAGGCCCGTGAGCATGCCGCTTTCGTCAATCATAAAATCCGGCGTGTGATGGGCAGGTACCTTGGAAGGATCCTGATCTTTAGGCATCGCGCCAACAAAGAAGAAAAGACCCGGAACAGCCTGCTCAAAAAAACCGAAATCCTCTGACCCGGTTACTGCATTGATCTGTATTACATTGTCCTTGCCCGCCGCCTTTTGAAGACTCGGAACCATTCGTTCAGTTACAGACACATCATTGAACGTTACCGGTGTTTTGTTTTCAATAGTCACCTCAGCAGTGGCACCTGCACTCTCTGCAATCTTCGTCGCTGTGAGCTTGATCTTCTCGTGGATAATCTTTTGCATGTCGGGATCCAGTGTACGGATTGTGCCGGCCATGTTGGCCTCTTCCGGAATAATGTTTTCGCGAACCCCTGACTGTATTCTGCCTACCGTAATAACCGCCGCTTCCTTCGTCAACTCTGTCTGACGACTCACAATCGTCTGAAGAGCCGTGATGATTTGCGCACTCACTACTATGGGATCGATGCCCATCCATGGCGCAGCCCCATGAGACTGGCGCCCTTTTACTTTGATGGAGAACCAATCCGACGCAGCCATCATACCAGCTGGTTTGTAAGAGATCGTGCCGAGTTTCGATATTGACTGAATGTGCATACCGAAGATGACGTCAACTTTTGGATTGTCGAGGACACCTTCCTTAACCATCAGGCCAGCTCCGCCTTCTTCACCTTTCGGTGGTCCCTCTTCCGCTGGTTGAAAGATGAACTTCACAGTTCCTTTCAAATCTGCTTTGTTCTTCGCCAGTATTTCAGCTACCGCCATTAATATCGCTACGTGGGTATCGTGTCCGCAGGCATGCATCACTCCGGTTTCCTGATCGTTGAAAACCGTCTTGACCTTTGATGCAAAGGGCAAACTGTTCCGCTCGGTCACCGGCAAGGCATCCATGTCTGCACGCAAAGCGATCACAGGTCCCGGCTTACCGGTTTTTAAAAGGCCAACAACGCCGGTCTTGGCAACACCGGTTTGAATCTCAATCCCTAGTGACTTCAAATGCTCAGCAACTTTAGCAGCGGTATTTACCTCGCGATTCGATAGTTCAGGATGCTCATGAAAGTATCTTCTCCATTCTATCACGCGGGCTTCCATCGCCTGCGCCTGCTGGTCCAGTTTTGCCTGAACCTTGGCGTTCATCTGCGCGTGTAGCGCAACAGTGATAAATGACAAACCGATGCAAAACAATTTCCTCATCTTCATTAGCTCTAAGGTTATCGACGTGTTTTAAACAATACGGCAAGCTACTTCTTTTTCCACTCCAGATAATCAATGGTCAGCGTGGTCAAAGCTTTCACGCCCGTGATCAGTACCTTCTCGTTAATCATGAAGTCAGGAGTGTGATGAACGGGTGGCCTTTCTGGTTTTCCCTCCGGATACGCCCCTAAGAAAAAGAACAGCCCCGGTACTTTCTCCTGGAAAAAGGAAAAGTCCTCTGCCATCGTAACTGCTGGCGTAATGCGGACGTTGCTCGTTCCCGCTGCTCGTGCAAGCGAAGGCCCCGCCCACTGCGCCAGCGCAGCATCATTAACTACCGCGGGATAACCCTTGCGAATCACAACATCGGCACCTCCACCTGCGCTTTCTGCAACTTTCGTCGCAGTGCGTTCAATGCGTTGATGCATTTCACGCTGCATAGTAGAATCGAATGTCCGTATTGTTCCTTCCATCACAGCACTTTCGGGAATGATATTGCTTCGGATACCCGCATGCAGGGTACCGATCGTAAGAACAGCTCCGGCGCGGGTAAGATCCAGCTGCCGGCTGATAATCGTCTGCAACGATGTGATAATTTCTCCTGACAAAACAATGGGGTCAACACTATCCCACGGCGATGCGCCATGAGCTCCTCTTCCATTTACCGTAATGGTAACACCATCAACAGCTGCCATAAAGCTACCCGACTTATAATTGATTTGACCCGCGGGAACGAGTGCCTGTATATGAAGTCCGAACATCGCGTCGACTTTTGGGTTGTCAAGCACGCCTTCTTTAATCATCAATTGCGCACCACCTTCTTCCCCGGCCGGAGGACCCTCTTCGGCAGGTTGAAATATGAATTTAACAGAGCCGTTGATTGATGCCTTCATGTTTGACAGCACCTGCGCAACGCCTAACAGAATGGCCATGTGCCCATCATGTCCGCAGGCATGCATTACTCCTGTTTCGCGACCGGCAAACGTAGTCGTAACCCTGGATGCGAATGGTAAAGAGTTGCGTTCAGTAATCGGAAGACCGTCGATGTCGGAACGCAAGGCAACAACCGGCCCCGGCTTTCCACCTTTCAATAGAGCGACTACACCGGTTTTCGCTACAGGATATTGAACTTCAAGTCCGAACGACTTTAAAATCTCAGCGATGCGGGCACCGGTATTTACCTCGCGATTGGATAATTCTGGATGCTCATGAAACCAACGTCGCCATTCGATAACACGAGCCTCGACCTGCGCAGCCTGCTGATCAATTTTCGACTGCAGAGTGCCCGATGACTGTGCAAACGTTGCAAAGGTTGCCATCACCATCATGATGGTTGGATATATTTTCATAGGTTTAGGCTACGTTCAGAAAAAACAAGATATAGATTAAGTCGTACGTCGCAAACCCGAATTGAATGGAGTGGTTGAAAATATTTGGAAGCGAAGAAGAGGCCCGACAGCGCATCAGGGAACACAAACCTCAGCTCATCGCGGTTCGAAATAAACGGATATGTCTTGTCATGCACGACAACGAGTTCTATGCTGTTCAGGACTCATGTTCACACCAGGGCGAATCGCTTAGTAAGGGAAAGGTCAATTCTATCGGAGAAATTGTCTGTCCGTGGCATTATTATCGCTTTGAGCTTGCCACAGGTAGGCCAATGGATTCATCTTGTCCCGATCTCGCAACGTATCCATTGAAGCTTACCGAGGAAGGTCTTTTTATTGGCGTGTGAAAATAGATTATTGCTAATTTCGTTTTGTTATTCATCATGATAGTACGCATCATCGGATCGGTCCTCGTTGTTTTCACGTGCACATTGGCAAAGGCGCAATTTGTTCCTCAGGAAACGGAATGGATCAATCAACTTGATCTTACCGGAGGTATACCCGAAAAGTTGTTGAGTACGCGTACCGCAGTTTTTTATGACTATGCGCTTTCGCCTAAAGAGCTAAACCAACTGCAGGACCATTTTCAGAAAACAGGTATCGATGCAGTAGTGTACTTTGAGCTTGATATGCTCGTGGCGAGTACCGATGTTACCCGGGCTTTTTCTACCTACCTGGTAAAAAGAGAAGTTGCTAACCTGGTCTTTGTAGAGAAGAATGATGCCGACTATCGGATTACCTGCACACTTTTTAATGGCAAGGAGTCTGTGGTCGACAAATCGCAGAAAGCATGGTCAATCAAAAATCCGATCTTTCTCGAAATGGTAAAGACGGTGTACCGTCAGGCATCATCGCAGCCCCGTAATAACCTGCTGATCAATCCTGCGCCTGAGACAGGATTGGCGGTGAATCCAATACTGGGCAAACGCAATGAGTTCTATGCCATCGATGCTAAGGTGGATCCATTAGCTGTACCCATGACCGGCGATCCTGCGGTTGATGCAGAACTGGAGAAGATCTTTGCTGATAACTATTCACTCAAATATAAACTCACACCCGCAGGCACAAGCGAGAAAGATCTTCGCAAGCAAGGATTGTTGTATGTTGTTTGTGTGGTCAGGACACGAGACGCAGTAGCCAAGGAGTTGCTTGGCTATGAAGTGAAAGGCTCAGAAACTGAATTTACTTCCACGACCTATCCCGATGCGTTGCCTCTGGCTAAAAACATTGCCGCCAATGCACCAGTCTATAAATTTTACTTCAAGCACATCGACTCTCAAAACGTCTTTCTCGGAACAAAGTGGGACGCAGACGAAACCTGGCAACAGGCACTGCTCAATCAATTGAGAGGAATGAAAGCAGAGCTGAGGCTCAATTAAGAATTGGCTATGAGCCCCGTTTCGGATAAAATCACAGCCGTAGGTTGTGAACACGACGGCGCAGCCGACAGCCAATTCTTAATTCTTAACTCTTAATTCTTAATTAAACGAACGCGCTCTGCCCCGTAATCGCTCTGCCAACGATCAGCGTATTAATCTCCTTCGTGCCCTCATAACTGTATATCGCTTCAGCATCTGCCACGAAGCGGGCAATGTCATGTTCAATGAGAATGCCATTGCCGCCAAATAGTTCGCGCGCATGACTTACAATGTCTCTCGTACGCAGTGTGCAGAATACTTTAGCAAGCGATGCCTGTTCATCCGTTAACTTGCCTGCGTCTTGTAGCTGAGACAGGCGACACACCATCGTCTGCATAGCCGTAAGGTTGCTCAGCATCATAACGAGCAGATCCTGCACCATTTGAAAGCTGCTGATGGTACGGCCGAATTGTTTTCGTTCGTTCGTATAGCGCAGTGCACACTCGTAAGCACCACGTGCACATCCAACCGCCTGCCATGCAACGCCGGCACGGGTCATACGAAGTACCTGTGCTGTATCTTTAAAAGAGTTTGCAGCCTGAAGCCTGCTGGATTCCGGCACCTCGCAATTGGTAAGCGTTATTAATGCGTTCTGCACAATGCGAAGAGCCATCTTGCCCTTGATCTTTTCAGCCTTGAATCCAGGGAAGTGCTTTTCAACAATAAACCCCTTCACATTACCATCATCGAGATCACGTGCCCATATAATGACAAGGTCAGCGAAAGTAGCATTACCAATCCACTTCTTCTGTCCGTTGATGATCCACTTATCTCCGTTGCGCTTGCAGGTACATGTAAGACCTCCCGCGACACCTGATCCAACTTCAGGTTCAGTTAATCCAAACGCACCAATCTTTTCCATGCGTTGCATGGGTGGAAGCCATTGCTGCTTCTGCTCTTCAGATCCACAGTGATAAATCGATCCCATCGCCAGTCCGCTCTGCACGCCAAAGAACGTTGACATCGAACAGTCTATGCGCGCCATCTCCATCGCGAGGAAGCCTTCGAGCAAAGACGATTTTCCAGGACAGCCGTAGCCTTGATAAGTAAGTCCGCAGATGTTGAGTTTTGCAAACTCGGGAATCACTTCAAAAGGAAACTCATCCTTGAGCCAGTAAGTATTAACAATCGGTTTGATAGTCGTTTCCATGAACGACCGAACCTTCAGCTGTATCTCACGCTCTTCGGGAGTGAGAATCTGAAACAGATCATAGAAGTCTCCATCCACAGGAGGGAACTCGTGCTTGCGTTTTCCTCCTTCCATAAACTTGATCAGTTTCTGAAGATCCTCATCTTTCATACTGCTTACAAGTCCAACCATTTTGTTAAGGTCAACTTTGGCCGCAAGCTTTCCGATCTTATCGAGGTCAAGGCTCTGCGCAACCGCGAGTGTGGATTTCAATTTCTTAAAAAGCGACATGTTGTTGTATTAAAATGGTAAGTGCATTAGTGAGGAATTGTTGCATCGAACGTGCTGGTCGCAACGTAATGATAGTTGGGCCGTGCCTTGCGATAGATAGCGATAGCGCGTTCCTTACCTTCAGGTGTTTTGAGCAACGCGTTGTAAAGCGGACTCAGGAACTTACGGCGACCGGTGTTAATGAGAAACTGCTCCAGCTTGTCGTAAGCAGGAGTGTAGTTGTTCTTTATAGCGATCACCAGCCAGGCCGTTAGAATTTCAGCGTTGCCCGATGCCGTAAACTTGCCAAAGCGATCCAAAGCGGACAATTGCTCGGTGGTTAACTTCCCGGGAAGATTCTTAATGAAGTGCAACCATTCCTGCGTACCCCACTGCACTTTTGATGGCAGCGTACGACCGTCTTTGCTGTAGGCGGCCAGGGCATCGTCGATCGCCTTAAACTTGGTAGCGACAGGCAACGGACAGTCAGCAGGCAGGCCCGTTGTGAAAATCCAGTTGGTAAACAAGGTATCAGGCAACGTAACCGAATGTGTCGTTGAGTAATAATCCTTAATAGTCGATATGAACGAATCAGTGTTCATAGATTGAAAGCTGTGACCTGAAAAGTAATCGCGGAGGAAGGCATCGAATTTATCGCGGCCGTACTTCTCTTCAATTCCTCTGAGAAAGAAGTATCCTTTATTGTAAGCGATGTCTGTAACTGCATCGTCAGGATTGCGACCCTTGAGGTCAAGTTTAAGTCGCGTGTCGTCGACGTGGTTTGAAGATGTGAGATCAGCGATGGTTTCTTTCAGATCCTGAAGCGCGAGCAATGCGTGCATCTCGGCATCGTCGCGACCGTACAATGCTTCAATAATACGATGTTCAAAATAGACGGTGAATCCTTCATTGAGCCAGAAGTCGTTCCACGTGCCATTGGTAACCAGGTTACCGGACCAGCTATGCGCAAGTTCATGGGCAATTACCGAAGTTAGAGATCGGTCGCCGGCCAGCAGGGTAGGCGTTGCAAATGTAAGACGGGGATTTTCCATTCCGCCAAAGGGAAAGCTCGGTGGCAGCACAATAACATCGTAACGATCCCACGCATATTTTCCATATAGTGCTTCCGCACCGGCAATCATCTTTTCGAGATCCGCGAATTCCCATGCCGCTGCTTCAACGACGCTTGGCTCGGCATAAACTCCACTTCTGTCACTCAAAGATTTGAATGCAATGTCGCCAACTGACAGAGCCAACAGGTAGGATGGTATCGCCTGGCGCATTTCAAATTTATAGACTCCATTGTCATTCTTTTGCTGAGGATTTGAAGCGCTCATGAGCGCGAGCAGCTCACCGGGTACGTGAACTTCAGCGTCGTAAGTGAAACGAATTGCAGGAGAGTCCTGACAAGGAACCCAGCTACGGGCAAGTATCGCCTGCGATTGCGTAAAGAGAAAAGGATTTTTCTTGCCTGCGGTTTGTTCTGGCGACAACCACTGCAAAGCCTCTGCGCCTGGAGTCGTCTGGTATTCAATAACAACCTTCTTAGTGTCCTTTGAAATAAGAACCGCCAGCGCCTGCCCGAGCAGCGAATCTGATTCTGCCAACCGGAACTCCAGTGACTTGCCATCTCCCGAAGATACTTTCTTCACATCAAGCCCCTTCGTATCAAAAATGATGAGATCAGCATCAGGCTTGTGCTCTATGTCCCAGGTGGCAACCGCCCGAATCACTTTGTTGTCGAAATCAATCGTCGCGTTCCAGCTCAGGTGCTTCACACGGGCGTCATCGGGAATCGAGAATGAATGCGGATCTGCAGGAGGTAATTCGGTTTGTTCTTTTTTCACGTTAGTGCATTGATTGAAAAGCAATACTAGTGCGATAAGTGACCAGCTGATTTTAGCCATAGTCAGTTTAATTGTTCCCTCTAAAATAGTCATCCTATCTCAAATGGAAGCCTTTGCGGGAACATTGATTTGATAAGTTGCGCGACGTAAATTACATGGTTTGCGAAGAACACGCCCGACTCTATGCCACTGATGTCTCGATCCCCTGTACTGTATATTATTCTTGTCATCGCAGGACTCATCGTACTTGCCTGGCCGGAACAGGACAACGTGATGCTTGTTCAGGTGGCCAGGCGTCATGGCCCTTCGCGATTGGATTTGATCGGATTGCTTCTGATGGCAATCGGATATGTACCCCTCGCAGTCATTACCTTTCGAAGATTCCCTGAGGTAAAGAAACGTTTAACACCCAGAGTCGCGAACATTCTGGTGGTTGCGTATTTTGTATCGCTGTCAATAATCGCCATCGCATTATTTGCAAACCAGGAAGCGCTGCTTTGGTTTGCCGTTGCTGTGGCTGCTATAAGTCAATTCGTGCTGACGGGGATTGCGTTGAGCTCTTCACAACCCAGAGCCTGATGAACTGATGCTCTATGACATCATGATCTTCATAAGCAAAATGATCCCCATGACCAGGGGAAACATACAGAATGGAAAAAGGTTTGGGTTGTATTCCTTCTTGACGACGTACACGATGGATAGACCAAGGATTAAATATGGCAGTACAAAGAAAAAGCTGTGTGCATACGGTGAAGTGGGGGCATCATAAACCACGAAATAACTGCCGTGTCTCACACCTACCCTTTTAAGCGAACTCAGTATAGAAGTATACTCAAGAAGAATTGGCTCCTTCTTTTTCGCTTCGTAATCATAATTCAGGTGCATCACGTCCGGAACCTCGACATCAAGTCTTGGCGTTCTCATGTATGATTCTATGTAAGAGCTATTCTTGCTATGGATAACCTTTTGATACCCGAGCGTTGGATAGTCATATTCGATACGCGTTGGTAGGAAGAAATCCAGGATAACAATCAGACTAAGCAACGCCATCGGAAAGGAAAAAAAGCGGCCCAGCGCATATGTCCCTTTTGCTTTCCTGAGCCACGCCGCCTTCTTCGCTTTTGCTTCTTTGAATTTTCTTGCCTTGTACGCCCGTTTGTAAGCTTCTACAGGATCTTCTTCGAATTCATATTCAGGAGAGGCCGTTTGTTCAGAGAAACCAGAAGACTCTTGTTTACTGGTTATCAGATCGTACGCCTGATTGATTAACGCAGTCATTTGAACTGCGTCAGGACTTGAATTAATATCGGGATGGTATTGCTTTACAAGTCTTCGGTAAGCTGCACGTATTCCCTCGGGAGAGTCGCTCCTGTTTACACCCAAAATTTCATACGGATCCATCAGTGCAATTGATCGTGCGGGGAAACAATAGGTAACTGCCTGGCCGAAGTCTAGCGCAACCGATATCCAACTTCTATAAACAGAGCGCTGTAAGTGTCCTTTTCGTATTCAGCGATCGAAGACTTTAACCTGTTAATCAACGCATGCTGATAGCGTATGTTCAACAAAACTCTTTTGATTGGCACTGACAGTTCAAGTGGAATCAGCGGTATCAATGGCCGATAGTACTTGTTTTGAACTGCTTCGTTGTCAATGAATGTTTCAGGAAGCTTCGTATACGAATATATTAAAACATCAACGCCCACACCAGTTCCAAGTGATAAGCTCTTGCCGATCTTATAATGAATGGTTCCTGTCAGACCGGTAACAACGTCAACACCCTTACACACGGCCGTCCCGAGCGTTGTGCCCTTAATGTCGGTGATCACCATAGCGTCGTTCCAGTAGGCCCTTCGTGAGGTATTGACTTGCGCGCGCCACAAGAAACTTTTGTTGAGATCCTTTGCCACCATGAAGCCAAGTCCCATTCCACCTACAAAAAGTTTTGGATCAGCATCGCTATCGAAGGCCAGAATCGGGTAACTCTGTTTGCCCGAATTTCGTGGCAAATAATAGTTCCCATTTGCCGTGATATACATCTGCAATTCCTCCTGGGCAAACAGTAACGCAGGCTGGAGCAGGCAGTATGCAATAGTCAACCACTTCGTCATAGTTTGATAAATTCTTTTACAATAGTTTCTCCACCATGAATCACAATTACATGGTACACTCCAGAAGGGTGATGCTCAACATCGCAGTAAACAACTCCATTGGTACCAACGGTCGTCCGTAGTATGGATTTACCGTCACTATCGATAACTTCAATGGAACTGTTGCCCTCAAAGAATGCAACGATGCCAACGGAATACTGCGTGGGATTTGGAGAGATGTGAACTTTGAAACTGTTCGTCACCTCTACATCGGGATCTGTATTGCAACCGGCAAAAACCAGCAGAGCCAGGAACAAACAAAGTAGTTTTATAGATTTCATGGTAACGGTATGGAGGCGGTATTGTTCTCTACGCCCTTCCGAAACATCAATGGGAATATTCAAGGTGTATTCAAACCGCGGCTCTCAATTCTTCCCAACTTTATGATTCCACTCATAGATCTTGTCAGCGATCTCCGTAAGCAGTTTGGGGTTTTTCTCTAATGCATTGCCAACGATAATCATATCCGCCCCCGCCTCAAGAGCAGTAATTGCCTTTTGACTGGTGTTGATTCCTCCTCCGACCATCAGGGGAACCGTTATGGCCTTCCTTACAGTGGCAATCATACGCGCGCTGATCTCTTTCTCTGCTCCACTGCCGGCGTCAATATATATTGACCGGAGACCAAGCATCTCACCGGCCATGGCTGTGCATGCTGCAAGCGAGTACTTATCGTCTGGTATGGGTGTCGTGTTACTGATGTAAGCAACGCTGGTCGTCTTGCCTGAATTGATGAGGATATACCCGGTAGGAATAACTTCGAGCTTGGTGTTACGGATGATCGGCGCTGCAATAACATGTTGACCGATCAGTAACTCTGGATTGCGCCCGGAAATAAGAGACAAAAACAGAAGAGCATCTGCCGTTGGCTCTATCTGCATCGAATTGCCAGGGAACAACACGACCGGGATGGTCACGTTTTCCTTGATTGTCTTAACGACGTTGGCAAGATTGCTGGTAGTGATCAGACTGCCACCGACAAAGAAGTAATCGATGCAGTTCTCGTTCGCCAGATTGATAAGCTGTCGCAGTCTCGCCGGATCCTCGACTTTGTCGGGATCAACAAGAACAGCAATAGACTTCTTGCCAGACCGCGCGGCGGTCGTGAGTGCGTTAAGTACGCTCATCTGCGTTCGCTTGCTTGTTCTCTGGGCCCTGTAGGTATTCAGCCAGCTTTTCCTTGGCTAAACCCAACAAGAATACGGTGGCCTGACTTGCCAGCGCAGTTCCAATCTGTGAAACGATACCAGGTGAATCGTCTACTTCCTCCTCAGGCTCCGCCTTCGTCATAGCCGGTAACACAGTCACTGCCTTAGTGCGTGTCTTCCTCCTCTTACCTGACTTACCTGTAAACTGGCGCACGATAAAGTATGAAGCGGCCAGCGTACCTCCAATGATAAGCGCATTGGTAAGTATGGTTTCTGTCCGAGCGGAGAGCAAACGAACTTCGTTCTCCAGGTCTTCCCGATGCTTGGCCGATCGCTTCAACAGATCCATCTTGATATCGTCCGAATTTTCGAGTTCCATATTTTATTTCCTCTTCTTCTTTCGCTTCATGATTTCCTCCAGCTTGCTTTCCATCTGTTCCGAGATACGCGTGCGGAATGCAAATATGATCAAGCCGATGAGCAGGTAGAATCCACCAACGATGGCAAACCCGCCGAAGTACCCGAGGCTTTCACCAATCTTGAATGATACAGCCATGCTGAACAACAGAACGAACAACGTAAGCACAGCCATGATGACTATGAACACGAGTGCCCTTGACAGAACACGTGCCAGTTCCTCCTGCACCTCTACCTTCATCAGTTCGATGCGGGTCTCGACAAATCCTGTGAGATGTTCAATCAGGCTGTCGAGTTTCAAAAATTTGAGTATCGTATCTTTCAACACCAATAATCGTTCAACGCAATATAGATATTCGCCGCGAATTTAACCGTGTTAGTCCTTCGTGATACTGACTAACTGTTCGCGAAGAATGATACCTTCGGGTCCACTGATTTCCTGTTGCAATATTACCTTTTCCCGCGCCGTCATCATCACCTTGTGGACGCGTGATTGCGCGTACTCCCGAAGGTAGACGTACACAGAATCAAAGTTCTGACCCGCTGCCGGGTAGTGCCGCTCAACCTTTTCGATGCAGGACCGGTATTTGCCAAACTCGTCTTCGCCATCCCAGCAAAAACCAGGGCGCGTAAACTGAAACATTTGCTTGCCAACAAACAGGGTCGCGCTTCTTCCGGAGATCGGATAGATGAGCGTGGGTTCCGTGTCTATGCCGTGTTCCGTTCCAGGGTAGTAAGACCATTCACCCGATGATGTCCGCATATTGATGCGACTCACCAGGGTAAAAGGCTCAACATTACCATGGCTATCAGTTCGTTTATAGGTAAGGGTGAGCGTTTCAATGGAATCCTGGTTGAAATAGATCAATGAGAACGGCAGAAAAAAGAACGCAACGAGCAGAAAAACAAAACCCGCCAGACGGTATCTCAACGTAAGTTTCCCAAGCCGTTCAGCTAATTCAATGGGCACCTTTCGCAATACCGGAATCGGCATGAACAACAACACACCAATAAAGTTAAAGAGGAAATGAACGATGGCGATACTCACCGCCGCCGTTGTATTGCTCTGTAAAATAGCCGCGATAAAAGCTGTAATCGTGGTACCGACATTGGCACCCATGATAAAGGGCGCTGCCTGTTTGAGGCTAACGATTTTATTGGCCACAATGGGCACAACAACAGACGTTGTGATTGAACTCGATCGGATCGCCGCCGTTGTGAGCAGTCCCCACGAGAAAGACTTAAACGGACTCTTGAAAAAGAACCGACTAAACACTTCAGGACTCTTGGCCTTAAGCAAGTCTGAGATGATTCTTCGGAAGATGAGAATGGAAACGAATAACAAACCAATGGCCAGAACAACCAGAAGAAACGGACTATTAAATACGTCGATCAGCCATTTGGTAATAAAGGAGAATCCCGACCAGCTACGCGCACCGGTGTCTTCGGCCGACGCTTTCCCGGTTGAGAAAAGACGCGCTATCCATAATGATACCGAAGAAAGAAAACCATAGTAGTATTCAAGAGGGAATAGGATAATAGCCGTGAGTAAATTGAAGAAGTAATGATATGTTCCTGCGGATACCGCCCTTCGAAACTCTTTCTTCTTACTGATAAAGCCAAGCGATACGATGGCAGCTGTTATAGTGGTGCCGATGTTTGCCCCCATGATAATGGGAATCGCGCTTTCCAGAGTAAGCGCGCCTGAAGCCACCAGCGCTACAACCAGCGACGTCGTCGTAGAACTGCTTTGTAACATCGCCGTGATCACCAGCCCAATGAACAGTCCGGTAAAGGGATTCGATGTAGCCAGCAGAATCGTTTCAGAAACGTTACGCTTAAGATGCTGCAACGATGACGTCATCAAATCAAGCGCAAAGAGAAACAATATGAACGCCAGTACGATGTAGACAACCGTCCGAACATTATTCCACGGAGATGGCTCTGGCGTTATGGTCTCTTGCTGTGGTTCCAATAGTTTGAATATCCGCGAAAATAGGATTATTCAGAGCGAAGCGTTGATATTAACAATAACTTAATTCACTTCGGTGCAGATAGGGCATATTTCTTTTTGCCTATCACGATTGTGTTCGGCTTCAGCAATCAATAAATGGATGTTCAGCTTGAATCAGGAAGGAATATTCAGATACTCATGCTTCAGCAGCGGGCAAATCTTATAGCGCTCGTCACGAGTATCATCGTAAAGAGCCTCGATCAATTCGTAAACATGCCGTATGCCAATGCGCTGAGCCCATTCGAAGGGACCATATGGATAGTTCGTTCCGAGTTTCATGGCGAGGTCAATGTCAGCCCGTGTTGCCGTGCCCTCCTGTGCCGCGTAGTAGGCTTCATTGATAACCATGCACACAATGCGGGGTGTAACCAAACCCACGCGGTCATCAACAATTTGATACGCCGTTTTCAACTGATCACACAAGTTGTGAAGAAGCGTCTTGTCTTCAGCCTGCTGTACAGATACCTCAAGCACCTCGCGGTTAAATAGGGTAGGCATACCGTTAAATCCGAAGATCTTGCTCGTTGTACGACGACCAGCCAGGTGTATGAGTTCTCCCAAACTAATCTTACACGTATTAATAAAGACGGTCGCCGGATGATCGAAATAGATCTCGAACTGATGTGGTTCTTCGTCAATGATGAAATCAAACACAACTTCATTGCTCAGCAGATACTTCTCCGCGTCACGATGTTCGTTCACCCAGGAGTATTCATGCTTGTCTCCGAACTTCTGCCGCAGTTCCTGCAGATTGACTTGATCGCCGATAACTAAAATATTCATCTGCCGCCCTTTAGTATTTGAACGATGATTACTTTTGGCTGCTGCAAAATTAGTTTTTAAACCCTAGAATCATGGCAAAATCTGTCGTTTATTCCGAGCACGCACCCGAACCAATCGGTCCATACAGTCAGGCAATTCAAACTGGCAACATGCTATTCGTAAGTGGGCAGATTGCTCTACAACGATCAACGGGTGCAATGGTAACAACTAACATTGAGGAGGAAACGAAACAAGTAATGGCCAACCTGAAGGCTGTACTTGCCGCAGCCGGCATGGACTTTTCCAATGTTGTGAAGACTTCGATCTTTCTGAAAGACATGAACAACTTCCCGGTAGTGAATCAGATCTACGGTACATTCTTTCAAAGCACACCTCCCGCCAGGGAAACCGTTGAGGTAAGTCGCCTCCCCAAGGACGCCAACGTAGAGATTTCATGCGTCGCGGTTAAGTAATCGTTTTTAGATTGAACAGGCTACCCCGTACGCGCCATGCCCGTCGGAACGCCCTTTGACTTAAACAGTGCGGTACTTTCTCAAGGTGTTGACTGCCAGCTGCGCACTAATGAACATAACGGGGGGCAGCTGCGGATCATAAATCCCACGTGCTCAAGAAGATACACTATTTATGTTGCCTATTTGGAAAATCAGTAATCGCTACTAAATTTGCACTCCCAAGTTTTGGGACCCGCGGGAGTAGCTCAGTTGGTAGAGCACGACCTTGCCAAGGTCGGGGTCGCGAGTTCGAGTCTCGTTTCCCGCTCAGATTCATTTGGAGATTTATTGATTGGGTGATTTGGAGATTTTGAATACCGGCAAAGCCGGGATTTGATTTCTGCAAATCACTCAATGCTTTAAGGGTAGTGTGTTTTTCGCCTGTGGAATTGAATTCATCAGGTTTTGTGGTCTTTGAAATGTTGATTGATTAAGGTCCAACAACTAGGTTCGGATATGAATTCGGACGAGTTGAAAGAACGCTGTAAGGCTTTTAGTCTCGCAGTCGTAACGATATTTAAGTTGTTTCCTGGAACATCTCACGCACAGATCTCGGGAAAGCAACTTCTGCGATCCGCAATATCGGTTGCTGCCAACTACAGAGCTGCATGCAGGGCACGATCCAGAGAAGAGTTCTTGTCGAAATTGTCGATTGTTGTCGAAGAAGCTGACGAGACGGTATTGTGGCTTGAGTTAATAAATGATTCAGATACCTATAAAGTGGATCCGAATCTGATCGAAGAGCAAAACAAATTCTCTATATCATGTCCTCAGCCCGAAAGACCACAAAGATCAATCTGCAAAAATCAAAAATCCCCAAATCCCCCAATCAATAAATCTCCAAATGATTCTGCCCGGGTGGTGAAATTGGTAGACACGCAGGACTTAAAATCCTGTGGATAGTAATATCTGTGCGGGTTCGACTCCCGCCCCGGGCACAGGCCATTTGTTGATCTGTTAATTTGTTGATCTGGCGGTTTTGAAATGCTTTTATTATTCCAGGTTGGCTTTCAGCAACTTGTTTTCTCACCTTGCTCTCTTCTTCCCGGCTTCGCCTCCCCCTTACAGTGACGTTGTAGTGAGCACCCGTCGCTCTTTCCGTACGGGATCTCTTACTCTATCATCACGCTTTTATGTGTAAAACCAGCCACCACGTGATGACAGGCTTCGTCTTATAGCCGCAAATGACTCATCACTCCACACTGTCGTCGACTCATGGAACTCAATCCTGCATATCCTTCAGCAGCAACTGGAGCGCGCCCTTGCAAACAATCACCGAAATACATAACTTTCCTATGCATTTGTATTTTAGGCAACCCAAACCATGGCAACCGACTCCAGCGAACAGCATTCATCTGAACTGTTAAAGGGAACACTGCAGATCATCATCCTCAAGCTTCTGTCCGACAACAGCAGCATGTACGGCTATGAGATCACACAACGGGTAAAAGAACTTTCCTCCGACACGATCTTACTCACCGAAGGATCATTGTATCCAACGTTGCACCGCCTTGAAGCTGATGGACTTCTCAAGACGGAGACGGTGCAAATGGGAAAAAGAATCCGTAAGTACTACAGCCTGACAAAGCAGGGTAAGAAATCAGCCACTGTTAAAGTTGATGAATTCACTTCGTTTGTTCGAACCATGCGGCAGGTGCTAAACATCAAGCCCGAAGTATTGACCTGACACAAGCATGATCACCGATGAACATATCGCATACATCAGTCGCGACCTGCACTATCGCGGGATTGTCGAGGAACATGTTCAGCATGAAATACTCGACCACATCTGCGAGCTGGTGGACGCAAACATGCTGAAAGGGCAGCGCTTCATTAACGCCTACGACGACGCACTCATCTCATTGGGTTATTCCGAAGGTCTTTTAAAAACTCAGTCGCTGATCATCAAATCAGAACAGTCAAATTCCCTCTCTATGCTGCACAATTATATCACAGTCGCGCTGCGCAATCTTAGCAGACAAAAGGTCTACACGCTGATCAATGTTTTTGGACTAGCCGTAGGGTTGGCCGCCTGTCTGACTATTGCTCTGTATATCGTCCAGGAGCTTCAGTTCGACCGGTACAATGTGAACGCCCACCGGATCTATCGCGTCGATGCGCACGCAAAGATCGGTGTAAATGAATTCGACATGACGTACCGCAGTGCTGCAGAGGCAAAGGATCTCCAGGAAACGTTCGATGAGATTGAAGCTACCGTGCGCTTCAGACAAATGGGCAGCTATCTCGTCAAGACGGCCGAGGGAAATGATAATGTCAAGGAATCAAACGTCATATGGAGTGAAGGAAACTTCTTTAAGATCTTTTCCATTCCGGTGCTCGAAGGAAATGCCGAAACGGCTTTATTCCAACCCCACGGCGTCGCTATCAGCAAACGCATGGCCGATAAATATTACGCTGGTAAAAACGCGCTGGGCCAACCTATCATCCTCGACAACGTGAGATACGGAATAGTCAGCGCTGTATATGAGAATATACCTCCGACATCTCATTTTCACTTTGATATTATCATCGCTTTCAATGGCGATTGGCCCGTGGCAAGAGAAGCCGCCAGCACAGACTACCTCACAGAGAATTTCATAACCTATATTATGCTGAAGCCTGGCGCCAGTGCCAAAGCGTTGGAAGAGAAGCTTCCTAAATTTACCAAACAACATGTCGGAGATGCCCTGGCCCGTGCGATGGGTGGAGACTTTACCTTCGACAAGTTTCTGCAGCAGGGCAACCGTTATATGATCACGCTTCGCCCGCTGACGGATATTCACCTTCATTCAAATCTTAAAGGCGAGTTCGAACCAAACGGAAGCATCAGCTATATCTATGTAATCGCAGCGGTGGGAATAGTTATCCTGCTGATCGCCTGCATCAATTTCGTGAACCTCAGCACGGCACGCGCCAACACCCGGGCCAAAGAAGTCGGCATCAGAAAGGCGATGGGCTCATTGAGAGTACACCTCATACGACAATTTCTAACGGAGTCACTATTGGTCTCCAGCGCAGGCTTCGTTGCCGCATTGATCCTGGCAAGACTCTTCCTTCCATTTTTCAATGACCTGGCTCAACGCGATTTGCAACTGCCCTGGACAAGCGTAACGTTCATAGCGATCGTATTGCTCTCGACCATTGGTGTCGGTGCTATTGCAGGATTATACCCTGCATTTGTTTTGTCGGCCTTTAAGCCGGAGAAAGTTTTAAAAGGTGAACGAATACGCAGCCGTGGGATCAGCACTTTCCGAAATGCTTTGGTTGTGGGTCAGATTGGCTTGTCAGTGTTGTTTACAGTTGTCACACTGGCAATCATGCAGCAGCTGCGTTTTATTCAGGAAAAGAATCTCGGATTTGAAAAGGATCACGTAATCATCATCCACGACACGTACGCGCTGCGCCCAAACAACGTCAAACCGTTCAAGGATGAGGTTCTCAATCTCGAAGGCGTTAGCACCGGAACGGTTTCCGGATACGTACCGGTTGAAATCGAAAACGCCGGAAGAAATAACAATACATTTTGGGAAGAGGGAAAGGAACCCACCGGCGAACACATGGTAACATTCCAACGCTGGAGTGGTGATCATGACTACATCAAAACGTTTGGAATGAAACTTATCGCGGGTCGCGACTTCTCGAGAGATATCAGATCGGATGAGCAGGCGGTCATCATTAATGAGTCTGCAGCGAGACAATTCGGAATGAAGGATCCAATAGGCCGGAGGATCATCAAGTTCGATGTCGGTGGAAAGGGACAGGAACAGCAGCAGCGCTGGACCATCATTGGCGTCATCTCCGACTTTCATTTTACAACAATGAAGGATGCGATATTACCACTGGGGATTTTTCTTGATAAATCCGATGGAAGTGTGAGCTTCCGTTACAAGTCAACTGATCCGAAACAGTTGATTGCACAGATGGAGAAAGTGTGGAAGCGCCTCGCGCCAAATCAACCCTTCAACTATTCGTTCATGGAGAATGACTTCGGGAAAATGTATGAGGCTGAGGAGCGGTTAGCGAAAATCTTTACGGTGTTCTCAGCAATGGCCATCATCATTGCCTGCCTGGGCTTGTTTGCGCTGGCCTCATTCGTTGCCGAACAGCGAACCCGGGAAATCGGAATCAGAAAGGCACTGGGTGCCACTGTTGAAAGCATTCTGCTATTGCTTATGAAAGACTTCGGCAAATTGGTACTGATCGCCTTTGTAGTGTTCAGTCCTGTCGCATACTACGTAGTACGAAGCTGGCTTTCCTCGTATGCCTACAATCCGGGCATAGGCCTGTCGTTGTACGTTATACCGGCCATTATTATTTCTGTAATCGCCTCGGCCGCCGTTCTGTTTCAAAGCATGAGGGCAGCCACAGCTAATCCGATAACCTCACTACGTAACGAATAACGGGATTCAGATTTTGATATGAAGTCGTAACAATTTTTCGAAATTGCTGCGAAAGAAAAGGCATGCCTGACACTGCAACAATAAGGGAAGGACGCAAATCGGACCTACCTCGCGTTTTCGAATTGGTGAAGGAACTGGCGACGTTCGAAAAGGCGCCGCACGAGGTCACGAACTCTATTGCTAAAATGGAGGAGGATGGCTTCGGGCCACAACCTGTCTATGGATTCTTTGTGGCGGAAAACGGATCCGGTATTGTTGGACTCTCATTGTTCTACTGGCGCTATTCAACCTGGAAGGGCAAACGCCTCTATCTCGAAGACATCATCGTAACTGAAAGCGTCCGCGGCCAGGGCATCGGCAAAAAGCTTTTCGATCGCACTATGCAGCATTGCCTGGATCAAAAGTGCACGGGAATGATGTGGCAGGTGCTCGACTGGAATGAACCTGCCATCAACTTCTACAAAAAGTATGGCGCGAAACTCGACGGCGAATGGATCAATTGCCACCTCGACGACAGTCAAATCGTAGAGTATTTCAAAAACAAGTAGCCAGACATCTAACTATGTGAGCTCTGTTGCTTTACTGCGATGGCCTTTCGAACGATCGCCATGCAGATCAACGATATAGCATTCCCAACTTCTTAACAACGATAAATTCCGGCTACGAAGGCAGCACTCCTTGAAAGCGGCTGCATATCCCTGTCATATCCCTGGCGGCCCTCATGGCCGCCTCCCAATTATCAATTGTCAATTATCCTAAACTTCCTCCAACAGCGTCATGAACGCAACGTGCTTGTTGTGGTATCGGGCGCGATGCTCTTCAATGAGGGCAGGGTGCCTTTCAAAATAAGTAGTAACGTCATTTAGCGTGCGCGCAAAGTATTGAACACAATACGAAACTGATTCTTCGTTTTCGTCGTGAAGCACTTTGTATAGTTTGTAGTCCAGGAACAACCGCGTACGCATAACCTTCGGAATATATTCCGCCTTCATCCACCGCAGCCACTCATGCTCAATGTCTTTGTCGACACCTACCGTTATGTTGTATAGGAACATACCAGTAAAGGTGCACATTATTTGCCCTTCGCCTACTACGTTTGTGCCATTTGCGCCGACTAAAAGAAATTATTTTTTCCCGTCGCGATTTTGCAACTTTCTACGACAATTCACACATTCGGATATAACAAAGACCCCACTGTTATGAAAATTAAATCTGCCTTCCTTACACTGGCTGCGAGTTCCTTTATTTCGCTTGCCACCTTTGCGCAAACATTGCTGGTAGAACGCCGGCCAGTTAAGACCGAGGAGTCTTCAGAAGTAGAATCCTGGACGGCCAAGTTCGATCAGGACCAAAGCTATTGCCAGGATGTCTACAGCGACTTCATCAAGGAACTGGTTAAAACCAAAGTCGAGAAACGGGGAAAGAACGTTCTCGTTGCCGTGAAAACTCAGTTTCCCGAACTGTCATCTCTGCGCATAGATCAACGCGCCATCTTTACCCCTGAATCGGCAGGAACATCAGTATCGTTTACATTTAGTCCGGGCTATGATGTTCATTTTTCATCGCAGTCCTATAAAGAAGAATTTGCAAAGGCTGAAACGTTCGTGAAGAACTATGTGCAGTATCATTATAAGAAATTCTACAACAATCTTATTACTACACTGCAGGGTAAGATGAAGAGTCTTCAAAATGATATCGAGTCCAATGGAAAGAAGATGGATAAGAACAATAAGGCGATATCCTCGAACATATCCGATGGCGAGACCGAAAAGACAAAGAGCAAGAATGACAAGATGAACAAGGAAAATGATCAGCTCGCAGCAGAGACAGAATCGAAACGAAAGGACCTCGCCGACATTGAAGATCAGCTTGCCAAAGCAAACGACAGCCTTCACAAAGTATTACAATACAAGTAACATTCACTTTCAGTAAAGCTATTCCGCACAATGCGGTCTCGGGGTAAAATTCTTCCTAAGGATTTTTGGTATCGGCGCATGAGCAACAGCGTCGTAATGAATCCGGTAGATCGGATCTCTGAGGTGCTTTACGGACTAATCGTCGTTCTATCGTTCACCGGAACGGTCAGCGTTTTTACTGGTCATCAGGAAATCAAAAAGCTATTATGGGCGGCGTTGGGATGCAACGCCGCGTGGGGAATCGTTGACGCCATCATGTTCCTGATGGACGCGCTGATCAATCGCGGTCACCTTCGTTCGGTAATCAATCGCGTTAAGGCGTCTAATGATCAAAAGAACATCAGAACCATGCTGGCCGAAGAAGTTGATCCCCTCGTGATTCATTTGCTGCATAACGAGGAAATCAACCGGGTCATCGACCGACTGAAGGAATTGCCCTCAACATCGAAGCACTCGCTCCTTATATGGCCTGACGTGGTAAACGCGATGAAGATCTTTTGCCTTGTATTCATAGGCACCCTACCAGTTGCATTGCCATTTGCTTTTTTTCAGGATGTCAGTGTAGCCATGCGTGTATCGAATGGAATTGCAATAGCCATGCTTTTTGTAGGAGGATATTTTGTCGCGAGTTACGCTGGATTCAGACGCATACCGACAGCACTTGCTTATGTAGCAATCGGAGGGTTCCTGGTATTCATCACAATAAAGTTAGGCGGATGAAGGGCTGGATAGCTACGTTAGTATTGACCTCCATCTGGTCCGTTGCATCTGCACAATACAACGCTGACTCTTCAAACAATCCCGATACTCCAACATCCTCCTGGAGCATAGAACCTACTGTAAATTTCTATTTTATCCCTGATGACTTTTTTGTTTTGCCGATTGTTACTGCCGACAAAAACAAACTTCACCTCGAAGCACGTTATAACTACGAAGACCGTGAAACCTTTTCATTCTGGGCAGGCTATAACTTTGAAGGCGGCAACAAACTCACTTATGCAATCACGCCAATGGCAGGCGGAGTTGTCGGCAACTCAAATGGAATAGCCCCAGGATTAAGATTTGAGCTTGGCTACCGCCGATGGACGCTTGCCAGTGAAACCGAATTTTTCTTCGATCTCGATGAGAATGAAAATAACTTCTATTATAACTGGAGTGATCTTACGTATTCAATCAGGGACTGGATCTGGGTCGGCATCAGCGGGCAACGCACCAAAGCATTTCAATCTGATTTGGAAATCCAATATGGTTTGGTTGTCGGGGCGAGTTACAAGCGTTGGGAGCTGAACACCTATACGTATAACATTGGAACTTCAGATACTTTTTTCATGGCAGCAATATCAGCTTCGTTCTGAGGTGGAACTCTATCGCCTTCCCCAAGCGTCCTGTCAGATGTCGCGTTTCGTTGTTTGCCCACCTTTACCATCTTATGCAGGCAACAGTGTAAGCACAGAAAAGGAATGAAAATCTTATACGGGCAACAGTGTAAGCACAGAAAAAGAAAGTAAGCTTATGCAGGCAACAGTGTAAGCACAGAAAAGAAATGAAAAGTGCTTCCACCAATAACGAACAAGTGCCATATCGAGTGACTGTACCTCATCTTCTCAAGCAGAAAGAAAATCACGCCCACAGAATAAGCGGCACCACCCAGGATCAGCCAGGTGAAACCCGTTGCTGACATCCCGTCGTAAACAGGTTTTATGAAAATGATCACGGCCCATCCCATGATCAGATACAGAATGGTCGAAAGTATTTCTGCACGGCCGGTGTGAATTGCTTTGAACACAATTCCCAATGCAGCACATGCCCACATCGTTCCGAACACGCTCCATCCAATCCATCCATTCAGCAATGTCAAACAGAATGGTGTATACGTTCCTGCTATCAACAGATAGATTGACATGTGGTCAAACTTTCTGAATGTTCGCTTGACCCCCGGGTTGATCAACGCATGATACAACGTGGAGGCTGTGTATAGTATTACCATCGATGCACCGAAGATCGCAAAGCTGGTAATATGCCAGGCATTGCCATGTATCGCGGCCTGCACAACAAGCAGCACGAGTCCTGCAATTGCCAACGCTGTCCCTACACCGTGACTGACTGCATTAGCGATCTCCTCACCGTACCCGGATTTTTCTATCGTTACAACGGATGCATCGGGCGAACTTTGGCCGGTCTCGTTAGATGTTGTTTGATTTCTTCTACCCATACGAACTTTCATTTCTCCACTGAACCCAATAACAACGAAATCTAGGGTGATTTTATTGAGAATCCACTCAAGTTTTGGTATCTTCCTTACGTATGCATCAAGTGACCCGTATCATATTGTCACTTTTGTTGGCGACCGCCACTGTTTTGCCTGCTGTTTCGCAGATCAAAGCAACCAGAACAACGGTTCCACTGGAGTTTGCTGACCCTGCTCCAATCAATTTAGGTTGGCGCCGGTTCTTACCAGGCCTTAAACCTGATGCCGACCACGTTTTCAAACCAACTACAACCTATATGGCATTGCCCGTGACCACAACGGCTCTGCTGGGCGAATTTTATTGGATGGGTTCTACGACACGCCAGTCTTATAATGACGGCAAGATCGGTCGTACTTATTATTGGGATCTGCAAGGCAACCTGCGGGGCTCAATGCTTTTTATTGACATTGCCGGCAAAGGGAAGCGCGGCATTAAACTCGCCTTCGCCCGCCATCGCGCATTATTCTGATAGTGCTGCTTCGATTGCGTCGCCTTGCCATTCTACTCCGCGTTATTCTTCTCCGCGAACGTACTTCTCAAGGTATTTGAACCGGGGCATCAACGCTCCCTTTTGAGCAATGGTTCCTCGTTCGATAATGGTATCGGGATCTTCTCCAAACAGAGGCTTCAATATCCGATCGATCAGATCACGCCCAAACTCTTCTGATGCACTTCTCGGCAACTCGCACGGAAGATTATCAATGGCCATGACGGTTACATAGGCATCATCCGAAAAGCCTGGATGCGTTTCACCCGTAGCCGCGTCAAAATCGTAAACGGGATCCGCTATGCTGGTCGCCCGAACTGTGCTGGGCACCGATCCATTGATATCACAGGTGATATCAGCAATCACTTTAATCCTGAAGCCAGGATCTGTCATCTCCGCTCTCGTAAACAACACCGGTGCCCCTGGATTCCAGAACGCACCCGCCATAAGAATATCGGCCACGCGTGTAAACTCATGAAAACGACTCTCATAACGGTCGGGGTACTGGTGGAATTCCGCGCGATTGAACGCGCCCCCTTCTATGCGATCGTGATAGTCGCCACTATTCAACTGTACATATACTGGTTCCGCAAACTCCCGATGCAAAAAATCATAAGGACTCACTTTTCGAATACCTGCCGTATCCAAAGTTTCCATAGCACCTTTGCCCACGCGTCCTGATCCGGTAAGTATGATCTTAATAGGAGCGAGAATCACCTTACGCAACTCAAGTTTGAGATCATTAACATCAAAACACTCATGAGCCCGCTTCAGTAAAAACTTATTGTAGCGTCGTCCATAAGTCCACAGTCCATTATATGCTCCAACTATTCCGGCATATCGCCCGAAAGCAACAAGTCGGTTGTCCTGATTATCCTTTAACGCTTCGTAGTCGATAAGCCGAACGCGTTTGTTCAATACTGATTGCAACAAGCCACGATTGTAGGGTTGCTTTTTGATCGTGTGAGAAAAGAACAGATAGGTTTTGTCTTCCACAAGATTGGAATACGGCACCTCCTTGATTCCCATCATCACATCACATAGGGAGATATCCTCCACGACCTCGACACCGACAGCTGCGTATTCCTCATCTTTGAAGCATCGTATGCTACTCGATTGACAATAAACCTTTACCCAGGGGAACCGTTGCATAAGCTCCTGTATTTGAATTGGTGTAAAGGGTACGCGCTTGTCGGGCGGGACCTTGCCCTCGCGAATCAGTCCCAGCTTAATTATATCCATTCATTAGCTCTCAAACAGACCGCCGAGCAATGAACTTGCCTCCTTCCCGGAATTACGTCCATAAGGCGCCAGCGCCTGAACCAGTTTTCGAATCGGCATGGATTGCAACCACACGCGACCAGTTCCTCTCAGGGTTGCTAAAAATATACCCTCACCTCCAAATACCATTGAACGAAGTCCACCAGCCATTTGAACATCAAAATCTATCTGCGATTCAAAGGCCACAACGCACCCGGTATCTACACGAAGAGTTTCATTATTGAGTACGCGCTCTATTACTGTACCGCCGGCATGAACGAAAGCTCTACCATCACCCTGAAGCTTTTGCAGAATAAAACCTTCTCCGCCAACAAGCCCTGATCCTAGCTTTCTGTTGAACGCGATCGACAACTTTGTTCCATATGCCGCGCAAAGAAAACCATCCTTCTGAACGATGATTTCATTTCCTGGCAACTCCGACAACTGAACGGGAATTACTGTGCCCGGATAAGGTGCAGAGAATCCAACCTTAGCCTTACGTGACCCCCGGTTGGTAAAGTGTGTCATGAACAAAGACTCACCAGTTATCATTCGCGAACCCGCCGACAAAAGCTTGTCGAATAGCCCCTGGTTTGGATTGGAGCCATCGCCCATTTTAGTTTCGAACTGAATGCCATCCTCCATAAACAACATCGCGCCCGCTTCGGCGATAACAGTCTCTTGTGGATCGAGTTCTACCTCAACGATCTGAATACTCTCTCCTTTAATCTGATAGTCAATTTCGTGCGATCTGCCCATGGATTTTTTTGGTTAAAGATAGGAATGCTAACGTATGTGTGTCGTTACATGTTGCCAAATAGTGCTCGTTAAGGGATGTCGAACCCGGAACCCGTTACCGGCAAGTGGGTTACGAAATATCGCTCACCTGGAAACCTAACTGAAGGAAAATTTGTGAACTTCCGCTGTGGCTGAGCGACTTTGACCTGGTTGTTACCTTTAAGCTTTGTCCAACCTTTGTATAAAGTTTGTCCAACCTCTGTCCACACTCAATAGTCAAATAATGGGAAATTAAAGCGGAAAACGGGTTTTGATGTCAGAAAAACGCTAAATCAGCCTAAAAAATAGGGTGCCAGTTAGCTCGTTCTGCATTCTGAGGGCGTTGCTGCCGGAGACGCCGCAAACTTTAACTAAACGACAAAGTTTTCAGGGTGGAACTACGATTCCTACGGCATACTAGTTCCATCTCATGACAATTTAGTAACCCGCTCAGTGAACTAATTTACTTGCTTTTCTTTGGCTTATCATCCTTGTCGCCCTTCTTCATATCCTCATAGTCATCACGCTCAGCCAGCTTCTTGTCGTCGACGTTCTTGTCGAGAAACTGATTCAGCTTTTCGATATCCATGTTCGCCTTGATCTCACCAAACTGATCAATCGTAATATCGAGTCCCTGCAAATCCTTGTGGACTTTCGGTTGGGGCTTCGTCTCGGATTTCTTGGTCTTCTTTGTCATAAGTGGTTTGTTTACTTCCGATCCCTTGCCATGCGAATTATTTTATCAGGCAACCTTCAGCTTCAGATGCTCAATAGCATAAGCAATTCGGGCCGCCACTTCTTCCTTGCCGATTACTTCCATGATCACCATCAGGTCAGGACCTCCTCCCATGCCCGTTATCGACAAGCGCAGCGCCTGAAGTATCTTACCAGTGCCAATGCCAAGCTCCTGCGTAACGTGCTCCAGAGTTGCTTTGAATACATTGGCATCTGGTGACTGCAGCGCCAATACAGCCTCGCGGAATTTCACCAATACTTTTACGGCATCCTCGTTCCATTTCTTCGAAGCGACCGATTCATCGAATGTAGTTGGAGCAAAGAAGAAGAACTTGCCCTGTTCCCAAAAATCTTTCGGAAACACAACACGTTCTTTCATCACACCAACAATCTTAAGAGCCTTTTCCGTATCGCACTTTATTCCCTCCTGGGTAAGCGATGCCATCAGATAAGCCGCGAGATCATCGTTAGATCTTGCTCTAAGATATTGCTGATTGAACCACTGTGCTTTGTGTATATCAAATTTTGTTCCGGCCTTACCAATCCTTTCAATCGTAAAAGCATCGATGAGCTCCTGCATAGAGAACAACTCTTGCGTAGTGCCGGGGTTCCATCCCAGAAAGGCAAGGAAGTTCACCAGCGCATCGGGCAAATAGCCCGCCTCACGGAAGCCCGTTGCCTTTTCCCCCGTGTTAGGATCAACCCAGTCGAGAGGGAATATGGGAAAGCCCATCTGATCTGCATCACGCTTGCTCAGCTTGCCATCTCCGGTTGGCTTCAACAAAAGAGGCAGGTGGGCAAACTGCGGCATGTCTGCTTCCCATCCGAGAAACTTATAGAGCAGAACGTGTAGGGGTGCCGATGGAAGCCATTCCTCGCCGCGAATCACGTGCGTTATCTTCATGAGATAATCATCCACAACGTTAGCGAGGTGATACGTGGGCATGCCGTCGCTTTTCATCAACACCTTGTCGTCGATCTGCGACGAATGAACCATCACCCACCCACGAATAAGGTCGTTCAATCTTACCTCTTCCTTTCGTGGAACCTTCAAACGGATAACGTAAGGCACGCCATCTGCGAGAAGCGCTTTTACTTCTTCTTCGGTAAGCGTCACAGAGTTTCTCATCTGTGTCCGCGTAATGCTATTGTACTGTAGTAATGTAGCGCCCGCCGCTTTCAGACGCTCGCGCATTGCCTCAAGTTCTTCTTCGGTATCGAATGCGTAATAAGCATGTCCGTCGGCAACAAGCTTTTGCGCGTACTCCATGTATAACGGCTTGCGCTCCGATTGCCTGTACGGTGCATGAGGTCCACCCACGCCAAGTCCTTCGTCTATTTCGATTCCAACCCACTTCAACGCCTGAACAATGTACTCTTCCGCTCCCGGCACGTAACGGTTCTGATCCGTGTCTTCAATACGAAGCAGCATCTTTCCACCGTGTTTGCGCGCCAGCAGATAGTTATACAGCGCCGTTCTAACTCCTCCAATATGGAGTGCGCCTGTGGGACTGGGTGCAAATCTTACGCGAACTTCTCTCATTCCTCAAATTCCTGTTTTGGACTGCAAAGGTAAAGTGAATTTTTAGATGCATCCCCTAATTAGTCCTATTTTTGAGATGATTGAAGGTGCACACAACGGCCTGAAACTGAATGGAAAGCAAATTGGACTATGATGTCATTATCGTGGGCGGAGGACCTATCGGACTCGCCTGCGGAATCGAAGCGCGAAAGGCCGGACTTAGCTATGTCATCCTGGAAAAAGGATGCCTCGTGAATTCTCTTTATCACTATCCACTGAACATGACTTTCTTCTCCACGTCCGAACGACTGGAGATAGGAAACGTTCCGTTCATTTCTCACGGACCAAAACCGAATCGGGTAGAATCACTGGAATACTATCGCCGCGTTTGTCAGTCGTGGGAACTCAACATTCGACTCTACGAAAAAGTGGAGGCAATTCGTCATGGCAACGGCAAACATGAAGTGATTACCACGAAAGGAAAGTACTCAGCACCCAATGTCATATTAGCGCTGGGCTTCTACGATTTGCCCTACCTGTTGAACGTACCTGGGGAAACTCTTCCTAAAGTGCTTCACTATTACGACGAGCCGCATCCATATTTCAAGCAACGTGTGGTTGTAGTGGGTGCGTCCAACTCTGCAGTCGATGTTGCTCTGGAAACATTTCGAAAAGGCGCAGAAGTAACGATGGTTGTTCGCGACGAAACAATCGGCGAAAGCGTAAAGTATTGGGTGCGACCCGACATCGAAAACCGAATCAAGGAATCATCTATTAAAGCATATTTCAACTCCCGCATAACGAGGATCACGGAAACAACTGTTGAAATCGTCACACCGAATGGGCCGCTCGTTCTCGACAATGATTTTGTGCTGGCCATGACGGGTTATCAGCCTCCATTTGAATTTCTCTCAGAATGTGGAATCACCTTTCACGATGATGCATTTCACACGCCGGTCTACAATGAAGAGAACATGGAGTCAAACGTTCCTGGAATATTTCTCGCTGGCGTTGTGTGCGGAGGGCTGAAGACGAATAAGTGGTTCATTGAGAATTCACGCGTGCATGCCAATCAGATTATTGATCATCTTTTGCTTGTTAAACAAGCACGTTGAGTACAGTCCTGAGTCCTTAGTTCGGTTATAGTCGAAAGTACGGGAAGTAATGGTTGATCAACTTTTTCTTGTTAAGCAAGCGGGAAATAAAAGTCCGGGAGTGTTGGTTGCCAGAGGCGAACGCATTAATAACAAACTCTGATCATTGAGTGTGATCACAATCGGATGATTGGAGTGCTCGACCTGACGTGATTGGACTTGCAACTCCTATTAATACTATCAGACTAAGGACCAAACTCAGGACTAACTACTCACGACTAACTTATCTAGTTCGGATTGGATCGGGCCCACATAAGTTGCTCCAAATAGCAACAGATGTACGAGTAGCGGATAAAGATTATAGATCTCGAATCTCTCCCGGTACCCTGGTAACAACGGATACTCTTCATGATACGCGTCGTAAAACGACCGGTCGAAATCTCCGAACAGTTTGGTCATAGCAAGATCCACTTCCCGGTGACCGTAGTAAACCGCGGGATCGATAAGACACGGCGCTCCCAATGAATTCACGATTACATTTCCCTGCCACAGATCTCCGTGCACAAGCGATGCTGCTTCTTCCGGCAGAAGGGAATCAAATCTTTTGAACAGCAATTCGAAATTGTCTCGCCACGTTGATGGTGCCATTTTCTTTTGAATGGCGATCTCAAGAAGTGGCCTCAAACGTCGGGACACAAAGAACTCCCGCCACGAAGAAAGTGGTTCATTGGATTGAGGCAGAGATCCAATGTAGTTGTTGTGATCAAGGCCATACTGCGACTGATGTGTTCGATGTAGCTTGGCAAGTTGGTGACCGAGTACCTTCCAATAGTCGCTCCGCCGGTTCTCCGCTTCTACGTTTTCAAGCATCAGATATTGATACTTGCCCGCATGTCCTGTCGCTATAACTTCCGGAACGTGTATCGCCCGCGTTGTGCGCAGAAGCTGCAATCCATGAGCTTCACTTTCAAACATTCCCCGGAGGCGGGACGTTTCATTCCACTTCAGAAAATAATCTCCGTTAGTGGTGTGAACAGTGCCTCCGTGATTGATGCATCCACCATGAGCTGCTGTAAAACCTGTGATCGCCCCTGGTGCGGCGCGACTAATGATCGTCGTTATTGCTTCAGCAAGCGCTATGGGAATGGGATGCATCATTCATTTACTTCCATGTTGGTCGAAGAGTGATGCCGGCGTAATAGTTTCGGGGCGCAGCTGCATTGTAGTAGCGTCCTCCAATAGCATTCAGGTCGTTACCGAGACTGTACTTTCTGTCAAGCGCGTTGTCTATGCCGGTGAATACTTCAAAAGGGACGTGCTTTCCGAAGTTACCTTTAAAGCCGATTCGCCCTCCTACAAGCACGTATTCGTCGGCATAGTCAGTGTTAGCATCGTTCAACGGAATGGCGTCAACATACGCTACGGTAGCATTTGCGTAGAAGCGCCAGATGGTGGCGTCCAGTCCCAGCGTTGCAACAGTCGGAGCAACACCAGTGAGGCGATTGCCCGAATAGTTCACACCATCCTGTACATAGTCCGTAAACCTGAAGTGACTGTAGGCATAGCTGACCCACGCATTGAATTGTGAGAACGTACGTCCCTTCCTTGTTTCATTCCAGTTCAACCGCGCCTCGATACCGCGTTGATCAGTCTTACCAGCATTAACAAAGTACTCGGCCCCATCTTCGTCACGTTGGATAACGATGGTTTCATCCAGTTTAAAGATGAAGAAAGCTGCATCATACGAGAGATGATGATTCAGCACTGAACCCCGAAGTCCTGTCTCGTAGTTAAGACCATGTTCGGGATTAAGCAAATTGTTATAAGTTCCTGTTGAGGGACGTACCTCAGCAAGCGACGGCGGGCTGAAGCCACTGCTAACACTGGCATACACAGATAGATCTTCACCAAATTTCTTAAGTAATGCTACCCGTGGTGATAGCTGAGGCGTGAAACTGCGATGCTGCTCTATCTCCGGTGACACAGACTTGGCAAGGAAATCATAAGTAAGTTTATTGTAGCTCAGCCCGAGCGTTAGAAAAAGTCTGCAGGCAACTCTAAATCAGCCTGGGCGAAAAGCAATAATTGCTTGGAGCGAAGTTCATCGTCTGACTGCAGAGCTTCCTGGCGATCCGCCATCATTAGCCGACACCTTCACCGGTGAGAAGAAGTATTGATATTCTGCACCCATCGTGATCTTGCCCTTCAATCGACCCGGCAACGCGTATTGCGTTTGATGACGAATACCCACATTGGTTTCATCACGCGATTCATAGTTCCGGATCGTTGGATTTTCGAATGCAGTCAGTGAACCATACAAGCCGGTGGTCGATGTCCACTGAGAATCCCAATCAATATCATGAGTCACACCAACATAACCGGTCTTGTTTGAAACCGCTGCGTTAGCCTGAACTGCACCAGGCTGTACCGGCGGTGAAGTTCTGGGTGGTCTTGCCTGCTGGGGATTTTCATCGTACTGTGCCTTCGTTAAACCACCAGGCGTACCGTAATAGAGGTCGGTATAAAACACCGATGCTGAAAGTGTATTTCGCTCGTCGAGTTTTGTAGCCACATCAGCATTCAGTGCATCACGACGCATCCGCGTTTGTTCCCGATACCCGTCGGACTCATGATGAACATACCGAACCGTTACCCTGGCATTTTCATTTCCATCTTCGTACTGCAAACGATAACGCTGATTTCCATAGCTGCCGAAAACTCCAGACACGCTGAGTGATGGATGCACGGCGCCTGAATTTCGAAGCAATAAAACGCCACCTGTTCCCGCACCATATAAACTTCCTCCAGGTCCTTTGATCACTTCGGCAGAAGTAACAGCATCAAAGTCAAACAAATTGAGATACGTATTGCCACCACCATCGGTAAGCGGCAGTCCGTTCCAATACACCTTAACGTTTCGAACTCCGAATGGCGAGCGAAGCAAACTGCCCCGCACCGAAAAACGATAACTTCCGGGAGAGCGCTCCTCCATCCGAACACCCGGAATGGTATTCATCACGGGCACAAGGGAGTTGTTGCTGAATCTTTCAAGGTCGGTCTTCCTTACAATACCAACCGCCGCGGGCACTTCGTTCAACGGGCGATCATAAGCATACCCGCGGACTACAAACTCATCAAGTACTTTGGTGCTGTCAGCAACCTTTGTCGTATCCTGACCAAAAGTTGAGACAGACAATAACGAAAGGGCAATAAGAGAGGAAATGCTTTCGAAGCGCATGGTTTGGCAATAAGGATGAAAAGATAGCCAACGATTCGGACTTGTTAACATCCCAAGTTATGATCGGCTCCAGACAACCGGGGATCGACCCACTGACGCTATTCATGGTAACGCCAAAGCAATTAAAAATGCGGGCTATCGCCAGATGTCGGCGATTGACAATCACCAAAAAGAAAGCCCCCATTAAGGGGGCTCCAAAATTATCAATTATCAATTGTCAATTGACAATTCTATGTCTACTTCAACTTAAACGCCTTCTTCACCTGCGGTACATAGTCCAACTGCTCCCATGGGAACAACGTAACTTTCACCTTCTTCTCAGTCTTTTTGCCTGCGTTAAACACTTTCTCAACAGTCTTGGGCTCGCGGCCCATGTGACCATAAGCTGCAGTCTCCGCATAGATGGGAGTGCGCAGTTTAAAGCGCTGCTCTATAAAGTAAGGTCGCATGTCGAAGATCTTAGCAATCTTAGCAGAGATCTCACCATCGTTGAGATTCACTTTCGATGTGCCGTATGTGTTAACATAGAGTCCTACCGGGCGGGCTACACCAATCGCATAAGCAACCTGAACCAGAACCTCATCACATACACCAGCAGCTACAAGGTTCTTTGCAATGTGACGCGTAGCATAAGCTGCTGAACGGTCTACTTTAGAAGGATCTTTTCCTGAGAACGCGCCACCGCCGTGTGCACCTTTGCCACCGTAAGTGTCAACGATGATCTTGCGGCCAGTTAGACCAGTGTCACCGTGAGGACCGCCGATCACAAACTTACCAGTGGGGTTTACGTGGTAGATGATATCGTCACCGAAGAGATTCTGAACACGCTTCGGAAGCTTCTTCTTGATGCGGGGAACAACAATATTGATCACGTCTTCCTTGATTTTGGCCAACATCTTGGCATCCTTATCGAAGTCGTCGTGTTGTGTCGAGATAACGATAGTGTCGATACGCGTAGGCTTGTTGTCGTCGGCGTATTCGATAGTCACCTGCGACTTTGCGTCAGGACGGAGGTAGGTCATCACCTTACCTTCACGACGGATTGCAGACAATTCGCGAAGCAACAAGTGAGCGATCTCAAGCGGCAGCGGCATGTAGCTGTCGGTTTCGTTAGTAGCATAACCGAACATCATACCCTGGTCGCCAGCGCCCTGATCTTCCTTCTTGCGGCGCTCAACTCCCTGATTGATATCAGGTGACTGTTCGTGAATCGCAGATACGATACCGCATGAGTTCGCCTCAAACATGTATTCACTTTTCGTATAGCCGATCTTGCGGATCACTTCGCGGGCAATATCCTGCACATCAAGATATGCCTCAGATTTGACCTCACCTGCCAGAACAACCTGGCCCGTAGTTACAAGCGTTTCACAGGCAACTTTAGAATTGGGGTCATAGGCAAGAAAGTAATCAATCAAAGCATCAGATATCTGGTCAGCTACTTTGTCGGGGTGTCCTTCAGATACAGATTCTGAGGTGAATAGATACGGCATAAGTGTTATTTTTTTTGATTTAAATACTTTGGACTCGCAAAAGTAAAGGGTGGATTTGAAAAAACCTCATTTTAAATGGCTTATGCAAGCGCACATATACAATAATCTTTGATCAGTTTGTGAATTGATAGCCATTTTCACTCGATTGTGAATCACTTAGGGTATTTGTAGCGTCGATCGCTGCCGGTTCAAGACGCAAGCAGTGAAAATACCGCAGGTACCTTGCCGAATTTCCTCGGCTGAGTCTTCCATTTTGCTACCGTGCAGGTAAAGGTAAATTCACTTTCGGAAGTCAGGTCGCACGATACGCCTAGTAAGGTGTCACTGCGCAGGACCTGAAGCAAAGCTGTCATGGTTGCATCGGTTCGGTAAGGTGTTTCGATAAACATCTGCGTTTGATTCTGCTTTCTCGATTCCTTTTCCAATTCGCGCACAACGTTCGTCAATTCTTGCTTATCGATAGGAAGATATCCGTGAAACGCAAAGCGCTGACCATTCATTCCCGATGCCATCAATGCCAGCAAAAGCGATGAAGGCCCGACAAGTGGCACAACGCGTATGCCATGATCGTGCGCAAACTTTACGGCCAACGATCCAGGATCCGCGATACCCGGACAACCGGCTTCAGATACAATCCCCAGATCGTTGCCCTCAAATACAGGAGCCAGCAACGTGTGTAGCGTATTGGGATCAGTGTCTTTATTGAGAACTTCAAATTGCAATGACTCAATGGACGGAAATAACCTGAGACTGCTAAAGTATCTCCGCGCTGTTCGAATGTCTTCGGCAAGAAAGTGTTTGATACCAGACAAGGCAGTACGCACATGCAATGGAATCACCTGCTCCTGCGTGCCGTCGGCAATAACATTGGGGATCAAATAAACTTTTCCATTGCTCATGCCGCCGGCGATTCTGCAGATTTAGAATTAACTTTGGTGCATGGGCAAGTTGTTGATAATCGTGGGAATTCTTTGCATCGTCGTCGGAGTTTTCATGACCTATGGACCCAAAATACCTTTCCTGGGTAAACTTCCAGGAGACATATCGGTAGAAAGAGAAAACTTTAAGCTCTACTTCCCGATAACTTCCAGCATCATCGTCAGCATCCTGGTTTCGCTTCTGTTGTTACTGCTCAATCGTTTTAAGAATTGAAAACGCCTCCACTGTCAGTGAAGCGAACAGCTGTTAAAGCGGATCATCAAATTCCCCATGACAACCTTATCCTCCAACTAACGTATTTTTCAGCTACAGTTATACTATCCGGCCACACGTCACATGGAGCTTACCACCAGTATGATGAATGAAAAACGGAGATCACAATTCATTGGTGGGATCATCATCGGTGTACTTGGATCAATCTGTTTTTCAACGAAAGCGATATTTGTAAAGCTTGCCTATCGCGAAGCTCCGGTCGATGCCATCACCCTGCTTGCTCTTCGCATGTTGATTTCATTACCGTTCTTCGTCGTATCCGCCTTGTACAGTTCTTCTAAAGGCGACAACAAGCGCTTCTCAAACCGACAGTGGCTTTATGTTGCAGGGGTTGGATGCCTTGGATATTATGTAAGCAGCTACCTCGACTTTCAGGGATTGAAGTTTATATCTGCAGGCATCGAACGGCTGGTGCTGTTCATTTATCCGACAATCGTTCTGTTGATTTCTGCACTTTATCTTCGCAAGCGAGTAACCCAACTTCAGTGGCTGGCAGTGGCGGCAACTTATGCAGGCCTCCTTTTGGCATTCTATGGCGAAGCAAGGTTTCAGGATGTCAATTCAGGATTCGTATTAGGAAGCGCACTCATCTTTGGCTGTGCAATCACTTACGCGCTATATATTGTATTCAGCGGCCAGCTTATACCATCCATTGGACCCGCGAAGTTCAACAGCTACGCCATGACCTTTGCAGCCATCGCTGTACTGTTGCACTATTTTGTGTTTTCAACAGGTAGTCTCTTCGGTCAAACGCCGATGATATATGTTTATAGCGCGTTGATGGCAATCGTCAGCACAGTGATTCCATCTTACCTCGTTGCAGAATCGATCCGTCGCATTGGTTCGGGAAACACTGCCATCGTAGCCAGCATTGGACCTGTCTCGACCATTATCCAGGCGTATTTCTTCCTGCAGGAACCAATCCACTTAACTCAAATCCTGGGAACAATGCTGATCATCGGTGGCGTTCTCTTAATCGGTCAGAATAAATAATTTTTCCCGTGGCGATTGAGACGGGTTTTCAGCCGCTTCAATCAAAGCGCAGCGTATAAACGATAATTGATCAGCTTTTGTGATAATTTAGGAATCAATATCGTTCGTGCACATGATTCTCAGGTTCACCACATTTCTGCTTTGCCTTACACTGCATACTTCAATGCTTGCCCAAAGCAGCGGGCTAACATTCGTGTTGTTGAATAAAAAGGCAGATGCGGCTCAGCTATCAAAAGAAGAATCGGATAAGCTGATGGAAGGCCACATGGCAAACATAAACCGACTGGCCCAGGAAAAGAAGCTTGTAGCGGCAGGTCCATTCGATGGGGGCGGAGGCATCTTCATTCTAAATACACCCTCCGTTCAGATCGCAACTGAATGGCTAGGCACGGACCCTGCCGTTAAAGCTCATAGATGGGATATTGAGATTTATCCTTACAATCCACGGGTAGGATCCGCCTGCCTGGTGCAGGAACCTTACGAGATGGTGACGTATTCATTCGTGAGATTCAAAGTCGACATTACAAAATCAACGATCAATAGCGCCAATATCTTCTTCTCCCATGATGAATATCTTAAAGAGCTGAAGACAAAACTCACGGTCATTGCCGAAGGAACATTTGGCGATCGCGATGGTGGAGTACTCATTTTAAAAGAGGAGCCATCCATACAACTATTGGAATCAGATCCGGGTGTTCAGCAGGGGATGCTTGAACTTGACCTTAGAAAACTCTGGATAGCAAAGGGCGCGTTCTGCGAGAAATAATAAGGGCCCAGAGATCTTACACAATAGCAACGTACATAGTAGCAACATCAGGTCCGAAGCATATCATGTTTCCTGCGAAGCATCAGTTACTTCAGGCTAACAGTCCTTGAAGCGCCGGCCCTCAACCAAACAGGCTATTAACCTCCAGATCTATCCTGCTGACAATACCTGAGAAGTCATCGGTATTATCAACGAAATCAATTTTGTTCACGTCAATGATGAGCAGCTTTCCCAGCTTGTAGCTGCTGATCCATTCCTCGTATCGCGCATTGAGACTCATGAGGTAGTCGATGCGAATGGCGTATTCAAAATCGCGACCTCTCTTCTCAATCTGCTGAACCAGCTTTGGAATATCAGCTTTGAGATAGATTAACAAATCGGGTGGCTGCACGAACTGCATCATAGATTCAAATATATCGCGATAACTTTCGTAGTCGCGCTCCGACATAAATCCGTTCTGCCGAAGATTCGCAGCAAAGATGTAAGCATCTTCGTAGATCGTCCTGTCCTGAATGGTAGGCCGCTTCGTTTCGCGGATTTGATTCACCTGCTTGAAACGACTATTGAGAAAGAATATCTGCAGATGGAATGACCACTTAGTCATGTCCTGATAAAAGTCCCGGAGGTATGGATTGTGTTCTACCGATTCGAACAATGCAGTCCATCCATAATGTTTGGATAACTTTTCAGCCAGGGTTGTTTTGCCCGAACCGATATTCCCGCATATCGCGATATGTTGCAACTGTTTGCTCATCTTTTACTCCTCAATTACTAAAGCGAGCTTCGAGCCGTCCGCGCTCACTGCCAAACGCGTGATGTTCTTGAGATAAACGACGGACGAAATCTTTATCTCTTTCCATGAAGTCGTTCCGGGCTTTCCGACATAAACAGTTCTTCCGTCTGTCATGAGCATACGACCTCCCGGTACCCATGCAATGTCTTCCCTTCCCGATATTGTCTCTCCAATTACAGATATTGTGCCACGACCATCGATCTGATTTATTGTCCAGCGACCATCCTTTGCCTTTTGGACAAAGCTAACGGCAGCAGTACCCGGTATACGCAATAATGAACGTCCAATATCCATGGCTCGTATGGAATCGGTCTTGTTGTTTACATTATATTGATGAAACGTGGCTGGCTCCCCAAGCACAAACATGAATAGAGTCCGGTCATCTAGCCATGCATGATATCCTATCGTTAGATTGTTGATGATAACTGTTGCTTCTCCTCCGTCAATTGGATATTTGCCAAGATCCTGCGCACCGTTGTCGCGCTGGATAATGCATGAAACGAATTTTTTATCGGGAGTTACGGTGGGAGAATATTCGCGTTCCGTAGTCTTGGTGAGTGACGAAGTCTGTTTGCTTTTATAATCGTACACCCTGATATCCGTACGACCAGCATCGTCGGCAGAAGCATAGTACATCAATTCCTTGTCGGGATGAAAGAAGGGCTGATTATCGTATGCGCCCGGATGGAGTGTAATATTAGATCCATTGACAGCGCTGATCTCATCTCCGGAAATCTTAAGGTCAAAGAGGACAATTTCAGTCAGCGGTTGCCCGAATGCGATGCTAAACGGGAAGACTACGAAAGCTATAAGCAGAAATTGTTTCAATACTTTATCAAAGTGCATGGAAGAATTCATAATCTTTAGCCTGTTGTGAACTGTTAAGCCCCAATCAAACGAATACCCGGAGTTCGCGGCAAAGAACGTTACCTTTTGAATGAATATGAAATCCCACCAGAACAAATTGATTTTGACGTCGTTGTTGTTAGTAACCTGCCTGACTGTCTGGTCACAGGAAGTGATAGTGATTCGTGCTGCACGTGTATTTGACGGAGAAAGCATGCACACAGGATGGAGTGTGGTTGTTGAAGGCGATCATATTGTATTCGCTGGTCCGGCTGCCGATGCAAAAGTTCCGCGCAATGCAATTGTCAAAGAATATCCAAACGGCACGCTGTTGCCGGGTCTCATCGAAGGACATGCACATCTGCTGCTGCACCCTTACAATGAAACGACCTGGGATGATCAGGTTTTGAAGGAATCAGATGCGCTGCGTGTGGCACGCGCCACTGTACATGCGCGTAAGACATTAGAAGCTGGCTTTACAACGGTTCGCGACCTTGGTTCCGAGGGAGCAGGGTATGCAGATGTTGGATTGAAGAAAGCAATTAGTCGGCATAATTCCCGGTCCGAGGCTGCTCGTAGCAGGTCGCGCCATCGTGGCTACGGGAAGCTACGGTCCAAGGGGATTTGATACGGACTTCGAAGTCATGCTCGGCGCCGAGGCAGCCGATGGCAACGATCTCATTCGTGTCACCCGCGATCAGATTGGAAAGGGTGCCGACATAGTGAAGGTCTACGCCGACTATCGCTGGGGCCGCAACCATGCTGCAATGCCAACATTTACTACGGATGAATTAAAGCTGATTGTTGAAACAGCACGCAGCAGTGGCCGCCCCGTCGTGGCGCATGCCGCTACCGTTGAAGGCATGACACGTGCCATAAATGCCGGCGTCGAAACTATTGAGCATGGCGACCATGGTGATGAAACGGTTTTTGCATTAATGAAATCGCGGGGTGTCGCATTGTGTCCCACACTTGCCGCCACCGATGCTATCAGCCAATACAAAGGATGGAAGATAGGTACTCCTGAACCCATAGAGATCACTAACAAGCGGGAAACCTTTCGTATAGCTCTGGCAAGCGGCGTTACGATATGCGCCGGAGGAGATGTCGGTGTATTCCCGCATGGTGATAATGCCAGAGAACTGGAACTGATGGTAGACTATGGCATGAAGGCAATCGATGTGTTGCGCGCGGCAACGTCAACGAACGCCCGTGTATTTCACATTGATGATAACGTAGGAACTATTGCAGCAGCGAAACTCGCCGATCTCCTTGTCGTCGAAGGCGATCCCTCTCAGAATATTTCCCAACTCAGAAAGGTAGTCGTTGTTTTTAAAAGCGGTGTAGAAGTAATCAGGGCAACTAAGTAGTGATTCCGAACCCTCAACAGTTTGCGCGGGAAGTTTTCTGGCGAGACGCAGCGACTACCGCATTGGGATCGTTGATCTTGCTGTGATAGGTGATGATAATGTTCAGATTTGTTTTAGCTGAACTTAGTAACCTGGTGTCCATTCATAACCACCATGGATCAGAGCCACTTCTTGCGTTTGAAATACCAGAGGAATCCCATCGAAGAGAGAACCATCAGCACAATGGCAAACGGATAACCGCCTAACCATTTCAGTTCCGGCATGTGTGCGAAGTTCATACCGTAAATGCTTGCTATAAGCGTCGGCGGCATGAACACCACAGTAACAACCGTGAATATCTTGATAACGGTGTTTTGCTCTATGTTAACAAGACCGAGGAAAGTGTTCTGCAAATACTCAAGACGCTCAGAACTGAACTGTGAGTGCTGCAACAGAGAGGCAATATCTTTGAGGATGATCTTTAACCGTTCGTTCTCGAGCTTATTAAACTCCGGGATACGGATTAGCGAACTAACCACACGTTGTTTTTCAGTGATTGTTTCGTGAAGCAACATCACGTTCTCCTGCAGCTGCGTGATCTCCAACAATAGATCTTCTTTCAGACTTCGGCGTGCAATGAGCTCCTTACTGATACCGTTTAGCTTTCTGTTGCTCGCTTCAATAAGATCGGCATCACCATCAATTCTTGCCTCGAGAATAGTAAGAAATACATGCAACCCGTGCTCGGGCTTTTCAAGCGAGCTGAGTGACTTAAGGCGACGCACCGTTTCAGCGAAGATCTTGAGGTCCCCAAGCCGGTACGTGAAAAGAATGTTCTCTTTTAGAATGAACGTCATGCTCTGCACCGTCAATTCCCCCTCGCTGAGAACAAAGCCCAGGTTTATTTCGACGGTCTCATCGGTTTCGAGGAATCGCGAACTGCTTTCAATTTCCTGCAGTTCTTGCGAGGTAAAGAATTCGATCTTATATGTCTTCTCGATGTATTCCTTCTCCTCTGTAGTGGGCGATTGCAAATCGATCCAGATCAGATTCTCCAGCTCAGCGATCTCCTTGAATGTAGGATTCTTGAACTGATTAATCCTTCCTCGTGTGATGGTGTAAGCGCGGATCATGTATTGCTTGTGGACGCAATTTAACGGCAATAATGACATGATCGCTATAGAATGAAAAAGACCTGCCAGGATTTCCCCGACAGGTCTGATTCTCCCGTAAACTAATCTTTAATTTCCTTCTTTGTCGGCCTCATCGGCCTTCTTTATTTCTTCATCAAGAATTTTCTCAATCAAATCCCGTTGACGCTCATCTATCGTGTTGTCAACTCTGGCTTGTTTCTTCATGAAGCGAAACATAGCATTCTTTTTTATTTCATACGCAATGAATACGGAGTATTCCTTCGATTTGTCGTTGTAATACTTTTTCTCTCCGATCTTTCGCAGGTCGGCGATGTTGGTATTCATCACTTGTCTGACAAGACTTTGAAACTTGTCAGCCACGTCGGCACCCTTCTCATTCTCTGCCTGACCAAGATATTGATCAGCAACCTGCTTCATGGTGGTGTTCACCTGACCCGCCAAGTAAGCCTTCGCCTCAATATCAGCCTTGCCACGCGCAATGTTGTCCTGTGAACTCACACCTTTACCGGTTCCTCTGAAGAATCGGTTGTTTGATTCATAAGCATTCCCTTGAAAAGGTTCTTTAACCTTTTTGCCAAGAACCGATGCACATCCTACCAGTACTAAAAGGGGAAGTAATCGCAGTAGCCTCATACTTGTGTCTCTGGGGTGACTGAGCCAAAAGTAATAAAAATTGTGCCAGGCTTTCGAAATTATATACCAAAATCAACCTTCGGCAAAATTTTCTTGCGCTACATCGCAATCAGCCCAGGATTATGTCGTGAAAACACAAATCTGCCATCGAAACGCCCAGCGCCAGCGAAGAGTATATCGGTTACATCCAGCTTGTGCGAGAATATTTTCAAGCTCACGCTTCGTGAACGCCCTCAATACTGACAACGGTGCATCATATTTGACCATATCTGATCGCGAGAACAGCTGTGTCAGCAATTTTATCGAGTAATATGCCAGGGGATGGCGATGAATATCGTTAATGATAAAGCCGATGCGACATTGATTCCTCAGCTTCGAAAAAAAGGAGATAAGCTCTGCATCAGTGAAATGATGATAGAACAACGTGCCGATAACAATATCGTAACGGAGTGATTCAAATTCTTTCGATAGAATGTTAACCGGTTGAAGGTCGGCAGTATATCAGTCAGATTTTTTCGTGCGGCATTAATGATATAGGGATTGGCGTCGATTCCTGTAAGTGTAACAGTTGTATTTCTCCGGTTGGCCCAGCGCTGGAATGTGCCGAAGCATATCACCGCGTCCGCATCCTAGATCGGCTATATCGAGCGACTTGTGTGCTTTGCCCTCCACGATCTGGCTAAGCGCACGAAGCGTAACATCGTTGCCTCCCAGCCATCTGTTAATAACCTCAAGTTCCTTCAGCGTTTGATCCATCATGCTTCCCGCATATTTCAGATCATCCATGATCTCCGGGTCGGTGGATCGTGTCGAGAAGGAACTCATCGTCAGGCAACCTCCACTTGAAATAACATGCTTTCGAGCGTGAGTCCTGGTCCGAAGGCGAAACTCGAGTACGGAATCATTCTTGTCTTTATCGGATAACTTTTCCATGACGCGCCCCAGTACAAATAATACCGTTGGCGACGACATATTGCCAAAGTTTCGGAGCACGTAATAGGCAGCTTCGTTCAAATCGGGATTAATACCCAACTCCTGTTCTATGCTCTCCAGGATCTTTTTGCCACCAGGATGAATAGCAAAGAAGCGAATATCCTCAATGGCCTTCCCCGTATTTTCTAATATGGAACTCGGCCAGAGATGATATTCCTCCTTTAATAAGCGAGGGAACATAGGTTGATAATCGCATCTGAAATCCAAGATCTCCAATCGCCCACGCCATGTCACCATCCTCAGCTTCAATAAGGGCGCTTCTAAAGGCAACGGGATCAAGACTGATACCCGCCGGAGCCCTGGCCTGAACCAGCACAGCTGCTGATCCATCTGAAAACAGTGCGTTCGAAATAAGGTTATCGTCTGAGGCATTCTTTTGGAAATGCAGACTGCAGAGCTTCCGTGCAAACAATCAGTACTTTGGCGTCTCGATTCTGTGCGCAAAACGCGTCGGCAACCTTTAATGCATTGAATGCAGCATAACATCCCATGAAATTAATTCCCGTTCGCTGCACCCCCGAAGAAAGTCCAAGCCTGCGAACCAATTCAATGTCTAATCCGGGAGCATAAAGACCGGTACAAGAAACATTGATCACATGTGTGATCGACCCCAGATCGAAATCAGGGATCTTCCTGAGCATATTCTCAACTGCCATAACACTCAGGTCAAGTGCATGTTGCTGAAACAAATGCAGCCGTCTGGATGTGCTGGGGAATGGCTCGAAGTCTGAAGTGTTTGGATAGAACGTGAAATTGTCGCGACGCCCGTAGTCTTCAATAACAGAGTGGCGGTAATCGATTCCACTCGCATGAAATATTGTCTTGAGTTTTCTGCTTTCCTGATCATTCAACTGCATTGCCCTGATCATAAAGTCGGCTATCTCACTTTGTCTGAACCGATGTGGAGGATTGGCGTACCCAATCGCAGTAACATAACTCATGCATTTCAATATATTTTAAAAAACTATAATTTGGATAGCCGTGTTCCTGTGCGGCATAAAATTATTTATCATGTTCTCTATTTCGTCCTGGCTTCACCTTAGAATACCGTTCTCATATTTCCTGTTGCCCGTTTTTCTGTTCGCCCTGGCCATATCGCCTAACCCCACAAATAATGCCGTACTGTGGTCTTTTCTGATTATTCATATCTTTTTGTACCCGGCGAGCAATGGCTATAACAGCTATTTTGACAAAGACGAAAAAAGCATTGGCGGATTAAAAAACCCGCCACCGGTTAACAAAGGACTCTACTATTTGTCGCTTTCGTTCGACGTCGCCGCGCTATTGCTAGGGACGATAATAATCAACATTACGTTTGCTATCATGCTTTTTATTTATGGCCTGGCATCGAAAGCATATAGCCATCCGGCAGTAAGATTAAAGAAATATCCTCTGGCCGGATGGCTTGTCGCAGGCTTCTTCCAGGGTTTCTTTACGCTGTTGATGAGTTACATCGGCATCAATAAGTACGAATTGGAGAATCTGACCCAACCCGAAATACTATACGCCGGGGCACTCAGCAGCCTGATGCTGTGGGGCAGTTATCCAATGACGCAAATTTATCAGCACGAAGAAGATGGCGCACGTGGCGATGAAACGTTGAGCAGAATGCTGGGAATCAGAGGGACGTTCTATTTCGTCGGAATAGTGTTCACGGCAGTTACTGGCGCTTTTGCGTGGTACTTTGTTGAATACATGGGTACAGACTGGGCGCTTGCCTACGCGGCCGCTATGGCGCCGGTTGTACTATATTTCAGCTACTGGTTCCTCCTGGTATATAAGAGGGAATCAGCAGCTGACTATTCACATACGATGTGGCTGAATTTCATTTCTGCTACATGCCTGAATGTATTCTTCCTTTCGTTGTTTGTGATCCGAACGGGCTACTACAATCTTCTGTTTAACTAGCACGAGCTACCGTAATCTTCTAATTAACTAGCACGAGCTACCGTAATCTTCTATTAATAGCAACGAGTTACTGTAATCTTCTAATTAACCAGCACGAGCTACTGTAGTCTTCTAATTAGAAGGCACGAGCTACTGTAATCTTCTATTTAATAGCAGCGGGCTGCGCAACTGCAGGTTGCTGTGTTGCCGCCTTTTGTGTTTTCGCTTTAACCTGCTTGTCAATGAAGTACATCATTACGATAGTGATCAGGATAGCGGCATCTACCGTATAGCCAAGCAAGTCGTATCGCTCGAGATATCCGGACGATGTTTGCACGACAATCAAGCCAGCCAGTATAGACGCAAATCCACCTGATATCTGTTGAACGGATGAGTTCACGCTCATGAACGATCCTCTGTCCTTCGCCTCTGGTATGGCCGTCATCAAAGCCGATGCGGAAATCATACGTGACGAAATACCAACAAACAAAAAGACATTCAGGATAATAATGATATACAGTGGAGTGATGCCCAGATTGCAATAGATGGCAACCATAACCATCGATAGGATAGAACCCATCACAAAGATCCGGTACTTGCCAATCGCATCACTGTACTTTCCAACCAACGGTCCGGCTATCATAGAACAGACACCTGTAATCATATATAACATCGGCAGGTCTTTCTTAACATCGATGCCGAGGTTGTAAACACCAAAAGTGCTACCGAAAGGCATCAGCATAAATCCGCCGGTCGCCAGCAATGTTGTTGCCGCAAATGCTTTAAGATAATTGGGATTAGAAACAGTATGAGCCAAATGCAGGAATGCACTTTTGTCACTTCGCAATTGCAGGTGACCAGTAACAGGTTTGAAGTACATAACAATGGCTATCCCTATCAGCACGCACATCGCGGCAATCATCCAGAACGGCGCATGCCAGCCCATCAGTCCTGCAAGGTAAAGCCCTATTGGAAGACCCAGCACCTGGCTTGATGCAAATGCCATTTGAACAAACCCCATCACTCTCCCGCGCACTTCCATTTTAAAGAGATCTGTGATGATCGCAAAGCTTATACTGCCGATTACGCCGCCAAACAATCCTGTTATGATTCTGGCCATCAGCATAAACTCGTAGGTGTCGGCCAATGCACATAATGCAGTGCCCAGTGTGAACCCTACATAGAAAAATAGCAGCAATTTCTTTCGATCGAACTTATCGGCAAATCCGGCCGTCAACAAACCTGCTGCTCCTGCACTAAATGCATAGGCCGACACCACCCATCCGAACTGTTTCGTGGTGATATGTAATTCATTGAGCAGGTAGGGACCTAACGGCGAAAGCACCATAAAGTCCAGCACAATGGTAAATTGGAGTATAGCCAGTATAGCAATAACGAACACCTGATAGCGGTCGAATACTTTCGGTTTTGATTCGGTAGTTTGTTCTTTCATGATATTACAACTCATGGCCTGCACGACGCAATAGAGCAACGCCTTTTTGCGCGCATCAGCACTGTTAAATAAAAATAACGCTCTATTAATAATCGGTTTTATAAACTCCTTGCAGTATTGTGGTACTAAGAACAACTCAGGACTCAATACTCAGGAATCAGGACTCATTCTCTAGAAGGTTCGACCGTGGGTATTTTTGATTATCGACCTTGCCAGAGGAGGAATGTTCATTACTAGTGATACGGCAATCCGCGAAGTTAGTTCCTTTCCGAATAATTTTTGTATCTGCCGTCCTCGCCACAGCCGCGACGAAAACTCATCGTTCCATAATTCGCGGTAGCGACTTTCCATTTGTTCGCGGCTCGTCTCACCATGAATAAACGGAATTGCCTCACGAGTGAGGATTCGCGCCGATTGGATTGCCATCGCCATCCCGTTTCCGCATAGCGGAGCGATCATTCCGGCTGCATCGCCAGCCATCAGTACATGATCGTCTACAGGTGACTTTGTCTCGAACGAAACTTCGTTTATTACTTCCGGTTTGTCAAACAGGAATTCAGATTCATTGAAAATTGTTTTTAACAAAGGGTTCCGCCAGAGGACGTTTCTCTCCATCTCGCTGATGCTCTTATGTCGTTTCATATTCGACACGTGCGTCAGATAACACAGGGTTGATTTGCCCTCTTCAACATTACTGATACCACAATACCCGCCCGGAAAATTGTGCAGGGAGATTAACTCGTCCGGATGCGCGGTGCGCACATGATACTTGACGCCCGCGTACGGCGACCGGCGACGTAAAAAAGACCGGTTCATAACACGGTCTATTCGCGATCGCTTTCCAAATGACCCGACAACCAGATCGGCGTCCCAGTCTCCGCGATCCGTCCTGATCCGGAACTTCATGCCATCAAAATCCACTCCCGTTACTTCTGTATTAAGGACAAATTCCACGTTGAGGCTACGCGCACTCTTATAGAGGAGATTGTCGAAGGTGTAGCGACTGATTCCGAACCCGCCGAGATCTAACGGCATGATCTTACTTTCCCCATCAATGGTCGAAAGCTGGAACTCTTTTATTTTGGGAGGATTGAAAGATTTGGGGAATAATTTGCGACTGTTCAGATACGGAACAACTTCATTCGAAATGTATTCACCGCAAACCCGATGGAAAGGATAGCTCTTCCGTTCCACCAAAATAGAAGGCACTCCTGCATGCGCAAACTCGATTGCCGCAATTAATCCGGAAAGTCCTCCGCCGATGATGGTGACCTTTTTCAAGAATCCGTTATCCAGTATTGAGAAAGATATCCAAAAAATTGCCCTCCCTGAAAAGATTTCCAGCCGGAACGGATCTTGCAGGGCAACCTTTTTCGTTAATAACCTGTATAATCTACGTTGGCTTATGGAAACAAGAATGGAAACAGTGAGACGCGGCGACACAATGAACGTGCTTCTCGTTGGCAACAACCCCATTGAAATGGGTGGCGTGCTGGAAAAACTCAGACAGGTTCGCGGTCAGCGAATCGCAACCGAAATTGCATTTGACGTTAAAAGCATACTACAACGTTTGCTTCGCTTCCAGCCTAATTTCATTCTGATCGACGACAACATCGGTCGCCAGGAACTTATGGAGACAGTAAATACGCTTTCGGCCAACCGGACCACGAAGGACATTCCTATTACTGTTCTTAAAAACTCCAACTACAGTGAGTCGTTAGGATCAGCGAGTATTCTCGACTATTTGTTAAAGCAAAACCTGTCTCCTGAAGATCTTTATAAGACACTGAAGAATACACTGCGTTTCCGTACCACACAACGGTACCTCTATGAGGCGTATCAAAAACGTCGCGGTCAGCTGTTGAGCGCTATTAAATAGGATCGCGCAGCTCTATATCCATTTTCAGCCTTTCACCTTTTCGGCTCAGCTCGAGGCGAACGCGTTTGCCCGGCTTGCTGTTCAGCAGCCCGTTCATCATGTTAAGGTCAAGACTTTGAGCAGGAATCCCATTCAAGGTGAGAATGATGTCCCCAACCATGATGCCACTCAACTTCGAAGGTGACTTGTCCCGAACCTCCATCACTTCGAATGTAGTAAGCTGAGAACCTTTAGCTTTCAGAGTGATACCACTGAGGTTATAGTAGAAATTCTTTTTGTATGAAGAATTCTTCTTGAGATAAACCTTCTCTGCAGGGAAGTTGAAGATGACAACAAATCGGCTCAGGATTTCTCCACCAATCGCACCATTTCTAAAAACATTTCCCACCTTGATGCTGTCCGTGTAGCTGTTTGGATCGGGGAAGTTGGCGATTGCCTTATCAAGCTTGTAATTTCCAATACTGATCGATCCAATGCGGCCAACCTTCCCAACAATTTCACCACCAAGTCCGCGACCGATCAAACTGCTCACTGAATTCTCTGGAACCTGAATAATGTCGTCTGAGGTCGGCTCCAGCATCAAACCATGACTTGCCCCGGAGTCCATCAAAAGTTTGGCCCTTAATGTCTTGCCGTTTTGAAACACAACGTTCGCATTGACGTATGGCTTGGTGTCTTCTATAGTTATAGGTATGGCTTGAAATTTCCTCGTCTTGTGAAACTTCTCAGGCAACATCAAGGTCAATACCTTCTTCTCATAGTCGATCTGAATGATAAACCTGCTGAATAGCTCATAGCCAAGAATGCCATGAACATCCGTGCCCAGGTAATTTCTTAACTCGAGATAGTCCTGGCCGAGAACAAGCATAGCATGTCCTCTGCCCGATACCCCCGGTAATTCAAGCGAAACGTTATTGGTAACGTACGCATCAACAAGGTTCACACCGCCAGGACCAGAAATGGTATACTTCCTGGAATAGGGCAGGTTCAAAATATCAGTAAAGGTCTTTTGAGTGAGAATTGTGGTTCGTACGCCCGTGTCCAGAATGAACTTCAATGGCAAAGCGTCGTTCAGCACCACCGGCACCACAACAAGATTGTTATGGATCTCAATGGGGATATGAACCTTCTTTTTACCACCAGCAAGCTGAAAGCCGAGGTTCTGACCCCGTAGGCTCGCGAACGACAACACAGCAAGGAACAAAATCAGAATTGACCTGATCATAAATCGGAGCCCGATGGTCGAATATAGAATAAATTTGATACAGACTTTGTGCGAAGTCAGACGAGTGAGCTAAATCTACCCACGAGTTCCTCGGGAGTTTTTTCGATCACCAACAATTCCAGATTGCCCAACTTCAAAAATCCCTCTTCAGCCATTTTACGCATTTGGGCGAGAAGTGGACTAAAAAAATCCTTAACGTTCAAAATTCCGATGGGCTGTGTAACGAGTCCGAGCTGACGCCAGGTAAGTATTTCAGCAAGTTCGTCCAGTGTACCCCATCCGCCAGGCATGGCAACAAACGCGTGTGAAAGCTCCGCCATGCGCTGCTTACGCAAATGCATCGTATCGACAACTTCCAGCGTGGTAAGGCCGAGATGAGCAACTTCCCGACGCATAAGAAAATCCGGAATAACCCCTATAGCCTTTCCGCCCTGTTCCAAAACAGCATCGGCAACTATTCCCATCAAGCCAACGTTACCTCCACCATAGACCAAAGTGTGTCCCCCTTTGGCTAGTTGAATGCCCAATGCCTTCGCTGCCTCCGCATAAACGGGGTCAATACCGGATGCAGAGCCGCAGAAAACACAGATGTTCATGGATTGGAGCGCCCCAAAAAGGCGGTCAGAACTTGTTGTCGTGCTTGTTCTTGCTCACCTTGTTGTTAGGAAAAACCCAGGGTGAAACGATTGCAAGAATGAAAAGTGCGATCACGACGTAAAATGGCCACCAGTCTAAACTCATAACTAGTTAGTTTATGAAGGGGTAAAAATAGCCCGAATGGAGCTATTTTTTGGAACATTGCACCAAAATTTATTTAGTTTAAAATCCTTTGAACGAGGAGCCCGTTCAAGCCACTAGTCATGAAGAGATTTTTGATAGTTACCGGAGTTGCCGTTGCCGCTTTGATCGTGCTGGCAGGTGTGACAAGATTTTTGGTCAATAAACACGAAAAGTCCTTCAGCCCCGAAGAAAACATCTCCTATAAACAGGACGACGTCAATATTCACGTTTTCTACAACCGCCCCTTCAAAAAAGGCCGCGAGATCTTCGGCGCCCTGGTGCCCTATGGCGAGGTTTGGCGCACAGGTGCCAACGAAGCCACAACCTTCGAAACTAACCAGGACCTGCTCATAGAAGGGAGAACACTTCGGAAAGGGAAATACACCATTTGGACAATTCCGAATGCGGAAACCTGGACCGTTATTTTCAACTCCGAATATGGCCAATGGGGTATCGGCCCGGATGGTCTGGCCAATCGTGACGCACATCGCGACGTCCTGTCTCTAGAAGTCCACGCGGTGCAAACTGATCGGGAGTTTGAACAGTTTACTATCTCCTTCGAAAAGGTTGGCGAAGATCTGGAGATGGTGATCATTTGGGACAAGACACTGGTTGCTGTTCCGATCAGCTTCAAACGCTAATCAAATCGATCCCATCTAAATCTTCTATTGCGAGTAGACCAACCGTAGCAACCTACGGACGTTTTACCAACGCCTTAACGGCAAACTTCTTTTCTCCCGGTGTCGTTGATGGCACGGCTGACGTCTTGTACGTGAATCGCTGAGGATTTCCTCCCTGATTTGTAATGTACGTGATAATCTGCTGAGCGATCGCCGGCGTGCGATCATTGTGATACACCGTCCTGATCTTCACAGTGTCCTGCTGCGCTGCAAGTGTGGAATCCCCTTCAACCTGCTGAAGTCTGATCGTATCCATGCGGACTTCCGTCAAATCAACGGTATTGCGAATGGAATCCTCAGCATAACCAGTCATCGAAATCTGGATCTCAAAATTAAGTTGAGCATTTGCCTTCGAAACCCGGATGAGGCGCTTGAGTTCGTCTGATGCAGCAACATCAAGAGCAGAACTGCCCGCGCTCAAACTTACCATCTCAAGCGGGATTTCATCATCCGCAACGGGCTGCCTAAGCGTAATATTAACCCGTTCACGCTGAGCAATCTTATCACTGCCCGTGAGATCAAATACTCTGGAGAAAAACGTCCAGTTGCTTTGCTCCGGATCTACATCAAATTCATACAAACTTCCCTCGGGTATATAGAATTTATAGCTTCCATCAGCACCCGGCCTGCCTCTGTAAATGCGTTTGTTCGCCGTTCTGTCAATCACAGAAATGTAAGACGGAACAACGCCATTGGCGGGGTCCTTAACAAACCCTTCGACTTTCATTACACCTCTTGGTTTGAGGTTGGCCGGAAAAAGGAATTCAACCAATTCGTTATTGTTTCTTGATCCTGGAACATCCCGAAGAAGATAACGACCCAGTGCTGCAACACTTACAAACTGATCATCACGCGAAGTGTTAGTGAAATCCATGGCCACAGGATCGCTCCAGCTTCCGTTTACAAGCTTGCTCATGTAGAGATCCATGCCACCCTTGTTACCGGGCATCTTGTCAGACGAGAATATCAGCGTCTCATTGTCAGCGAGGATCCGTGGCGTTTGTGAATTACCCGTATTAATCGATGCAGGCAACTCAACAGGTTCCTCCCACTGTCCATTGGGCTTCTTCTTAGAAGAGAAGAGCTTACAGCCACTGGCCGACTTTTGATCCATCTTATCGCAGCGCATGAAGTAGATCGCTGACTCATCTGTAGTCAGAGATGGACAACCATCGTTCGTCTTTGAATTTATCGGCATCAGAAAGTTCTGGGGTTCACTCCACGTGGAGCCCTTTAATTCTGAAACCATGATATCGTATCCACCTATGATCGGCGCTTTCATGGCTGTGAAATACATCTTCTTTCCATCAGCATTAAGCGCAAAACCGCGAAGGTAAATCAATCGATGATTAACCTGCTTGGGGAGCGGAACAGGTTGCACCCAATCCGTTTCCCTCGACGTATAGGAAACGATCAGTGTACCATCTTCACCATCGTTCGATACAAACAGTAAGGCGTTGCCGTCCGAAGAAATGTACGGCGCATATAAACTTAGCGATGGGTGATTGATGATACCCGGAAGCTTACGCGATTGAACCTGCGCGAAAGAAAGAGTTGAAACGGACAGCCCGATCAGGATGAGCGTGATGGAACGCAACCTTCGAATGTTCATGGTCTAAAAATAATTAATTGTATTGCAATCGGCCCATCCTGAGCGACCAACTACTTTTCATTCCTGTGACTGACTGTCAAACGCCGGCACAATAATGCTATTGCTGTCACTTTCAGACATTTCCGACTGGTGCTCACCACGCAACCGGTTTGGCACATGGTCGCTATTCTCTTGCAGATTTTGGAAACGGTCGGCACATTTTTGAACGCGGAATAGTAATTTTATATCTTGGAACGCGCTCCATCACCATGATACAAGTTATTCCATCAATAGCAATCCGGCGAGGCAAAGTCGTTAAAATGCGAAAGGGTGATCCCGCGAGCGAAAAGGCGTACGATGAAAATCCGCTTGACCTGGCAAAACGCTTTCAGGATCATGGTATCGAGGTGATCCACCTGGTCGATCTTGATGGCGCAGAACGAGGAAGCCCTGTTAACTGGCATGTTCTCGAAGCTGTATCCGGATATACTGATCTTAAGATTGATTTTACCGGCGGTATCTCAAGCGATGGAGACATCAGCAAGGCATACGAGTACGGCGCAGATTACATAACAGCAGCCAGCGTTGCCGTTACGGATCCCGAGTTGTTCGCGTCATGGATAATTTCTTATGGTCGCGAGAAGATGACACTCGGTGCCGATGTTGTTGATCGCAAGACAAAAGAACTTCTGTATCGCGGATGGCGCACCAAATCAAAAGTGACATTGTTCGAACATCTGGACTATTTCTTCTCGCGCGGACTTAAGTATGTTAAATCGACTGACGTATCGCGCGATGGTGTCATGGAAGGTCCTGCCTTTGATTTCTATCAGGAGATTATCGATGCATTTCCCGAGATGTGTGTGCTGGCGAGCGGCGGTGTTCGGGGCATGGACGACATCAAGAGACTGAACGATATGGGCGTGTTTGCCGTGATCTTTGGAAAGGCATACTACGAAGGCATTCTTGATCTGAAGGATGTCGAATCGTTCCTCGTCAATAAAGGTTAACATCACCGTGTTCAACAGCGCAGCGGATTCTGTGCGCGACGTTCTCCGCCATTTTAGCTTCATTGCTGTTTACTGACCGCGGTCGTTTGAATGACGGCATTACATTCGCACCACCGTATTAGAATTGCACAATGGAATATTCTAACGTACAGGGTACGCGCAATCGAACAATCAAAAGGTAGATTTTGAAAAAGAACCTTAGTCGTTAGTCAACGACATCCTGCATCTTGTATTTCTCGAAGATGTAGTAAAGGAAGTTGAAAGAAAGGATAGAGTCGTCTTCCTGAGAGGCTGGCTTAGCTGTAGGCTTAGGGGCATCAGCTTTAACTGTCTTGGAAGGTTTTACAGCGGCAGAATCGCGTGAAGTGACGGAAACAACGTGAATCTTGTTATTTACCATCGGATCCCCTTCACCTCCATAGATAACGCGCTCACGATTGTGCTCGCTTTCAGAATCTACGGTTTCTACGGCGGGATAACTGGCGTCCTGGGCTCTGGCCGACTGAACAATAACTGTCGCCAACATGGCGAAAAAAATCGTGAGGAGGAGTTGGTGACCTTTGATCTTCATGATTTGAAATGCGTGTTCAGGACCGCAACCAGAATATACTGGTTCTGAAAATTACAAAATAATAATGGTTCTACCAGCCCGACCGTCTGTGTAATCTTCTGTAATGTGCCTTTTCTGCCCAATTTTGCCGAATTTACCTGCAAAAACCGACAAAATGACGATTGCACCCCCCATAAACTGGGCCGATTTCGAGAAGGTTGATCTTCGCGCTGGTACAATAATCAAAGCGGAGCCATTTCCAGAAGCCCGTAAGCCCGCATACAAGTTATGGGTGGATCTTGGGGCCGAAATAGGCATCCGAAAATCGAGTGCCCAGATCACTAAACATTATCAAATTGATGACTTGATTGGCCGGCAAGTAATCTGCGTTATAAATTTCCCACCTAAACAGGTCGCTAACTTCATCTCAGAAATACTGGTAACAGGATTCTCCGATGAAGACGGCGCTATTATATTATCCGATATCGACAAGAAAGTGCCGAACGGCGCGCGATTGATATAATGATCAGGTTCTCAGAACTTCCTCAACTGCTCAATGGCAAACTTCTTCACCTTGAAGATGATGCTGAAATTGAGACTATAAGCATCGACAGCCGTAAAACGGGAACAGCGAAGAGCGTTCTGTTTCTGGCCATCACCGGCGATCGCCACGACGGCCATCACTACCTTCAGGATCTCTACAACTCCGGCCTCCGGAATTTCATCGTCGAACGCGACATAGACATCAGGTCGTTTCCTCACGCGAATATTTTGCGCGTCGGTTCTTCCGTCACTGCGCTGCAAAAAATGGCCGGGTTTCATCGCCACCAGTTTGATATCCCGGTGATTGGTATTACGGGAAGCAACGGTAAAACCATCATTAAGGAATGGCTGGGTCAAATGCTGGCGCCAGACTTTGTTGTTGTCAAAAATCCCGGCAGCTATAACAGTCAGGTAGGCGTACCGTTATCCGTGTGGCTCATGAAACCGTATCATCAGATCGGAATCTTTGAAGCCGGCATCTCGAGACCGGGAGAGATGGAAAAGCTTGCTCCGATAATTGATCCGACTGTCGGTATATTTTCTAACATCGGATCGGCACACGACGAAGGGTTTTCAAACCGACGCGAAAAGATTTCAGAGAAGCTCAAACTGTTTGAGCGCGCAAAAGTACTCATCTATTGCCGCGATCACACAGAACTCCATGAGCAGATCACATTGACATCGTTTTTGACTTTCACCTGGGGCACCGATCAGAATTCCGACATACAGGTCAGCTACGGTTCAAATGTTGTTAATGTAACATACAAGGGGTCGGCGTTTTCATTTAATACGCTCTCCCTCGACAAAGCATCAGTTGAAAATACGCTGCATTGCATAGCCACACTGTTGTGGCTGGACTATGATGCCGCCCGCATCCAAAAACGACTTTCAGGACTTCGCGTTGTGCCGATGCGCCTGGAACTCAAAGAGGGCATCAACAACTGCCAGATCATCGACGACACATACAATAACGACCTGGGAAGTCTCGAGATAGGTTTGCAGTTTCTGTCGAGTCTGCAGCAGAAGCGAAAGCGCCGCGCCATTCTTTCTGATATCCTTGAGTCAGGACTCGATGAGGCTGCACTGGCTGGTTCCATCGCGGACGTTATTCGCAGATACAAGATTCATAACCTTGTTTGCATTGGTCCTGCCCTGCAACGCCATCGCGAAAAATTCCCGACCGCGACGCTATTCTTCAACGACGCACAACACTTTCTCGATCAGTTCGACTTCACCTCACTTGACAATGAAGTCGTGCTGGTAAAAGGTGCCCGGAAGTTTGCATTTGAACGGATCGCGGCTCGTCTTCAGAAGAAAGTTCATGGAACAGTGGTCGAGATTGATTTTGGTGCTCTCGTTCACAACCTCAACTATTTTAAATCACTGTTGAATCCGACGACGAAAGTTATGGTCATGGTGAAAGCTTTTGCATACGGAAGCGGTAGCACCGAGATCGCTAACCTGTTACAATATCATCAGGCAGATTACCTTGGCGTGGCATACGCCGATGAAGGAATCGATCTTCGTAAGAATAACATCACGTTGCCCATCATGGTGATGAATCCATCGGAGGAAAGTTTCGATGCTATGCTCAAGTTTAATCTCGAGCCAGAGGTTTATACGATACGAATACTTCGTTCATTAGCAACCTACCTTAGCGGTGCCAGCTGTAATGTTCACGTCAAGATTGACACGGGCATGAAACGCCTCGGCTTTAGTCCTGAAGAGCTGCCCGAATTGCTGGCGCTATTGCAGGAGCATCCGAACATCCGTGTTGCATCAATATTCAGCCACCTTGCAGGTGCTGACGAATCAGCTCACGATGAGTTTTCGCAGCAACAGTTTGATACATTTATAGAAGCTTCTTCAAAGATCATCAGGCAAATCGGCTATCAGCCTCTTCGTCATATTCTGAACACGTCAGGAATACTTCGCTTATCTCGTTTTCAGCTGGACATGGTGCGCCTGGGGATAGGGTTGTACGGCGTTGATCCTACTTCAGAACTTCATGGTCTGAAGACAGTCGTCACGCTCAAAACGATCATTTCGCAGATTAAACACATCAGAAAGGGTGAAACTGTTGGGTATGGAAGAAGAGGGCTTGCAGATCGCGATACTACAACCGGCACCATTGCCATCGGTTATGCCGATGGATACAGTCGCGCGTTTAGCCGTGGCGTTGGTAAAGTACTGGTTAACGGAAAACTTGCCCCTGTTATCGGGAATGTTTGCATGGATATGACCATGGTCGACCTCACAGGAACGGGAGCAAACGAGGGTGATGAGGTAATCATTTTTGGCAAAGATCTACCCGTGAAAGATCTTGCCGATAGCGTGAACAGCATTCCTTACGAAATTCTAACCAGCACCAGCGAAAGAGTTCGCCGTGTATTCGTAACGGATTCCATCTAACCGCAGCCGAGGTTCTTTTTTAGATTTCTGTTTGGCAGGCCGCCGAAATCAAATGGCTTAGGCTCCTCATCCGCTTCCTCTGCGGGTTTGGACTTTAAGGCCTCAGCCGCGTTCGCGGACTCTATCGGGCCCGGACTTTCACCGGTACCCTTTACGAGAGGTGCCTTGTCGTCCTTCTTATGATTGCTGCTTGATTTGCTCATGACCAATTCAAAGTATCTGCGGTTCTGAAACAGTCGCATAGACTGTTGCCACACAATGGATTCTATAACTTTAAAACAATGGATTCGAAAATGGCGTTCCCTTGTTCTGAATACGTTTGAACGCGTTGGTTTTCATAGCTTTCCACGACCACTCTTCACAAACCCTGTCCCCAATGGCCGAAACTGCCATAAATCATTGCACGCGACTCCAACCCCCTCTATATTTGCCTTGTTTAAAATCAATCTAAATAGCCCCGCATGTCCCCAAGTGTGGCGCAGATGCGCCCAGGTGAAGTAGCAATAATTTCCGGATTTTCTGATGAGGAATTGTCAGTGAAACTGATGGAAATGGGTTGCCTTCCCGGAACATCAATTCGCTTCAATTTCACGGCGCCTTTTGGTGATCCAGTATGCGTGAGCGTGGCAGGATATGATCTTTCACTTCGGCTCGAGGAGGCCGCAGCCATCTCGATCCTGAATTAACGATCTCACCCTTCATCAATGACTTCAACTCGCCGGTCCAGAATAGTACTAGTAGGAAACCCAAACTCAGGGAAATCCTCCTTATTCAATTTCCTGACCGGATTGAATCAGAAAATCGGAAACTTTCCAGGTGTTACAGTCGATAAGCGTGCTGGTTCAACGTCGCTTCCCGACGGTACCATGGCGGAAGTTGTAGACCTCCCTGGCATTTACAGCATTTACCCCCGAAGCCTCGATGAAAGAATTGTCGCAGAGGTTTTGCTCGACCATCACTCGCCCGCCGCACCCGATAAGGTGGTTATCATTGTCGACGGCACCAATTTGAAAAGGGGCCTGTTGCTTGCAACACAGGTGATTGATCTCGGCATCCCTGCGATCATCGCTATGAACATGATGGACCTGGCATCAAAGGCAGGTATCAGCTATGATTTCAAAAAGTTATCCGAAAGATTAGGTGCTCCCGTGGTAGCCATCAATGCTCGTAAAGGCGTTGGGTTGGATGACTTGAAGAAACTGCTGATCGCAAAGAACGGATCGGCCATGGCCAGTCAGGTTTTTGCCATACCACGCGAGGCGGTTGCCCCTGTTGCTGAACTTAGAGGTCAGTTAGGTGTCGATAATGATTACGAGGCTTATCAGTTTCTCGAACAACCAAACTCATTAACATTTCTCGCACCCGACAAGACGACTGCTGTCGAAGTAATTCGAAAACGTCACGGGTTCTTTCCTGGCAAGTTTCAGGGCGCGGAAACAATCAACCGCTATTCTTATATCCAGCAACTTCTCGACGAGGTTGTCATTAAGCCATCAAATGACAGCTTTAGAGATCGTTCAAGAATGCTCGACAGGATCCTGCTCCACAAGGTTTGGGGTTATGTAATCTTCTTTGCCATCCTGCTCGTCATATTCCAGTCGATATTTGCCTGGGCAACGGTATTGCAGGATTTTATCGATTCGATGTTTGCAGCACTGAGCACATGGCTTGAATTGACGTTACCATCCGGCACTTTAACCGATCTGCTGGCAGAGGGAATTATTCCGGGAATTGGTGGCATTGTCATCTTCGTGCCTCAGATCGCTATACTCTTCGCTTTTATTTCGATGCTCGAAGAGTCCGGTTATATGGCACGCGTTGTCTTCCTCATGGATAGAATCATGCGGAAGTTTGGATTGAATGGAAAGAGCGTTGTGCCCCTTATCTCCGGAGTTGCTTGTGCAATTCCAGCAGTAATGGCCACGCGCACGATTGACAATTGGAAAGAACGAATAACAACCATTCTTGTCACTCCGCTGATGAGCTGTTCCGCACGGCTTCCGGTATTCACTATACTCATCGCTCTTGTAGTCCCCCAGCAAACAGTTCTTGGTGTCTTTAACCTCCAGGGCCTTGCCCTTATGGGACTCTATTTACTGGGATTCGCAGCGGCGCTTGTTTCTGCATTGATCATCAGCTGGCTTATCCGCGTCAAAGAACGTAGCTACCTGATCATGGAACTTCCTATGTACCGTGTTCCAAAATGGTCAAACGTGGGCTATACCATTGTCGAGAAGACGAAGACTTTCGTCTGGGAGGCGGGTAAAGTAATATTGGCTATCTCGATAGTGCTTTGGGTTCTGGCAAGCTATGGCCCTGGCGATCAAATGGCACGAGCAGAAGAAGCCGTGCTTCAGGAAAATGCAAACGCCCGATTAACAGAACAAGGATTGGCTGATAGAGTGGAGGCCTATAAGCTTGAACACTCTTATGCTGGTATCATTGGAAAGAGCATCGAACCGCTCATCAAACCTTTGGGATACGACTGGAAGATCGGAATTGCATTGATAACTTCATTTGCAGCAAGAGAAGTCTTCGTCGGTACCATTGCCACGATTTACAGTATTGGTAGCGTTGACGAAGACGATTCCGGCACCATTAAGGACCGCCTTCGCGAGGAAGTAAATCCTGAAACTGGTGGCCCACGTTTTACACCCGCTGTAGGCTTTTCGTTGCTGGTATTTTATACGTTTGCGATGCAGTGTATGAGCACTTTGGCGGTTGTTTATCGTGAAACCAAAGGCTGGAAATGGCCCCTGATCCAGCTAGCCTACATGACAACCCTTGCCTACCTGTCGGCCTTCGCGGTTTATCAAATAATGTCGTAAGCCAGAGCATTTTATCCGTACCTTTGCAGAAATGGCTGCAACTATGGAGAAACACTATCACCTTGGGCTGCTGTGCTTTGTTCACCTGCTGATCAAAGCCGATGGAGTAACCGATCAGACCGAATTGGAGGCTCTTGAGAAGATCAAGGCTGGCGAGCATATCCCCTCCGACATAGTTGTTGAATTCGAGCGATGGGTGGCTGATAAAGCTGAACCTGAAATCTATCGTTATGGTTTAGGACATCTGCGTGAATGCACAGAGACAGAAAAGCTTCGCGTCTTTGCTATCCTCTACAAGCTTTCAGAAATAGACGGTAGAGTTCACACACAGGAATTGAGAATGTTACTTTATTCCGTGAAAACCGCAGGCGTTGCTTTTAATGAAGTGGTCGACTTTGCACGATCACAGCCCCGCATGTTTTGATGATCAAAGTGAACCCTCGTAGTTCCTTCTTTGTACTTCTACTACTTATTGGTTTCGGTTGCTCAAAGAACCGAACTGTCATCCCTGTTAACAAGTTTACAGATACCACCTATGTTCGAATAGGAGAATTTCAGGACCGCAGGATGGGTGACAGCCTTCTCACGTTTCTTAAAAATGATCATAGCGAATACCGACAGCAGGCACTGATAGCGTTGGGCTCTGTGCAGGATTCAACTACGACAGAAGCGATCGGTCAGTTACTGAGTGATACCGATGCCTCCGTCAGAATAGCAGCAGCCTTTTCTCTTGGACAGATCCGCAGTCGCAGCAGCGAACAAATCTTGCGTCGTGCTATTGATAATGAAAAAGATCAGCGTGTCATTGCCCGTCTCTACGAATCGTATGGCAGGGTAACAGCAAGGTGGGATCTTTTTGAAGTTCCGCGAGACACGACGGCAGCTGGCAGGATTTGCGTGGGGATTATTCAGAACCAAGGGCGACAGCGTGTTAAATCCCATGGCAACAGAGTTGCTGAAGAGTCCGTCTGCAACTGTAAGGTTAGGCGCAGCGTTTTATTTCGCCCGCAAGGCCCCGACACCCAGAGTCGCGGAAGCAGCGTTAATTGCATTAACCCTTAAAGAAAGAAATGAAGAAGTGCGCATGGCCGCTACGTTGGGCCTTAAGAAACTACAATCCGATGCTGTTCTCGAAGCGCTGAAGCAGATCATCTCAAAAGATCAGTCCTACCGCGTCCGGGTAAACGCAGTTAGTGCACTTCAGATATTTTCCGTTTCTGCTAGGCCCGTTCTCATCAAAGCGTTGAAGGACCAGAATGTCAATGTTGCTGTGCGCGCTGCAGAAGTGATCAATACACTCAAGCCGGATCCTTTGTTGTGGAAGGAAACTGTGACATTGGCACGCAGTGCGGTAAACTTCCGGGTGAAGGCACTGTTATATCAATATGCTATGGCATCTGCCGATAAGGAGCAGGATATCCTGAAAGAGATCCAATCACTTTATACGATTGCGGCTGATCCCTATGCAAAGGCTGCGCTGCTTGAAGCAATGGGAAAAACGCTTATGGCCTTTTCATTCGTAAACGATGAATTAAAGAAGGCCGACACAGCAATCGTCAGAACTGCCGCTGCACTTGCTCTCGTCGACATGAATTACAACGAACATTTTGTTCCTGCACTCAAGGCTGATTTTGTCAAAGCATATCGCGAAGCAATCCTGATTAACGACGTAGCCGTCACAAGCGTAGTTTGTGGGGCCATATCAGATCCTGAACTTGACTATAAACCGATCATGAAGGACTGGAGCTTTCTTTATGATGTGAAGAGCAAACTCAAATTACCTGAAGACAACGAAACGCTTCAAAGTGTGGAACGTGCAATTGCTTACTTCGAAGACAAGGAGTACTCAGTTCCTCGAAATGAATTTAATCACCCCATCGACTGGCAACTGGTTCGCTCCATCAGGAAAGATCAGCAGGCCGTCATCGCCACCTCAAAGGGAATCATAACAATACAGCTGCTCGTGAATGAAACTCCTGGTTCTGTTGCCAACTTCGTCAGGCTCGCGCGCGATAAAGCCTATAACGACAAGTTCTTTCATCGGGTAGTTCCAAATTTCGTGGCACAGGGTGGATGCCCAAGAGGCGATGGTTTCGGCGGCGAAGACTATTCCATCAGATCGGAATTTTCTCCACGTCGGTACAAGACTGGCAGCGTGGGTCTTGCATCTTCAGGCAAGGACACCGAGTCAGTTCAGTGGTTCATTACCCATTCTCCGACTCCGCACCTGGACGGGGCGTATACGATATTTGCCGAGGTGGTCGACGGAATGGATATAGCACACCAGCTCGAAGTCGGTGACAAAATCTTGAATATTGAGTTTCCTCAGTAGGCATTGAAGGCTACTGCACGTTATCTTCGCACGCAAATCACAACAGATTCTTGAGTACAAGTTATCAATCAACCAATAAGGTCGGCGTTCTCGGAGGAGGACAACTGGGCAGAATGCTCATACAGTCAGGAATTGATTTTAATATTCCGTTCAAGGTATTGGATCCGGATGCACATGCACCCTGCTCCTCAATCGCCGAGTTTGTCCATGGGAAATTGAAAGATCATAACACTGTTCTTGAATTTGGGAAAGACTGTGACGTGATTACAATTGAAATTGAGCACGTCAATACCGACGCGCTGAAGGCGCTTGAAGCGAGTGGCAAACGCGTCTATCCACAGCCTTCTGTTATCGAACTTATTCAGGACAAACGAAAACAAAAGCAGTTCTATGCGGCTTCCGGAATTCCAACGGCACCATTTGTCTTAGTCGATAGTTCGGCGGACGTAAAAGCAAAGGCAACAACTTTTCCCGTTGTTAACAAGCTCGGAAAAGAAGGATACGATGGCAGGGGCGTCCAGATCCTTCGCTCGGCTGCGGACCTTCACAAAGCTTTTGATGCACCAGGCCTGCTGGAGGATCTGATTGACTTCGACAAGGAAATTGCCGTAATCGTCGCACGAAGCAGCAATGGAGAAGTAAAAAGTTTTCCGGCGGTTGAGATGGTGTTTCATCCTGAACAAAATCTTGTCGAGTACTTGTATTCACCAGCTTACATCAGCGAACAGGTGCGCAATGAAGCTGAGCGCATAGCCCATACGGTAATTGAGAAGCTGAACATGGTTGGGCTGCTGGCGGTCGAGATGTTCGTTACTAAATCGGGAGAGGTGCTGGTAAACGAAATCGCACCACGCCCACACAACAGTGGACATCAAACTATTGAGGCCAATGTGACATCGCAGTACGAGCAACATTTGAGAGCAATACTGGGCCTCCCTCTCGGTGATACCTCGATCACCAGACCGAGCGCAATGGTCAATCTTCTCGGCGAGGCAGGGCACGAAGGAATAGCCAGGTATGAAGGATTTGCTGAAGTACTCGCTGTGCCCGGAGTACACGTTCATTTATATGGAAAGCAACTGACGAAACCTTTTCGCAAAATGGGTCATGTAACTATTGCTGATCCCGACCCGGAAGAGCTTAAACGCAAAGTACAGTTAGTAAAGAATACTCTTAAAGTTATATCCTGATGAGTAAGCCTGTTATTGGAATTATCATGGGCAGCCAGTCCGACCTTCGCATTATGAAGGAGGCAGCCGAGATTCTTGAGGAGCTCAAAATCACTCACGAAGTGACTGTAGTATCCGCACACCGTACACCTCATCGCCTCGTTGACTACGCAACCACGGCGAGAGCAAAGGGTCTCAAGGCCATCATCGCCGGAGCAGGCGGAGCCGCCCATCTCCCGGGAATGATTGCCTCACTGACATCACTGCCTGTGATCGGAGTACCCATAAAATCATCCAACTCAATTGACGGCTGGGATTCTGTATTGTCGATTCTTCAAATGCCGGCCGGTGTTCCGGTAGCAACTGTAGCGCTGGATGGCGCCCGAAATGCAGGCATACTAGCGGCCCAGATCCTCGGATCGTCAGATAAACAGGTTGCTAAACGCCTCGATGCCTTTAAGAAGTCACTGCAGCAGAAGGTCGAAAGCGTTGCCCGTAAAATGGAAAACACCGGCTGGCGAGACCTCGTCTGATCAAGTTCCAATTGGCCCGCGAATTGAATGAAAAAGCGTAAATTTCATTCAACGAAATCCGACCTATGAAAACAGGGACCAAAGGTTGGCTCAAAGATTATTTGTCCGCTCGTCAGGCGCGGGCAATGGAGGATTTCGTAGAAGCGCGAAAACGCGCCTCCCATCCCGAGCATTCACTCTACCGCGTCATTCAACCTACAGGTCTCATGTATGGGCTCTCTGTAAGTGATGAGGAACTGTTACATCATCCCGAAGAACAGAAAGACCGACTGAAAATCTTGCTTACGGAAAGCCTCATCAGCAGTTCAATCGTTTCGTATGACAAGCCGATAACAACACCATCAGAGCTGGAGCAATTAATTCATATTACGCTCGAAAAGATCGGTACGTTTTATAACAACATCTTTCCTGAAGTTGCTACTGCCACGAAAACATTGCTCGGTCGGAAGAAGTCACCTTATGAAGTCGCCGAACAACTGATCGACAAACGAATTGAATACACCGCGAAATTCGCTAACAACTTCTGGTCGTTCTTCTTTCATAACAGTCTTCTCTTTCTCGATGTCTTCATCTTCGGTCAATGGATTCATACAAACGCAGATCGAATCGTCGCAGACTTCTTCCGCTATGAACGAGACGAGTTGAGATTTTCCGTAGTGAAGGTAATTGCTGCCGCAGCGCACGCTAATCGGGAAGTATCATTTGAAGAGCGCCGCTTTTACGACCTCTTCATTGAAAGCGCTGAGCTCTCTTCAGAACGTCGAAAGGAAACACTCAAGATCTTTGAAGAAGGATTTGCAGTTGAAGACATCAATCTTCCAACAGAGCATTCATGGATACTTAAGAAATTTTTCCTCGAGATCTCTATTCTAACAATTTGGGCAGACAAAAAGGTAGAGCAGGAAGAACTCGATTTCCTGAAGCGATTCTGTCATTACCTCGAGCTGTCAGACGAAGATTTGGAGAGCAGCATGATTGCTATCGAGGGATTCATTCTCGAGCACTGGTCGGCACTTGAGCGATTACAGGACAAGCGAGACATTGAATATGTGAGCGAGCAATTCATTTACCGTGTGTCGCGACTTGCAGAGAAGAACAAAACAAAGCTTGCCAAGTACCTCAACGAAAATGCCGAACTGAATGCGCTTACACGTAAGGCGCGTGGCCATGAGCTCACGGTTGATGAAAAGGAGCAGCTGCGTAATGCCCTGGTGACAATGATTAAGACGCTTCCGGCCTTTTCTGTAATTCCATTGCCTCAGGCGTTTTTATCGCTGCCCGTCTTGCTGAAGATACTTCCCCGCAATCTGTTTGTTGAAGGAATAAAATAGAGCGGTCTGCAACCGTTTAGGCTTCCTCGTCCGAAGGTTTCCTCGGCACGATTACCGAGAATACTATCGACAATGTCAGCGTGGCGATGATAACGGAGAACGAAGTATAAACCCCCACACTTATCTCGAAGATCTCAAGAAGCATTTTGGCTCCTATGAAGAACAGGATAATTGAAAGCCCTTTCTGCAAGAGATAGAACTTGTCGATGATGCCGGCAAGGAGGAAGAACATGGCTCTCAGTCCCATCACCGCGAAGATGTTTGAAGTATAGACCAGGAACTCGTTTTGCGTAATAGCAAATGCAGCCGGAATGGAGTCGACGGCGAACAAGAGGTCAGTGGTTTCAATCAGGATGATGACAAGAAACAATGGAGTAAACATAAGCTTGCCATTTTCTCGTACAACGAATGCAGCTCCGCGGTCAGTGTCCGTGAAGGGCAGATAGCGACGGCTGAGCTTCAGGATCGGATTCTTCTCAGGTTCAATGGTCTGATCTCCATCTTCAAAATAGATCCGGATACCAGAGTAGATCAGCAATACGCCGAAGACGTACAGGATGACGTGGAAGTGGTGTATGATAATGGCTCCGACGAAGATGAAAACGCCCCGAAATACGATTGCGCCGAAAATACCCCAGAACAGTGTTTTGTGATAGTATTCCTCCTTGACCTTGAAGTATTTCAGGATAAGCAGGATAACGAAGATATTATCAACCGATAAGGCGTATTCGGTGAGATAGGCAGAAAAATACTCTACCGCATGATCCGCCCCGTCATACTTATAAATAAAGAACCCAAACAGTGTCGAGATCAGCACCCAGAAGATTGACTGGTACAGTGCGGACTTGGTAGTTACCCGATGCGCCGTGCGGTGGAAAAGACCGAGATCAAGGACAAGGAAAAGAAGGATGATCACGGCGAAAACACCGAAAAGGATCATCTCCCGATCATTCATGTTCTTGAAAAGGGAAATTACGAGTATGTTGACCACGGAATGCAAGGTGCTTTTTGGATTTGGGATTAGCTAAAAGAGGTTAAAAAAGGCACTTTGATGTGTCGGGTGGTCTTCTCAACTTTCAAATATATATAAATCCGGCATTTCATAGGTTCGATTTATCCTACGGGCGGCAAAAATGAAACCCGCCAAATGGAATATTTATTCGACACACTTATCACAGATCCCCTGAATAAGAACATTTACTTCCCGGGCCCGGTATCCTTGCGGTAATCGCACTGCTGGAACGCTAACATCCAGGCAGTTAGTCTGACCGCAACGCAGGCACTTAAAGTGTACATGATCATGGTGGTGCACGGGGGCATGACAAGCGTCATTGCACAACGCATATTTCAAACTTCCCTCATCGTCCAGCACCTTGTGGATAAGTCCACGATCCAGGAAGGTTTTTAGTGTACGATATACAGTTACACGATCCAGATGAGTTTGGACTTCCTTTTCGATATCACTTTGAGAAAGGGCGTAGTTTCGAAGCAAGAATAGATCTAGAATGTCCTGACGATTGGGCGTCGAACGGAGCTTGAAGTTCCGCAATAGTGTCTCGGACTCTGTGTGATCAATCATGATCGCAGAACGATTAGCTTTCAGTTTATGTCAATTGGAGTTTGAGCAAGTTACTATAAATACCGTTGTCCACTTGAGTCAGTTCAGCATGTGATCCCATTTCAGCAAGGCGACCTTCCTGGATAACAAAGATCCTGTCAACTTTCTTTATGGTGCTGAGTCGATGCGCAATGATAATGCTGGTTCGTCCCTCCATAAGCTTCTCCAACGCCTGCTGAACGAGCACTTCCGAATGGACGTCTAGCGAGCTCGTTGCCTCGTCCAGAATTAGAATTGCAGGATCCTTGAGGATGGCTCTCGCGATAGCGATGCGCTGTCGTTGTCCACCAGACAACTTCACGCCACGTTCACCAACTAACGTATCAAACTTGTCAGGGAAGGTTTCAATAAACTCGAGCGCATTGGCCTGGCGTGCTGCTTCCTGAACTTCTTCTAACGTTGCGCCTGGCTTTGCATAAGCGATGTTATCGCGGATGCTTCCGCCAAACAGGATCACCTCCTGTGGTACAATGCCAACATTGCGGCGGTATCCTGCAAGATTGATGTCCGCGATGGCAATATCATCAGTGTAAATGCCACCATTGTCTGGTTCGTAGAATCGCATCAACAAACTAATGATTGTAGACTTTCCCGAGCCGCTGCGACCAACAAGTGCAACTTTCTCACCCGGAGCAATGGAGAAGTCAAGATCCTTTAAGACGACAACGTCTTTCCTCGTGGGATAAGCAAACGTGACCTTTCTGAAATCAATCTTTCCATTCAGTCTGAAAGCCGGTTTAACCGAGACCTGTTTTGCACCGTTTTTTTGAACATCAGCGGTACTGGGAATAGCCACCTGATCAAACTCTGTTGGCTCCTGAAGAATTTCACGAAGACGTTCTGAGGCGCCAATGGCGCGCTGGAGTTGCGTATAGTTATCGCCAAGCCCGGCGATGGAAGCACCAATAAAAGACGTATAGAATACGAAGGAGAAGAGCTCGCCAACGGTAATGGTATGCGAAGCAACCAATGACGCACCGTACCATCCAACGGCTACGATTCCTCCAAACAATGCGAATATGATAAATGAAATGAATAGTCCTCTGAACCGCGCTGTCCTGATCGATACATTTACAACTTCTTCCAGGGCCTTGCCATAACGATTTGTTTCAAACTCTTCATTTGTGAAAGCCTTCACAACAGTAATGGACTGCAAAGACTCTTCGACCACCACGTTTGCCTCCGCAAGTTTATCCTGTGACTTCCGTGACATCTTGCGAATAAACTTACCAAATACAAGAGCGATGAGTACAAGCACTGGAAATGTCAACAGCATAAATCCTGTCAGTCTGGGAGCAAGCACCAGTATGATGGCTGATCCAAATATCAATGTGGCGAACTGACGAAGTAACTCGGCAAGCGTAAGACCGAACGTTTCAGCAAGTGTCCCTACGTCGGAGGTGATGCGGCTCATCAGTTCACCAATGCGATGATTGTCGAAAAATGTAAGAGATAAGCGCACGAGCTTTTCGTACACTGCCTTCCGCAGATCTGCCAATGAACGTTCTGTCACCAGGGCGAACGTATAGACACGTGTGAAAGAAAATATGCCCTGCAGAAATAATACACCTATCAACGCGAGGGCTACTTGTGCAATTGAATCAAAGTATGGAACAGGAACTCCATTGGCCACGTCAAGTAGTTCACCGGCCAGGTAAGGAAAAGCAAGCATGGTGCTGCTTGAAAATACCAATGCTACCAGTCCTATAATAAACCACCCCTTGTAAGGCAGTGCAAATCGAAAAATACCCATCATCTGAGAAAGCGTCTCCCGATTGACAGGCCTCTTCTCCTCTTCCTTAAGTCCCTCCCTGATATTTCGCTTTGCCATCTTTAATCAATTTCCAATCCTCACTCGCCCCTTAATATCATATCGGACGGTATCGTCCATAAACATCTTCTGCCCGCCAGATATTGAATAGGTTGTCATGACGGGAATGCCATTCACATTGTCAAATTCCATGGAAAGCAACCGGCTTGTCCTGAACAGGCCGTTGGCTTCAGTGTATGAAGCTTCGATCTTACGGATGTTCGACAGCTTTCCCTGATAATAAAGATTAACATACGAGATCGGCAAATCGTCCGAAGTCCCGAATGACCTGATGCGTAAGTTGCTGCGCGTGTCTGCCGATTCCGTTGTCTTGTACCGATCACGATTGATGGGTTTGTTAATGGACTCCATCACTCCGAAGACCTCCAGTTCACGCAACCAACCAACAGTGTCTTGGGGAGTCAGCGATACTTTTTCCTTCTTTGTTCCAAGCACCACTTCCTTATCAATCGTTGCATGCATACTTGTAAGCTGAGACGCCTGCGCATGAAGCAAGCTATCTACAGCAAACATACCATGTCCCTTTTTTGCAGGAGGAGCACACATCGACAAAAGCAGAAGCGAGCACGCCGCAAATGATCGTGCTACAAGGGACACATAGCCCTTCCGATATAAAGCAAGTCTATTTGTCAACCAATACATTTCCGGTCATCTGCGGAGGCACAGGTACTCCCATCAATGTGAGGATTGTCGGAGCGAGGTCTCCTAACTTTCCATCCTTAATCTTTCCTTTATAAGTATCGTCCACCAGGATACAGGGTACGAGGTTGGTCGTGTGGGCCGTGTTCGGAGATCCATCCTCGTTTCGCATAAGTTCAGCATTGCCGTGGTCGGCGATGATGATGGTAGCATATCCATTCTTTAATGCGGCACCAACAACGGCTTCAGCACATGCATCAACTGTTTCACAGGCCTTCACGGCTGCCTCGAATACCCCGGTATGTCCAACCATATCAGGGTTGGCAAAATTGAGACAGATAAAATCAGGCTCCTTCTTATTCAATTCAACTATGATCTTGTCCTTGATCTCATTTGCACTCATCTCCGGCGCAAGATCGTACGTGGCTACCTTTGGCGAAGGACAAAGTATCCGTGTCTCTCCTGGAAAGGGCTCTTCACGTCCGCCCGAAAAGAAGAACGTGACGTGAGGATACTTCTCAGTCTCTGCAATCCGGATTTGCTTCTTGCCGGCATCAGAGACAACCTCTCCCAACGTCTTGTCGAGATTGTCTTTCGTAAAGATCACTTTCACTCCGGCAAACGATTCATCGTATATCGTGAGTGTTATATAATAGAGTGAAAGCTTGCGCATGTCGTGATCAGGAAAATCCTGCTGCGTCAGCACCTGAGTGATCTCGCGTCCGCGATCAGTCCTGAAATTGAAGCACAATACGACGTCGCCTTCCGCGATCGTGGCTACCGGTTGACCGGATGCTGATGTTACTACAATCGGCTTGATAAACTCATCCGTTACGTTTGCATCGTACGCTGCCTGAACTGCGCCCAGAGGGTCCGTTGTTTTCTGACCAACACCCTTCACCAAAAGATCATAGGCAAGTTTCACACGCTCCCAACGCTTGTCCCGATCCATCGAATAATATCGACCGATGATGCTGGCAAGCTTGCCGGTGGTTTTCGACATGTGTTGCGTGAGATCTTTGAGAAAACCAAGTCCACTTTTGGGATCCGTATCACGACCATCTGTAAAAGCGTGTACAAACAGATTCGATACCTTGTTGTTGTTGGCTATCGTTAACAGACCTTTCAAATGCTCGATGTGCGAATGCACGCCGCCATCGGAAACCAGGCCTATTAAGTGAACGCTTTTGTTGTTTTTCTTAGCGTATGCAAAAGCATCCAGCAGGACCGGATTGGTGTCAAGTTCCTTATCTTCAATGGCCTTGTTGATGCGAACCAGATCCTGGTATACAACCCGGCCTGCGCCAATGTTCATGTGGCCGACCTCAGAGTTACCCATCTGCCCATCCGGCAATCCGACGGCTAAACCCGATGCCTGGAGCTTACTATTGGTGTATTTTGGGTATAATGAGTTAATGAATGGAGTCTTCGCTTGGTCTACGGCGGAAACTGCTTTGTTTTTAGCGATACCCCAGCCGTCGAGGATCATCAGAAGCACTTTTTTATTCATGGCCACAGAGAATTGGTGATGGATAGATTTATGTCAGGAATCAGGGCGCAAATATAGTCGATTGCATGATTGGATGGTTTCGCAACATACGCGCAGCAAACGATTGCAGCATCCTGGATGTGAATTATTCCCTATCTTGCGACAGTGGCATAATTTTCGCCGATGTTTACTTACCTCATCCATGAAAATGAACAAGTACCTATTAGCAACCGTTTGGGCTGCTACTTTCTTGGCAACAACTATTTCATTTGCGCAGGGCGACGTTATCGCCCAGGTCAAGGAAACAATTAAGGCTGGCAGCGCTAAAGAATTATCCCGCTACCTCAATCAAACCGTCGACGTCACACTCGACGACGGCGCTCAATCCTATAGCAAAGCACAAGCTGAGTTCGTTTTCCGTGACTTCTTTAAACAACACCCCCCGGTTGAGTTTAATATCATCCACCAGGGTACATCTAAGGGCGGACAGACTTTCGGCATCGGCCAATACAAGACCGATACGGAAACCTATCGCGTTTACATGAAGGTGAAGACAGTTGATAACCAACAACTTGTGCACGAAATCTCCTTTGCAAAGGAGTAGCAGCCACCTTTTCAGCCGCGCTTTTCCTTCGTCGAAATTTTATTGGGACCTAGTCGGATTGCCTGACGATTCAGGCCTACTTTTGCACCCGTGCGACCCGACTACATTACTTCAACTTTCCTGGATTCCTTCATCCAGTCTTCCCTTGAGGAGGACCTTGGGTCCGGAGATCATTCCAGCCTGGGCTCCGTACCGGAGGCCGCTACGTCTCGTGCACGCCTTCTGGTAAAGGATCATGGCATCCTCGCAGGGGTTGAACTAGCGCTCGAAATCTATCGGCGGTTCGACCACGGGCTTCAGGTAAAATCCCTTAAGAAAGATGGCGACCCGATCGTAGAAGGCGATATAGCCTTTACCATCGAAGGTTCTTCCCGTTCCATCCTCGCAACCGAACGATTGGTTCTCAACTGCATGCAGCGAATGAGCGGCATCGCCACGCGCGCACATTCACTCGCTCAACTGATCAAGGGCACAAAAGCAAAACTCCTGGATACCAGAAAGACGACGCCAAACTTTAGGCTGATCGAGAAATGGGCAGTCATCATTGGAGGCGCCTTCAATCACCGCATCGGATTGTTCGACATGATCATGTTAAAAGACAATCATATCGATATGGCGGGTGGCATCAGCAATGCCATCATGCGCACAAACGATTATCTTCGCGCCGGAAACCTTAAGCTGCGGATCGAAGTAGAAACGCGAAACCTGGCCGAGGTCGACGAAGTATTAAAGGTGGGGGGAGTTGACGTGATCATGCTGGATAACATGACTCCCGACGATATGCGAAAGGCTGTGGCACGGATTGGTGGTAAGTACAAGACTGAGGCTAGTGGAAATATCAACGAGTCAACTATACGCGCAGTAGCGGAAACAGGAGTAGACTTTATATCTGTCGGTGCTCTTACGCATTCTGTAAGAAGCCTCGACCTAAGCCTCAAAGCATTCTGATTGGAAATAGGAATTTTATAACTCTATGATCGTTAAAACAAAAAATTACAAGCTGGAAAAGAAGGTGTACATCAATCTGGCATTGAAGAGCATTTTGAAGAAGCAGGGATGGATGGCTATCGCTGGTGCCGTTGTGCTTTGCCTTGGGTACTTCATCCCGGGTGCAAATTCTATCTGGTGGTTCATCGGAGCCCTGATCGGTGTAGGCTTGTACGTTCTCTTCTGGTGGATACAGTTCTATGGCGTGACGCAACTGGAACAAGGTCAGGCTTTGTTCGAAAAATTCTCATATGAAATCAGCAGCCAGCAGATACTCATGAAGAAGAACCCTCGCGAGGGAATGCCACTCAAATGGGATCAGATTGAAAAGGCGGAAGTAGGACCCGACTACTTTGCTCTCTTTGTGAACAAGGCGCAGATCATCTATTGGCCATACAAGATCTTCAATACCGATAACGAGCGAAAGTTTGTAGCAAGCGTAATGAAGAACAAGGGATTGGTGAAGTAATTCACAAACCCCTGAGCACTTCGTAGCGCAGTCGCTTATTTAGTTTCAATACTTAGAGCAGGTCATTCCCTTGTGCGGGATTTGGGAATAGCCAAACCGTTAACAAAAGTAGAAATAACTATGGAACGCGCGCAAAAGAGATACACTCCCGAAGAAGCCAAACCCAAACTGTTTGCTTACTGCGCTTACCAGGAACGCTCTCATCAGGAGGTGAGACGCAAGCTTGACTCCATCGGCGTTTATGGAAATCCCGCCGAAGAGATAATTGCAGAACTTATCACAGCCGGTTATTTAAATGAAGAGCGATTCGCCAAAGCTTTTGCTGGCGGCAAGTTTCGAATGAAGGGCTGGGGAAGAGTACGCATTCAACGCGAACTCGAAACTCATGGCGTTACCAACAATTGCATCCGCTCAGGGATGAAAGAAATCGACGACGAGGACTACCGCAAAACTCTTGAGAAACTCATCCGCAAAAAAGCCGCCTCACTTTCCAACGATTCCCCTATTGTCCGACGTGATAAGGCCGGACGCTTCGCCATTGCCAAGGGTTATGAATCAGACCTCGTTTGGAAAGTCGTAAATGAAATTCTCCACGAAGAGTAGGCATGATCAGCACGATCATCACTCTTAGGTTGTCACTTTTTTTGGTATTTTGCGTTAATCACAATATGAAACCACGAACCGATAACAAAGTGAACTGGGTTTCTGGCAAAACAGCCAAAAGCCGCGAGCTGGTCTACAAGCTTATCGATATCAACAAGGAGATCGATAGCAATGGCAAGACCTTCCGTGTGGGCGACAAGATCTATTTCGTCAGGGAGCTAGGATAGTATCACGTGGCGTTAGCGCTTTCTACCCTTTCGCTGTTCCTCTTCTTTTTGCCCGGCATTGCTTTCAAGCGGGCATATCTTTCTTCTGTATTCTCACGGAAGGCAAAATTCTCCGGACTGGTTGATGAAGTGTTCTGGGCAGTGTTCCCGTCGATCATTATGCACTTTGTCGCATTTGGCATACTGTCGCTTGCAGCTGCTCTATTGAACTTTCAATTCAATATCACTCAGCTGTTCACGGTATTGATAGGAAACACGAGTGATCAACCAAGCGTCGTAAGCTTTCTGTACTATTGTGTATCGGTAATTGGCGTTGCGTATGTAGCGGGCCACGTCTCGCGACGGGTAGTGCGGATTCTCAAACTCGATCGACGGTTCAGGCTCTTTCGCTTTTCGAACGACTGGCACTATCTGTTGAGCGGTGAGTTCCTTGATTTTCCCGAAGTACCCGATCATCCCGAAGAAGTAAGCTTCAAGCTCGTAAACGTGCTGACACAAACGGGTGGCGATACAATGATTTATATCGGTGAGCTTATTCACTTCACTCTATCCGACGAAGGTGGACTCGACACCATTGTATTGAAAGACGCCAAGCGCCGATTCCTTAAAGATGATCTCGTAGAAAATCGCTACTACGATATTCCCGGCCGCTATATTACGATCCCTTATAAAACTATTCTCAACATCAACATCCGCTACTTCTATATCGAAGAGCTCACAGGTGTCGCTGATGGAGAGGAGCTGTTATAATTATTTCTGACCGACCATAAACACCGCATTGGCAAATAGCATCTTGCCGTTTTCCCAGAACTCTCTGAACAGCGGATTATCAATCAGGTACACAATATTGCCTTGTCCCTTTTGCTCCACCCCAATCGTTAGACTGTTCTCAAGACGAGGATTGATGCGTGCTCCTGCAAAACCCTGAACCGGCTTTGCTTTTCCCTTGATCACGCCAACGTTCCAGCCGTATTCAAGATATCCGAATCGAAGTTCATTCGTCTTCAATGAATAGTACGTATTGCCAAGGCCAAATGACAGTGGATGCGTTGGATCAAGCGATACTTTATATATAGCTCCCGAGATAGCGTCAGACAGCTGACGTCGTTCTATTTCACCATAGGGATTCAATACACCCTTTTCGCGTGAATCGTTTTCCTTTTTCTCGGCGTCAGCCTTTTCCGTTTCCTTTAAATAGTTCTTCAAAGCAAAGTTCTTCTTTTCAGCAAAAGCATTCGCCGCACTTGCAATCACGATGAGCCTGCCCCCGCCGTTTACCCACGTTGTTAATTGTTCCAGCGCGGCGTCGTCAAACATGCGGTAGTTACCCTCAGGCACAACCAACACATCAAACGTCTTCAGATCAACAGTTTTGAAATAATCGGTACCTATCTGGGTAATCGGATAGTGCACTTGTTGTTCGAAGAAATGCCACACTTCTCCAGCCGAGAGTGAATAAGTTTGTTCACCAATTAACACGGCAACCTTAGGTGCCTTAACGTATTTTACTTCCGACGATCCAAAGTCATAACCTTTGTCAACAAAGCCCGTCGTCGTGGTGTTGATCTTTCTTCCGGCTTCATTTGCAAGCCGGATGACAAGAGCATCAAAATCCTCCAGCTTCTCATTATTGCGTCGCGTCACGATCAGAGTGCCTGCATCGTAATTCGCTGCGCCAACTGTAAATGGCTTTGCTGCCGTACGCACTTTTACATTTGCCTTAAGCAACGCCCCCAGAAACTCAACGTCTTTCAGGCTTTGATACGCAAAGATGTAGGCGTAGGGCTTAGTAGCCACCTGACTGTTATCGACGGTTTTGGGCGCAAACGTTTTTGCCGGATTGATTCGCTCGGTTAACGCATATGCCTTGAGATTGTAGGCGTACATCAGATTCCACGCAGTGATATCATAGGTAAGTGAATCCGACAACTTAGACTGTGGTTCAAATATGGTGGTAATGAATCTCGACTTAGGTTGATAGATATTGACCACCAGGTCCTCCGTTGTAACATTCACATTTCCCGTTGCCTGCGTCTGATAGTCAAATCCACGACTTGCTTTTCCTGCCTGTGGATATCCGTAGCGAATGGAATGCGAATCCATCCACTTAGCAAGGCTTGCCAGCTTATCCGGGTTGTTATCGCCCTTGATCACATAAGTCTTATAGGTTGCTGCGGGTGAGTTCAGGTTCTCTTTGAAATACTTTTCGTACTCGTCAATTACGCGTGTAGCATTCAGCGCGGTAATCTCAACGGTCGACATGCCAGTAGTGTGATGATGCGTTAGTCTGTCTTTTAAAGTAAGTGGATCCCCTTCTTCGGTTGTAACACTCAAACCTGCGTAGCCGCTTCCAGCCTGTTCATAGGTCATGCCGATGGCGCCACTGTATGTTGGATAGGTATCGCCGTAACTTGGATAATACAAATCGAATACTTCTTTGGTGAAATAAAGCCAGCCTTGCTCATCGAAGTACTTCGCGTTGTTCTTTCCAATCATCTTTTGAAACTCGCGCTGCCAGTTCGAGATCACATCGTGATACGGTTCCGCAGCAGGAGCGAAGTAATAAGGATTATTGGGACCCTGCTCGTGGAAGTCAACATGAACCTGTGGCATCCACTGATTATATACTTTCAAACGTTGTTGTGACTCGATCTGAGTCTGCCATGCCCAGTCGCGATTGAGATCGAACATGTAGTGATTCGAGCGGCCTCCGGGCCAGGGCTCGCGATGTTCCTTTGCAGTGCCTGACGAGTTGGGCACGACATTACCAAACTGATTGTAGAAGTTAGCATAACGATCGCGGCCATCAGGATTGATACAGGGATCCATGATAACCACTACCTGTTTCAGCCATTCCTGCGTCTTTGTATTTGCCGGATTTGAAAGTTCATACAACGTAAGCATAGACGCCTCCAGTGAGCTGGCCTCATTTCCATGCACGTTGTAGCTGAGCCACACCACCGGCTTCTTATCGGCAGTGGCCGTTCCTTCGGTCATCCCTGAGCGTCGCAGGTTGTTCATCCTGATCTCCTCGCGATTGCTGAAGTTTTCCGGCGAGGTAATGATCGTATAAATGAGAGGTCGGCCTTCATACGTTTGGCCGTATTGAACGACTTCCACGTTTGGAAGCGCATCAGCAACGTATTTGAAATATTCAACGACCCGGTGATGGCGCGTAAATTTGTCTCCGAGCTTATATCCGAGGAATTTCTCCGGGCTTTGAAGTTCCTGACCAAAAACCTGAACTACAGAAATGAGAATGAAAATAGAGAATAGCGTACGGCGCATGGCGGCTTAGGTGTTTGCGCGTAAGATGATGAAAAGTAGCGGGAGTTGCCAGCGATAAGGAAGAGGCGTTTGATTTCCCCTGAACAGCGGTCTGCGCAGCACATATCACCTGAATTAACTATCTTCACTAATCACTCTCAACCATTAAAAAACAATTATGGAAAACCAAGCTCAGGCACAGGTCATGTCTACGAAGGACTGGATGATCACGCTTCTCATTTCATTTCTCCCGCTAGTTGGATTTGTTATGCTCTTCGTTTGGGCTTTTGGATCCAACGAAAATCCAAACAAAGCGAACTGGGCAAAGGCCGCGTTGATATGGGCCGCGATTTGGTGTGTGCTGGTATTTGTGTTGTGGGGCTCAATAATGGCCGCATTCCTCGCAGGAGGAGCACGCGGTTTTGACGCTTAGATATTTGAACGGTGGTGCGTCACGACGCGCCACCTATTTGCAACTCTTCTTTATGGCAGCCCTCGCATCTGCAGACCCAAGTTCTTCAGCTCGCTTGAGGTCAAGGCACGCATCGTAATTGTTGTTCATCTGCAGCTTCACGAGCGCACGCTGATAATAAGTCTCGGCATCACCAGAATACAATTCGATCGAGGAAGTGTAATCCTCAACAGCTCCGGCAAGATCTCCCTTCTCCGTCTTGCTCAACGCGCGATTATCGAAGTAAACAGGATTGGTCTCATCTATCGATATGGCCTTTGTATAATCAGCAATAGCCCCATCGTGATCGTTAAGTTTGTATTTGGTCACCCCTCTGAGATTCAACGTTTCGGGTTCATCGGGATTTAATTCAATGGCCTTGTTGTAATCATCCAGGGCCTCCTTAAAATTTTCCTTTTCTCCCTTTGCCAGTGCCCGGTTTTCATAAGCCTGTGCATTTTTTGGATCGAGCTTAAGGGACTCGTTATAGTCCGCTATCGCAGGGTCCATGTTTCCCGTGTTGTAGTAGGCAACTCCACGAAACAGATATAAGTCAGGATCCTTGGCATCCAGTTGAATCGCCTTCGTGTAGTCATCAATCGCACTAATGAACTCGCCGAGCTCTGCTTTCGTTACACCACGGTTGAAGTACTTATCTGCGTCTGGCGGACCTAATTCGAGAGCCTTGGAGAAATCGAAATACGCCGCCTGAAAATCTTCTATGTTATACTTTGCAAGACCACGATTCGTATAGGCTGCCGTATACTTTGCGTTGAAGCGTATAGCTTTGTCGAAATCGGCGATGGCGCCTTCATCATCACCCAATGCCATCTTCGACTCTCCTCTGAAATTTAGCGCCTCCGAAAGCGCGGAATCTGCTTCCAGCGCAAAATTGAAATCTCCTATCGCGCCGTAAAAATCAGTCAACCCTGCTTTGGCTTGCCCTCGAAGAATGAGTGCTGCCTTGTTTTTCGGATTGGCTTCTATCATCGCATTGAGAGCCGTCTTCGCTCCGGCAAAGTCGCCGGCCTGAAATTTCTTTTTTGCGGCGTCCAGCTGAACATCCTGAGCGCTGACGCAAACAGCAGCCAGCAAGAGAAGAAACAAAAGAGGACTTCTTTTCATTTTAACGTAGTAGATCGCTTCTTTAAAACGACACAACCGGCTGCAAGGTATAAATAAAACAGAGGTCCGGTCAAGATTCACCCGACAGGCTAACGAACACGACCTTCAAACATTCTAAACAGAGTTTAACCCGCCTGGAAAAAATATGTTCCAGATTGTATCATTCAATGTATCTTAAAGCACATTTTGTCTACGTATGAGACTGCTTCTTCTGGCAACAATAGCCTCTGTTATGGTTCACACGGCCTGTGCGCAGGAAAAACCGTTGGATATGAAAATGGACTTCGAGGAGTATGATCCACCATCATCACTCGTCGTACCCGAACACAAACTCACCCGGGCAAAGTTTCCCTTCATCGATGTACACAATCATCAATGGAGCATGGCAAAGGCAGACCTCGAGAACCTGATCAAGGACATGGACAAACTCAACATGGCCGTTATGGTTAATTTGAGTGGTCGTGGCCGTGGCAGCGGAGAACAACTCAACAATTCCCTTGAAAGCATTAAACAGAATTATCCTAAACGCTTCATCGTATTCACGAACATTGAATTCGCGGCTATCGATGATCCGCAATGGACAGAAAGAACCGTCAGGCAATTAGAGGAAGACGTGAAGCGCGGCGCCAATGGCCTGAAGATCTATAAGAACCTTGGCATGAGTGCTAAGGACTCGAAGGGTAACCGTGTTCATGTAGATGACCCGCGAATTGATGCTGTGTGGGATAAATGCGGAGAGCTCGGCATTCCGGTGCTTATCCATTCTGCGGATCCTAAACAATTTTGGGAACCAATTGACAATAAGAATGAGCGCTGGCTTGAGCTGAAACTTCATCCCGGCAGACGACATGATGATGATCCTGTGAAATGGGAAACCATCATTGAAGAACAACATAACATGTTCCGTAAACATCCTAAGACCAAGTTCATCAACGCTCACCTTGGATGGTATGGCAGCGACCTCGCTAAACTCAGTAAACTGCTGGACGAACTTCCAAACATGTATACAGAGATAGGAGCAGTGATTGCAGAGCTTGGTCGTCAGCCCCGTGCTGCAAAAGCTTTCCTTACCAAATATCAGGACCGTGTCATGTTTGGAAAAGACTCATGGGTAGTTGATGAATATTCTACTTATTTCAGAGTACTTGAAACCGCGGATGAATACTTCCCATACCACAAACGTTATCATGCCTTCTGGCGCATGTACGGTTTAGAATTGCCCGATGATGTTTTGAAAAAGATCTATTACAAGAATGCACTGAAGGTCATTCCGCATATTGACGCGAGCCAGTTTCCGAAGTAGCCCATTCTATATTTGACGATGTAAAGCCGTCCTTTTAAAAAGAGGACGGCTTTTGTTTTGGGGGATTAATGAGCTCGCACTTACTTTTACAAAAAATATAAGCATGAATATAGATCCATCATCAATCGATCGCCTCATTGCCGGGAGAAGGTCAGTCTTTCAAGGACAATATACCGGCGAGAAAGTCGATGATCGAATCGTCCGCCAAATGCTGGAGAACGCAAACTGGGCACCTACACACAAACTTACTGAGCCGTGGAGATTCGTAGTCTTCACCGGCGATGGCATAACAAAACTTGCCGAGTTTCAGTCATCACTATACAAGGAAGTTGCTACAGAAAAAGGCACCTTTAAAGAAGACACGTTTCTAAAGTTGTTGGAAAAGCCATCACTATCGTCGCATATCATTGCGGTATGTATGGTTCGCGATCCGCGCAAGTCACTCCCCGAGATTGAAGAGATCGGCGCCGTATTCTGTGCCGTGGAAAACATGTACCTCACCGCAAGTGCTTATGGCATCGGATGTTACCTCAGCACCGGCGGCATCACCTTTTATGAGGAGGCAAAGCCGTTCTTTGGACTCGAACCCGACGACAAATTGCTTGGATTCATGCATCTGGGTATGCCAAAAGGACCTGTTCCGCCCGGGAAACGCAGGCCCATCGACGAAAAAGTAAAGTGGGTTTCATAGCGTTGCGAACCGGCATTTGCTGTTCATCTCTCAGGCCATCCAGTTAACTACCTATTATGCGCGCACCCCGCATGTTAAGAAGGGTCGCGCACGAATTTTGTTACCTTGATCGACAAATCAACAAAGAATGAAAACCTTATTGCTGGTATTATTAGCGAGCGTCGCGATTACAACGAATGCTCAGGTGGTTGGCAAGATGTTTCCATCTATGGAAGCCGAAACAGTAGAAGACAAGAAGGTAATTCTTCCGGATGCGGTCAAAGGCAAATACACGCTGGTGGGCCTCGCGTATTCCAAGAAATCAGAAGATGAACTCAATTCGTGGTTTCAACCTGTGTTTGAAAAATTCATTCAAAAGACAAGTGGCGTTCTCGCCAGTTTCAGCTATGACGTGAACGTTTATTTTGTTCCCATGTTTACCGGAGTCAACGCTGCGGCTACTGGCACCGCTAAGCGGAAAGCAATCAAGAACATCGATCCACAACTGCTGCCATATGTTTTGTTCTACAGGGGTGAGTTAAAACCTTACAAAGAGGCGTTGGACTTCGAAAAGAAAGATATTCCCTACTTTTTTGTACTTGACGAAACGGGCAAGATAGTTTTTGCTACGTCGGGAAAATATACCCCTGCTAAAATGTCTCAGGTAGAGGACGTCATCGAGTAGCCCAATTCTGCGAAGACGGGAGATTCGGAAACAGCAGGCGGCACTTATACGTTGAAACACTATCGTTTCCTGGATGCGTCGCATTCGCATCTCCGTATTTATTTTCGATTTTTGGGTATGCACGTATTCGCCCTGTTGTCACTCGCATTTGCGCCTGGAATCGCCATCGCCTTATACGTCTACCTGCACGACCGGCATGAGCGTGAACCGCTCTGGCTGCTCACGCTGAGCTTTGCTTATGGCGCTTTCAGCACTTTGTTGACATTGGTATTCAGAGCGCCAGTATCACTGCTCATCGATTACCTGGGCACCGATGGTGTTCGTGATTTTGTCAGCGCATACTTCAAAGTAGCCCTCATCGAAGAGTTTAGCAAGTTCATTTTGCTGCGGTTTGTACTCTATTACAATCGCAACTTCAATGAATCCTTCGACGGAATTGTCTACGCAATCATGGTTGGAATGGGATTCGCCACTGCTGAGAATCTTGTTTATGTTTTTCAATACGGACTACCTACTGGCATTGCGCGGATGTTTACAGCCGTTCCTGCGCATGCAGTCTTCGCGGTGTTAATGGGGTACTTCCTTGGCAAAGCAAAGTTCACCCACCGTCACACAATTCTCTTCAGCGTGCTGGCGCTGTTTTCGGCCGCACTCTTTCATGGATCATACGATTACTTTTGGTTTATTTCATTCACACCAGGTATCTGGATTGGCGCTCTGGTATCGTTGATACTCACCTTTGTCTTAGGAAGAAAGGCCATGCGCATGCACGATCAGTCGCGAGTTTTCATCGACAATGAAAACTAGAAGTTAATGCTACCACAGCGAAGCAACTTCAGTTCAAAACAACCTTTTTGAAAATCAATTGATCCTGCCAGAATAGCTGCCATTTCAACTTAATAAAGAAAAGGCGATACACCCCGTGCACCGCCTTCTTAAGTTATTTTACCTTAATGGTTCGCTCAATTAATGCGCAACGCCTCTTCAATGTCTTTAAGCAAATCAATGTGCTCGTCAGACTCAACGCTCGGTGACTTTGCTATCTGAATCCTCAACGCACGCAAACCGCTTACGCCTGGCAACTCTTCAAGTTCGACGTCTTCCACAGTTGGAAGTATAAGCTTGCGACCTGCGAGATATTGGAAGTAACGCTTGTACTCATCTGCCACCTTCGATGTATAGTAAACTATGGCAATCTTGCCGGGCTGAGTCAATCGCTCACCAGTACTCTTGATGTTTGCCTTATCGATACGTTTCTTCACAATCTCATAACGGATGTCATAGGCCCCATCAACGTCGAAGCGCTTCTCGTCAGGACGGAACCGAACAGAGATAGGCTGATCGTGTACCAGAATGAGCTGCGTGATATCTAAAGTGTTCTTCAGTTTCGGTTTCAAAGCATCCATGCGATGATCAATCTCGATCATGGTCATGAGCTGCCACAAGTGGAAGTTCTTCAGATAGAACGCATCAAACTTCTTTTCCCTTACAAGCGAATTGCCGACATATAAAGTGAACTCGACACCATCGGTTCTGAACTTTTCGAAGTAGTGAGGAAACATTTCCTGAGCGCTTCCCTCTGCCTCATCAAGGTAAGAGCCGATCATATTATTGATGGTCGCAAGACTCTCCTCAAACGTCTTGCGTCGCTGATAAACGACACCATAAACCGGATCGAGTTTCGCGCGATAGTCGGTTATGTGCTGAGTTAAGGCAGGCTCTGCCTGGAAGTGATCAAGCAGCGGAGCAATCTCAAACTTGAGAAACTCCAGCACGTTGTTTTCATCACCTGACGCCAACCCTCGACCGAGCTTTTTCATTTGCTCATCGCCCTTCGAAATAACTTCTTCAACAACAGGCAATTTCTTTATTGCATGAATCTTCAGCAGAAGATCCTTTGCAAGACGCAGATTCTCCAGGAGATCCTGCTGTATAGCAGTATTGCGTTCGTTTGATGAATTCCGCACGTCAGATAATCCGAACAGAGGATACACATCCTTAAACACAATCTCTTCCAATGCTGCCTTCTCGTCGAGACGACGGCGATTCATAAGACTCACGCCTGCCTCAAGGAAGCGCCATGTTACGCTCGGATGTATCGCAGTGCACTCCTCTTGAATGAGGGCCCGTACCTCTGTATACATTTCTTCTTTTACTCTTTTAACGGCCGCCGAAAACATCGGTAACACCTGTTCGACGCGATAAGAATTTGTGGGGTTGATTGCGCCTGGTGTCTCGGCTGCCAGCTCAAGGATGCCGATCGTACCAGTCTCATCAACCAGTGGTGCCAGCAGTATGTTTTTGATCCCACTTTCAATCAATGATTGCTCCACCTTAGCGGGGTGCTGATACTCGGTGAGATTCTCAATGTTAATTGTTCTTTTGTCGACCCAGCTTCGCTCATAAATGGAGCCGCCATAATCGTTACAAAGAATACAATTGCCGCCGCCCTCAGCAATGCTCTTCCAGTTTTGACCGTCGTTGCCGCTCAATACCAGATTATTGCCGGGATCTAAGAATCCAAGACCAAGCTTCAGGCCAGGAACTTCAAATAACGAACGAAGTTTATGTTGTATGCTGGCAAAAGTTTCTTTTCGGATAACGGCATTCTTTTCAAGCAGATCATACTTAATAGAAGAAAGCATCTCCTGTTCCGTTACATCGATGAGATGAACGACCATGAATCCGTGAAACTCATAGTCTTCCGGGCGGATGTATTGCATCCATAAGTCAAGGTCGTAAACCTTCTCCAGGAGGAAGTTGATAACGTGCTTTTCAATTGGCTTGGGTTCAACGCGCGTGATGATCTCACAAAAGCGTCCATTAATAACAACCTTGAACACCTTATCAAGGCCCGTCTTCTTGTCGTGAATGGTGAAGAGGATCGGCTTTTCAAAATTCATTTGTACACCATAAACCTTTTGAAGGATCATGATGCACGCTTTTGCAGTCTTCCCCAGCTCCATATGATTGTCGGGGAAGTTTGTCGTAACAGTTTCGTCGAAGAAAGCTGTATTAAGTGTCGATACAAATCCGGGTGTAGCAAGGAAGGGATCAAATTGAAAAGCGGGCATAGCCGCCAATCGGTCTGTCTCTCGAGTCGCCTTGGGGATAATAGCGCCCAGAAGGTATTGTACGAGGTCGCGGTGTTTTTCTATCACCGCCATGTCAGTTATTGGTTCCAGGAGCTCGGGAGCATTGTTCAGGCGCTCGCGAAGTTCGGCAGCGCCCACAACAAGCTCTCCCTTCTCCATCGAGTCTTCCCAATACTTGATCAGCGGCCGCAGACTGAGCACCGACCTAAAGGGAAATTTCGTTGTAGAATTCACTTTCATTAGCCTAGTTGTTCAGTGGTAGTAGTGCTTATAACGAATTACTCAAATTTTGAGTTTCTTTTCTTAGAGACGCAACTGGTGTAAATTTAGTGTCACAATTATTAAACGAGGGTATCGAAGGGCCTCTTTATTGGTTTCATCGAGGTAACTAACAAGCCGGTACATCGTATTAAACACTGGATTCGCCTACCCAGCGTCTACACACAAGTTCACCAGAACCTGCGGTGGTTCCAACCTTAAGAGCTGATAACGTGTCTATGGATGATAGAAATCGAAGTATGAAGATGTGCGGAAAGCTTGGAATTGTTGCGATGATATTGGTGTGTTTGACGGGCTGTGTGCCGACGGCGGATGAAGGTGGGATTCTGGTTTTCACGCACAGCTTCGATTTCAGTAAAGAGCAAGGCGATTGGGTTGTCGACTTTAGCGACTTCCCTGTGAGTACAACCGATTCAATCGATTACGAACTGGCAACTGCCTATACGGATCGCCCCGAAAATCTTGGCGCAAACCTGAAGTCCATCATGATCTCAGGTAACAATCATAGTGACGATCTCTTCATGTTCATGAAGAAAAAGATCACCGGGCTGTCGCCTAATACTGACTATGCAATTGTTTTTGAGATAGAGCTGGCCTCGAATGCACCCAAGGGATCCGTGGGAATTGGAGGATCACCTGGTGAAAGCGTGTTTCTGAAAGCAGGCGGGACCGGCATGGAACCAAAATCAGTCATCGACCAGGATCATCACGTGTTTAATGTTGATAAGGGCAACCAGGCTAGCTCAGGAGAATCTGTCGTCACGCTTGGTGACATTGCAGTTGCCCCATACACCGATCGTTATGCCTTGATCACACGCACGAACTCCGGAAGTCAAACTCCCTTTATTGCCCGTGCCAATAGCAAAGGTGAACTTTGGTTGGTCGTAGGGACCGATTCGGGCTTCGAAGGTGTTACAACGGTCTATTATACCCGCGTGAACGTCATCTTCAGTACTGCGAATTAGCCGTGCGCAACCGCGCCGTTTCTAACGTACTCTGATTCCTTGCGCTTCATTTCTTCATTCGTAGCCGCAAGCTCTTCCATGTTCTGACGCATCTCCTCCTCTTGTGCATGAAGTTGTTCAGTTTGTTCCTGCATCTGATTAAGCAATGTCTTCATCTTTTGCGTAGAGCGCACCGACGACAACGCCGCAGCCATATACTCCGTGGCCTTGAACAGGAAACTGCGCTGATGCTCCGGCCATTCAGCAAAACCGGCAATCTCTACGACACCCTCCGATTGTTCATTGTATTGCATCGGAACAATAAGCAGACATGATGGGGTCGCTTCGCCTAGCCCTGAGGTTATGTGTGTATAGCCGTTTGGAATCGCTTTCAGCATCGTTGGCGTCTTTTCAAGGAATGCCTGTCCAACAATACCCTGACCGAGCTCAATCCGTTTTTCAACAAATTTCTTCTTGTCGAAAGCGTAGCAGGCACTCAATTGAAGAAACTGTCTTTCGTCCTCTTCATGCAACAGGAAGACGGCACCCTGTTGTGCATTCATGTATTTGGTTACGAATCGTATCGATTGCTCACTGAGAGAAGCCGCATCATCCTGGTGATTGCGAATGATCTCCGTGAATTTGGCTAAACCTTCTGTAACCCAGATCTGGTTCTGATCATCTTCCTTAATTCGCCGCATCTGGTCGCGCATATTGATCAGCGTTCCCGACAAACTCTCTTTGTTCAGTTTCGCATTGTCTGTAGTCATTCCTTCCCAGCTGGCATCGAATTCTCCATTGGTGATCTTCTTGATGAATGCAGCAGCCTGCTTAAGGTTATCAATCGAACTCGTCATGATGGACGAATGGTCTTCGGCCAGCTTGCTACCTGGATCAAATACATACTTTCGATTGTTTGTTTCGAGATCAAGCAGTAGCCGCTGCGTTGCCTGCGTTTCTTTCCTGATCTTATAAAAGACAATATACAACGACGGCGCACCCACCAAAATCAGCACAAGTACGATCCAGGTATTGCCATTAACCGCGGATTGATAATGCGCTTTCGCCACTGACTTGATACCATTCTCATATTCAAAAAGCTCTGATGAGAATGCAGAGTAGGCTTTCCAAAGCGCCAAACCACGATCCTCTTCAAGCAACGCTGTGAATTTGGTCATGCCACCATCCTCGTCGACGAGGCTGATCATCTGCCGGCACAACGCGATGTAGTCATTGTTCAGCACGATATACTTTTCCAGTTTGTCCGTTGCGAGACCCTGGCGTTGCATAACCGTCCTGATCGAATCAATATATACGGAATTGACTTTGGCGGCCTGTTTGAAGGGATCTTTCAGTCCTTCTTTGTGAGTAAGGGCATAACCACGCACCCCCAGGTCCATAAGGTTAATTCCATTCCAAAGCTCTTTGGTATTACGAAGCACGACGTCGGCCTCCGCAATGCTTGCGTTGGTCTGTTTCATGACCACCTGATTACGGAAAGCGAAGATGGCTGTCAGCACAATGATGAACGACAGCAGCAGGATAAATGCATAGACGGCATTCCCCCGAATCGAAGAAAAAAATTGGCTCATACGATGTCTCTTAAGGAGGGCTGGGTACTAGTAAAATACCGGAAAAAAGGGCGTCCAAACTCTTCGTAATCGTTTGTGTGCATTTAGTAGCGACGAATGGTTGTGGTAATCCAACCAATTCAATGTATAGTGTGTCAATAGAGGTTGACAGCCCTTATGAAAAGGAAAATACTCCTCGTTGCCGGAATAATTGTTGCGATTTTTGCGCTGTTGTATACGAGCGTGTTTGGTATGACACTGCACTAGTAACGCCAGCTCTTCACATCCGCACCCTTCGGGGCAGTTTCTGCTATGCGCTTGAGAATTTTCGGCAAATACATGGTATTGTATCGAAGGCGCGAAATGTAGTTCGGGTTATTGTGATCCCCATTCCAGCAATGTTCCGCACGGTCGCCGTAGTCTACCTCACCGTTGTAAAATGGATTGTTGGTCTTCTTGAGGAAGTCTTCCATGAGATAAACCGCGTTGTTCAGATAATAGTTATCCATATCGCCACAATAAATGTGAATCTTGCCCGCAACCTTTGGCCCGAGCGTTGCCCAATCGCGCTCAAGTATATGGCGCAGATCATAGTGCTCCTTCCAGTATAGCGCAACCGTTGAATCAATCTCCCCCGTCAACTTGTCAAATATGCGCTTTGGATAACCGTCAGGCCCCTGCGGCGAAAACACTGCTTCCCAGATATCCCATTGTCCTCCTGATCTTGACTTCGTGCCAAGCACCAACTCCAAATGGTTGCTCTCTTCCATAGTGATCTGCAGTTGACCGAGCCAGTTTCTTAGCGCAGGCCTTGCCATCTTTCTGAATGGTGAATCATACCAGTAGGCGTTCTTGTCCTTATATATGTTTACAAGACTATAAGCCCTGAAATCAATCGGATCAGGACACGCAGCGAAGCATCCATTGAAATCATCAGGATAAAACAACTGTACGGCTAGTGCTTCCCATCCACCGGTCGAGCCACCATAGGTAAATCGCGACCAGCCCTCACCAATAGCCCTGAACTTCGTCTCGATTTCAGGGAGCAGCTCCTTCATGATAGCATCCCCGTATGGACCTATGCTCGCAGAGTTCACGGCATATGAATCATCGTAGTATGGATTGGCATGTTGTATTTCTACAATAAGAAAGCGGGGAAAGTTTTTGCTGATCCACTGCTTGTAAAAGTTGTAAGCCTCCTGCTTCTGAAACTTCTCATAACCATAAATGCTGAAGCGCTCACTGTAGTCGGTTGTATCCATCTTAGGATCCGGAGGTGTTTCGCTGAATCCTCCAAAGTCACTGGGGAAATGACCATGAAAGATCATTACCGGATACTTCGCCTCCGGATGCTCATCAAATCCTTCAGGCAAAAGCACATGAGCACCGAGATACATCGGTTGTCCCCAAAACTCCGACAGCAACTTGCTTTGAATGCGAAGATGTTTCACATAGCGGGTATCAGCCGGCTGTGGCAAGTCAGCAATCTTTTGATCCATAGCAATGTCATGAACTGATTTGCCCTTTGGATCGAATGATATCTTAACAGGTTTGCTATAGAAGTTGCCGGGTTTGCTCACCCATTGTTGACCTTCACCTTTGTCAGGTGGGAGCTTCACCTCGTGACCGGTCTTAAGATGGAAGGTCTCATATCTGTTAAGAAGCGCCTGCACATAGTATTCGCCGGCAGGGACATCTCCCAGTGATCGTTTAGGAAACCCAAAGGCAGAACCATCAACAATCATCTTGTCTCCTGGCTTCACACCTTCAATATCCAGACCGAACACTAACTGGGTTTGCAAACTTCCGTTGATCTGAAATCGGGGCTCGGTTTTGTCATGCGTCGCCAGCATCAAAAGCAATCGACCGTCCTGCGCTTGCTCTGACATTTCTTTTGTGAAGGTGACAACAAACGTTGGAGTTGTGGTGCGTTCGCCTTTTTCGCATTGAAGAACAAGGACGCAGGCTAACAATAGCAGAACCGTTGACTTTTTCATTCAGATTCAGGTGTCACCTAATCTAAGCCGAAAAATGATCATGTTCAATCTTTTCAGGCATGGACATTGTACCTTAACCACGAAACTTCATCGCATGCAAAGAATAGCTCAGCTTCTCTGTTTTACTGTATTGTTAATGGCAACATCATTTTGCACAGGGAACGGCAACAGAGACCCGAAGGATGGAGGTGCCCAAAGGCCCAGCGGTAGTCATGAACTTTTTTCAAAGGGAAAGAAACTCGGTATGCTAAAAAGCAAGAAGCTGAGTGAAGTATCGGGACTGGCAGCAAGTGTCGCCAACCCTGGTATGCTATGGACGCTCAACGATAGCGGCAATCCATCCGAAGTCTACCTGATCGACGACAAGACAAATATCAAAATGACTTGCGTGCTGAAGGGAATCAACAATCGCGATTGGGAAGAGATCGCGCTCGGACCCGGCCCCGAACCTGGAAAGCAATACATCTATGTCGGCGATATCGGCGACAATCTCGCCCAACACCAATACAAATACATCTACAGATTTGAAGAACCTGTACTCAGGAACGGTGAAGAAAAGGTGGTCATCACCAACGTGGATGAGATTAAGTTTTCCCTGTCCGATGAACGTCGTGACGCCGAAGCATTTTTTGTCGATCCCAATACACTCGACATTTATATCGTCGGAAAATGGAAGAGCCCCTGCGACCTGTATCAATTGAAAAACTCAGCATCTACAAAAGAACCTTTAGTAGCAGAACACATTGGTACATTACCTATGTCGTTGGTGGTTGCTGCGAACTTTAGTGACGATGGATCTGAACTATTGATAAAGACCTATAAGCATGTGTTTTATTTCAAGCGCGGGGATGACATGTCTGTTGTCTCAATGCTGAAACAGAAGCCTGTCGAATTGCCGTATGAACAGGAGCCGCAAGGAGAGTCGATTGCATGGGCCATCGGCGGAAAAGGTTATTATACATTAAGCGAACAGAAGAAGGATGAGGAGGTTCACCTGATGTTCTACGAACGAAACGCAGATTGAATTTAAGTCCGAAGGACTTTGACGTGAATAGCCTCCGATGTGAAATTCTTGCGACCTGGTCCGAAGGACTTTAACATGAATAGCCTCCGGTGAAACCGGAGGCTACGAAATACGGGAAATACGATTGGTACCGAATTACGATGGTACCTAAATACGAAATCCGCGCCTTATATCACCTTATTCCTCCACCGTCCCGACTTCATATACGCATACGCCATCGAGAACATACTGATCCAGTATACCCACTCGGACATCCAGCCAATTGTTACCGATAACTTGAAATGCTCAAGCACGGTATAAACATAGATTGAATAGATCACTACAGTTATAAACTCTATCGTAAGATTGATCACCGTGTTGCCAGTTCCCGTTACGGCATTCAGCCATACCGTTGAAAACGACATCATGATCAATGCAACGGAAACAACGCGCACGATAGGTATTGCTTCTGCAATGAATTCATCTCCCTGGCTGTACATCGAGAAGAACCACCTCCGGCCACAGGTTCAACGCCACACAGAGAATAACACTCAAACTAATGGTCTCACCCTGATGATCCGGTGAATCAATGGAATAACTTCATCCTGTCTTCCCTGGCCAATTATGTTACTGACCATCGAGTTGGTGGTCGGATGCGAAAGCCCACGAGAACACACCAAATATTCCAAAGATATTCCTCATCGTGTTTGAAACAGCCAGTGCCCTCGATCCGTGGTGCTCTACGAGAATGTAAAAGAATTCCCAGCTAACAATACTGATGCAATACTGCAGGATTAACGGCGAGGATTGAACAAGTATCAACCTGATCTGATCACTATTAACAGGAGTGCGATCTTTCCTGGAAGAAACCAAAAGCCCGATGTAGCCCCCTTAAGTGAATGACGACATAGATCACTAATAGGCCCGTTCCCTCAGCGATGATTGATGCATACGCAGCACCATTGAAACCGAGTCGCGGAAATCCAAAGTGACCATAGATCAGTGTATAGTCCAGAAATATGTTCGTGAGAGCCTCCGCCAACGTACCCCATACCAGCAGTTTCGTTTGATTGGTCCCCACAAGCAGGGCGTTGCGCATAACATACAAGTACAACAGCGGCAAGCCCCAGATGCGGATCAATAGAAAATCAATACACTGTCGCGCGATAGCCTCATCATGAATTACTGACTTCAACACATAGGGTGCGAGAAGATAGGTAACAGCTATCCCGATAACAGCGATAACAAGGGCTACCCAAATTCCATTGACAAACAGCTTTCCGATCTCTTTCGGTAGATTCTGACCTGCGCGACGCGAGATCAAAGCCTGCATGCCGTTATTAAGTCCGTTTCCGATGACCGCGAAAATCAAATAATACACACCAGTGATCCCGGCGCTTGCCAGTTCCGTCTCACCCAACCCTCCAAGAAAGATGTTATTCGTGATGAAGTTAATCTGGGGCACAAGCAATGCCAGGGAGATTGGCAACGCCATCCCCAGTATTTGTTTGTAGCCAGTGTCCAGTCTTAAGTCCATGGGTATACCCGCTTTGTGGTCAACATCCCAACGGATAGGCACAAACGCAGGTTGCCTTTTTTCAAAAATAGCAATGCTTGGTGTTATGGGATGGTACATCCTGTAAACTATGTATCAAGTCGCGATAACTCCATCCCGATTACTTTCCAAAACCAACGACTCGGGACAAGACAGCCTGAAGGATAGAACTAATGGTGGGAGATAAGGATCAATCTTCGCGCATACCCAGGTTCCCGCTAATGCCGATACAAACGTCACCAGAGTAACCGTGTAACCCGCGCCAATCAATGCATACAACGGCCCCGGGCAAGCACCGGTCAAGAGCCCATCCAAAACCGAATATCAGGCCACCCAATATGATGCCTTTGTGAAATTTCTTTTTTGGAACAATCACAGTCTCGCCGTCCAATGGTTTTCAGTTTCAGTTTCCTGATGATTAAAATACCAATAGCGCCTGTAGGCACGGCCGTCATAAAAATGCCATACATATGGAACGACTGAAAGTAAAACATCTCCTGAATACGATACCAGGATACGGCCTCGCCTTTCGTAAGAGCAAGACCAAATGCAACACCGAATATTAGATAGAGCAGATTTCTCATAAGGCAAGTACATAAGGGAGAACCCAATGAGATACGACAATGCCGCCAACGAAAAAGCAAATCGTAGCAACAAGCGACGGCCATTGCAACGATGCCAGTCCCATGATGCCATGTCCCGATGTGCACCCCTGCGCATATCGCGTTCCGAATCCCACCAGGAATCCACCAACAACGATCACAATAAAGCCACGCAGCGTTGCAAGCGAGTTCCAGTTGAACAGGTCAAGTGGGATCAGTTCTTTATCTGTAAGCGAGGTTTGTAAACGTATTCGCTGCGGTACTGGAGATGGCAACACCTTCAGGATTCTTAAAAACATAGCCCCCGAGGAAACCGCCAATCAAAATCCCTCCTGCGAAGAAGAGATTCCACTTTTCCTTTTTCCATTCGTATTGCAGAAATGGAATTCCCGCGGGTACACAGGCAGCACAAACCTGTCGAAGGGTAGAAGAGATACCGAGCTTTTTATTGCCGGCCAGCAATAGTGCGGGAACCGCCAGACCAATGATTACCCCTGCCACATACCAGGGCCAGGGCTTATACAATAATTCCACTGTCGTTCTTTAAGGCTCGAAAGATAAAGTTAATTTTTATTACGTCTTTTGTCGGGAAATGCAACCGGTTCATAACGGATGCGGTATCAACAATTAAGGCCATGACATCAACACGGATCGCCATTCTTGGAGGCGGAAATTTGGGAGCAGCAATTGCCGAGGGACTCATCAAGAGCAAATTCATTTCACCAGAACAATTGATCGTAACGCGTCGTAATGTAGGCGCCTTGTCTTCACTTGAACAGCAGGGAGTACGTGTGACGAGCGACAACCGCCAGGCTGTACGCGATAGCGATGTCGTAATCGTTGCACTGAAACCATATAACGTTCGGGAGGTCCTGGTGGGCCTGGCCGACCTGTTTGAGGCAAAAAGGCATATCATCATCAGTGTGGTAACCGGCGTATTCCTGAAAGATCTGTTGGGTATCGTCAGCAATGGAGTTCCCATTTTCAGAGCCATGCCGAACACTGCCATAGCGATACAGGAATCGGTCACCTGCCTGTGTCATGCCGGTGGATCCGATGATCAGGTCAAATTGGTGACGTCATTGTTCGATCAGTTGGGGATTACCGTGGCCATCGACGAGAAGCTTATGGATGCTGCAACCGTTCTGGGAGCCTGTGGCATCGCCTACGCGCTTCGGTTTATTCGCGCGTCTACGCAAGGCGGAATCGAGATCGGATTCGACGCCAAAACCGCGAACCTCATTGCGGCGCAGACCGTAAAGGGTGCCGCGGAACTCCTCCTGAAGCTGGGACGACATCCCGAGGAGGAAATCGACAAGGTAACTACCCCAAAAGGATGTACCATTGCCGGTCTGAACGAGATGGAACACCAGGGTTTCAGCTCATCGCTCATCAAAGGCGTTATTACGTCTTACGAGAAGATCGGCAAATAGTCGAATTGACTATCTTGAAGGCAGGTTGCCCCCTGTCATGAGACGTATAAGGGAATATTTCATCGGCGCTACCCTGCGTTCAGAACCCGACGTATTACGGCGGGCCAGCATCGTATTGGTCTACAATATCATGCTGGTCTCAATGTCAACGCTCCTCATTTTCTTTCTCGTTTACATTGTTGAAGGTCACTACAAGCAGCTGATCAAAACAACCATCATTCTCAGTCTGTTTACTGTCGCCCTCTTCTACTTCAAAGCAAAAAGATCAATCCCGGTAGTGTGCAATATCCTGCTGTTGATCTCATTGTCGAATAACGTCATCAACATATACCTGTTTGGAGAGTTCAACTTCTTCATAGCCTTGTTGAGCTGTGCCAATATCCTTTTCGCCTTTCACACACTCGGAAACAGGGCAGGTTTATTTTACGCAGCTGCACACTTCGTTCCCATTCTCATTCACGAGATGGGAAAGTATTTCGGATGGAACATTCATAACCCTACGCCGAGACAACTTCCAATCACCGAGGAGTTCACAGCTATGGTACTCATCTTCTTCGTTATCGTGTACCTGATCTATCATTATCATCAGGCTTATGAGCTTGCCAAAGCGAGCCTCCAGCAGACGGTTAAGGATCTGCGCGTGGCAAAAGACATGGCAGAAGAAATGAATCGGCTGAAGACAAACTTCCTTTCCAACATGTCTCATGAAATTCGAACTCCAATTAATGGAATCCTCGGACTGAGTCAGGTGATCGACATGGAGACGGAAAATCCCGATATCAAATCATACGTCAAGCTTCAGCAACAAAGCGGACAACGATTATTAAATACGATCACCAGCATTCTGGACCTCTCACGTCTCGAAGCCAAACACAGCCAGCTCGCACTGAAGCAAATCGATATCACTAAACTTACGCTGGAGTGTATTCATTCCCTGGCCTCATTGGCTCGTCAGAAAGACCTGAGCTTCAGCTATCATCCTGCCGACAAGCCTCTTCTTTGTCTCGCCGATGAAACCATGCTCTATCAGGTCATCAACAACATCGTAGGAAACGCGATCAAGTTCACTGACAAGGGAGGCGTTGAAGTATCTACTTCGGCACTGAACACCAGCGCACTGATCACCGTACGCGACACAGGCATTGGAATTTCCGAAGAGTTTCTGCCCCGCATATTTAACTCGTTCGAACAGGAGAGTTCGGGAAGAAGCAGAAGCCACGAAGGATCTGGTCTTGGATTGTCTATATCAAAAAAATACATCGAACTTCTCGGTGGTGAAATCACCGTTCAATCTGAAAAAGACACGGGCAGCACTTTTGAAATTGTTTTGCCCTTGCATCAACCCTCATGAAGAATATCCTCTACGTTGAAGATGATGCCATCAACGCATTAGTGATCAGCAAGCTGTTGAAAGGCGTCTTCCATATTACACACGTCTTTGACGGCGAGACCTGCATGCAGCACGTTGAACAAACCTCCTTCGATGCCATACTCATGGACATCAACCTGGGCAAAGGTAAAATGGATGGCGTTCAAACCCTTCATAGAATCCGCGCGATGCATCAACTCGATGCCATGAAAATAATAGCGGTAACATCCTACGCGCTACCCGAAGACCGCGAGCGCTTTTTGCAGGAAGGCTTCGACGCGTACATGTCGAAGCCAGTCGACCGCGCGGAACTGATAGCGATGCTCCATCGTTTTGTAGGAAAGTAAAGGAGTACTGAGTCCTTAGTCCTGAGTCGTGAGTTTGGTCTTTAGTACTTTTAGTCTGGAGACTGTATTTAGTACTTCGAATCCGCATCTGGTGCCAACTAAAATACTCATTATACTAAAGACCAAACTCACGACTCAGGACTCAAGACTCAGGACTTAGTAATGCTTACTAATTGTTAATTTACACCCACTATGATGTTGGAATCTACTCTGCCATTGGCAGAACGTATGCGGCCAACGCGGCTGGACGAACTTGTGGGACAGGAACACCTCACAGGGCCTAACGGTGTTATCCGGAAGGCTATTCAGTATGGCAACATACCTTCGATGATATTGTGGGGCCCGCCGGGAGTTGGTAAGACCACGATAGCAAATATCATTGCGAACGAAGCAAACAAGCCCTTCTATATATTAAGTGCCATCAATGCTGGCGTCAAAGATATCCGCGACGTGATCGACAAAGCGAGAACCGGCGCACGCGCCATCTTGTTCATCGACGAAATCCACCGCTTCAACAAAGGTCAGCAGGACGCGTTACTCGGTGCCGTCGAAAAGGGAATCATAACGCTCATCGGCGCAACGACAGAAAATCCCTCCTTCGAAGTCAACGCCGCACTGCTCAGCCGAAGCCAGGTTTACGTTCTCAAGGCCTTGGGTGAACCAGAGCTGTTGAACCTGGTTAATCATGCTCTCACACACGACAACGAACTCAGGAAGAGAAATATCCAGTTGAAAGAGCACACGGCCCTCTTTAATATACCAGGTGGTGATGGACGCAAGCTGCTGAACCTTGTCGAACTGATTGCAAATGCCGTAAGTGGCGACATCGAAATAACCGATAAGCTGGTAATGGAAGTCGCGCAAAAGCACATTGCCATATATGATAAGAGTGGCGAACAGCATTATGACATCATATCCGCCTTTATCAAATCAATCAGAGGCAGTGATCCCAACGCAGCTGTTTATTACCTCGCCCGTATGATCGAAGGAGGAGAGGATGTTAAGTTTATAGCTCGTCGTATGGTCATCCTGGCGTCCGAAGACATCGGCAACGCTAACCCTACTGCACTTGTTATGGCAACCACCACCTTCCAGGCGGTAACTATGATTGGCTATCCCGAGGCCCGGATTATTCTCTCCCAATGTGCGGTATATCTGGCGACGTCACCGAAAAGTAATGCGAGCTATATGGCAATAGAAAGTGCCCTTCAGGCCGTTAATACTTCCGGGGATCTGCCTGTGCCGTTAGCAATCAGAAATGCACCAACCAAACTGATGAAAAACCTCAACTACGGAAAGGACTACCAGTACGCACACAGTCACGAGGGCAACTTTGCGAACATGGAGTTTCTGCCGGATGCTCTGAAAGGCACCAAATTCTACGACCCGGGTCAGAATGCCAGGGAAGAAGATCTGAGGAAATTCCTCCGGTCACGCTGGAAAGACAAGTACGGATATTGAGTCCCGCGTGTGACGAACATTTCATAAATTACTTCCATTAAACCCAGTGGCGATTGAATCAGCAGCGGATCATATTTGACTCACCATCAGGATACCTACTCTTATGTGTGGCGATTGCCGCAGTCATTTCATGGTTGCTGTACCGTGGCTCGCATCCCTGGACTGACACCTGGAACAAAGTCCTCCTCGCCGCCCGCTTTGTGTTGATCTTCTTCCTCACGTTCTTATTACTGGGACCTATCGTCAAACAGATTAACAACATCTTTGAAAAGCCGGTGTTTGTGCTGGTCTACGATAACTCAGCATCTATACGCCAGACGACCGACACAACTACGCGCGTGCGGCTCGAAGAAAAGATGAACGCATTGTCCGAAACTCTGTCGGAAGCAGGTTACGATGTTAAGATATCCGACCTCCAGGGAAAGGCCGTGACGCGTCCGCAGTTCCGTGGCTCGTATTCAGACCTGAGCGGCGCCCTGCGTCGTATCTCGAGCCAGTATGAAAGCAGTCAGATCGGCGGCGTACTTCTGGCCTCTGACGGCATCTATAATGAAGGTGTCTCTCCACTCTATAATGTTTACAACTATCCGGTCTATACCTTAGGAATCGGCGACACAACGCAACATCCGGATATCCTCATTCGCGACGTCGCCTACAACAAGATTGTTTATCAGGGAAATAAGTTTCCCATTCGCGTTGAAGTGTTAACAAGAAATCTCGCTGACGTTCCTGTTAACGTATCCCTTATGCGCAGAGGCAAGGTTCTGGCTCAACAGACAAAGAATGCCGCGGGCGATGCGCTTCTCGCTTTCGATTTTCAACCATTGGCCGACGAACAGGGAATGCACAAGCTCGACATTCAGGTCGACGTCAAACCCGGCGAAGTAAACGTTCAAAACAACAAGGCCTCTATTTTTGTTGAAGTCGTAGAGGGTAAGAAGAAAATCCTCGTTGTTGCCTCATCACCTCATCCCGATATCAAGGCACTGAGAGAAGTTGTCGACAAGAATCCGAACTACGAATTCCTGCTGCACATCCCAGGAGTGGAAACACTCGCACCGCAGCAACTTGATCCTGCCCAGATCGACCTGGCAATCTTCCACCAGGCTCCTGATACGAAAGGAAAGACACGCGACCTGTTCCGACAATTTGCCGTCAGCAGGACACCACTGTTCCTCATAGTTGGCTCTCAAACCGACCTGTCGCAGGTTGCCAAACAGAATATGCCGGTTGCGTTCGAATCAGCTCCACGCGATTACGACGAAGTGATTCCAGGTACGAACCCAGGCTTCTCACAATTCAGCATCTCCAGCGAAAGCAACGCGATCATACCCAATTACCCGCCGGTTTCTGTTCCGTTCGGAAAGATTAGAACACCCGGTTCGGCAACTCCAGTATTGTTCCAGCGCGTCGGTGCGGTATTAACTGAAAAGCCTTTGCTATACATCGACGATCAGGATCACCGTAAAATTGCTGTCATGCTGGGCGAGGGGCTGTGGCGATGGAAACTTAATGAGTACGACCGCTTCGAAAATTCGTCAGCGTTCGACGAGGTGTTCAGTAAATTGATCCAATATCTGAGCACGGGTGAAGACAAACGAAAATTCAGAAGCTATCCTGTAAAACAGGAGTTTTCGGATACCGAACCCGTTGTATTCGAAAGCCAGGTATACAACGATATCTTTGAGCCTGTGTATGGAAACGTCATCAACATCGACCTTACAAGTGATGTTGGAAAGAAGAGTAAGTACAGCTACACAACGAGCGCAGGGAATACGCGATACCAGATCGGAGGCCTTTCCGAAGGAGTTTACAAGTACACCGCATCCACAAAGCTGAATAACAAAGACGAACGTGTAACCGGAGAGTTTGCCGTCATCGCCCGACAAGCCGAACTTCAGAATCTCACAGCCGACTTCGATCTGCTCAAGAAGATATCTTCAAATACAGGCGGACAATTCTATCCTTTATCTAAAGCCGACGATTTGAAAACATCCTTGCAAACAAAAAAGGCAAAAAGTGTTATTCATTCAGAAGAATCGTATAGCTCCCTCGTTAACCTCAAGTGGGTGTTCTTCCTTTTGCTGGCACTCGTAAGCCTCGAGTGGTTCGCGCGCAAATTCTTCGGAAGCTATTGATTGCATTTTGATCCCGTAGGGATCCTCTATCGTTAGAAAACGATGACCGTTTGCATTCCGATCCCGTAGGGATCCTCTATCGTTAAAAAAACGATGATGCCGTAATTTTTCTTCGTGCGAACTTCAAATGCTCAATGAAATACAAACACTCATCGCACGAAATGCACGAACGCATTATGATCCGCTCATTGCGCCCTACGGAGACTCATTCTCCTCCTCTTCATGAACCTCAATCTTCCTGGAAGCATTATCAGCCGTCTTCGTGTCCCCATGATAGAAATTATACATCCCAAGCATGTAAGCCACTATCATAGACCACAACTGTCTCTTGATCCACCGCATAACTGATATAACGATCCTTTTCATTGCAGGCATAACGGATCACCTTCCGTGTCAATCTTCGGGCCACTCTTTCGGATGTGCCAGGATGTCACGTCGCATCGGGAAAATTCTAGCAGTGGTGCAACTGGCTAATCACAAACCCATATTGGCTTTTGCGCCCAGGACAAATAAAAAACCCCGCCTTTTGAGCGGGGTTTCCAAACAGAACTAAACTAACTATCTTCTAATCCTTTTTCTCTTTATTAGAGGAGGTCTTTGCCTTCTTAACCTTCAGGGTAAGCGCATCACCTTTGCCATCGTACTCTGCAAGGATCACAGAACCTTCTTCTACTTCTCCTTTCAGAATTTCTTCAGCTACCGGATCTTCGAGGTATTTCTGGATGGCCCGATTCAAAGGACGCGCACCAAACTGTTGATCATATCCTTTTTCTGCGAGGAAGTCTTTCGCCTTGTCAGTCAGCTCTACATTGTAGCCCAACTGAATGATGCGATCGAACAGCTTGCGCAGCGTGATGTCGATGATCTTGTGAATGTGCTCGCGCTGCAGTGAGTTGAACACGATCAGGTCATCCAGACGGTTCAGGAACTCAGGGCTGAAAGCACGCTTCAACGCATTTTGGATAGTCGTCTTCATGTGCTCCTCATCCGACTCGCGTTTAGCGGCAGATGCGAAACCAATTCCAGATCCAAAGTCTTTCAGATCGCGAACACCAATGTTCGAAGTCATGATGATGATCGTGTTACGGAAGTCAACGCGACGACCGAGACCATCAGTCAGGATACCATCATCCAAAACCTGGAGCAGAATGTTGAACACATCAGGGTGAGCTTTCTCGATTTCGTCGAGCAACACCACAGAGTAAGGCTTGCGTCTCACCTTTTCAGTGAGCTGTCCACCTTCTTCATATCCAACGTAGCCTGGAGGCGCTCCCACGAGACGTGACACAGAGAACTTCTCCATGTATTCGCTCATATCGATACGCACCAGCGCGTCATCTTTATCGAACAGGTAGTTTGCCAGAACTTTTGCAAGTTCAGTCTTACCAACACCGGTAGGCCCGAGGAATATGAATGAACCAATTGGCTTCTTAGGATCCTTCAAACCCACGCGCGTACGCTGTATGGCTTTGGTGAGTTTCCTGATCGCTTCCTCCTGACCAATAACCCGACCGTTAAGCTCTTCGGCCATGTTGAGAAGCTTGTTGCTTTCTTTCTGTGCGATACGATTCGTCGGGATACCCGTCATCATACCCACTACGTCAGCAACGTTCTCTTCGTTAACCGTATACTTTTCAGTACGCGTCTTTTCTTCCCATTTTACTTTCGCGATCTCGAGTTGCTCGATGAGTTTCTTTTCGCGATCGCGGAGTTGTGCAGCCTCTTCATACTTCTGGCTCTTCACCACGCGATTCTTTTCCTTCTTCACCTCCTCGATCGCCTCTTCAAACTTCACGATATCTTCAGGAACGTGAATGTTGTTGATGTGAACGCGGGCACCTGCTTCGTCGAGTACGTCGATCGCTTTGTCTGGAAGGTACCGGTCGCTGATGTAGCGGTCTGATAACTTCACACAAGCTTCGATAGCTTCCTTCGTGTAGATCACATGGTGGTGATCTTCATATTTCTCCTTGATGTTTTCAAGGATCTGAATCGTTTCTTCAGGAGTCGTAGAATCAACCATTACCATCTGGAAGCGACGTGCCAAAGCGCCGTCCTTCTCGATGTACTGGCGATACTCGTCAAGCGTTGTCGCGCCAATGCATTGGATCTCTCCGCGTGCAAGGGCAGGCTTGAACATGTTGGATGCGTCTAGCGATCCCGATGCGCCACCAGCACCAACGATGGTGTGGAGCTCATCAATAAACAGGATCACATCCTGCGACTTCTCGAGTTCGTTCATTACCGCTTTCATCCGCTCTTCGAACTGTCCGCGGTACTTGGTACCAGCAACAAGTGAAGCGAGATCAAGCGTCACCACGCGTTTGCCAAAAAGCACGCGTGATACCTTCTTTTGAATGATGCGCAGTGCAAGACCTTCGGCAATCGCCGTCTTACCCACACCGGGCTCACCAATAAGAATCGGATTATTTTTCTTGCGGCGCGACAGGATCTGAGCTACTCGCTCAATTTCCTTTTCACGACCAACGATAGGATCGAGTTTGTTGTCTTCAGCCAGGCGGGTAAGGTCGCGTCCAAAGTTGTCAAGCACTGGTGTGCGCGATTTCTCTGTACCCTTCTTCTCTTTGCCTGATGCTCCGGAGCTTCCAGCACCGAAGATCTTCGAAGAATCGTCATCCTGATCGTCGGTATCTTGCGACGCCATAGGGCCTTCGTTTTGATATTCGAGCATCTCTTTAACGGTCTCGTAATTAACGTCAAACTTATTCAGGATCTGCGTACCAAGATTGTCCTGATCGCGAAGTATGGAGAGCAACAAGTGCTCTGTACCGATGAGCTGCGCCTTAAAGATCTTCGCCTCCAGATAGGTTATCTTCAAGACCTTCTCAGACGCCTTGGTCAACGGAATGTTCGCCAGGTTCTTTATCTGATGTGTAGCAGTTCCTTTAGATATCTTTTCAATTTCGTTTCGAAGTTCATCCAGCGGTACGCCAAGTTTCTTCAATACACCAACGGCCACGCCTTCACCTTCACGGACCATACCCAATACAAGGTGCTCCGTTCCGATGTAATCGTGTCCAAGGCGCAACGCTTCCTCCCGACTAAGTGAGATAACTTCCTTGACCCGATTGGAAAATTTAGCTTCCATAAGAAGTTTTAATGATGGTTAATGTAAATGTAAAGTTTTTTTCCCCTTCAACACTATTGAAATCTGAGTATTTAGCAGGAGTAAAACGTGTCTGGCGTATTATTTGTTCATTTCAGCCGGCCATGAATTTTTAACAATTCTGGCGGCACCTGGCCCCACGCAAAAAATCAGATCAATAATACTTGCATTCTCTACAAACGTACTGCCAAATACCTGCGCATATGGTACAGGTGTAAAAATTCCGTTCAAGGATGCAGGATTCTTCACGTCAATGGCATTTCGAACGTCCAGAACACCATTTTCAGCGACTTTCGAATATGACACCGTCTCAGTCACTGTTATTTCGAACCGCAGCGCTTTAAGACACATTGACAGCAACCGCATGTTCAGGTCATACAGAAACGCCGGTTTCGAATAAAGGATATCGTGCAGATCGTCGGCGTAATACTCAAAATATGGCGCCTTCCCATACGCTGAACAGAGCGAACGCCAGTGGTTGTTAACCCACTTCTGACTGCTATCAATTCGCACTTCCGTTATCACTGTCTTGCCTCCCCCGTGCACCACCGGAACCGTCAACGACCTTCGACCCGAAGCATCCACGACCAGACATCGATTGCGATATGATTGCTTAACATAATGCTCATGCCGCTCGATCAACAAAGTCTTAACTCGGGTAAGACTGGCAAAAAATGCAATCGACGGGAGATAGTGCGCCTCAATCAGCACCTTGTCATTGATCATTCTATTCCAGTTGAGATACGTCGCCCAGTCCCCGTCTGACAATTACTATTTCGTCGCCAGTACAATCAATTACACTCGATGGAACATTTCCACCGGCACCACCATCAATGACAATATCAACCTGGTGTTTAAAATCTTCATAGATCTCTTCGGGCTGCGTTGTGTACTCACGGATTACATCGTCGTTCTTGATCGACGACGTAATTAACGGATTGCCCAACTGTTGAACAATCGACCTTGGAATCTCATGAGCGGGTATACGAATGCCGACCGTCTTCTTATTAACGTCAAGGATCTTAGGAACACGTGCCGACGACTCAAGAATAAAAGTGTAGGGCCCGGGCAATGACTTCTTCAACAGTTTAAAGACAGGTGTATCGATTCGTTTCACATACTCTGAGATATGACTCAGGTCGTTACAAATGAAAGAAAGGTCCAGTTTTTGGGGTTTGATGTCAAGAATATTACATAGCCGCTGCACTGCCTTCCGGTTCATGAGGTCACAACCCACACCATAAATGGTGTCAGTGGGGTAGACAACGATGGCTCCTTCTGCCAGCATCTTCACGACGTGCGCGATTTTGCGGGCTTCAGGATTGAGCGGATGGATTTTCAGAAATTCTGCCGGCATGCCGAAAGGTAGTGATAGCTGCGGTGATCACTTTCGTTAAACTAAACTGGTTTGACTATTTTAGCGTTCTACTTTCAGTATGAAATCTTATAAGCGCCTGATATTGTTCCTGTTGTTCTCGATTTTAGGGATTTCGTTCACCTATTACGGGTTCCAGATTGTCTACACTCCGAACCTTCAGGTGGGTGCGGAAAACCGCGTCCTCATTATCCCTGATGGTGCCACATTCAAAGACCTCCAGAAAGAACTGCACGACGGAAACTATGTACAGGACCTGGTGTCATTCAGTTTCCTGGCGAAACTGATGGGATACAACGAACACATCAAACCGGGTCGTTATATCATCGAAAAGGATATGAACAATATCCAGGCAATTCGCCTGCTGAGATCCGGGAAGCAGGACCCGTCAACATCACATTCAACAATGTACGGTTGATCGGAGACCTCTCAGAAAAGATAACCCGTAACCTCGACATGAAACCAGCAGAGTTCGAGGCCGCGCTCATCAAATTTGCCATGAACAATAATGACGGCTTCACGAAAGACAACGTGATGGCTATGTTCATTCCAAATACCTATCAGGTGTTTTACAACGTATCCCCTGATGCTCTTGTCGGGAAGATGGAAGGGGAGTACAAAAAGTTCTGGAATGAAGAACGTACTGCCGATGCAAAAAAGATCGGATTCACACCGCTTGAGATTTCAATATTGGCATCTGTTGTACAGGCGGAGTCAATCCGACCAGATGAAGCTCCTGTCATTGCAGGACTCTACATTAATCGCCTTCGGAAAGGAATTCCGCTGCAGGCAGACCCTACGTTGGTTTTTGCCGTTGGCGACTTCACCCTCAAACGCGTTCTCAACGAACACAAGGCCATCGACTCACCATATAATACATACAAGTATGCTGGCTTGCCTCCGGGACCAATTAACCTTCCGGAGATACGATCGCTCGATGCTGTACTCAATTATTCCCCAAGCGACTATTTATATATGTGTGCGAAGGAGGACTTCTCCGGCCGCCATAACTTCACTGCAGATTATCAGCAGCACATGAACAACGCCATTCGCTATCAGCGCGCGTTGACCATTGAACAGCGAAAAGGCGCCGCACTCAGACGCCAAGCAGGAAACTAACATGTATCGATCAGAAACACGCGTCCGCGTTCGCTATGGAGAAACCGATCAAATGGGATACGTGTACTACGGCATGTATGCCATGTACTATGAAGTGGGTCGCGTGGAAAGCCTGCGGCAACTGGGACTAACGTATCGATCGATAGAAGAGATGGGCGTAATGATGCCCGTCCTGGAAAACAAGTCGCGATACATGGCGCCGGCTTTGTACGATGAGAACCTGCGTATTGTCACTACGTTGCGCGAAATGCCGAAAGTCAGGATCCGTTTCGAATACGAAATCTATAATGAAGCAGGGTCACTGCTTCATACTGGTGAAACCCTTTTGGCATTTGTGAACAAGGCGACAGGCAAACCCTGTCGTCCTCCTGAAGTGATGACTTCTATACTGGAGCCGTTTTTTAAATGAAGTTCAAGCACAGAAGACTCGTATTCCAATACAACCCCGGGATCAGAGCAATCTCCTGGATGAAGCGCATACGCTTCTCAAATCATGAGAATGTGTCGCTGTACCGGATAGCGAAGATTTTCTTTCAGAACCTCACCGAAGACGAGATCCTCGATCGTGCAAATGGCGTAGCATTCAACTTCATACTCGCGATCTTTCCAACTATCATCGTCGTATTCACCCTGGTGCCTTACATCACCACCTTTTTCCCGGAGTTGAATACGGAAACGATCATGGAGTTTCTTGGCGACGCGATACCCAACAGCATGTACGAAGCCATGCGAACAATCGTCGGGGAAATCCTCGAACGCAAGCAGGGAGGCTTGTTGTCGTTCGGTGTGATCTTCGCGTTGTATTTATCAACAAACGGAATGATGGCCCTGATGCGGGCGTTCAATGCCTGTTACCGAACAACTGATAATCGCGGTACCCTGAAAATGCGGCTAATAGCCACAGCGTTAACACTTACCATGGCCCTGGCACTGTTCCTCGCCGTTGTGTTGCTGATCGTTGGCCAACTGGTATTGGAGTATATATTAGAGCACCTTCCCGAGTACAGCTGGCTCGACATAGATTCCTTTACAATCTATCTTCTGTTTGCGTCGCGGTTCCTCGCCATATTCTTCGCATTCTTCCTCTCCATCTCGTGTGTATATTACTTCGGCCCTGCCATTCACTACAACTGGAGATTCTTCTCCATGGGTTCGATCACCGCTACCTTGCTTTGCCTCGCAGTGATGTATGGCTTCTCCTTTTATATCACCAACTTCGGCACATATAATAAGGTGTATGGATCCATCGGCGCCCTCATCGCATTGATGATCCTGATTCAGCTGATAACCGTTGTGTTGTTGATTGGATACGAAGTGAACATCAGCATCCACGATGCCATTCGAAAACAAGCGCTCTGGAACTCGCGCATGCATCGTATCCGTCGCACTACTCCCAACGCTTAAAAGCGCACCCTTACCTCATCCTTGTAGTTGATGGGAACATTGAAAGGCACACCTTTATAAGATAACTTGAGTTTGCCCTCGTATCGGACTTCGAACTTCTTCCCCCCCAATACACCGAGAAGAGTATCCATAAATCCCAACTCTTTAATATTAAGCTTGACCTCCAGGGGTACCGTGAACTCACCTTTTGCAGGAATCTTGGTGTGAAGACGCTGATCCACATGAGCCGCCTTCTTCCCATTGACATAAACAACAACGTCGATCTTTTTCAACTTCCCATGCATGTCGTTTGGATTGTAAAAGATTGCATTGCCCTTCAGCATCGGATCGGTGTTCGCATCAACCACCACATCCCGAATGTCGCGAAGTATAATTCGTTCATTCGGCTTTTCGCATGCGGTTAGCACAAGGCTGAATACCGAAATCAGTACCAGCCATCCGGCAATATTCAATGTCCTCAATCTATTTATCATCTTATAACAGTCCTGGTAAGTATAGACATTCTATTTCTAAATTTGTTACATGGAACAGCACTTTGAAGCCATCGCCGACGGGCTCGCAGAGCGAGGGTTTGCAATCGTAAATGACTTCCTTACGCCGGAGGAGGTGTCGGCTATTCTTCAGCTCGATTCTTTCACAAATCATGCCGCCTCCTTCAAAAAGGCGGCTATTGGCAAGAACCAGGAAAAGCAGATTAACGAGGCCGTGCGGGGTGATTATATACAGTGGATCGATAAAAAAACAGCTTCACCGGAATTATTGGTCTATCTGGACCGCCTTCAGGAACTCGCCATGTTTTTGAACCGCAGCCTTTTCCTCAGCCTGAAGGACGCGGAAATTCACATGACGGTCTATCCGACGGGTACATACTACAAACGCCATCTCGATCAGTTCAAAAAAGACGATCACCGGATTCTGTCCGTGATCTGCTACCTCAATGAGAATTGGACCAACGCCGATGGCGGACAACTAAGATTATACCTCGATAAGGAGACCCTTGATGTCCAGCCCACAGCGGGTACGTTGGTTTGTTTTCGGAGCGATCAACTTGAGCATGAAGTGCTTCCTGCGCGCCGGGAACGTTTGAGCCTCACGGGCTGGTTGCTCGATCGCTTTGCAGACATCACCGGCTGATTTTTACCCTCTCGTGCTCTCGCTTAATGAAAAGCTTGTAACTTCGGCCCCGATTTTATCCACCGTCTCATGAAAAGATATTTTCTGAAGCTGTATCAATACAACGCCTGGTGCAACAAGCGCGTGCTCAAAGCCCTTACTACCCAGCAGGTGAATGATGAAAAGATTCTTACCCTCATGGGCCATATCGTGGCAGCTCAATATCTCTGGTTGTATCGCATCAAAGGATTGCCACCTGCGCAGGTCAAGCTTTGGGGCGAATACACGCTCGATCAACTGGTTCGCATGGCCGAAGAGATCGGAAAGGAATGGCTTGAATTCATCGACCAAACAGACGACTTCAACAGAGAGCTCACTTATCATAATTATACCGGCGATCCCTACGTGAATAATGTGGAGATGATTATGATGCATCTGGTGAATCACTCCAGTTATCACCGCGGGCAGATCGCCATGCAGCTACGCCAAAAAGGATTTGAACCGATCAACACCGATTTTATCACGTATGATCGCGTGATTACCGGTCAGTTGAGCGAATAGAGTTCTATGATCTCTATTAATGATCGGCTCTACGCAATTGTTCAGCGCGGAGGTTGACATTAAATCAGTTAACTGAGTTCAGTGATATCAATCACGATGGATTGATGATAACAATCATCATGTAAAATCGGCGAACGAACGTGGTAACCAAATAATTTTACTAACGGAAGCAAAGTTGTCAGTTATTCCCGAACCGTTGGATTTTATTCGGCCTTGATGTGACCCACGCGCAGCCAGGCTAACCGTTGTGGCGTATTCGGACAGCAGTATTCCTCAGAGTCGTTTTTTTTACGGACCATAATTTTCGAGGCGCAATCGCCTCGGGAGGCATTGTCTTGCTTATGACTCAACATCGATCGGCTTAATCTTTACTATGCGATATCTTTACCAACCTCTTCTTTTTTGTTGTCTGCTGATCTTCGTGTTGCCGTTATCGGTCGCAGCGCAGTATGATGCTACGTATCTCGTGCTATCCACGCAGTCGCAGGTGAATGCTTTTAATCCTGCTGATCTTCAGGGTAGAAATCTTGCCATCTCCGGAAATGACATCACGCAGCTATCTGCATTATCGGTTTTGGAATCATTGCCCGGTGCATTGGTGATCGAAAACAATCCGCTGCTAACGAACGTCGACGGTCTGCGAAATCTGAAAGACATCGCTGCACGTCTTCGAATCATGAATAACGCAACACTCGCGAATCTTAATGGTTTCGATTCGTTACGCGGTTGTTCAAGCATTAATATAGAGGGCAACGGAACACTTCCAGCAATTAGCGGATTCAACAAGCTGACGGTCCTGCATACTGACTTATCAATATTTTTTCCTTCCGGTGCTTCCATTGTAATCGCCAATAACCAGAACCTCACTTCGATTTCCGGATTTAACGGCGTGGGTGCTGTTAGCGGATTGTCGGTTCAGGCCAATGCCAAACTGATTTCGCTCGCTGGGTTTGGTGGCTTGGAATACGTTAGTGCTACAGGCCCTCGTTACGCTGTTGGTACTTTGGCTGTTACTGGCAATCCATCCCTGACAGACATAAGCGGTCTGTCGCATTTAAAACACGTGGCAGTCATCAACATCGGTGGAAATGCAAGCTTAAAAAATATCGATGCGCTTTCTTCCCTCATCAGTATGTCGACGCGCCGAATCGCTATCTATGACAATGCCACTCTTGAAAACCTCGATGGGCTTTCTAATCTTAGGAGCTCTGGCGTACTTCCGACCGATCTGCCAATCTCTATCAACCTTGGCAACAACCCTGCATTGACCAAGCCCTGCGGTATTTATCCGTTCCTTAATGCTATCGGACCAATTGAGTGGATAGCAGATGCCATTTATACAGGAGGAAGTGGGTTCACATTGACACAATTACTTTTGTGCGGTGATCGTGCTATTCCAATCACTCCAGAGCCGACAGTATTGTTACCGTTGAGTGAAGCGAATGGCGTACAACCCGTCGCATTTGGTAAAGCCAAAGGATACACTTTCAAGAGATCACCGAACTTGCCGACATCCACAACGAACGTACCGGCCAAAGTTGGAGGTGCTAACGCTTTTGACTTCGGTGTTGTACCTGGAAACAACTTCGTTCAAAGCGATGCTGTAATACCATCACTTACCTCAGACTCTTTCACACTTACCGGATGGGTGAACTGTAAATCAAGCACCGCCGGAAGCGGTGGCAACCGAATCATTTCATGGATCAATAATGGTGGCGATGGTGTTGACCTCGTGTATCAAAGCAACGGAAGCCTTCGTGTGGGTATCGATCAATGGCCTGACTTTTCTCCGGCAACAAGTTCACCAAATAAGGTAACGACCAACGCTTCTGGCGTTAACAGCAACTGGATTTTCTTCGCCGTTACGTTCACAAGAACGACCAACGAAGTGAAGTTCTATTTTGGTAACAACACTATTGATGCAACGCTGGATGTAACAAAATCATATCCACGATCCGCTACACCCGGTACAAACATTGGCAAGCTTGCGATCGGTGCATTCAACGATGCGACCAGAAACAGCGGCACCTGGGACAGAATGTTCAGAGGCATGATCGACAACATTCACATCTTTAGCGGAAAGGTGCTGGATCAGGAAAGGATCATTGCTATTCAGCGTGGTATTCTGAACACCGACGTTATTGCCCCTTCTGCACCAACCAATTTCAGGGTGGTGTCTCAAAGCGGTAATAATTATACCCTGGCCTGGGATCCATCTACGGACGACATTGGAGTAACAGAATATGCGATAGCGACAACAAGTCGAAGTATGGAATGGTCCAATATTCCAGCGAACGTCACTACTTATACCATTGAAGTTCCTCCATTCACATCTCTGGATCTGAACGTAACGGCATACGACAAGTGGCAGTTATCGGCACCTTCTAATGTTGTCAAAATAACTAACGGCTCAGTTCCGGTTCCAATTGTCAGACTGAACTTCGATGAAGGGCCAAAACTCGATCCTGTGAACTCCGGGTCTGCTCCAGCGATATTCACCCGGTCGTACAATGGTCCAATCTCAGTCGCAAATACTACACCTGTCGTTGGGGGTACCTACGCAATGGACTACACTACCAATCCTACTGATCGCTACGTAGAAAGTTTATCCCCTGTCGACGCTTTAAAGAACTTAAGTGCATTTACAATCACAGGGTGGGTAAATATCGAATCACTAATGGCAGGTTCGGGTGGCAATCGTATCATTTCCTGGATTAACAATGGAGGCGAAGGCGTTGATCTCGTTTATCAGAGCAACGGTAGTCTTAGACTGGGTGTTGATGGATGGCCAGACCTTCTCCCTGCAGTCAGTTCGTCCAACAAACTCACTGCCGATCCATCCGCGTTCTACGACAACTGGCAGTTCATCGCTGTCACATATCAGTCCAATGGACAGGTGCAGTTTTACTTTGGTAATGCAGGAGTTGATGCGCAGTTGGATGTAACAAGAAATTATCCTGGCCCTGGTGTCACAGGAAGCAACATTGGAAAACTGGCAGTGGGAGCATTCAACACCGCCACAAGAAATTCAAACACCTGGGACAGAATGTTCAGAGGCATACTTGATGACATGCGCGTTTATGGTTCGGTACTTAGCGCTCAGGAAATAGTGGCAGTGCAGCGGATAAATTCGGACATGGTCCCGCCTGGTGTTCCCCAAAACCTGGTTTCATTGGGAGCCACTACAACTACGGCCACACTAAAATGGGATGCGTCTACTGACAATACTAATGTCAAACAGTATGTTGTTTATACTGCAATTGGCAATGTAGCCGCTGTTGTCGCTGCCCCGGCAACGACAGTTGTTGTTACACAACTAAATGAAAATCACATTTACGAGTTTGTAGTCCAGGCTCAGGACGATGCGGGTAATCTTTCGGAACCAAGTAACAAGGTTACAGTCATCACGCAGCCAGAGGTTCCGTTACCACTGGTTCATCTGCCATTCGACGACCCAAGTGGAAACTTTACCAATGGAGGAACTACGGGTATCCCATTCGCGCGCTCTGCAGGAACACCTATGTTGTCAATAAACACGCCAAGCGGCTCTGGCGGAGGAAACGCTGTTGACTTTGGAACAAGCGTCGGCAACTACTATGCACAAAGCACTTCAACTATCGATGCATTGAAAGGAATGAGTTCCTTTACACTTACGGGCTGGATCAATAACAAATCCAGTGTTACCGGTAGCGGAGGCAATCGCATTATATCGTGGATTAACAATGGCGGCGATGGCGTTGATTTGGTTTATCAGAGCAACGGAAGCCTTCGGCTTGGAGTCGATGGCTGGCCTGACTGGTCGCCTGCGTTCAGTTCAGCTAATAAGATTCCAACGAATCCATCTGCCCCTGCAAGCAACTGGATCTTCTTTGCAGTAACATATCAATCAAGCGGGCAGGTGCAGTTTTATTTCGGCACAAATGCGCTTGACGCAACATTGGATGTCACAAGAACCTATAACGGACCTGGCATTACGGGCAATAACATCAACAAGATGGCAATAGGTGCTTTCAATGACGGCACACGCAATTCGACTACGTATGACAGAATGTTAAGAGGATTGCTCGATGAGATTCAGGTGTTTGGATACAGCACTCTCGCCAACTGACATCGTTAAGGTGCAACGTAGGAGCAGAGGGGAATACATCTCGGCCAGAGAAGTTTTCAACGCTACTGCTCAATCAACCGAAATGCAGGAACCTGAACTTAAGACAGAGCTTTTCCAAAACTTCCCAAATCCTTTCGCTAACGACACTCAGATCGATGCAACACTCCGAAATGAGGTACGCGCAGCACAAATCGTTATCACAGATTTGACGGGAAGACATCTAAAGAACATTGAGCTCAATGAACGCGGCAATGTCAGCGCTAACTTTTCGGGCACAGAATTAAAAGCAGGTATGTACATATATGCGCTGATCGTCGATGGAAAAACGGTAGCTGTTAAGCGCATGGTGATCAGCAAATAGCTTAAGACAGCATACAGGCAGTTAACTACTACGGCATCTCAATAAATATTTTCAGTCGGTCCGTGTTCGGGCCGACTAATACTTTTTTATTAATAACCACTGGCAACTCTTTTCCCGTTCATGCCGTCTTGGAAAAACCTGGTAGTAACGGTGAAATGAACCTGGTGTAAACCCTATGAAAACTTATCTGCTTCGCTTGTCGATGCTTGGAGCCATCGCAGCTGTACTTTTTAATGCATGTTCGAGCGATGATCCTGAATCTGCGGATTGCAGCACCTTAGCTGTGGCCGTTCCTGATTCAGGCAAAAAGAATCCAACAGACTGCGCTTCAACTGATGGCAGTATTACCGCAACTGCGAGTGGCGGAAAGGAGCCGTATCAATATTCGTTAAACGGAGGATCTTTTCAATCGAATCCTGACTTCGTGAATCTCAGCGCGGGTGAATACACCGTGACCGTTAAAGATGCCAACACCTGCGAAACGACTTCCACTGCAGTTACACTTGCTGTCGCTGGCGTTACTGTAAACTTTACAGCCGTATCCACAAACAGTGGTTGCAAAACAAATGGAGGATCGATAACCATCACAGCGACGGGTGGATCAGGTAACTTCAGTTATCGCGTAGGTAGCGGAAGCTTCGGAAGCAGTAATGTTTTCGACGGACAATCATCCGGTGAAAAGTCAGTAACTGTTAAAGACAATGGCGACAACTGCACGATTACAAAGAGTGTGATGGTTGCAAGCGGTACAAGCTATGACAAGGACATAAAACCCATCATCGAAACGTCGTGTGCTGTTTCCGGATGCCACGTCACTGGAGGCGCTGCTCCCATCGTATTCAACAGCGTCGCTTCGGTGCAGTCACATGCCGGCCAAATTAAAACAGTAACGGCAAACGGCTCGATGCCGAAATCAGGCACTCCGCTCACACAAGCGCAGAAGGATAGGATCGCGTGTTGGGTGGATGATGGCGCCCCGAATAATTAAGAATTAAGAATTAAGAATTGGCTGTCGGCGCATGCCGTCAACCACACGACCTTTGGTCGTGGAATTCGGGCCGTACGGCCGCCAGGTAATTCTTCATTCTTAATTCTTAATTCTTAATTCTCTTTTATTTTCTCGGCAACTTCAAGTCCCGATTCGCCGCCTGCCATGCAAAGAATGCCGTGATCACCGCATTCTGCTTCAAGTCAGCTTCGATTACTTTATCAAACACATCCATCGACGTATGGTGAGTTCTCGAAGAATATTCTATCGGATCCTGAATGAATTGAAAACCAGGTAAGCCAATAGCATCGAATGCCTGGTGATCAGTGCCACTGGTGTTAGAATACGTTATCGTCGTGGCATCCATGTCTGCAAAAGGCTTCAGCCATTCGCGGAAGATCGCGCGCACTTTCTCATTCTGTTGAAGATAGATCCCGCGATACTTACCCGTACCGTTGTCCATGTTAAAGTAAGCAGCGAACTTTTCAGCATCTGGCTTTAGCTGAATAGAATCGTAAGGTGCCGATTTGTCAAGGCGCTCTCCAAGCGTGCGCTTCACGTAGTTGCGCGAGCCTATGAGTCCCTGTTCTTCACCACCCCAAAGTCCGATACGTATCGTTCTGCGCGGAGCAGTTCCCAACGCTTTGAGTATACGCATGGCTTCGATCATCACAGCAGATCCGGAGGCGTTGTCAGTTGCGCCCGTTCCTGCATGCCACGAGTCAAGGTGTGCTCCGATCATGACCACTTCATCTTTCAAATCTGTTCCCGGAATTTCGGCAATGACATTAAAGCCTTTTTCAACGGGCGTAAATTCTGTTTCAAGAGTCAGCTCAAGTTTCACAGCCAGTCCCTTTTGAATCTGACGAATCATCCGGTTGTAATGCTCATCAGCCACCACCACCTGCGGAAGGGTCTTCGGTGCAGTACCACTCTGTGCTCTGATCCGTTTGTCAAACGGTATGCCTGGGGGCTGAGGTATGGTGGCTGCAGCCACTAGAACAGTTCCGTCTTCGAGTCGTATGGCCGGGCTCGGTTCAAGAACGGCAATGGCACCTTCAGCCTCTACGAACTTCCATTTGGCATAAGTGAGTTGCTGATTTCCCATCATCGCATTAAATCTGCGCATATCAAACGGAGGCTCGAATCCTGCATTCGCCATGGCAAGCAATGTTGAGTCATTAAATCGTGTCGCGTCGGGTTTAAATCCGGGATGCACAGCCACTGGCGCACCAAACAATACGATCTTTCCTTTTAATTGACCTTTGTACTTCGCCAGATCTGCCTCAGTCTTTACATCGAGGAAAACTGCATCTGCTTTGACAGTACCTTTTATACCGGGAGTCCAGGCCTTCGGGTATGCAGTAACTGGAAAATAAACCGGGTCAAGATTCTGCAGACTGAATTTTTTGAGAAACCAACCGCGGCCAAAATCTTCGTCCCACGTGTCGTAATGAACATTGGCTAAACCGAATCCTTCGAGCTTGGATTTGGCATATGCTGCCGCATTCTTGTAACCAGGTGAATTGGTGAGTCGCGGACCATGGACATCGGTGAGGTAACCGATGATGTCCAAAACCTGTGAACGATCAAGACCTTCTGATTTGATCTTGCGGAGAATTAAGGTGTCGATCTTTTCAGTTGTCTGACCATAACTGTTGCTCGAAATACACAGGGCAAGGGTAATCCAAAAAATGAATAGTGCTCTTCTCATGTTAATAAGTTAGGTGCGGGAAGATAATTAAGAATTAAGAATGAAGAATGAAGAATTGGCTGCCGGCTTGCGCCGTCAAATGCACCACCTTCGGTCGTGGAATTCCGGCTGTAAGACCGCCAGGCAATTCTTTATTCTTAATTCTTAATTCTTAATTAAATCTCTACTTTGCACGCCATGAGCAAGCCAGACAAAAAGCTCTTCCTGTTAGATGCTTACGCGCTGATTTATCGCGCGCATTTCGCTTTTACTAAGACCCCGCGGATTAATTCCAAAGGTATCAATACATCAGTGCCATTTGGGTTCACGAACACGCTACTTGAGGTTTTGCAAAAGCAAAGACCAACGCACATAGCCGTTGCGTTCGATACGCTCGCGAAAACTTTCCGCGACGAAATATTCAAGGAATACAAAGCCACGCGCCAGGAAACCCCCGAGGACATTCGTTATGGCATTCCTATTTGCAAGGATATTATCCGCGGTTTCAATATTCCCATTCTCGAAATGGATGGCTATGAAGCCGATGATATCATCGGAACCATCGCTTCGCAGGCCTGCAAGAATGGCTTCGAAGTTTTTATGATGACTCCCGACAAAGACTTCGGTCAACTTGTCAACGAATGCGTGTTCTTATACAAGCCGGCCTATATGGGCAACGCCGTCGATGTGCTGGGTCCAAAGGAAGTTTGTGAAAAGTGGGACATCGAAAATGTTGACCAGGTTGTCGACATGCTCGGACTGCAGGGCGACACGTCGGATAACATTCCAGGTATCCCGGGATTCGGTCCAAAGACCGCAGCAGCATTGTTAAAACAATACGGCACGGTTGAGAACATCGTGGCTAATTCCGCTTCTTTAAAGGGAAAACAGAAAGAACTGGTAACGCAGTTCGGTGATCAGGCCATCCTCTCTAAAAAACTGGCGCGCATCATAACCGATGTACCCATCGCATTCGATGAAGAGCAGCTGAAGTACACAGGGCCGAATGCCGATGTATTGAAGCCTATCTTCAATGAATTGGAGTTTAAAGCAATATCTGCACGCGCGTTTGGCGAAGTTGCTCCTGTTAATGAAGTTGTGCGCGCTCCTCAGCATGCACAGCTCTCCATGTTCGGGGAAGCACAGGCACCGGCTGCAGGTGATGGAACACAACGTACTTATGCTGCCGGTTCAGTTCAGTACACAACGCTTCAGAATGTATCCCAGGTTGCATCGCTAGCAGAGAAACTGAAAGACCAGACCGCATTTGCTATCGAATCAATCACCGACGAGGTTGCTAACTTTGATTTCAAACTGACCGGGCTTGCGTTCTCGTGCAGACCGGAGGAGGCGTTTTATGTTGAGTTGCCTGATGCACAGTCGGCAAAAGAACTCCTTCAGCCGCTTAAGCCGATCCTGGAAAATGACAAGATCGAGAAAATGGGGCACAATATTAAAGCCGCGCTGCTTGCCCTTCGTAAGTTTGATATCACAGTAGCCGGTCCGTTGTTTGATCCGATGCTGGCGCATTATCTGATTGAACCAGAGGCTTCCCACGATCTCGCAGTACTGAGCAGCATGTATCTCAACTATACACTTGCAGCAGGTGGCGTCCCCATTGCAATTCGCATGTGCGAACGGGCCGACATTGTCATGCAGCTGAGGAAGACGTTGCAGACAGAACTTGAGATGCGCCGTCACGTGAAGCTAATGAGCGACACCGAGATGCCTTTGGTAGCCGTACTTGCGGCAATGGAATACGAAGGCGTGAAGATCGACACTACCGCGCTCACATCGCTGTCCGAGGAGCTGAAAAAAGAGACCGAACGCGTTCAACGGGATATTTACGAACTGGCAGGAACAGAATTTAACATCGGTTCTCCGAAACAACTTGGCGAAGTGCTCTTCGATCGCATGCAGCTCATGGAGAAACCCAAAAAGACCCGAACAGGTCAGTATGCCACTGGTGAAGATATCCTGAGCACCCTCGCTCCCAAACATGAGATCGCGAAAAAGATATTAGACTATCGTGAGTACGATAAATTGCGATCTACATACGTTGATGCGCTCCCGAAAATGATCAGCCGCGCCGACGGTCGCGTACATACGGACTATCGCCAGGCATTAGCGGTAACGGGAAGGCTAAGCTCAAACAACCCGAACCTTCAGAATATTCCGATACGCACTGCCAAAGGAAGGCAGATCCGCATGGCATTCGTCCCACGTCCGGATTATTTGCTGATGTCGGCCGACTACTCACAAATTGAATTGCGTATAGCCGCATCGTTCGCCAACGACACAACGATGATCGACGCATTCCGGAACAAACGCGACATCCATACAACAACAGCAGCGAAAGTTTTTAAGGTCGACCTCGACAAAGTTACTCCCGACATGCGTAGAAAAGCGAAGGAAGTTAACTTCGGTATCCTCTATGGTAGTACGGCCTTTGGACTCTCTCAGAATCTTGGAATCTCCCGCTCGGAAGCCGCCGAGACCATTCAATCATATTTTACGGAGTTCGCTGCGATCAAGCGATACATGGACGATGCCATTAACACAGCCCGCGAGAAGGAGTTTGTGGAAACGCTGCTTGGTCGTCGCCGCTATCTTCGTGACATCAACTCACGCAACATGACTACGCGCGGCTTCGCTGAGCGAAACGCCATCAATGCACCCATTCAGGGAAGCGCCGCTGATATCATCAAGATTGCCATGGTAAACATTCATCGATGGTTTGCCAAAGAAAAGCTGAAGTCACGTATGATCATGCAGGTTCACGATGAACTCGTGTTTGACATTCATAAAGATGAATTGGACATCGTAAAACCGAACGTGATCAAACTCATGAAGCACGCGGTTAATCTTGAAGTGCCGATGGAAGTTGAAGTGGGTGTTGGAAAGAACTGGCTGGAGGCGCACTGATGACCTCGTCTCGCGCCAGGGATCCGTTATCTCCGACTTTGGTTGCTCGGTGTCTGCTTTCTGCTTGCTTCTATTAAGGACTGTGGCTAATTGCTCTACCGGACCTCTATCCGTCCTCTATCCGTCCTCTATCGAAAATCGTTAAATATTGTGAAATTGGGCTGGAAAACGGGTTTGCGGAGTTAAATATGGCGAAAACAGCCTAAAAAACGAGTTTTAACTCTAATAAACTCCTGTCAGATAGCACGGTTGCAATAACGGCTGCACGACAATCACAAAAATCGTGCCTTATTTTATTGCTAGCTGAATTTAGTTAATGGCATCTTCAAAGTGAGTAATCTCTATCCGATCACCTATCACAACAGAGATGATATCAAAGCGAACATGTCCTTGCCAGTTGGTGGTTAAGATAAATTCTTCCGCGGCACGCATGATGCGTGTCGACTGACCAGCTAAAACGAATTCTTCCGGCGTTCCATAGTCGAGGTTCGACCTCGTCTTCACTTCTATAAACAACAACCAGTCGTCGCGCACGGCAATGATGTCTATCTCGTAACGTCCATACTTAAAATTCCGACGCAGAATTTCATAACCGTCCCTCTCGAGGTAATCGACGGCAAGTTCTTCGCCTCTGGCACCAGTATTATTATGGTCACTCATACTTGTTGCCCTTCAAACAACATCATAACCTGCGGATGGAACATGCAGTCACCTATTAACTTGTGGAACGTCCACTAACTTGCTTAATGTGCATTGACTTATGGAACAAGCATTAACCTGTGGAACGTGCATTAACTTCTGGAACGTGCAGTCAACTGTCAGCTAGTAGTACATGCAAATCGCGTAGAAACATGATGATAAGTTCTTTTGACAAAATGTATTGTCTCACACAAACTTTACCAACACGATGATTAAAGGTCGATGCGGCCGATTCGATGGCGCATCGTAATGCCATCAGCTATTCTGGCTCGGCAAACCTCCCGACGGAACGCATGTACTCTTCACCCAGAGCGGTTATCTTATAAAGCGGGTCTCCAAAAAATATATTCACAGTAAGAAGCCCCCCCTTCTTCATGTCGTCAAGAATTTTCTCAAGGATGTGTACTTCTGAATGAAAGTTATAATCCGTCAAATAAGCCTCGATGTGGTGGTAGTCCAACTCACCGTCGCTTAAATAGATAAGGTGTAAGATTTCGTATTCAATGTTCATGACGTTGATTGTGGTTAACGATAGATGAGACGTTCGATTTACTGAATCAAATCAACTCATAAATTCATTGATCGACGTATCCAGGGCGTACGGAAATCCGAACCATCTTTTGCCAACAAAATTGTTGTCAGAGAAGCAGTCTGATAGTAATCGACCACAGATCGAAGGGCACTATGGGTTTGGCATCGCGGTAACATTGGCAGCTGTAACAGACAGGTTCACCATGGTAGCTTGCCTCGGAAGCAGGTAGACAACCCTACCTCTTTGCAATAGCGACCCCCATGAAATACCCTCATGAGCGCTGGAACTAACTCAGCCTCAGCTTTGTTAAACGGTTAATGTGTATGTCGCAGGAAATAGAGATCTTTGTGACATAACCGAATGCATCTCCCAACAGCCAGGGCGATGGCAGATAATTTTTTCAGTTGAATCCAATTCAGAACAAGACCGCCCGCTTTCACGACCTGGGAACCATAGCATACAGCGACGCCTGGGACTATCAGACTTCTCTCTTCGAAAAAACACTGGAGATTAAAACGCGCAACAGAAATCTTACGGCCGAAGAACAGCAAATAACGGACAACCACCTCCTGTTCTGCGAGCATCCCCATGTTTACACGCTGGGCAAGTCTGGAAAAGAGTCGAATTTGTTGCTGAAGGACAATGAGCTCACCGCGATCCAGGCAACATACTATCACATCAACAGGGGAGGCGACATCACCTATCATGGCCCCGGTCAGATTGTTGGGTATCCAATATTTGATCTCGATAATTTCTTCACAGACATTCATAAGTACATGCGTGCACTTGAGGAGATTATCATCAGAACGGTCGGTGTTTATGGCGTTAAGGCTGGTCGGATCAAAGGTCTCACCGGCGTTTGGGTCGATCATGAAAATGAAAGAACAACGCGAAAGATCTGCGCCTTCGGAGTGCGGGCAAGCAGATGGGTCACGATGCATGGCTTTGCCTTGAACGTGAACACTGATCTCTCTTACTTCGGCCACATAATTCCTTGTGGCATCACCGACAAGGCCGTAACTTCCTTGCAGCGGGAAACTGGCAATGTCATTCCAATGGAAGATGTTTCGGCTATATTGAGGCGTAATTTCGAAGAGGTATTCGGACTGGAGCTGATAACTTCGGAACGCAGTTTGATTTGATTGATGAATGGAAATCGGAAGGAGAGCCTGATCTCAGACAGACATCATCCAAACTCAACATTTAAACAGAAGAATCGACTATGATTCGCGATATCAACATTCCCGAAGTAAAAAATGTGACACTAGCTGTCGCAAGGAACAAGTATCTTGCTCAGCAGGACGAGTGGAAGGTCTTCCTGATCAACAACAACGACCACCCGCTCGAAAACACACTGGTGTCCAGCAAGGGTTATGGTGAAAAGGACGGAGAACCTCAACGTACTTCTATATTGAGGCATTTCCTGGAGACTATCCCGCCGATGAGCACGACGTTGATTGAACCTATTGATCCCGCCGTGTTTCATCTGAACAATGAATACTGGCTGAGCTACTACGTGGGGACCCAGATATTCGACAAGCGATTTGTGTTTGTTCCTGACTCCATTTGTGAGGAAAACATTTCGTTTATCAAGGAGCTGGAGATGGACGGAGTGCTGCACTCGTAGTTTATTTTATTTAGGTTAGTGATCATGATTCAGGATTTGCGCGACATATTATTTCTCGACATTGAAACAGTTGCCTGCGAAGCGGAGTTTGACAACCTCAGCGAGCGACTGAAAGCACAATGGGCGCGGAAGGCAAACTTCCTGAGACGCAACGATAATGCAACTGACGAAGCGCTCTTTAAAGATCGCGCAGGTATTCACGCGGAGTTTGGAAAAATCATCTGCATTGCTGTCGCGCGATTCGTCGATTCAGAGTCAGGCGAACCTGTGCTGAGGACAAAAGTTTACGCAGGCCACAACGAGAAGGAACTATTGATCACTTTCAAGAACATGGTCGAAAAACTTGATCCGAACTCACTGAAGCTTTGTGCACACAATGGTAAAGAGTTCGACTTTCCATATCTGTGCAGGCGCATGCTGATAAACGACATTAGTCTTCCTGCTGCACTAAACATCGCTGGCAGGAAGCCGTGGGATATACCGCACCTCGACACGATGGAAATGTGGAAGTTCGGAGACTTCAAACACTATACATCGCTCGACCTGTTGGCAGCCATCTTTGACATTCCGACAAGCAAGACCGACATGGACGGCAGTCAGGTAAATGCCGTCTATTATGATTCTGGTGATCTGGACCGCATCAAAGAGTATTGTCAGCGTGATGTTGTGGTTCTTGCCAAACTGTTCCTGAAGTTAAAGGTCATCCGTCTCAATTCAGAATTGACAGTCCTCATGGCCTGACGTCAATTATCAGCACCGATTTAACTAACTTCGCAACTAGGTTCATCGAATGCCAGCTCGTTCCCATAGGTTCGGAACGAGGTCTCGCTCTGATGAATGAGTTGCAGCGCAACGGCACGTTTAAACGCCGAACGAGCGTGGAGCGTAGTCTCCACCATTAATAGAAGCGTTGATGCTTCACAGAAGATTTTATATGAGTAAAAAAAGAAAAGAATTAAAGAATAAAAAGCCAGCTAACCGGAGACCTGATTTTCAGACATCCATACTGGCGCTGTTGGATGCCGGGAACGGAAAGGCCTATTCATTCAAGCAAGTGGTACAAAAGATAGGCCTCAAGAAAAAGGACGATATCAAGGTTGCCGGACAGGTATTGGATACGTTGTACGATGAAGGACGCATCTCACAAACAAGCAGCGGAAGCTATCGAAGCACTCGTGGCGAGCAGGAGTTAACCGGTGTTGTTGATCATGTGAGTTCGCGATTTGCATACATACGCATTGGAGAAGAACGTGCTGACATCTATGTTAAAGGCAACGACCTGGGATCAGCCGTCGATGGTGATACGGTAAGCCTTAAACTTCTTCCAGGTCGCCACGGTGAACACGAAGAAGGACGAGTAACAAAAGTGCTTAAGCGGAATCGTGAACGATTTGTCGGTAAGGTAGAGGTGTCGAAGAACTTTGCATTCGTCGTGCCGGACTATCGTAAGATGCACACCGATTTCTTTGTGTATCCCGAGAACATCAACAACGCGAAGACCGGCGACAAAGTTATCATTGAAGTAACTGCGTGGTCAACGCCTGATAAGAAACCCGAAGCTAAGATCGTCGAAGTACTCGGCAGAGCAGGAGAGAACGAAGCAGAGATCCATTCGATTATGGCTGAGTTCGATCTTCCATTCAGATTTCCCGAGGATGTTGCTGCTGCATCTGCAAAAATACCAGAAGGAATCACCGAAGAGGAAATCGGCCGTCGTCGCGACTTCCGAACCACAACGACGTTTACCATCGATCCGGAAGACGCAAAAGATTTTGATGACGCTATCTCATTCAGGAGACTTGAAAATGGAAACTATGAGATCGGAGTTCACATTGCTGACGTAACACATTACGTGTTGCCCAACACGCCCGTTGAACGCGAGGCATACGATCGGGCCACTTCGGTGTATCTCGTTGATCGCACCATTCCCATGTTGCCGGAAAGACTATCGAACGAGCTTTGTTCACTTCGTCCCAATGAAGATAAGCTTACGTTCGCTGCTGTATTCGAGATTGATGAACATGCTAAAATAAAGAACGAGTGGTTTGGCAGAACGATCATTCACTCTGTGAAACGTTTTACTTACGAAGAAGCGCAGGTGGTGATTGAGTCCGGCGAAGGTGTGCTTGCCGAAGAGCTTAGAATCCTGAACGACATCGCGAAGAAATTCCGAAAAGATAGATTCAGGAAGGGTGCCGTGAATTTCGAAACAACGGAAGTGAAATTCAAACTGGATGCACAGGGAAAACCACTCGCAGTCATTCCAAAGGTGCGCAAGGACGCGCACAAGCTTATCGAGGAGTACATGCTATTGGCAAACAAACAGGTAGCAACCTTTGTATACAACATTAAGAAGGGAAAGGAGAAGAACACGTTTGTTTATAGAACGCACGACTTCCCAGATCCTGAAAAGGTAAAAGACTTCTCGGTATTCGCTAAGCAGTTTGGTCACAAGATGACTGTTGACGAAAATTCTATTTCCAGCTCGCTGAATAAGTTGATGACGGAAATTGAAGGAAAGCCCGAGCAGAATATCCTGGAACAGCTTGCTATTCGTACCATGGCTAAGGCGAAGTACACGACTGATGCTAAAGGTCACTTCGGACTTGCCTTTGATCACTATTCGCACTTTACCTCTCCGATCCGACGCTATCCGGACATGATGGTTCATCGGTTGTTGCAGCATTATCTCGATGGCGGTAATCCGGTAAGCAGCCGAGTATGGGGCAGCACCACCAGGTGCTGTTCGGATTCTATCGTGTTTCCCTATTAACCTCCTAGATG
>JASGJX010000050.1:0-25643 GCA_049840655.1 Chryseolinea sp.
TCCTACTTTCTGACGAAAAGCGATAAATCCAAGTTCGCCGTGCTTATCGCCCATGATCCAGACGTTGAGATTATAATTTGGTCCATCTTGTTTACAATCTCGTTCGAAGCCCTGAAACATACGATCGAAGTTTCCGGATTGAGAACGAAGCTCGTTCCCATACGCAGATTCATTTTGCCGGGGTGTAATTTGCTCATCCGAACAAGCAAAGAGCAGGATAATTGTGCCAACAACTCCGATAATGCTCGGGGCGGGCATCTTCATGTGAACGTTCTTCATGATCGGTATGGTTTGATTGAATGATAGCTAAAACATTGGTTTAGTTCCCTTAGGGTGAAACGCATGACTAACCTACTTCAAATCCCAACTGAAGCCGAGAGGCATTGAGTCAATCGCGGTATCCACTGAGTGCCTAGCTTCTTTCGGGCGGTGGCTGACGGCATGGCGATTTGACGAATGGATTGTATCTTCGCCCCATGAAGAACTGGGTATGCTTGCTGCTATTAGTTGGGGTCTTGTCCTGTGATGATGATGGAGAATTTTCGCTGCCTGCCACTCCGTACAGCATAAAGGCTGTACGGATGTCTGAGACGTCAGCCGTTATTTCATGGAAGGATACCACCACAGCCGGAGGAAACTACCGCATTTTGCGTGCAGTTAACACGTCGCCTTACGAACAGCTCACAACTGTACCTCAGGGCACGTTGTCTTACACGGATAATGCCATCACTGCAGAGGCGACCTACAGTTATCAAATGACATTGGTTGATGAAAGAGGTAATAGCAGTGAATACTCTGCAGTTGCCACGGTGAACGCACTGCAAAATTCTCAGATGTCGTCGTTTACAGTTCCAGACAAGAACGTTGGTGATTCACCATTTGCAATAACGGCTCCCACTACGTTGAATCCGTCACCCATAACGTATACATCGTCCAACGAACAGGTAGCCAAGATTGGAGGCAACGTCATCACGATCATGGGAGCTGGAACGGCGATCATTACTGCATCACAGCCGATGTCCTTTGGTTACACATCAGCTTCAAGCACTGCTAACTTCACGGTGCATCCCTAGACAAGTTCCAGCGAACCATGGTGTATGATTATACCTGGCGATTACTTCCGCCGGTACCACCAAACGATCGCAGCGAGAACAAGAAACACGAGATTGACGACAATAGCGTTAGCCTCGCCACGACTCACATGGAAGATGATCGCGCAGATCATTAACAATCCCACACCCAGAGCGGTAATGGAGATAACGACTGGGCCAAAGCGCTTCAAACAGATATCCCGTGAGGTCGGTAGCATTACCGATAAGACGCTCTCAGAAGAGCGTAAACTTCTGGAAGGGAATAAGTTAATATCACGCGATGTTTACGATAGCTTTCCGCCGACAGTTGAATATACACTTACCACGCATGGTAAGTCACTGGAGCGTGTGATCGAAGAGCTTCATTATTAACAAGGTTCGAGAGGCTATACATTGTAGCTAACATTGTCTACATTGAACTTTCCATAGCAAAAGTCGCCTGCGGGGTATTTCAAAATCGCTTCCGCCTGTGAAGCAATTCTGATCCCGTTAAAGTCATGATAGTGAGTTAACGGCGTCAACCAGGGATACCGTTGCATCGAGCCATCACGCTGAAGAGCGTATCTGTCGTGGGAAATAAATTCGACAAGCTCACCACTTCTGTTAAAGTGCAGGTCGGCCGAGATTGTCACGCCTCCATTGCTAAATGTCGCCGTTACGCTTTGATCGTAAACACCTATCCAGCTTATACGTTTGTCAATGAGAGTACCGGGAGCCATGACACACATGTCGTTGAACATCGTAACGGTCTCGGCCGTGTTCATGAGCGGGCCATCGGAGTGCTGAACACGGACCAGCGAAAGCAACCGGATGTCCATGGACGCAGACCCATTCATATAACGGTGATATCCTGCTACAGGGAGCCGCTTCATGATAGCTTCCATAAAAAACAACCGTGCCGGAACGACCACTCCATTATACTGCTTCGATGAAAAACTCATCCACGGTAATTCCTCACTCTGACGAAGAGAACCCTTCAACGCGACTCTGAAGTTTACAATTTTTGGTTTGTTAACGGCACCGGACTGGCGGATATACATCCTGACTATTTCGGGAACATCAACAAGATCGGATTCCGTTAACAGGTCAATATGATCGCATGGATTGTTCTGCAGCAATATCCTAACATCGCTTTTGAACAACTTTCTGAAATGCCGATAGCTTAGTATGCATGCAATTACTGAAAACATCAGGGTAACCAGGATACTGAAACCGGCAACCAGTACGAGCTGACTATACATAAAGAACGGCTATTTGCCGCTCACCGAAACTAGCTTGATTCCGGTGGTATTCTTATGACAATTAACCTGTCAAAGATCTGATATTTGTCAGGTTCTCAGCTTATCCCATTATCAGCAGTCAGGATTATAGGCTTTCCGTCAGTGACCACGATAGTATGCTCATGCTGTGCCATGAATCCGCCGCGGTTACCAACCAAAGTCCAACCATCGCCAGCGGTAACTGCCATGGATGAAGTGGTGGCAATAAAAGTCTCAATAGCAACAACAGAATTTTTTGTAAAGCGCTGAGCGTTGCTGGAATCGCGATAGTTGGCTATGTATGATGGATGCTCGTGCAGACTTCTTCCGACTCCATGCCCGGTGAGATTGCGTATAACCTTAAAACCGAATTGCTTCGCCCGGTGTTCAATCCAACCTCCGAGCTCAGCAATTTTAACTCCACCTTTGATTTGATCGATCGCCGCGACGAGAATGAGTTTCGAAGCATCTACCAGCGACTGATGTTTATTCACATCGTTACCGATAACAAACGAAGCTCCGTTGTCAGACCAATAGCCGTCCAGTTCGGCCGACACATCAATGTTCACGAGGTCGCCTTGTTTTAATACAGTATTTGATGAAGGAATGCCGTGACAAAATGCTTCATTCACGCTGATACAGGTAGCGCCCGGAAAGTTGTACGTGAGCCTCGGTGCAGACCGTGCGCCAAAGGATTTAAGTATGGCATCGCCAAGGTCATCCAGTTCCTTTGTTGTGATGCCAGGCACAGCACGCGCCTGCATTTCTTTCAACGTATGCGCAACGGCATGACTCACGCCCGCCATTCCTTTAAAATCCGACTCCCTGGATATTGACATAAATCAGCTGATAATCATTATTCTAACTATTAACACGGTCGTGTAAATGTAGTTCCAGTAAAGCAGAATTATTGTATACCTTAGTTCAAAAGTATACCACGAAATATGAGCAAACATCCGGCCCCGGTAATTGCGGGGAATATGATCAATACCGATGGCGTTACACGACGTCAATTTATCGCCTCAACTGCCAGCCACTCTTTCCGCTGTTTGTCTACCTGCAATAATGAAAGCAACTCCACGACCACACGCTTCGCAATATAAGATGGGACTGCAATTGTTCACCATCAATTCAATCATCGGCCGCGATGTACCAGGCACCCTTAAACGCGTGTCTGCTATTGGTTATCAGGATACGGAGACCTATGGTTACGATCCTGATAAAAGGACATATTATGGGATGTCAATTCCGGATTTCAAGCAAGCCCTGGCCGATAGCCAACTTACCACCACGAGCGGTCACTACGACTTTGCCAAACACTTTGCTGAACCCGCGGACGACATGAAGCGTTTTGTAGACCGCTGCATCGAAGGGGCGAGCGCACTCGGACAAAAATATATCACCTGGCCCTGGCTGGACCCTTCGTCGCGCTCAATAGAAAAATTCAAGGAACTAACGGGCAAGCTAAACGCAATAGGCGAACAAGTTAACAAAGCGGGACTTGGCTTTGCATATCACAATCACGACTTCGAATTTATCGATCACAACGGTCAGATCGGGTATGACATCATTATGAAAGAAACTGATCCCAGGCTGGTCAAGCTGCAAATCGATCTTTATTGGGTGATGCATTCTTCCAAGCGCAGCCCTGCAGAACTATTCAGTCTCCAGCCCGGTCGATTCGTCATGTGGCATGTGAAGGATATGGACAAAGTATCCCGCGACTATACCGAGATGGGCAATGGGTCGATTGACTACACCAAAATACTTCCCGATGCCTCACGCTCCGGGATGCAGTACTACTACATTGAACAGGGCGGGAATTTTGCCATCAACCCAATGGATAGTATAACCAAGAGTGCGACGTTCTTCAAAAAGAACCTGGAGAAATACCTGGCGTGACACCATGTAGCTGCGCACGGTCTCCACATAAATCAAAAGCAGGATTGCCCGTAAACATGACTATTCGAATATCTATTCTTCTTTGTTGTCTCGTTACCATATGCGCTTACGGACAAAAATCCGCGGAGCAAAAGTCTACAAGTTACCAAAGGTTATTAGCGAAAATGGCAATCATAATTTGATCGTCGACGGCAAGCCTTTTCTGATGCTTGGTGCCCAACTTTGGAATAGCAGCGGATGGCCTTACATCACAGATCAATTCTGGTCACAACTGCGATCGCTTAATGCTAATACGTTGGAAGTACCCATCTATTGGCAAAACATCGAGCCTCAACCAGGGCAGTTTAACTTTAAGGAACTTGACGATCTTATACAGCATGCTCAACAAGAGCACATCAAACTTGTGCTCTTGTGGTTTGCTTCATGGAAGAATGGAACCTCTTCTTACGCTCCAGCGTGGCTATTGGAAGATCCGGCAAAGTATCCACGGATGAATGGAGCTGGTGGCGATGAGTTACTTATTCTGTCCCCTGTAAACACCGCAAACCGCGATGCTGACAAACGCGCATTTGTTGAAGTGATGAAGCGGGTTCGAACGTTGGATCCAGGTGGCAAAACTGTCATTATGGTTCAGGTTCAGAATGAGGCTGGGTCACTGGGCACTAATCGCGACTACTCTCCTGCTGCCAATAAACTCTATGCGCAAGAAGTACCGGCGGCTCTTGTGAAGGCCCTGAACAAGTCAACAGGAACGTGGGAACAAGTTTTTGGCATTGACGCCGCTGAAGCATTCAACTGCTGGTATTTCGCTACATACATCAATGAAGTTGCCAGGGCCGGCAAAGCGATTCACAATCTGCCTATGTACGCCAACGCATGGACCAGAGAAAATTACTTTCATCGTCCTGGTGAGTATCCAAGTGGTGGTCCTACGTCAAACATGCTTGATCTTTGGAAGTTTGCAGCTCCTGATCTCGCATTTCTCGCACCTGATCTATACTTCGGCAACCCCGATATTTTCAACGAATCCTGTGAGCTGTATAAGCGAAAGGATAACCTCCTCATGATTCCGGAGACTGGTAATGGCGTGGCCTTTGCACGATATCACTTCTATGCAATAGGTAATCACCATGCAAAAGGTGCGGCAGTTTATGGTGTTGATCCTTTTCATGCCGATCCCAATGACAAGCGTAACTTTGCCAGACTCGATGAGCGCTTCGATGACATTGCAGCAAACTACGCCTTATTGTCTAAGGTGACTGACCAGGTCATTGCTCTGCAAGGTCAACAAAAGTTAAAAGCTGTCGGAGAAGAACAAGGGCTGATGGAACAGCTTGTTCACTTCGAAGGATATGATGTCCTTTTTGAATATGGATATCCCCGTTACAAAGAAAAAGGACGTCAAAGTGGTCGCGCCCTGATTGGACAACTCAGTGCGAATGAATTCCTTCTGATAGGGTTCGACGCGAAATTCCGATTCAGACCCACGTACGGATCAGGCTTCACAAATGCGGAATTGATCAGTGTTGAAGAAGGCTATTATGACGGGCATAATCAATGGGTTCGCCAGCGTTTCTGGAATGGAGATGAAGTATATCATTCCACTCTGAGACCCCAGGGTACAATTCTAAAGATCCGTCTTCGGCCGGTGAAAGCTACAGACAACGGAAAGGCCAGGGCTAACTTCGAACAGAATTAGCTCCAACCAAAATCCAGAATTAAGATTTCATTAACAAAATAACTTGCCAGCATTGCTGAATACCATCTATAAGATTTTCCCGATATAGAAGATGGCCGGGTAAACTTTATTCAGTGCTGTTGGGTTATCCATCAATAAACCTAAATAACCATGATACCAACTAAAGGATACGCTGCACAGACCAAGGAGACTCCGCTAGCGCCCTGGAATTTTCATCGTCGCGACGTCGGACCGTATGATGTTCAGTTCGACATTGACTTTTGTGGTGTGTGTCATTCAGACCTTCACCAGATCAGAGACGAATGGGGTGGCTCTATTTTCCCTATGGTTCCCGGGCACGAGATTGTTGGTCGCGTTGCTGCTGTAGGTAGTCAGGTGAAGAAGTTCAAGAAAGGAGATCTTGCAGCCACCGGATGTCTTGTTGACTCGTGCAGGACCTGTGAAAATTGCAAGCGTGGACTAGAGCAATACTGCCTGGTAGGTGGGTCTCCAACTTACAACGGATATGAACAGGATCGCAAGACACCAACTTACGGTGGCTATTCAAAAACGATTGTTGTTCATGAAGATTTCGTGTTGAGAGTACCGGCTTCTCTCGACCTGGCAGCAACGGCTCCCCTATTGTGCGCTGGCATTACAACTTATTCGCCACTGCGTCACTGGAAAGTCGGTAAGGGTCACAAGCTTGCAGTTCTTGGACTTGGCGGGCTCGGACATATGGGCGTGAAATTCGGAGTTGCGTTCGGTGCCGAAGTAACCGTGCTCAGTACTTCGCCTTCGAAAGAAGCAGATGCGAGAAAGCTTGGAGCTCATAAGTTCGTGGTCACCAAAGATCCCGCACAGTTTAAGGCGGCCAGAGGTTCGTTCGACTTTATTCTCGACACAGTATCAGCAGAGCATGATTACAATCAATATCTCAAGCTTTTAAAGACTGACGGTGTTCACATTTGTGTAGGTGCGCCACCGACCCCGTCTGCAGTTAGCGCATTTGCGCTCATGGGCGGTCGTAAGAGTATTGCCGGATCTGGGATCGGAGGTTTACCCGAGACTCAAGAAATGCTCGACTTTTGTGCGGCACATAACATTGTCTCGGACATCGAGATGATTGACATCAAGAATATCAACGCCGCTTATGAACGAATGCTGAAGGGTGACGTGCGCTATCGATTTGTGATCGATATGGCAACATTGTAGCCTGTGTGAGGATAATTGGTATTTCTTAATAATTTGCGGCCAGAACTTAAGTATATATGCAGCTGGATTTTGAAAAGCCAATCGCCGATCTCGAAGCGAAACTCGAACAAATGAAACACCTGGCTCTTGACAGTGATTCACAAGTAAGAGATTCCATTTCTGTACTTGAGAAAAAGATCCAGACTCTAAAGAAGGAGACTTTTGAAAATCTGACGGGATGGCAACGCGTTCAACTGTCGCGTCATCCAAACCGTCCGTATACATTAGACTACATCTACGGTTTAACGTCCGACTTTATCGAGCTTCACGGTGATCGCACTGTGCGCGACGATCCTGCTATGGTTGGTGGCTTTGGGACCATCGATGGACAGACCTACATGTTGATTGGTCAACAAAAGGGAAGAAATACTAAGCAACGACAGTTTCGGAATTTCGGAATGGCCAATCCGGAGGGCTATCGAAAGGCACTCCGGTTGATGAAGCTCGCCGAAAAATTCAATAAGCCAATTGTAACGTTCATTGATACTCCGGGTGCATATCCTGGACTCGAGGCTGAAGAGCGTGGTCAGGGTGAAGCGATCGCCCGCAATATTCAGGAAATGTTTACGCTGAAGGTCCCTGTGATCTGCATAGTGATCGGCGAGGGTGCTTCAGGCGGAGCGTTGGGAATTGCTATCGGTGATAAAGTACTGATGCTGGAGAACAGTTGGTATTCTGTTATCTCGCCTGAGAACTGCTCTACGATACTTTGGCGCAGCTGGGATTTTAAAGAGCAGGCTGCTGAGCTGCTTAAACTTACCGCCAAGGATATGCAATCACTTCGTCTCATTGACGGCATCATTAAAGAACCTCTTGGAGGTGCTCACACGGATATGCAAGGGATGATTGCCGAAGTACGTAACGCTATCATCACTGCAGCACGAGAATTGCAGAAGATCAAACCCGAAAAAAGAATCGAACAACGAATCGAGAAATTCGGATCAATGGGCGTGATCAGCGAATAGCACAGAAGAGCGAAGTGGCAGGTCTGCCATCAGCTTCTTCACTTCTACTTAAACTTGCTTTCATCAAGGCGGAAGAATCTCACGGCATTGTTAAAGAGAATGTCCCGCTTTTGGTCAAACGAAAGGTAGTCGGCGTTTTCAATTACACCGATGGAAGTCTCAATCAGTTTTGGCCAAACCAGGAGGTCAGTGCCGTACATAATGCGTTTTCCAAATCCAGCCTGTACCAGGCGATTTAAATATGCATGAATTTCAGCCTGAGGATAGCTCCAGATAAAGCCGGCCAGGTCGACGTACACGTAAGCGTGCGCTCCCATCAAAGCAATCATTTCATCGATCATCGGATAGCCGGCGTGCATCACCCAGATCTTCAGTTTGGGATGACGTGCGAGCATGTCTTCGAGTAGGAATGGATTTCCAAGTGATGCTCTGTACTTCGGGGAGGTAATGTTAGCCATGCCGTTGCCTCCCGTTCCCATGTGAATTCCTACAGGTATATTCAGCTTCTCGGCTACCGCGAAGTATTCATCAAGCGACATATCGCTTGGAGATAAGCCCTGATATTGTGGGGCCACCTCTCCCATTACCTTATAGAAGCCGGAGGATAGCGAATCCTGAAAAGCTTTAACCGTCATGTCCTTCGGATTACTCACGCCTATTCCCGGAATTACGCGACCTGGAACGGCCCTTTGAAGTTTTCTGATGAGGCCAGGGTCGCCGTAAGTAACGAACGTCATATTCAATTTCTTCATCGTTGCTACCAGGGCATCGTGCATTTCCTGATCAGACTTTGCTGCTTTCAATGGCTCTGCACAATCTGTATTCAGGAATGACGGTGGTGGTAATGTTGGATCACCACCGGGCATATTCCTCAGAAACCAGGGACACATGTCGCTGGCAAAAGCTGGATTAACTTTCATCATATGAACATGAACATCGATGATGGGCAGATGCTTCTCCTGAGCACGCAGAGGCAAGGACAATATGGATGCTAGTCCGAACAGGATGCATCGAACTAAGTTGATGCTGAGGTGTATCGTCTTCATAAAGGCAGGTTAGGATGGCAAACAATTACCATACACCAATCTACGTCTATTCGTACTGAAGTAGCAAGGATCGCCGGCAATTCATTTCAGGGCGTGACGATTGCCCACCAGGTGGTGCCCGGTTGCAGCGTAACATCGATCCCGATCTCGTATGACCTGTTCAAGGTGTATGAGGCTGGTGCTCCTTCTCCTACACGCAATTTCACTTTATCGGTTAATCCCGTGTAGTATAGAGGTACAACGATATGCCTGGTGATCGGCTGTTGCAGTGGATTAAACAAGAAGATCATTCCCCGTTCTTTTCCCTGCGCGGAAACGTGCAGCCATCCATCCCAGTCCCGACCGTCGGCACGGCGCAGATGTATAAGGTCCGTGTTCAAAATATCGCGGTATTTTTTATACCATGATATTACTTCAGAAACTGTCTGTCTCGTTTTCTCCGTATCATACAATCTTGGTCCGCGGTAGCAAGCCTGGATCCCGGCACCATAGTACTGCATCATTAATTGTTTGTATGCATCGAGGTGTTGTTCGAGTGGTTCGAGCACTGCCTCCGGTCCTCCTCCCTGGTATTTGGTTAGCGGTACAAATCCCCAACTCATTGACGGCGTTTTCTCCCAGGTTCCGTCATAGATATTCTGCCGATTAAGAATTAACTGCTGTTCACGCGGCAGGGAAAAATTCACCTCACGATATCCGAGGCCGCTCTTATGGGTTCCATCAAGATGATACCAGTCAGGTGCGTTGATGTAGACACCCTGTTCATTGCACCAGCGATAAAGCTCTTTCTGCAACTCCAGTTGTCTCCAGCGGGAATCGTTAACATCGCGATGTCCGGGGTGCTTAGTTGAAGCGCAGAGATCACCAGCGTAGGGTCCATCGTTCTCCCAGATGTCGAACGTGGTATTGGCTATGAAGTACTTTATTTTGTCGCGAAACGCAAGTCCCCATTTGCTGCCAAAGCATGGAGCGTTGCCAAAGTAGGCGCCGCCCGGCTTGCCTGTCGCAGGATCAATGACATCATCTTCATCGCTGATCCGGCGTGAGCTGAACAACGCATAACTGCCAATCTGTATTTTCTTTGAATGCGCATAGTCAGCCAGTTGTTTCCAGCGCCGGATGTTCGAAGCAGAAGTATCCTCCATATTGCAATGGCTGCCAAAACTCAGGATCAAAGCCTCGTAACCTGTTGCCGCGCACTGATCAATAGCGGTCTTTACTTCGTCGTCATTTTTGCTAACGAGGTGCATAAATATCGGATTCTGTGTTGTCCATGGCGCAAGTACCCTGTACATCCTTCTGATCATCAATCCACGCCGTTCGCGGTCATAGGTATCAATCAACAACTCTGCAGTTCTCACGGAAGGTAAGGTTTCCCCGGGAGCGAGCAACACACCTGGTGCACGCTGAGGGTACACCTGCAGCATTGCCGGCGTTCTCAATGCATAATTGACCTGAGACGTATAGGCGGTATCGGCTAACCAGTGGGTTGTCTGATCGCTCAGGTCATAACGCATTGAATTGTTGTAAGCAACATTGGTTTCAATGTAGATGCCATGCTGCTTGCGCATGTTTGCTTCGTTTCCCTCAACTGCGCTTTCTTCTTCAACAACTGCCAATACTTCATTGACAATACGATCGATACGAACAGATCTTCCTCCTGTGTTTCTAATGTTGAGCGACTTGACCACCAATGGTAAGCCATCGTAAAGTTCATACTGCAAGTCGATCTGTACTCCTCTTACCTTCTCAGTCGCTCCCTCGAATTGAAAAGTTAATGTCTTTCCCGTTGGCATCATTTTGTTGCCTGTCCATGTCGTAGACTTCCACTTCAGCCGAGGAGACAATGTATTGATGCTGTATGCTTTGAACACGAAGTCACTGCTTACAGGAGACATCCCTTCGAGCCATTCAGGGCGCAGGTAAGCATTTTCCCGCTGACCTTTCAGCCCTCCAATCGCGTATTCAATTCCATCTACTGTTATATATGCTTCCGGCTTCACGGCCCTCAATAGCTGTTGACCATTGGTCATGTTCCGGAAGTCGACGCAGGTGACCGAAGGATTCAACACAAATGCCCGTCGAAGCAGGCCATTGAATAAGATCAGCTGTTTACCGTCAGGTGATGCATAAACTTCGGCCTTTTCTGCCGTGGGGATGTTCAACCAATCAGAAGTCGGCTTACGCATAGTTATGCCACTGTCATTCACCGGCCGCATTTGTGCTCTGCACGACAGGCCACTGAGACCTATCAACACAAACATCGTCATGGAGAACCGTGTAAAAATGTTGCGAATGGAAAAAACGTGAGTGTTGAATTCACTAAGTGGTAATCGGTGTTCAATCATGGAGGTGGCCATTTGATGATGCGGACCAGCGCCGCCCGGTCTCCAATCTAGTATTCCCGAGCGTTGATTGCAATTCCCTTGTGACGGGGTGTGTTGTTCGTTACCGACCCACCATCAATCCGTTAAAGTGTTGCTGCTTTGGGACGGCCGGATGATTCAGCTAAGACGGCTCGTCCGTGAATTCGAAGTAACCTTCATTGCTAAAGGCGCGAGCGACCATGTGAGCAGACACCGTTTCCAGTGCGACGACTTCATCAACTTCCTGCCTTAAGTTCAGGTAAGCATCTACTGTAATGACCGGTGTTGCGAGCACCAGCAATTTAGGCTGATAACTCTTAACAAGTTTAACTGCTGCGATAATAGGAGCCGGATTGTCGACCACGTCACTAACAATGACAACCTGGTTGTTTAATATCACTTTGGCGAATACAGCAGACTGATCCAGGAAATTGTTTTTAAGTTCCTGCTGAAGCCTGTTCACCTGACGATAAACATAATCACCAGGAAGTTCATGACCATCGTCGGTCACGGCACATCCAAAGTTGACTGCACCGATTGTTTTCTTAGGATCCGTCGGATCAGGAATACTGAGCGTGGGAAGATAGACTGTGACCGCATGCATGATGCTGGCAACACTATCTGCAACCGGAAATCCATTGCCAGAAACGGTGATAACAATCACCTCTCCCTGAGGGTTGAAGTCAGGCGTTCGCCCAGCAATCGACCCGCAGTTAATCTGCTTCGAAAATAAGTGAATCCTTCGGGTGTCATGGTCGTACTTGTTTGATGGCACCAAACTAGCACCCTTTGGGCCACCCGAGGCTGGCATTTGTCAGTTGCGAAAATGAGTTGCGTCAGGAAACGTGCGCAACGTTCGGCGCTGCACGGATTGAGATCACTATAAGGTCCAGACTTCATCGAATGAAGTTACCGTTGCAGCAGTTTAAAACATTGAATTCCAAATATCCGGTTACTCGTCCCGAAGTGCATCCACCGGATTAGCAACGGCTGCCCTATACGATCTAAACCCAACTGTCAGCAATACGACGAGGCAAGTAAAGACTACGCCCATCAGGAAGGTTGGAGCATTGAGCGAAATTCTATACTCAAAGTTGCTTAGCCACTGATTCATGAAGTAGTACGTAATGGGCACAGATAACACAAAGGAGATGCCCACGAGAATTAGAAATTCCTTCGAGAATAACATCACTACCTGTCCTACCGATGCGCCCAGTGATTTTCTGATGCCCACTTCTTTCGTTCTGCTTCGTGCCATAAATGAAATCAACCCGAAGAGCCCGATGCATCCAATGAAAATTGCAACGCTCGCAAAAAGGGCAACCAGCCTCGTTACGCGACGCTCTGCGTTATATAATTCTTTGATCGTATCGTCGAGAAATTTGTATTCATATATGTGCGTATCGAAAACATCCTCCCAAACAGCCTGCACCTTATTGAGTGTCTCCGCGATGTTTTCTGTATTCAGGCGTACAGCACCCTTGAAATAAGCATCGACATCACAAAAAATGATGGTAGACGTGATTTTCCCATGCAACGAATTGGCATTAAAATCCCTGATCACGCCAGTCACGACGGCCTTGCGTTCCCACATACTGATCGGGGTACCAATAGCATCAGCGGGGTTTGAATACCCCAGTGCCTTAGCCATCGTTTCATTGATCAGGAACCTGGTGCATGTGTCGGAAGGAACAAGATTTTCACCGTACAACAATTGAATGCCGTAGGTATCCAGATAGTTCACATCGGCAAGCTTGGCTACTGCGTTGTCTTTGATCAACTTGCCTTTAACGGTAGCCTCATAGTCGCCAGACCACTGGCCGTCGGCTATTGACCCCGTGTTGCTGGCTGAGAAGTTTTCAACTCCGGAGATGGCCAACAAACGATCAGACAATTTGTGCATAGGCTCCGATCCGCGCTCAGGAATCTGGAATTCAACAACGGCATGGCTATTCAATCCAAGTGGTTGCTTCATGAAGTGATTGATCTGTTCAACAGCAACGATGGTGCAGACGATCAGCACCTGTGAAATAAGCAATTGAAATACGATCAGCGATCGTCTAAGGGTCATGCCGCGGTGTGCATCGCCGCCTATTTTATTCTTTAATGCCTTCGCCGGCTGAAACCCGGCAAGTTTCATCGCCGGATAAAGGCCAGCCAGGACAGTCACCAGTATTACGACGCTTGCTAAATAGATCATTGTGTCAACGTCGGAAAACGGTCGATAAGAGAGGCGATATCCAAGGAGAGGGGACAACTGCATAAGCATGAGTTCTACCAATCCGGAAGACAATAGCAACGCTATCAGGGTAATCATGATAGTTTCGCTCAGGAACTGATTGATCAGTTGAGCTCTGCTCGAACCCATCACTTTTCGAACGCCCGCTTCCTTTGATCTATCAATAATCAATACTGTATTAAGGTTGATGAAGTTCACACATGCCGTCAGAAGTAATACAGCACCAATTAGTGCAATTGTCAACAATGAAGATTTGGACACGACCCGCCCCCCGGGATTCCAGAAATGCTCGTCGAAGTGCATCTCGGCCATTGGTTGCAGATAATACGTTCTGTTTTTACCATCATCCATGTTATTACCCGTGAAATATTTCATGTGCCAGCCCTTCATCTTCGCCTCAAGCTGTTCACGCGTGACACCTTTATGAAGCTTCACGATGCAATTCACGTTCGAAGCAGTAGCGCCCCAGTTGTCCCAACCCCGTTTGGTAGCACCCAGATTGTTGGTGATGTAGATGGTGAAATTATAATCCGTATTCATCGGCGGATCTTTAACCACACCTGTCACCGTTACATCAAATTCGTGATTGTAGTTGATGACCTTATTGATGGGATCTCCATCGCCGAAATATTTCTTTGCTATAGATTGAGCGAGAACGACAGTATTGGGACTTGTTAATGCGCGTTGGTCACCCGCGATCCATTCCTGTTCCATGATATCGAAGTATGACGAATCAACAAAAACAATCGCCCCTTCCTTAAATTTCTCATAGGTTCCATCACTGCGAGGCACCCGAACAACGGCCTGCTGACCGTCGACAAGAGATGCATACTCTATGTCGGGAAAATCATTGCGCATAGCGGGGACCAGCGGATAGGTAGCTCCTGAGTTGTAGCCGGTTCTTTCGCCGTAATCGAACCTCGTAACGATGCGATAGATCCGATCACTGTCCGTACGATAGGTATCAAAGCTCCACTCGAACTTCAGAATGAGAAAAATGATGATCGCGCTGGTGATGCCCAACGAAAGGCCGAGGATGTTGACGGCTGCGTGAGTCCGGTTCCTCCAGAGCGCTCTGAGTCGTAATAATAGATTGCTTCGAAACATACCTGATGAATTTGAATCCGCTCTCACTATTCAAAGGTCATACCACCGGTAACAAACTGACAATCAGCAGCATTTGGCAGGTGATGAAGTCCAGTTGTATCAATAACGATACATTCTTCCGTTCGAATCTGTTACAAATGACAAGTATTGAATAACGTTCAAAATTGTGCTATGAACGCCGGTGCGGGAGGGGATTATCGGGTTGCTCCAGATTGTCTGTTACGATGTTCTCCGTAAAACGAACATCGTGAAACGCCGCATGCATCTTATCGCGGTCAAATTCCTTTTCGTTGTTAGCCAGCCAAACTGTAGCTACACCGTTGCCGATAAAATTTGTGATCGCCCGTGCTTCCGACATGAATCGATCCACTCCCAGTAGCAGCGCCAGTCCTTCAATTGGAATAACTTTGACGGCAGTTAAAGTTGAGGCCAGTACAATGAAACCGCTTCCCGTCACTCCTGCTGCGCCTTTAGAGGTGACGAACAGAATACCAATAATGGAAAGTATTTGATTCATGTTCAGATGAACACCAAAAGCCTGAGCCAAAAAGATTGTAGCCATCGACAAATAGATGGTAGTCCCATCCAGATTGAACGAATAACCAGCAGGCACTACAAGTCCAACTACTGGTTTAGAACATCCCATGCGCTCCAGTTTCTCCATGAGTGAGGGAAGAGCGGCCTCCGATGAAGATGTGCCCAAAACGATAAGCAGCTCTTCGCGAATGTATTTCAAAAATTTCCAGAGACTAACACGGTAAGTGCGCAGCACGAGATACAACACTACAAAAACAAACAGCCCCATCGTTGTGTAGACCGTCACCATCAGTTTCGCCAGCGGCAGGAGCGTCTTCAGGCCGTACTTTCCAATAGTATAGGCCATTCCTCCAAACGCACCGACAGGTGCGAACAGCATAACAAAATGAAGCGCCTTGAAGACATACTTCGACAATTGCGTTAACACCTTCACTATGCGATCGCGTGCGCTCACGTGACTCAGAACGATTCCTGCGATAATGCTGGCCAGCAGTACCTGCACAGTGAGGTTATCTCTGAAAAATTGCCACCAGCTGAAATCGCTGGCCTTTTGGGCATAGGTGGCAACGTCTTTACTAGCCGCCTGGCTCGTGACAATCCCTGCTCCGGGCTGAATTACGTAAGCTACAACGATGCCGATGATCAGGGCCAGGGTTGTAACTACTTCAAAATAGATGAGTGCCTTCCCTCCCACCCTGCCGACCTTCTTTAGATCGTTCATTCCACTGATTCCAAGCGAAATTGTGAGAAAGATGATAGGATTAATAAATAGCTTAACAATGCTTATGAATCCTTTGCCCAGGAATTCCATGGCAACGCCCTTCTCCGGATAAAAATGTCCGAGTAATGCTCCAGCGGTAATGGCTGTCAATACCCAGAATGTGAGATTCGTCAATACCTTTTTTAACATGTGCTGAGGCAAATCATAACGATATACCCAATGCAAAGGAGAATTGCAACCGTTCCTGCTTTGTTATCGGCAGTCAGCATTATCTTGCGTGCCGGATCAGGAGCGCATGGAGCAGCAGACCGAAACATTTCAGTTCACCCCGAGGATGAGTCAGGCCTTACGGCTGATCAACACTACCGGGCGACATATTTATCTTACGGGGAAAAGCGGGTACAGGCAAGACTACGTTTCTAAGGTCGTTGCCCGAACATACTTACAAGCAGCATATTATTGTTGCTCCTACGGGTATTGCTGCGCTTAATGCCGGAGGAACAACAATTCACTCTCAGTTTCTCCTGCCTTTCGGCATGTTCATTCCTGATCGTTCATACGCTGAGCCGCCTGCAGAAAATGCGAACTGGTACACCGAGACAGTACTGGCAAAACGCCATCCACTCAATAGTGTCAGAAAGCAGGTGCTTCGTTCCATCGATCTTCTCATCATAGATGAGGTATCGATGCTTCGTGCCGATCTGCTGGATGCCATCGACTACAGACTGAGGTACGCCCGGAACAATTATGCTCAACGTTTTGGCGGAGTGCAACTCCTGCTGATTGGAGACTTATATCAGCTTCCCCCTGTCGTTAAGAAAGAAGAAGAGAATAAGCTGCAGCAGTTTTATCGTACAAACTGGTTCTTTGAATCAAAGGCGTTGCAACAAGACGGCTTCAGCTATGTTGAGTTGGATAAAATATTCCGTCAGCGCGACAGGATCTTTATTGATCTTCTAAACAATCTGCGCCACAATTGTCCCACGCGGGGTGATATTCATACGCTCAATGAATTTTATCAGTCTCCCGATGTAGTGCGCGAACTTCGGGAAGTAATTACCCTGACGACGCACAATTATAAGGCCGACGAGATGAATCGTCGTGCGCTCGAGGCACTTCCTTCAACTTCGCGATTTTTCGACGCCAATATTCAAGATGATTTTCCCGAAGGAATGTATCCTGTGCCCGCCCGGCTGGAACTCAAAGTTGGCGCGCAAGTAATGTTCATTCGAAATGATTCGGAAGAGGGTCTTTATTTCAATGGTAAACTCGCGACGGTATCTGAAATAAATGGTGATGCTGTCGTCGTAGTGATGGCTGGCACTGATACATCCTACACGCTGCAACGAGTGATGTGGGAGAATAAAAAATACGCCATCACCGAAGAAACAAAGGAGCTTGTGGAAACTGTAACGGGCTCATTTTCCCAATATCCCGTTAAGCTTGCCTGGGCAATCACTGTCCATAAAAGTCAGGGACTTACTTTTGAAAAGGCCATCATTGATGTGGGTGCCGCTTTCGCTGACGGGCAGGTATACGTTGCATTGTCAAGGCTTCGTTCAATTGAAGGACTTATACTTCGAACAAGGATTGATCCTTCTGTTGTGAGTACAGATCGATTGATCGTTTCCTTTGACGAGTATCACAACAAGCCAGGCTTGCTTGAGAATGAGATATCGCAGCGACAAAAAAAATACCTCGTCGATCTGGCCATTAAGACTTTTGATTTCCATCCGCTGACGCGTGAGTTAACCTATCTGATCAAGAGTGCATCTGCAGAAGCAACGCTTGCTGATACAACCATGCACGATATTCCGCATCAAATTGCCGATGCAATTGGAGCAGAGGCGGGCAACACAATCAAGTATCGGGAACAACTTCGTGGGCTGGCCGAGAGCGATAAGCTTGATGACTTTCTGGTCAGGCTATCGAAAGGAATGGAGTACTATCAATCTCTTCTTCTCGAGCAACGGAAATTGCTCGTTAAACATATCCGCATAGCGACTATGGCCAAACGAGGTCGCCGGTATATGAACGATCTTAAAGATCTGGATGAGATGCTGGGTCATTACTGGATGCAGGTGGCAAAAGTATTTGCCCTCGCCGATAGCATTGTGAATGGCAGGGGTACATTTGATTTTTCTGCTTCACAGCAGGCACACGAACAGGCGCAACAGGCATTGGCTTCAGCACTGGCGGAGGTTCCATTAAAAAAGAAGGACAAGAAAAAGAAAAAGGGTAAAAAGAATGAGCCCTCCCCTGGGAATGCAGACCACTCAGGGTTGGTTTTGAAGATGTTCAAGGATGGAATGAATGCGCAGCAAATTGCTGAGCAGCTTCAGATAAAAATGGTGGAAGTTGAAAATGTGCTGGCCAGATGTGCTGAACGAGGACAAATAAGAGTCACTGAATTACTGGATCAAAAGTCGATCGATGAGATCACTGCCTGCATTGCTCAGATGGACGATGGATTTGCGATGTCGGACCTTTATTCGCAGCTGGATGGGAAATACGGAGTTTGGTTGTTACGTACGGTAATTTCAGATCTGGTTAGTCGGCATAATTTACGTTAACTTACAGGGCACGACCTGTACAAAACAACATGTCTCCAGGATATAAACGCACTCCATGACAACTATGAAAACAATAGCATCAATAATTCTTGCGGCCTGCTGCGCCTCAACCTCATCCCTATTGGCCCAGTCTGATAACCCGGACATAGCCGTGACGCTGAATCACGTAGGCGTATATGTTACCGATCTGAAGAAGAGCACAACATTTTATGAAGAAATTCTAAGCCTCAAACAAATTCCGGAGCCATTCCATGATGGGAAGCATACGTGGTTCAGTATTGGGAAGGCTGGACATTTACATCTCATCGAGGGAGGCAAGAAACAATACGAGCGCGACCGGAACGATCACCTTTGCTTTAGTGTGAAAGACATTGACGCTTTTATCGCTAATCTCAACAAACATCAGGTGGAGTATACGAACTGGCCTGGCACAGCAAAGGAACCAACCGTGCGTGTTGACGGTGTAAAGCAGATCTACTTTAAAGATCCCGACGGACACCTCATCGAAATTAACAACGATACTTCGGTGAAATAATCGTCGTCGCCCGGGCAGTTATCCACGCATTTTATTCAAAGTCATTGGTCGATGTACACGCGATTGGTATATGCCTTTGCTCCAATTTGAACGCGTAACAGATAGATGCCTGCGCTTACTTCGGGCTTCACCTGAAAGGTTTGATTCAGTACATCGGTGAGCATATTTGTTGACAGGGATCGACCGGTCATATCAAGCAAAGAATAAGAAACGTTTTGTCGTTCCTCAAGATGGAAGGTGATATAAAAGTCACCCGGCACCGACGGGTCCGTTCCATAAACTTCGAAAGGCTGCACAACCGCTACAGGCGTAGAATCGGCTGAAAGAAAGAATTCTACATTGTCAACAAATACCGAAGCATCCGGGTGGTCAAGCACAAATGCAATACGCACTGCAGCTTGTCCTGCATACTGGCTGAGGTTAACATATTCTCTCGTCCATTGAGTTGCTGACTCAGGCGTTACAATGCCCTCGCTATTGAATGGCAATGGGAAAGTTGCGTGTCGGGAATACGACACTCCGCAGTCTGTAGATACCATGATGTTAAGCGTATCACTCGAATCTGCCCTTGACTCCATCAATCCTTTCACAGATGCTGGCAGACGAGAATAGTCGAAGAACAAGCTGGCCTCGGTGGCGTTGGTGAAGTCGAGTGATGGACTGGCCAGCCATGATGATCGGATATCCTCTTCGCTACCGGGTCGGAGCACCATTGATCCGCCTGAGTTAGTTGTATTGATAATCCACTTACTTCCGCCATATGGGCTGATACTGGTCCATGTGCCAACATCGCTATCGAAAGTTTCGCGATACGGTATGATGTCGCTGTCGGTATTGACGGCTGTAGTAACCTGAAATGCGTTATCATCGTCATGGGTATCAAACAAACCATTGGGACGAACCAATTCAAAGACGAGCGTATTCTCGTGTAGCGCCGTCGGGATATCGGTAATGTTTAGGGTCGTAGCAGCGCCAGGAGAAACACCAAGACTTTCAAAGGCCGCTACATCGATCAGCTCTCCATTTACCTTGTAGCTAACCTCCAGGTGATCCAGAGTCGAAGCGCCACGATTCAAGACTGTTAGCCTGGCGCTGTTTAACGTATCGCATGATACCGGACTGAATTCTGTAATATCTGAAAGTACTACGTCTTCGTGGACGTCATTAACAACCTGGAAATTATCCAGGTAAAGATCGTTCCCCTCCGATGTAGTTGTTACAATGGCAAATCTTACCTGATCCCAACCTATAACAGGAGAAAGGTCGACAACTTCCTGACGCCATGTTGTTGCTGAAGGAACAAACCTGGACGACGACGACGATGTTGTGGCAAGATCGACTCCACTCTTTTTATAAAGTAAAGTGGCGCCTTCAACATTGTCGCTGCAAGGTTTGAGAGCATACACTGCCAGTGCGGTAACATCGGTTGATGATAAAGCGCTATATGCCACATCGAAGATCATGTAAGCCGGACCTTTATCAATAACGAATCGAGGTGTGATCGCTACTGCTGGATCACTTTTCGTTGCCGTGTATGCGTTGGTAAAAAGGGCTTTGCTTCCGTTGGCTGTGGTCGCTTGCCACTCGGGTGTAGAGTCCAGGAGATGCCAGTCACCCGGCGTTCCGTCGAAGTTTTCGCGGTATGGTATAGATCCTTCGTAGTAGAGATATGTCACTCCGGCTAACGTATTATCGCTTTGCTTTACATCCGGAACATTGTTAACAGTCACGACAGAGGCATTGAAGGCAATATTGCCTGCCTGAAATTCAAAGGCATTTAACAATACATCTGCACTATCACCAGTGGGAAGCGCGCGCTGCAATACAATGTCCGAAACAACAGACTCGTTGCCGGCGGAGAATGCAATCGACAATTTTGAGATGGCCAGCGTGCCCTTGTTCAAAATGCGTATCACTGGTTTGACAGTCGGTTCGCACAGTAGTGAGGATGGAGAGCTCACTGAAATTAATGCGACATCATTGGGAGATGGTGCTGGATCGTCTGCACCGGACGACAACAATAGACTTGCCCGCCGCGGACTATTTTCCATCACAGTAATCATACGTTCCACTTGCCCTGCGGTGAACAGGTTCATACAAGCATCGTTGGTATAGTCCATATAGTTTTGGAACATCGAATGAAGGGTGCAGGATATTTGAGGATGTGAGGGACAACCATCAGTGCTGTTACCCTGGTTGGGTGTATCGTCGACGTAGTCGCCGCTTCCCGAACATGAGCCATTGTCGTCTCCCCATATATGACGAAGTCCAAAGTAGTGTCCTACTTCGTGTGTTGCGGATCTGCCCTTGTTAAAATTGGTTGTCAGATTGAAAGTTCCATCCTCGTTGCTGCCCACGACTGAGTAGTCAACAACAACGCCATCAGTCAATCGATTATCTTCTGCATCCTCCAGGCCGGCGAGATTTGAAACAGGGAATTGAGCATATCCCAGCAGTGTGGATGACAGATCGGTGATCCATATATTCAGATAGTCTTCTGCTGGCCAGTAGCTCAGTGCCTTTAAAGTAGATTCGTCGCTGGTTGACCATTGATTTTTCGAGCCTCTAACGCGCACTATCCCCGATGTTGGATTGCCGCCCGGATCCTGCCTTGCCAATACGAAGTTGATGTTCATATGTCCGGCAACAGAAGCAAACTCTGCTGGCGTGGATGACGCGTCGTTGTTGTTTCTATTAAAATCACGATTCAAGACGGCGATCTGGGAGATCAACTGTGCATCGGGAATATTCACCCCTGTTCCGACCGCTTCTCCTTTGTGAATCACGTGGAACACAACGGGAATGACATACGCAGAACTCCTTTGTGCGCGTCCTCGCCGAAGTGCTGAACGTTGATTCATCCACTGCTCGAATTGTTCGTCCGTTTCGCGAACGGCTGATGTCCCTCTCTTCTTCACCAACAATTCCACTGTTGCACAACGGTCCTGAGCGGATGTTGTCAGATGCATCAGCGCCATGACGATCACCACGACGTGTTTCAAGTGTAAGGTCGATTTGGTGAATGTCATGCGTCAACAGATTTATCACGGATCGCGATAGTTTCAGACGGCGCCCAACACTTACTATCAGAAGTGGTTTTGCGTATCGCATCCTGTGATATAGACAGCAAAGTTAGGGGCACCCACTACGGACGACGGAAAAAGATGCAGGATCGTGTAAAACAGCGACGAACAGGCTACTTGTGGAGGTCTTTCCAATGACGGCTCCGGGTGTTGCAGCTGCTGCGGGTTTTGATCGCCAGCTCTATTGACAAAAAAATAACCCGCCAGAAGCTGGCGGGTTATTTTCATAACGATAATTCAGAACAAAATCAGATACCTGTATATCCCGGGTTTTGCGGCGTCAGGTTTGGATTGTTAATCATCTCCTGCCGTGTAAGCGGGAATAACAAATGTTTCTCCTGCAGCGCTTGATTTGAGTTCTTGTTGATGTGTCCAACAAAATCATCAAACCCTTTAGTTGTGTGGTTATAAACCTTTCTGAGGCGTACCATGTCAAACCAGGTGATGCCCTCAAAGCACAACTCCAGCCACCTTTCTCTCCAAACGGCTTGCTGGAAAGATGCCTTCGTATACGTACCAATGTCGGGTGTAGTTAACTGAGCGCGGTCTCTGATCTTCTTGAACGCATCGTAAGCAGCCTGGTTGGGACCACCCACTTCATTTTGCGCTTCAGCATAGATAAGGAGAACTTCCGCGAAGCGAATCATTGGAACGTTGAGGTTGTCTTTAGCAGTACCTGCAGTACCAGCTGTACCGTTGGCCGTAATGTTAAAGTGCTTAAAGATGTAAGGAGCACCAAGTGAAAACGGAGCGCCGTTTCCGTTGGTATAGTACGTCGTGTAGAAGTATCCTTCCTGATCTTTAGTTCTCTTGTCACCCGCGTCATAAGAATTATAAAAATCCTGCGCTGGTATGGTGCTACCTGTACCGGAAGGTCCGCGATAGCTTACTGGCTTAAAGTTCGGGAACATGTTCTGCATTGGATTTTCAGCCACATCAAAATTGTACTGTAACATGAAAATATGTTCTCCAACGTTCTTTAATGACTGATCGTGAACCTTGTAGTAGTTATCAAAGAGAAGAATGGTTCCCGCATTGTCAATGACTTCTTTAGATTTCGTTGCTGCCAGCGTATAGTACTCCACGCCTTTGTTGAGTGGTTGACCTGCCATTGTCAGATAAACTTTCGCCAGGAGTGACTTTATCGCAGATTGCGAAACACGACCAGACTTATCAGTCCAGGGTAAACCAGCAGCCTCGGCCTGTACCAGGTCGGCTACAATCTGAGCATAGACTTCAGCCTGCGGTGTGCGGCTGGGGAAGAAATCTTCCGATGTGGCTGTCTGAGGAGCGAGGATCAGCGGAATGTCGCCCCAAAGTCTTACGGCATAGAAATATGCCCAGGCGCGGAGAAACAGCGCTTCGCCAATTACTTTGGTTTTGGCTGCTTCATCCATGGTTATGTTTGGAACGTTCGCAATAACCAGGTTCGCATTCGCCACAACTATATAGAGACCTCTCCACCAGTTTTGGATGTGACCAGTATTAGGGTCCCAGGAGAGTGTATACAAGTTGTTGAGGTCAGAATTCTGAGCTGTTTCTGTTGTCGTCGTTCCGGTGGGTGCTTCCAGCAACTGCCAGTTTGACGAGAAGATTCCGGCTCCGTCACCGTAGAACCGTGTCGAGGTGTACGTTAAGATTGCCGCGTCTGCGTGCTTCGGCAGTGTATAAAAGCTTTGAGGAGTAAGGTTTGAAGGATCAGCTTCCTCGAGGAACTCCGAGCACCCCGACACTCCAAGCAACAATGTCGCGCACAGAAATACTTTGCCTATATATCCAAATCGATTATTCATATCAATGATCTTTTAATTAATTAAAAGCCTATGTTCAAGCCGGCCATCCAAAGTGTTGACTTAGGATATTCATGCCACATCATACCTTGTGAGAAGGCGCTGTTAGTTCCACCTTGATTGGTAGGTGTGATCTCAGGATCTCCATACAGTTCGTCTATCTTAAATATCAGGAAGAAGTTCTGAACAGAAGCAAAAACTCTCAGCTTGCTCATTTTTCTACCCCGTCGAGGAAAGCAGGAGCGAAGTTGTATCCGAGTACTAGGTTCGTCCGTGCAGAATAAACCGTCCGTTCGACGATCCAGTGTGTATCTACGTTAGTTACATATCCTGCACGAGTATCGCGTATTTGAGCGATCAGCGTATTCTGGTTTTCAGGAGTCCATGCATTCAGCACACTTCTGTAGCTGTTTGCGAGAGCCTGACGATCCTCGCTTGGGTGGAGGTTCATATCCATGATGTCGTTGCCGTACGAGTACTGGAGTTCGAGAGTGAGATCGAGTTGTTTAAACTTCACAGAGTTGGTAAACGCACCCCATGCTTTAGGGCTACCATTACCAATGATCATACGGTCAGCATCGTTGATGATATAGTCACCATTTACGTCTTCGTACTTGAGATCGCCTGGCAGAATAGTAAGACCATTACGATAGCTTACGAATTTAGCAGCTTCTTCACGTTCGGCTTCGCTCCATGTTCCCAATCTATGCAAGCCCCAGAAAGAACCAACAGGTTCACCGACACGAATGATGTTGGTAGGGTTAGTAAAGTTAGGACCACCTACGTTAAGATATTGGAAGGCGTTGCCAATGAAAGCACCTTGTTCTTATTGAAGGAGATGTTGAAGGTCGTATTCCAGGTAAAGTTGTTGCTTTGAATGTTAAACAGAGGTGAGTGTAAACTCGATACCTTTGTTTTCCATGGACTCTACGTTCTTGCGAATGATCGCGTATCCGCTTGATTGGGGTACGGGAGCATCCAACAACATGTCTGTGGTCTTTCTGTAGTACAGGTCAGTTTCGATGTTGACTCTGTCATCGAACAAACCTAATTCAAGACCAACATCAAATTGTGCTGTTTTCTCCCATCTCAAGTCAGGGTTCGCCAATCTGTTGATACCAATTCCACCTACAGCGACGTCATTAATGACGGCACGGTAATTCGTATCCTATAGTAATAAGAGAATGAGTAAGAGGAATTTCAGAGTTACCGGGTCAGATCATAGCTGGTGCGTATTTTCAGGTTAGTAATGGTGCGATTGTCTGAAAGAAATGCTTCATCAGAAACACGCTATGCCAATGCAGCTGAAGGTAAGAATGCGTACTTGTTATTTTCACCAAACTTTGACGAACCGTCAGTACGACCTGTGAAAGTCACGAGGTATTTACCCATCAAGCGGTAATGTTAACCGCCCGAAGTATGAGTAGGTGCTGTTCGGATTCTATCGTGTTTCCCTATTAACCTTAGCAATACGTACTTGTACCAATATACTGACAT
>JASGJX010000051.1:0-147788 GCA_049840655.1 Chryseolinea sp.
ATCTATTGCAGGTGCAGTCGGTGGTTGTCAGGCAGAGACGGGTACTGCCGCGGCTATGGGTGCTGCGTCGATTGTTTATTGTCTGGGAGGAAACACGGATCAGATCTTTAATGCCATAGCCATTACAGTGCAGTGTATGTTAGGGTTGGTTTGTGATCCCGTCGCCGGACTGGTTGAAGTGCCATGCGTTGTTCGCAATGCGAGCGCTGCAGCTATTGCCAACAGCTCCGCTCAGATAGCAATCGCCGACGTAAGCAGCGTGATACCCGTTGACGAAGTAATCGAAGCAATGGGAGAGATCGGTGCAAGTATGGAATCGCGTTACAAGGAAACTGCACAGGGCGGACTCGCCGCTACTAAAACAGGACAAGCCATCGCGAGAAAAGTTCTGATACACGACATTGAAATTCTGCCGGACAAGAGTGACGGTTGAATTTTAGCTGCATGTCGCAATTAAGTTCGTTCGTTACCAACCAATTATAACATTGCGATCATTCCGATCGAAGAGTTTTTCCGGGATTTGTATTCGCTCCACGGAATATCTGCAAGCTCACGGTAGCCAGCGCGATTCCAGCTAAGGCTGCCAGTGGAATGGCAAACAGTTCGATCGTCAAATCAATTCTGAATGCAAAATTGGTGATCCATAATTTCGCGAGATACCACACGATTGGCAGTGCAATCAGACCCGAGATAGCGACCAGCTTTACAAACTGCATGGAAAGCAGCGACACAATTCCTTCCGCTGTCGCGCCCAGTACTTTGCGAATACTAATTTCCTTTATCCGGTTCGTTATGGTGAACGAAGCCAACCCCCACAAACCGAGGCAGGCAATCGCAATGGCAAGAATCGAGAATACTCCAAAGATGCTTTCGGTTTGTCGCACATCCTTATACTGCATGTTAAAAAAGTCATCGAGAAAGTAATAGTCAAAAGGATTCTCGGGAAACAATTTTCTATAACTCCTTTCAATCTGCTGAACACTCTCATGAATGTCTCCCGTCAGCTGCACGGAGAAGAGATTATAATTGGCAGCTTGAGTTCTCAGCAACATAGGCTCATATTCCGACATGGGCGAATTCCAGTGAAAATTCTTAATCACGCCCTGGATCGCGATGGGTTCTCCATCACCAAGAATGATCTTCTCATGACGAGCCTCCTCCGGGGTAGCAATACCTAAACGTTGCATTGCCGCTTCGTTTATAAAAACAGCGTTCATCTCGCTCCCGCTATTCGGATTCCAGGATTGGCCAGACAGCACACGCATTTTATAAGTCTGTATAAAATCAGTATCCACCCAAACGACATGAACTGACTCCCTTATCTTACTTTTATCAACAGCGACGCCTGCTTTCTGCATTCCTGCAGTGAAGCTGTAGCCACCTCCGGGGATTGCCCCCGAAGAAGTTACACCTGACACCGAATGAATCTTTGTGAGCTCATTCTTAAATGCAGATAAACGCTCATTACTTCCCTTCCAGTCAATGATCTGAGGACCCGTCACAATCAGCATTTGATCTGTGTTGAATCCCTTATCACTCTTTAACATGAAATCAAGCTGACTGTAGATAACAAATGTTCCGGCGATCATGAACAGGGATGATGAAAACTGGAATACAACCAACGCCTTGCGCAATCCAAATCCACGCTCGCCTTTTGGTGTGCCCTTGATCACTTCCGTGGTGCGATAAGATGATAAAATGAATGCTGGATAAACTCCTGAAATCAATGCTCCCACGGCGAGTATTCCCCCGAGTATCAACCACAGCCAGCGATCGGAAAAGTCAAAGGTGATTTCTTTACCAACGATGTTGCTGAGCACAGGCAATAAGATGCTCGCAAGTCCGATGGCCAGCAGCACGCTGATGCAGTTGATTAAGATTGACTCCGTCATAAACTGCGCTATCAACTGGTGCTTTAACACTCCCATTGACTTCTTAACACCAACCTCCTTTGCCCGCTCGATGGCACGCGCGGTGGAAAGATTGACATAGTTGATCCAGGCGATGCACAGAATGAAAATCGAAATGAGAACAAAAAAGTACAGCGACTTAAGATGACTGTTTGCGCTATTCAGATCTGGAGATAGGTTCAATTCGCGAAGAGGCTGATAGGACAGCCTCACCCCCAACGGCTCGGTGCCCACCTGCTTGTCCATGAAGCGCTTCGTTTTCAGCTCTAATGATTGAGCATCCGTTCCCGGGGCCAATTCAACATACGTTGTGAAATTTATCGCGGTCCAGGCTGCTTCAGGGTCTCTATAGTATTCCAGCTGCAACAGGTTGTACATAGGAAGCAGGATCTCAAATTGCAAATGCGCGTTACCTGGCACGTCCTCTATAACAGCAGCAACAATATAGTTGCCGTCGCCCCAGTCCTTGGTTTTCACCTGCATCGATTGACCAATGGGATCCTTGTTGCCAAAGTATCGTTTGGCTGCTGATTCAGTTATTACGAGGGATGAAGGTTTGTCTAATGCATGCTGTGAATCACCGCTCACTACTTTGTAGGTAAACATGCTCATAAATGCAGGATCGACGAAGTAAACGTCTTTCTCCTGGAACACAGCGGCATCGCCATCCGAACCATTGATACTCACTAAAGCGGCATCGCCATAAAGCGGGTGAACCCTCGCATAGCTTTTTATTTCGGGGATTTCATCGATCAGCGCCGGACCTAATCCATAACCAAACTCTGCAAACCAATCGTCCTTCCAGTTTTTGCCGTACTCGGTGAACGTGGTTCGGTAGATATTATCGGCCCTCGAATGAAAGTTGTCATAGCTCAATTCAAAGTCGACATACCTCCAGATCACAAGACATGCGGCAATGCCTAAGGCGAGCCCTGAAATGTTGATGACTGAGTAGAGCGTTCTTCTTTGAAGATTACGCAGAGCAAATTTCAGGTAAGCAATCAGCATGTTGTATCAATGAGTACGGATTGACTACGCTCTTCAATAACGAACTCCCACCTCATTACCCCCACTTCAATTAAAGTATCGCACAACGATCTCCTGCCCGAATACATACACTATAACGCTAATCAGTACCGACCAGATCGACGCGCTTATAAACATGTGAAGGATCATGGCATGTCTTGGAACGCCAAAGCTCACCGCTATTGCGGCCCCGACAATGGGCGTAAACAGAACCGGAGTTAGTATAGCTAAACCGAAGATTCCAAATCGCTGCCAGATGCGAACCAGGCGTCTGTTCTTCGGTGAGAACTTGCGTTGACGTCTCATGAATCTGGCCACGATCTTTTGCCGGATGAACGTACCGAAGTAAGCAAAGAGCAGCACAACGGTCATCATACCCGCCACCGTTGTCAAAATTGTCGTCAGAAGCGTAAGGCCCGCTGCGTATCCACCCAATGGTCCGAAGAAGAACTTGAGCATACACGAAAAGTATACCGGTATCGCTTTCAGCACTTCATCCCACATAATTGTTCACGTTACCTCCGGTTTATTACAACTTTATACCAAAACTCAAGTCACCCGCATCGCCCAGTCCGGGTACAATATAAAAACGCTCGTCTAACTGTTGGTCTAGTGCACACGTAAAAATCGAATGCGGCACTTTTACATGGCTGGCAATATGGTCAATACCCTGCTGAACTGCTACAAGGCTGGCGATATAGATATGCCTCGGCATTCCCACCTTAACGATCGCCTCTATGGCATTCGCAAGAGACTTTCCCGTAGCCAGCATCGGATCCACGATGATTACGTCCCTGTTGGCCACCGTAGGCGACGCAACATAGTCCAATTGAATCACAATCTCCTCACCGCCTTCTTTCCGATAAGCACCAATAAACCCGCAGTCAGCGCGATCAAAATAGTCCAGGAAGCCCTGAAAAAAGGGAAGTCCCGCTCGCAGCACAGTGAATAGTACGGGTTCCTCCCTGAGCAGCATCGTCGTAGAACTTCCCAGCGGTGTTTCAACAGTTTGTGCCTCGTACTCCAGCCTCCTCGAAAGTTCATACGCCATCACTTGTCCAAGACGCTCCAGGTTCTTTCTAAACTTCATTCTGTCAGCCTGTACCGATCGGTCGCGAAGCTGCGCGATGAAGTGGTTGGCTACAGTATTCCCTTTGCTCAGATTGAAAACCATGTTGGTGCTTTTTTCTAATCAAAATTTAGAATAAAGTTGCAACAAGAACCAACATCTGCAGCTGAATGCCTCTGCGGATATTCGAAGATTCAGATAAAACGATGAAGATCCTTCAACAGCTCTGCGAAATACACGCGCCTTCAGGTGACGAAAGTCCAATGAAGGAATTTCTCCTTCGCTACATCAAGAAGGAAATGAAGAAATGGAAGAAGAAGCCGGAACTCTTTCATGGCGATGAATTCCAGGATTGTCTGATCCTGAAATTCGGCAAGCCGCGTACAGCGATCTTCGCGCACATGGATAGCATCGGCTTCACCGTGAGGTACCAAAATCAACTGCTCCCGATTGGAAGCCCTGATGCCGAAGCTGGAACCAAACTGGTCGGCACCGACTCGATGGGGCCTATCGTATGCGAACTGGAATTCGACCGGGATAACCATGCATTCTACAAGTTCGGACGTCAGATCGACCGCGGCACCGGGCTCACTTACCAGGTTAACTTCACTGAAACAAAGGGCTATATTCAGTCCGCATATCTCGATAACCGACTGGGTGTATACAATGCATTGAAGGTTGCCGAGACATTAACCGATGGTGTCATCGTCTTCAGCGCGTGGGAAGAACATGGCGGCGGATCCGTTCCTTATCTCGCAAAGTTTATCGCCGAAAAGTGGAATGTTACTCAGGCATTAGTCTCTGATATCACCTGGGTAACAGAAGGTGTGTTACCCGGAAAAGGTGTCGCGATATCTATGCGCGACAGGAATATTCCACGCAAGAAATATGTGGATCGCATTATTGAAATAGCTAAAAAACGACAGGTCGATTTTCAGCTTGAAGTCGAAGGTGCGGGCTCGAGCGATGGTCGCGAACTTCAAACCTCACCTTATCCATTTGACTGGTGTTTTGTTGGTGCACCTGAGGCACACGCACACACGCCACACGAACGCGTCCATAAACGCGACATCGCCGCAATGATTGAATTGTATTCGTGGCTGATGAAAGATCTTTAGAAAAAAACTGTTTCTGAAGAATACAACTTTCACCAACTTTAACCTTTCGGTTAAAGAACACCATCTCTACGCATTTTAGTACGTCACTTTCTTATACTCTCACATCTTATGAAGACTTCCAGAAGAGATTTTATCAGGAACACTGCAATTGCCGGCGCAGGTCTTTCACTGGTTTCAGCTGAAAACCTGTTTGCATCTGCCGCTGAACCAAAAGTTCGACTGGGCTTTATTGGTGTCGGACTGCGCGGACAAAATCATCTTGATCTCGCGCTGAGACGAAATGATGTGGAAGTTGTGGCGATATGCGATGTGCAGCAACGCATGATCGACATGAGCAAAGAGCTGATCAAAAAGTCGGGTAAGCCAATGCCTCAGATCATCATGGATGGTAATAGCGGTTATAAGAAATTGCTGGAGAACAAGAATATTGATGCGGTGATCATCGCTACACCGTGGGAATGGCACACCATCATGTGTCTTGATGCGATGAAGGCAAAGAAATATGTGGGTTGTGAGGTGATCACCGGAATGACTATCGAAGAGTGCTGGGAGCTCGTGCGTACATCGGAAGAAACCGGCATGCCCCTCATGATGCTGGAGAACGTTTGTTATCGCCGCGATGTGATGGCGGTATTGAACATGGTGCGTCAGAATATTTTCGGTGAGCTGGTTCATCTGCAGGGCGGATATCAGCATGATCTGCGCGCTGTGAAATTTAATGATGGAAAGCAAGCGTATGGCGGAGGCGTTGAATTTGGCGAGAAGGCATTTTCAGAAGCACAGTGGCGTACCTTCCACTCTGTAACACGCGACGGAGATCTTTACCCCACGCACGGCATCGGCCCGGTGGCAATGATGGTGGATATCAACCGCGGCAATCGTTTCACGGAACTCGTCTCTTATTCAACGAAGTCGCGCGGTCTGCATGAGTATATTGTTAAGGGTGGCGGAGAGAGTCATCCGAACGCAAAGGTGAATTTCAAGTTGGGCGACATTAACAACGATATATTAAGACTGCCAAAGGAGAAACAATTCTCCTACAGCACGACACCAATCTGCCGCGTCCTTATTCACTTGGATTCCGCGTGCAGGGCACATCAGGTATCTGGATGGACGTGAACAACTCAATCTATATGAAGGAAAAAGCAAAGAGCCGCATAACTGGGACAACGCCAAAGAGTGGCTGGATAAGTATGATCATCCCCTCTGGAAGAAATATGGTAACGACGCCGCCGGAGCAGGTCATGGAGGGATGGACTGGTTCGTATTGAATGCCTTTGTGGAAGCCGCGAAGAGAAAGACCAACACGCCTCAGGATGTTTACGACGCGGTAACCTGGAGCGCGATCACACCACTGACTGAATCATCAATTAGACTTGGCGGTGAAACGGTTGAGTTCCCCGACTTTACCAAAGGGCAATGGATGTATCGCAAGAATGATTTTGTCTCAGGCGATACATACTGATCACCGTTCTTTAATTTTTCGCATTCCCACATGCGCATCGTTGTACTGATACTATTCGTTTGGGTTTCTTCACTGCGATTGGCTGGACAGTCAGCGCCGGCAACTTCAGTCGATTTTTATACGCGATTGGCTACCGTTGCCGTGACGCTAACGCACGATGAGGTTGTCTATGATCCGTCCTATTTTCGAATACCCTATCCAAATGGTGATGTGCCGCCTGGTAAGGGAGTCTGCACAGACGTAGTGATTCGCGCTTATCGCAAATTGAACATCGACCTGCAGCAGCTGGTGCATGAAGACATGAAAGCAAATTTTGACGTGTACCCAAAACGTTGGGGAATGCGCACCACCGAACACAAATATTGATCACCGCAGAGTGCCTAACCTCATGACGTTACTTCACCAGGAAGGGCAAGTCAATACCATTAACTAAGAAGGCTACGGATTATCAGCCCGGTGATATTGTAACCTGGGACCTTGGACATGGCATCACTCATATTGGACTGGTTTCTGATCGGCGATCAGCCGACAACGCCCGTTACTTAATTGTACACAACATCGGCTCGGGACAAATTTTTGCAGACTGTCTCTTTCAGTTTACAATAACAGGCCATTATCGATACGGCGGTTAGCAGCACGCTCCAATTCTCGGGCAAATGGTCAACTGATCCCTCTGTCTAAATCGACAAGTGATACCCAATGCTGATCGCAATAGGAAGTGGATCCGACATTTCAATGCCTGGGTTGCTGCTCACCGTGTCCAAGTCGTCATAAAACTGCTGCGAACGAAACGGAATCAGCAATTCAAAGGACCAGTAGTTGAGACTCTTCTTAGAGTTCAACTGAATGCCCCCGCCAATAGTGAAGCCGTTGTATGACTTATCATATTGGTCCGCGTTTATAACTTTGATCACGCCATTATATCCGTACATAGCAAGCAGTGTGGGATTCACTCTTTTGTCGGGCACTAATCTGAATCGGGCGCCGCCATTGAAACCAAAGCCAACGAGGTTGTAACCTACTCCCGCAAATAGGCCGACGCTCTTGGCGGGTGAAATAGTCAGACGAGCCCCGAAACCGCCAAAGTCCATGCCTATACCAAAGCCGAGAGTGGCTCTGGCATAGTCTTTCTCAAGTTCATATTTCTCGGTGAATTCCTGGGCGACGGCAACGGATGAAATCAATAATAGCAAAACAACAAAGTTTTTTCTCATGAGGGATCAACGGTTAGAATACGAGTTCAATCTATCATCCTTTGTCTGTATTATCGGAATATCTATCATGCTATTCCTTGCTGATGTAAGGTTAGAAGTCCTATTTCAATCGGTTGTGAGGCGTGTTCAGGTTCGTTTCGCGACTGTCTTTCTATAAATCCTACACGCGCCAACCATAGCTCTCTTCCCATGAGCTGCATCCCGCTCATTTCCGGGATTCTGCTAATTTTGCAGTCCTTTGTATTTTTTATGATCGTCAAGGACTTAGAGTTCGTCAAATTCATACCCAAATCGAAAGTTCAGGCACAGGTAAAGTCGCTTGCTGAGCAGATCAATGCTGACTATCAGTCAAAAGAGCCTGTGTTCCTTCCGATATTAAATGGGTCCTTCATGTTTGCTTCTGATCTGATGAAGCAGATTGATGTGCCTAACAAAATATCCTTCGTAAAGGTATCGTCGTATTCAGGAACAGCGAGCACAGGCCAGCTCAAGACACTGGTCGGTCTGGAGCTTAGCCTCTTCAATCAGGATGTTATCATCGTTGAAGATATCGTTGATACCGGACTCACGCTGCAGAAAAGATTGTGAATGAGTTGAAGGAGTTGGGCACCCGTTCAGTAGAAGTAATCGCTCTTTTGAGAAAACCGCCTGCACGTGAAAAGAATATAGAGGTGAAGTATGTTGGCTTCGACATCGACAATGACTTTGTGCTTGGCTATGGCCTTGACTACGACGGCCACGGCCGCAATCTGACCGATATCTATCGAATGAAACCATCAAATTCTGAAAATCCCGCCGTATAAATTGTGGGATGCATTCGCTATCTTCGTCGGCTAAACTGGTGGGAACGCCTGCCTTTAAGAACCATTTCAACTCCTAATGCATGATTAACATTATCCTCTTCGGCCCTCCGGGTGCGGGTAAAGGCACGCAAAGTGCCAAGCTCATCGACAAGTATTCCCTACTCCATATTTCAACAGGCGATCTGTTCAGAAAACATTTGAAAGAAGGAACCCCACTTGGTAAACTGGCTCAGGACTACATGACAAAAGGCAATCTGGTACCTGATCAGGTTGTTATCGACATGGTGGATGATAAAATCAAAAGCAGCCCTGGCATCGGAGGTATCATCTTCGATGGTTTCCCTCGTACAATTCCACAGGCAGAAGCGCTCGATCGCCTCCTCGCAAACCTGGGTGCTCCTATCAAAGTGCTCGTCGAGCTGGTGGTCCCTGAGGATGAACTGCGTTCTCGTCTTGCATCAAGAGCCGTGAAAGAAAATCGCCCCGACGACGCCAAGCCAGAAGTGATCAATAACCGCATATCAGTTTATAAAGCAGAAACCGTGTCGGTAGCTGGCTATTACAAAAACCTTGGACGTTATGCGTCTGTGGTTGGCGTTGGCGAGATTGATGCCATCTTCAACAACATCTGTCGCGAAGTCGATAAGAGCTTATTGCTGTAGTATATTACTCACTAACTATTCCCGGATCCCAGTTCTTAATTCTTAACTCTTAATTCTTAATTAAGTTGTCGTCTCCCAATTTCATCGATTACGTTAAGTTCTGTTCACGGTCGGGCAACGGGGGGGCTGGATATCTGCACTTTCATAGGGAAAAATTCATTCAACACGGAGGACCCGACGGAGGTGATGGCGGCAGAGGCGGACATATCATACTGAAAGGCAATAGTCAGTTATGGACCCTGCTACACCTCAAATACCGTAAGCACGTTATCGCCACACCAGGCAATCGTGGTGAGGAGCAGAACCGTACCGGCGCAAGTGGCAAGGACGAAATTCTCGAAGTGCCACTGGGAACATTGGCGCGCAATGCCGAGACCGACGAAGTTCTTTTTGAAATCACAGAAGACGGTAAGGAATATATTCTCACTCCTGGTGGCCGCGGCGGAAAAGGCAACGCGTTCTTCGCCACTCCAACAAATCAGGCACCTCAGCACGCTCAGCCTGGTGAACCGGGTAAGGAGGAATGGATTATCCTTGAACTGAAATTACTCGCCGACGTAGGACTGGTTGGATTTCCAAACGCAGGTAAATCTACATTGCTGTCAGTCGTGTCAGCAGCCAAGCCAAAGATTGCCGACTATCCGTTTACAACGCTTACGCCTAACCTGGGCGTTGTGTCATATCGTGAGGATCAATCATTCGTGATGGCCGACATTCCTGGTATCATCGAGGGCGCAGCCGATGGAAAAGGATTGGGTTTGCGCTTCCTCAGACACATTGAACGAAACTCTCTCTTGCTGTTCCTGATCCCCGCCGACAGCGCCGATATCAGGAAAGAATATGATATTCTTCTGGGCGAATTATCTCAATACAATCCTGAGTTGTTAGATAAGAAGCGCATCCTGGCTATCTCGAAATCCGACATGCTCGACGACGAACTCCAGGCAGCTATCGCAAAGGAGCTTCCCGCGGATCTCCCGGCGGTCTTCATCTCTTCAGTAACCGGAAAAGGAATCATGCCCCTGAAAGATCTGATCTGGAAAAACCTGCACTAAATTACGGTGCCGCCCTCGGTATTCTGGCATTAAAGGAGGTTCCAGAAAATTATCACCAACGATGGCGCCCTAGTCCCCAATTCTTAATTCTTAACTCTTAATTCTTAATTATTTTGTGTCAGTTTGGCACTTCTCTCGTCTTTGGCAAAATTGTTGACCTTTGCCGGACATTTGAATTGCCGTCCAAAGGCGGCTCCAAAACACATTAGAAATGAGTCAAAACGAAGAAATTCTTTCTGAAAATAACGGCGCGCCCGAAAATATGGCAGGCCCCGCGGCTGACACCGCCGAAGCAAATGTCGCTGCCGAGGTGACTAAATTGCAGAACGACCTGGCTGAACATAAGGACAAGTTCATTCGCTTGTATTCCGAGTTCGAAAACTTCCGCCGTCGTACGGCCAAGGAAAAGCTGGATTTGATTCAATCTGCAAATGAGCAACTATTGAAAACACTCCTTCCCGTAGTCGATGATTTCGAACGCGCGGAGAAGTCCTTTCAAAACAAGGAGGACAAAGAGCTGGAAGGCTTTTTCCTCATTCATAACAAATTCAAAAAGGTATTGGAACAAAGTGGGCTGAAGGTGATGGAATTGAAGGCGGGGTCGGATTTTAATTCGGACTTGCACGAGGCCATAACTCAGGTTCCGGTAACTGATGACGCACTAAATGGTAAGGTCGTGGACGTTGTCGAAAAAGGCTATACGCTGAATGACAAGGTCGTACGTCACGCCAAAGTAGTTATCGGAAGCAAGTAACGGAGCAGCACCCCTATCACAGTTTATTTACATGTCAACGAAACGGGATTATTACGAAATACTGGGTGTAAGCAAGACAGCAACACCGGAGGAAATCAAGAAGGCCTATCGAAAGGTGGCCATTCAATTTCACCCCGACAAAAACCCTGACAACAAGGAAGCCGAAGAAAAATTCAAGGAGGCAGCCGAGGCATATGAGGTGTTGAGTGATGCCGACAAGCGCTCGAAGTACGACCGTTTTGGTCATTCAAAAGGAAGCAGTGGCGGCTATAGTGGCGGTCATGAAATGAACATGGAGGACATCTTCAGCCAGTTCGGAGACATCTTCGGTGGCGGGGGAAGTCCTTTCGAAAGCTTCTTCGGAGGCGGTGGCGGAACCCGTAATGGACGACGCGTTCGCAAGGGCTCGAACCTCAGAATCAAACTCAAACTCACACTCGACGAAATCGCCAACGGCGTCGAAAAGAAGCTGAAAGTAAATCGTCTGATCAAAGCAGAAGGCGTCACTTTCAAAACATGTACAACTTGCCAGGGCACTGGCCAGGTGAGAAAAGTAGTGAACACGATGCTCGGCCAAATGGTCTCATCGAGCACTTGCCCCACTTGCGATGGCGCGGGTCAGATCATCGACAAGCGACCAAGTGGCGTAGATAACTCAGGCCTTGTATCGAAGGAAGAGGTTATTTCCGTGAAAATCCCTGCTGGTGTCGCTGATGGAATGCAATTGTCCATGGCTGGCAAAGGCAACGAAGCGCCTGGCGGAGTGGCCGGCGACCTGCTTATCGTCATCGAGGAACAGGAAGACAAACAGTTGAAGCGCGACGGTAACAACCTGGTTTTTGATCTGTATATCAGTTTCGTGGATGCTGCCCTGGGAACAACGGTCGAAGTACCATCGGTAAATGGAAAGGTCAAGATCAAAATTGACCCCGGAACACAGAGCGGAAAAATCCTCCGGCTTCGCGGAAAAGGTCTCAAAGATGTGAGCGGCTATGAGGTTGGAGATCAGCTGATTTACGTAAACGTTTGGACACCGAAAAAACTTACGGCAGAGGAACGGACGAAATTGGAGAGCCTCAGGCAGTCACCCAACTTCGAACCACACCCGGATGCCAACGAAAAGGGCTTTTTTGAGCGAATGAAGGAGTTTTTCAATTAGTCAGAAATACTCAACCATTTCCACTCAGCCTCGTTTAACATTGATTAGACGAGGCTTTTTTACGATTTAACGCTAAATCTTACGTTGCGTAACTTCGTGGGAGCCAAGGCCGTAAATATTCGTCATGCAGAAGAAATATTGGCTTACAGGCTGGGCAATTGCGATCGTGGGGTTGGCGTGTGGGCAGATCAAAAAGCAATTCACCGTGGAGGACGCCCCATACTGTGAGAATATTAGCCTCACACTGAAGGCGAATAGCGGCAACTGCTTCATTAAACCGAGCCAGAATCCAGAAATTCTTAACGTATATAGCAATCAGTCTGAATCAGGCTATGCCCACAATTTCCGCAAAGAAGTAAAGGGCAAAACCTGTGAAGTGGTTCTCAACCTCGAAGAAGTTCAGGCCGAAGGCCTCAGCCAGACCATCTCTACCCGATTCTTTGGCCCTAGCGACAAACCGGCCGACGACAAAGTCTGGAAAATGTACCTCACCAACTCAAAGCCATACTTGCTCGAATTGAACTATGGCGTGGGCAACGCCAACATCGACCTGTCTGGCCTGGCGGTGAAAAAACTCAAGATCAATACCGGTAGCGCCGACGTTAACGTGGGCTACAGCTCAGCCCTCGAAAATCAGGTTGACATGGATACGTTCTTCGTGAAGGTCGACCTCGGCTCCGTGAATGTGAAGAACGTCAGCCTTGCACGTACGCATTGTGTAATGGCGGATGTTGGATTCGGGAACATGACCCTCGACTTCAGCAATAAGCCTGTTGTTTCAAATCGCATCAAAGGCAGCGTTGGAGCTGGTAACCTTACGATCATCCTTCCGAAAGAAGAAACTCCTGTTCTGGTTAAGATCCAGGACTCATGGCTTTGTAGCGTAAACATTCCTTCCGACCTGAAGAAGGTTGGAGAAAATACATTTGCTAATCGCGCCTATTCCAAAGGTGCTAAGAATGCCCTCGTGTTCGACCTGGATGTGTCCATGGGCAACATAGTATTTAAATGATTAGATCCCATCGGGATCTTCGGTCTGTTTAGCATGATGGTATTCGATCCCATCGGGATCCTAGATTTGTAGTAACAGCGCATTGCATTAATCCCGCGTGCGAACTGCACACGTTCAATGAAAAACTTTAAGTTCATCGCACGCAACGCACGCACATTCATTCAACGTCATTCATAACATTCAATCCGCTCTTCATACAGGCACAGACGCAATGCATCGTGTCTCCGATTAACATCCCTAAGGCCTCAATACCAGCCTCTCGCCACTCGCCTTCTCAATCTCCTCCTTATTCATCAGCATCTTTCTGAACTTTCCCGTCGCGTACATCTCTGCCTGATTCGAATAATAAGGACTCATCAAATTTCCCGATTGCCCCGACGGCGAAACTGTCTCTCCATTTTCAATAGAGCCGAAGTCCATGATCTTGCGAAGCGCGGGCCCACCGGTCACGTGAAAATATCCGGTCGTATCCAACTCGAAATGCAGATTGTTGAGTACCTCGTTTCCTCCATCTACGGAGAATGGTCCCACGCTAAACAGTTTATCAAGTGCACTCACTACACCAAGCGGATGCTTATGCTTAAGCGTATGAATCTTTCCCCACACCCAATCTTCCGGCTTGTCTCCACACGTTTCGTGTAACAACGCCAAGGTATTTCGTGCGGCCTTTTCAAAAATTATAGCACGTGTCTCCTTTGTGCTCTTCGTGCGAACATCATCCCACCACGGCGACTGGTCATTTCTGATAAACGCGTTTACTGAATTCTTCGGAACCGACGTCGCCAATATCGAATGTAATGCGTCTGCTCCAATCTCATCCTTCATGGTTAGATAATAAATCTGTGACAGCATATTGTAATAGACCGATGGAGCCGTGTCCGTTTTCTTGTGATCTCCATTCCAGTTCTGAAGCAGTTCAACGAGTGGAACAAACTCCGCCTTGCTCAAAGACGACAGAACCGCAGCCATCTCCTTTGCAACTTCTGGTGTGCTGATAGAAACCACATCAAGGTTAATCTCCTTCATATCGTCTGGTTTCCATTTCTTATCCTTGTTCAGGTACTCAACGATTCTTCCTGCGCGTGCTTTAGGATAATAATAGCCGGGATACAAAACTCCATCAACGGTGTCGGGTTGATTATTAGCAGAATACACGTAGCCCCAGGGTGGATTCACCGATTGAGGATTCTTCGTAAAGTTGTAATAACCGAGATACTCATCGTTGCCACTCGCGCCGTCAAGAAATAGCTTACTGACTACATGCGTCGGTCGTATCGGAAGTTTCGCGCAGGCCCACCAAGCGATATTTCCATCAACATCGCCGTACATGACGTTTAGTCCTGGTGCAGAGAACGTGGCCGCAGCTCTCTCAGCGTCGCGGAAACTCTGTGCGTGATTCAACAACCATGCTGCCTGCAGTGCCTCATTGGCTTCTCTGGTGAGAACCCACGATAGGGCTACTGCCTGATCCTTCGGAGCATGTTCCATGATGCCGTTGATTAATGCGCCATGCCTTGAAGAACGAACCTCCAGCTCAACATCGGGCTTTCCCTTCACTTTTATAATTTCCTTTCGCGACATTAGATCCTCCCATTGATCTTTAAACTTCACCTGATTAGCATTCTCAGGATTTACAGTCTCTAAATAGAAGTCAGCATCATCATTCTCGAACATCGTGAGTCCCCATCCCGAATGACGATTGTTGCCTAACAACCCGAATGGAATCCCTGCAATGTGATGACCATAGAAACTATTACCTGAATATTCCATGTGTGCCTCATACCAAACAGCCGGCTGACCAAATCCGATGTGCGTATCGTTCTCCAGTATTGGATATCCGCTTTCAGTCCGATCACCCGAAACAACCCAACCATTGCTTCCGCTCCAGAGAGGAATTGGAATCTTGCTCAATGCTTCATCAAGAGTTGCAATGAGTGAGTCTCCTGGAGAATTCTTTACAATGCCCTTATAACTCTTCAACCTGACCGCATCGTTTGGGGTTTGTATGGCAAAGTCCGCGAGATACTCTTCACCATACTCACTCATGATCTTCTCTGCAGTAACCGGATCTGCGTGTAGCCCCTCCGCGAACCCGAACGACATGAAGCCTACAGCGAGATAGATATCCTCCGGCTTAAACTCTTCTTTCGGTATTCCAATAATTGTAAACTCGAGAGGCGTCTTACCCGTCCTGATATATTGATTGACACCCTTTTGATAGGCCAGTGCATCCCTTTGAAATGCCGCTGTGTCAGAACTCAGATACTTCTGCGCCTGCTCTCTTGCAAACTTATTGAGCCCTAGTGTGCGAAACAATTTATCAACCTTGAGCAAGTCCTCACCCAAAATCTCTGAAAGCCTTCCTCCTGCAGCTCGCCTGAGCATCTCCATTTGAAATAGCCTGTCCTGCGCGTGAACATACCCAAGCGCAAAGTATGCGTCCTCTTCGTTCTGCGCGTAAATGTGGGGCACTCCGTAACTATCATAGAGAACCTGTACTTCTGCTTTCAACCCGCTCAACTTAACCTCGCCCGAATAGTCAGGTGCCGTGGATCTTAAATAGAAGTAGACACCGATGGCGATAAACAGGATCAGTGCAACGAGGCCAATGAGAATTCGCTTTAGTATTTTCATGACGGGGGTTGAAAATCTATCTACAATATCTGGCAGCATAATGAGCAGACTAACTTTGCTACTTGCTCACCTGAACACAATTACATAACGAATTGTGGATACCGCTTTAAATTCGATTCCTGTTCACAGTACTCTAAAATGAAAATCTCTTCAGATTTTGTTCATATTTTTCCTTGGCGCTGGCCAATAATGGTTGAAACCTCGGATCGCTGCGCAACCTGGCCAGCACCGGATGCTCCTTCAAGTATAGGTAGAGTTTGGAGTGCTTGGTCAGATATTCGATAGCCTCATCATTCATTCCGAGGAACGTATAGGTTATTTCATCTCGTGTCAAATTTAGCGCGTCCTTCTGACCGCTTGCAGCCAGCGAATAGGCGTGCATATTCTTAGCTCTTACCGGATGAAGGGGCCTGATTCGGTCGATCAACTCCTCTGCAGTTTTTAAATCACCGGAAATAATTTTCAGAGCAGCGAAACTTGTCAATGCATCCACATTATCGGGTTCCAGCACCAATGCTTTTCTTAGATAGACCTCCGCAGTGACAAGATTGCCCTTCCCAATACTGTAAGCGCCAGCGAGATTGTGTCCGTTTGAAGAGAGCGGATCCAGCGTAATGCTGAGCTCTGCAAGTTCAAGCGCTTTGTCGTTCAGTCCATGACTTTGCATGAAAAATGCGAGTTCTTCCGCCACGTTGTTATCATTAGGACTTTGCCGAAAGGCCAGCACCATGTATTTGAACATGCTGTCGGGTTGTTCACGCGGAACTTCCAGTAGGTTCTTGTCAGTAAAGGTGAAGGCTTTCACGAGTAGTGAATACGATGACTTTGGATCCAGTCGATAGGCGATCGTCGCGAGTGAATCACGAAGGTTCAAGGTATGGACTGCATCCGATGCCCAAATGCTGTGCGTATCATACAGATCCGCCAAACCAGCATAGGCTGCCGCGTACCCTGGATCAAGTTCTATCGCCTTTACAAATTCTGACTCCGATTCCAGAAAGTCAGTAAGATGATGAGAGAGATGATAGTAGTCGGCGTGTATTATAAACCCTTTAAGATAATGCTCATATGCCTGCGCACTTGACGGTCGCTCAAGCATGTTTGGCAGGTCGTCACTCTGAAGACGATTCCTTAGAGACCTGGCTATCTTCAACGACACTTCATCCTGCACTTTAAATATATCTGACAGATTTGTATTGTAATCCTCCGACCACAGATGCGATTGATCGGAAACGGAAATCAACTGCGCAGTCACGCGTAGTTTATCTCCGGACTTCCTCACGCTGCCCTCCAGAACATGGGTAACGTTTAACTCTTTTCCAATCTCTGCAATTGACTTCGACGTCTTTTTGTACTTCATCACCGACGCGCGCGCAATTACCTTTACATCCTTGAGTTGAGAGAGATCCGTAATGATCTGTACGGTAACGCCATCGCTGAAGTATTCCTGTTCAGGATCGTTACTGATATTGACAAACGGAAGAACAGCAATTGCGCTCGGCGTTGAACTTAAAGTCGCTGCAACGGCCGGACTATTTGCCTGTGATCGTGAATAGATAAAATAGCCAACCATCAGCAATGCAATGGCAGCGATAACTATGGATACTTTGATTGAATTAGAAATACGTTTTACCGGACGTTGATCAGTCTGGTCAGGCATACGTTCACTCTTCACATAACGTCGCTCACTCGTTACATCACTTCGCCTATTCGTTGCATGACTTTGCTCATTCGCCACATCGCCTTTCGAAATCGCTGTCGCATTTACAATATCCTTAATACAGATGGCAACCTTATTGATCTGATCACGGTAGAAAGTATGACTCTGATTTTCGCGAGGCTCGTCCTCATGAGATCTGAGCGGACGATTAACCCCGGATGAAGTGTACACGAAATCGACAGGTCTCAGTACTGCCCCAGTCTCAGTCTCAAAAAGCTTTCGATCACTTTGATCTAATTCGTGAATTCGTATGGGAAGAATCCGGCTGGAGACATTTCCATTTTTCAACTTCACCTTCAGACCAAACTCGTCAGTGTGCGCATAATCGCGGAACGCCAGCAATTCATATTTCCAGGCGAAGCTCTCGGGATCACAATAGGTTCTTGATAGTATGGGGATAAAGACCAGGCACTGGATCTTCTCTTTCAGAGAATCTGCAACATCGTTCGTTTCATGAAGCCCATCGTGCTGATTCTGATCGAAGTATATTGACAAATCCCTTTTAAAGGTCGCCTCCAGTTCATGCCGGAGATTGGTTACAAATTCTGTAACCCATCCATCGTACTTATTATCCTTGTGACGATAACTGATGAATATGTCATATTGATGGCCGGCAACGGTCGGGGGCATATACTAAAGATAAGGCATACTAAAGATAAAGAATCCGGGAGTCAATTGTAATTAGTACTTATCTTCCGACACTAATTAGCCAAAACAACCTTTGCCTGTGGACGCACTAACCGCGAGTCACATCTCTAAGCGCTACACCAATCATCTGGCGCTTGACGATGTCAGCATAAACATCCCGGCCAAAACCATTTTCGGACTCCTTGGTCCGAACGGAGCCGGAAAGACCACCCTCATCCGCATCATTAACCAGATCATCAACGCCGACAGCGGCGAGATCACCCTGTTCGGCGAACGCCTTCAAGCGAAGCACATCGGCTCCATCGGATACCTCCCGGAAGAGCGTGGCCTCTACAAAAAACTCAAGGTCGGAGAACAGCTGGTCTACCTCGCTCAGCTAAAAGGACTTAGCCGTAAAGAGGCCGTTGACAAGAGCCGTGCCTGGGTCAAGAAGTTTGAGGTTACGGATTGGTGGAACAAGAAAGTCGAAGACCTCAGCAAGGGAATGGCTCAAAAGGTGCAGTTCATCAGCACCGTGATGCACGAGCCGCGACTCATTATCCTTGACGAGCCATTCTCCGGATTCGATCCTGTTAATGCGCAGCTGATCACCAACGAAATCCTGGCACTCAAGGAACATGGTAGTACAATCATTTTCTCCACGCACAGAATGGAGACGGTTGAGGACCTCTGCGATCATATCGCGTTAATCAATAAATCGAAGAAAGTACTCGAAGGCTCCAAAAAGCAGGTAAAACAAAACTACCGGACCAATAGCTTCTGGGTTGAACATAAAGGAGCGTTTAATAGTGTCGCAGGAAAGTTCGACGTCGTTGAGCAGAAATTACTCGAGGATGATTTCTTTCGCTCGGTTGTTCGGACTGATGGCGCATCTCCCAACATGTTAATACGTGAGCTAACTAATACGACCGAAGTCCACAGCTTCGTAGAAAAAATCCCAACTATGAGTGAGATCTTCATTAACCTGGTGAAAGGAGGCAGCGATGAATAAGATATGGTTGATCATGCAGCGCGAATTCCTGAACCGTGTTCAGAAGAAATCGTTTCTCATCGCCACGATTCTTTTGCCACTCATCTTCCCGGCGATCATGGCCGTGCTCGTCTGGGTAGCCATTGAACAGAAGAAGAACGCAACGAAAGAAACGGTCTATTATATAGATGAGAGCGGATACTTCGCACCGGATACTGCAAAGTTTCACTTCAAACAATTCCATGGCTCGCTTGATGATGCTAAACAAGCCATCACAGCTATTGAAAGCTTTGGACTGCTATATATTCCTCAGGTAGACCTTGCCAATCCAAAGGGTATTGCCCTGTACACGAATGTCGATCCTTCTCCCGGTGCAGTGGGTGATCTCGAACAATTACTGGAGAATCAACTGCGGGACCAAAAGCTTAAGAAGTTTCATGTCCGACAGCAGTTGCTGGACAGCCTGAAAACGGACGTGGACATTCAACGACTTAGTCTTGCCGGTGGCCAGGAAAAGGAATCTGACTCACAATTATTGTCAGGTGTTGGTATGGCCAGTGGTATTCTGATGTACATGTTCATCTTTATCTACGGTGCTCAGATCATGCAGGGCGTTATTGAAGAAAAGACAAGCAAGGTGGTCGAGGTGATCGTTTCTTCAGTGAAACCCTTGCAGCTGATGCTGGGTAAGATCATGGGCCTTGCATCGGTAGGGCTACTGCAATTCACCATTTGGATTGTGCTCATTACGACGCTTTCAACGGTGGTGCTGGGCGCATTTGGATTGCAGATGCAGTCACCGGAACTGGCTGCGCAATACGGTGAACAGGCCGCCGCCATGCAGAACCAGGGTGCAATGCAGGCAATAAAAATGATTAGTCAGATACCCTTTGGTTACGTCATCTTTAACTTCCTCTTCTATTTCCTCGGCGGATATCTGTTGTACGGAGCGTTGTTTGCAGCCGTTGGTTCAGCGGTAGACAGCCCGGCAGAAGCCCAGCAATTTATGTTTCCCATAACCATACCGTTGCTGATCTCCTACTTCGGACTCTTCACGTTCGTTTTGGACAATCCCAACGGACCTGCCAGCGTTTGGCTCTCGCTCATTCCATTCACATCGCCCATCGCTATGATGGGACGCATCGCCTTCAATCCACCGCTGTGGCAGATGGCGTTGTCGATGGTGCTCCTGGTAGCCGGCTTCATCTTTACTGCCTGGGTAGCAGGCAGGATCTATCGTGTCGGCATCCTCATGCACGGAACGAAGATCAACTACAAGGTGATGGCGAAGTGGTTCCTCCAGAAGAATTAATTAAGAATTAAGAATTAAGAGTGAAGAATTAGCCGCCAGCCGTCCGGCTGACATGCCGCAACCGTAGGTCGTGATAGCCAATTCTTCATTCTTAATTCTTAATTCTTAATTTCTATCTTTCTGCCTCATGAGCAAGAAGGCCGTAATTCCCTCCGCCGACTTTTACCGGAATAACTCAAACCTGAAGTGGGTCGTACTGGTGCTCTCCGTATTGATCAGTATCGGATCGATCTACTACACCGACATCCTCGTCGCGCAACTGAAGCAAAGGGAACGTCAGCAGGTGCAATTGTACGCCCGGGCCATCGAGTATACTGCCAACGGCGACGACACCTTTGGCGACGTCAACTTCATCGCCCAGGAGATCCTGTTTGAGAACAATTCGATACCCATCATTCAGGTGGGCGACAAAGGCCGCGTCCTTGCCTCAAGAAACGTGGTGATGGACACAACCTGGACCGACGAACGCCGGGAAGAACATCTCAAAGCGGAATTGAAATTGATGCAGGAAACGTACGAGCCCATCAAGGTGACTCTCCGCGATCCGCATACAGGAGAAGTCTTCGGTACACAGTTCATCTACTACAAGAATTCACTGCTGCTTCGTCAGCTGATCGCCTATCCCTACATACAATTGTCCGTCATTGCCATCTTCGGGTTCATCGCCTACCTGGCATTTAACTATTCGAAGGCGGCGGAACAAAATCGCGTATGGGTGGGGCTGGCAAAAGAAACAGCCCATCAACTAGGCACACCGTTGTCGTCGCTGATCGGATGGATGGAAGTGATCCGCGACGATCCCGAAATGAAGGACAAGGGGATGGTGGAGGAACTGGAAAAGGATATCCAGAAGCTCCGCATCGTTACCGAACGTTTCTCAAGCATCGGCTCCGTTCCCGCGTTGAAGAAGGAGAATATTGTTTCGCTGATCAACAACGTGGTGAACTACCTGAGGCCCAGGGTATCGTCGAAAGTGCGGATGGAAGTGTTTACCCTGTCTGAAAATATCTCCGCCAATGTTCACGCTCCTTTATTTGAATGGGTCATTGAAAATCTGTCAAAAAACGCCGTCGATGCGATGGGAAACACGGGCACGATAGCCATTAAGATATTGAGAGGAAACGAAGGCAAGATCTTTATAGACATATCCGACACCGGAAAGGGAATTCCCCGGTCTAAAATCGACCACGTCTTCAGGCCGGGCTACACCACCAAAAAGCGGGGCTGGGGTCTCGGCCTCACCCTTGCCAAGCGCATTATCGAAACCTACCACAACGGCAAGATCTTCGTGAAATCGTCGGAGGAAAACCTCGGAACGACCTTCCGCATCGTCCTGAATGCAGCCTGATCTGCTTAGTTCAAATTTACGGGCCTGTTACCTCATTATTTCTTTACCTGCCTACTGCTGCTCGTTACCTGCCAACTGCTTCTACCTTAAAAGAGTGTCGCTAGGTTAACGGCGTGTTGTTAAGTTCAAAGGTGTGCTGCGTTAAAGGCGTTTACTACGTTCTTAAAATCTGCCGGCCCTTAACCTGATCTTTTCGCCCTGGCCGACATCCCTGCCTGGCCCTACCGTGCTGTTGCCGCTTAACGGTGCGAACTCAAATGCCCCTTTATCCTCCAAACAGCCCCCTCAAGACTGGTCCAGGCCGTTGTAGAACTCGATATCGATGCGCTGTGTGTCGTGTGCAGCTTACTATCTTCAAACCCTTCAAAATCAGCTCAAAATCAGCCCTTTTCAGTATCATTAAATACTCTATATAATTCGCATTCGCGCCTTTGTTCTTCGTTCCTAATCGGCTACTTTTGCGGTCGATTTTCAGACCTTTAATTCTCAAACCAGACAGATAAATGGCAAATATTGGTAAGATCACTCAGGTAATCGGACCCGTAGTGGATGTGGCCTTTGAAAACGATGCAAGGCTGCCCAACATTCTCGACTCATTAATAGTAACCAAAAGCGACGGCACCAAGGTTGTTCTTGAGTGTCAGCAGCACCTTGGCGAGGACCGCGTTCGTACCATTTCAATGGAAGGAACTGAAGGCCTTGTAAGAGGAATGCAGGTAGTAGATACCGGCGCTCCTATCAAGATGCCTGTCGGTGAGGATATCAAAGGACGCCTTTTTAACGTCGTAGGCGACGCTATCGACGGCGTTAAGCAACCTAAGGGCACTCAAAGCCTCCCAATCCACCGTCACGCTCCTGCTTTCGAAGATCTTTCGACGGCAACTGAAGTATTGTTCACAGGTATCAAGGTTATTGACCTTATCGAACCATACGCAAAAGGTGGTAAGATCGGTTTGTTCGGTGGTGCCGGTGTAGGAAAGACGGTTTTGATCCAGGAATTGATCAACAACATCGCAAAAGCATATTCTGGTTTGTCTGTGTTCGCAGGTGTGGGCGAGCGTACCCGTGAAGGTAACGACCTCCTCCGCGAAATGATTGAAGCCGGTATCGTAAACTATGGTGAAGAGTTCCTTAAGTCACTCCACGCTGGTGGATGGGATTTGTCGAAAGTGGACGAATCTAAACTGAAAGACTCAAAGGCAACCTTCGTATTCGGACAAATGAATGAGCCTCCCGGAGCACGTGCACGTGTGGCACTCTCTGGTCTGACAATCGCTGAGTACTTCCGCGATGGTGACGGTTCTGGAAAAGGCCGCGACATCCTCTTCTTCGTTGATAACATCTTCCGTTTCACACAAGCTGGTTCCGAAGTATCGGCCCTCCTCGGTCGTATGCCTTCAGCCGTAGGTTATCAGCCTACACTGGCAACTGAAATGGGTGCTATGCAAGAGCGTATCACTTCTACAAAGAACGGTTCAATCACATCAGTTCAGGCGGTATACGTACCTGCCGATGACTTGACTGACCCTGCTCCTGCTACGACATTCGCTCACTTGGATGCAACAACTGTATTGTCACGTAAGATCTCTGAATTGGGTATCTACCCTGCAGTGGATCCATTGGACTCTACTTCACGTATCCTCCGTCCTGAGATCGTTGGTGAAGAGCACTATAACACTGCACAACGTGTGAAGAACATTCTTCAGCGTTATAAAGAATTGCAGGATATCATCGCCATCCTCGGTATGGACGAACTTTCTGACGAAGACAAGCAGGTTGTACACCGGGCACGTCGCGTTCAGCGCTTCCTGTCACAGCCTTTCCACGTTGCTGAAGCCTTCACGGGTCTTAAAGGCGTTCTCGTTGACATCAAAGACACTATCAAAGGCTTCAATGCAATCATGGATGGTGAGTACGATCACCTCCCTGAAATGGCGTTCAACCTGGTAGGTAGCATCGAACAGGCAGCCGAGAAAGGCGAGAGAATGCTTGCTGAAGCTAGAAAGTAATCTGGCAATAAGGAAACTAAGCGCTTCATAACGGACTAGCATGCACCTGGAAATATTAACACCTGAAAAGAAAGTATTCGATGGCGAAGTGTCTATCGTCACTTTCCCCGGCTCGGAAGGTTCGTTTCAGGTTTTGGATCATCACGCTCCCATGATCAGTCTGCTCAAAGAAGGAGCAGTAGAATACAAGGGAAAAGAGGGATTGCAAAACGTGAAAATCTCCGGCGGCGTTGTTGAAGTATTGAAGAACAGAGTTATCGTACTCGCTACTGGTTTGGCGAGCTGAGAAAATCGACGACTCCAATCGGATAATAATTTAATGAGGCTGTCCCAAAGACAGCCTCGCTTTTTTTTGAGACTATGCCACAAGCGTCCAATGGATTCTCAGTCATATACGAAGACAATCATTTACTGATAGTCAATAAGAGTCCCGGCATCCTGGTGCAAGGCGATGCAACGGGCGATGTTCCTCTTGCTGAGCTTGGCAAAGAATACATCAAGAAGAAATACGAGAAGCCCGGCGAGGTTTTTCTGGGTGTCGTGCACAGGCTCGATCGTCCGGTAAGCGGCGTAGTTGTTCTGGCTCGTACAACGAAGGCCTTGGAGCGCATGAACGCACTCTTCCGCGAGAAAGAAACAAAGAAGATTTATTGGGCAATCGTTCGCGAACGGCCCGTGCTATCCGAAGGCACACTGGTTCACTGGTTGCTGAAAGACGAAAAGAAAAATAAGACAACAGCCTATAAACAGGAAACGCCCGGTGCGCTTCGCTCAGAGCTGAACTTTCGTGTGCTGGGTAATGCCGACGACCAATGGCTCATTGAAGTAAATCCCATCACCGGGAGACCACACCAGATTCGGGTGCAGCTCGCTTCAATGGGATGCGTTATCTCAGGCGACGTCAAGTACGGCGACCGGCAAGCAAACCCGGACGGCAGCATCTGTCTTCACGCAAGACGTTTATCCTTTGTGCATCCGGTAAAGAAGGAGCTCATGACCTTTCAGGCATCCGTTCCCCGCTCTGCAATATGGGAGCCCTTCCGAACTTTTGAAGGTTGACTCGTCATCGTGACTCATTACTCATGACTCACGACTCATTACTGTTTTGCTTAGCTTTGTTATCTTGACCGGATATTAGATGGAACAAATGACCTGGATACAACGACTCATGCACCGGTGGAAACTCGGCAGCGCGTTCCAGGTTATTATTGTGCTCATCGTATTCGCATGCACGGGCTTTACTGTGCTTTTCCTGAAGAAACCTATACTGAATTTTCTCGCTGGACCAAAAGGTGATTCGACCCTGGCAACAATACTGTATTACATTTTCATTTTACCATTGTACAATGTCATTCTGCTGGGATATGGTTTTATCTTCGGACAATTCAATTTCTTTTGGGAATTCGAAAAACGCATGTTCGGCAGAATGTTTAAACGAAGGAAACGCGAGGGGAACCAGGAAACAAAATGAAAAGAATCACTCCATTCATTGCATTGCTGCTCATTGGCTGCGCGGCACCGAAATACAGTTATTACTTTGATCACTATCAGGTAACTCAGAGGCCAGACGCCATTGCTTCAACTTCCGGTACGTCGGAAGGCAATGCTCAGAATAGCGATACGCGAAAAGGTGATACGCGCCAGGCCAGGTCACAAACACGCCAGACGAGTGCAGCCAATCAACAAGCCGCTCTTTCGCAATCACCCGGCATTTCAACAACGAACAGTGTTAACAATGTCACTTCACAAAACTCTCCTCTGCGCATAAACCCAGACAACATGCTGGCCGATGCAAGGATCAATACTTCTGTAATCGTCAGCAAGGGCAATGCTGTCGCCAACACACGTGGCATTCACGAACAACAATCAAACGAGCGACTCACTGCAAAGCATCTGACGAAAGAAGATCGAAAAGAACTCATTCGCGCGCTCAAACAACTGCGAAAGGAAATTCGTAGCAAACCCGACATAAAGTCAAATGCGCCGCTTCACGATCAGGCTACACAAAAACTTGACAAAGGATTGATCGTTGCCATTTCCTTCGCAGCAGTAGGCATCACGCTCAGCATCCTCGGTGGACTGGGCGCCGGGTTCTGGATTGCTGGTGTCATTTGCTTAGGTCTCGGCGTCTATTTCTTCATCGACTGGCTTCAAAACCGCTAGTCTCTCCAGCGTCTTTCTTTCGTTCATTCCTGCTTGATTCTCTTCCGGAGCAAACTGCTGCATCCAAAGTTTCCGGTAGTGACCGTCTTGTTTCATGAGTGAATCGTGCGTTCCCTCTTCTGCAACGCGTCCGCCTGATAACACAATGATCTTGTCCGCGCGCATAACGGTACTTAGGCGATGCGCTACAATAATCACTGTCTTTCGACGCTGGCGCATCATATCGATGACCCGATGAACATATTGCTCGGCCCCCGAATCCAGTGCCGATGTAGCTTCATCCAGAGCGAGTATTTCCGGTTCACGATACAATGCCCTTGCTATGGCGATTCGCTGCCGTTGACCGCCGCTCAGTGAACATCCGTGTTCACCAATCATAGTGAACAATCCCTGGGGAAGCCGCTCAATAAACTCCAGTATATTGAGCAGTGTACATATGTCGATCACACGGGCAAGATCAGGCTCCGGCACACCTACAGCTATGTTCTCTATGATAGTACCAGCAAACAAATCTATTCTCTGCGGTACAATAGATACGATGCTCCGCAGGGACTCCAGGTCAAGATAACGCGTATCATAAGATCCGATTTTTACTGAACCATTTTGAATGGGATACATTCGTTGAAGAATCGAAAGTACCGTAGACTTTCCACTTCCGCTTTCTCCTACTATAGCCGTTACGCGTTGTTTTTCTAAAGTCATATGCAATTGACATAAGACGGGAGGACCTGCGTCATAACGAAACTCGACATCCTTAAACACGATATCTCCCACCTGATCAGCGGCAAGTGTTGCCCGTTCAACATGTTCCTCTGACTCCAGTTCCATAATGTCGAACAACCGGTCTGAAGCAATCAGCGCATTTTGCATAGTCTTGTTCATGCCTATAAGACTTACAACTGGTCCACTGAAATACTCTAACAGCGCATAGAATGAAAGGAGCTCACCGGGTGTCATCTCATGATCAAGAACAAACCCCGCTCCCACCCACAACAGCACTATGGTAAATACCTTCGACAAAAATTCTCCCGATTGCCCGATTACAATGCTGTTCCTTCCCGACGTGTAAACCGCTTGAAGTACTGGCACAAACCGGGACTCTGTTTTTCGGTCCTCATAGTTGGCCATTCCAAAACTCTTAATCGTATTAACAGCACTCAACGATTCGACTAATTGCGACTCAAGATCAGCAGCCCGTTCCATCAGTTCTCTTTCAACGCGTCCATGCATGCGATTTGCCAGCGCGTACAACACTACATATGCGGGCAACGAGGTCATCATCACGATCGCGAGTTTCCAATGATGGGTAAACATCAACGCGAAAGCCGACATGACAATGAAGAAGTTCACGGCAACATTAACTACCGCATCATTGATGAACAGTCGGATCTTCATCGCATCACCGATCCGGGATGTGAGTTCACCAATCCGCATGCGGTCGAAGAAAGCCTGAGGTAATCGAATCAAATGCGAATAGTATCCAAGAATGAGTCGCGCATCAATGTGCTGTCCTGTCTGCAGAATCATTCGTGCCTTTGATACTCCAAGAAACGTCTGCACCATTAGCAACATCAACATCACCATGCCCATCATGTTCAACAAATTCCTGTTTCCATTCGGCAATACGTGATCTACAATCTTCTCAACATATATTGAAGTGGATAATCCAAGTATCGTAAAGACCAGCGACCCGATGAGTGCCTGAATCATTACAGTACGGTGCGACGTCAGCAAACACCAAAGTCGCCGCCATGTCGGAATCTTCTTATTCCCCGGCGTGAACTCGTCATTGGGCAACATCAATACCATCACTCCTGTCCATTGCTCCAGGAATTCATCGTGAGAATACTGATGAACTGTTCCATCGGCGGGATCCATCAACTCTATATGCGTTGATGCTGCACCGTAAATGACCACGTAATGATGAAACCCAGCGCGAGGCATCACATGTGCGATTGCAGGCTTTGGCACGTTCATCAGTGCTGACAGATCCCCCCTAACACCCTTAGCTTCGAAGCCCAGAGCAATTAGCGCCTGAACAAGTCCGGCTATTGTTGTTCCCTTTCCGCTTGTGCTGGCTAGTTGCCTGACGCGGGCAATGGGCACCAGCAAATGATAGTGCGCTGCCACTGAAAGGATACAGGCCGCTCCGCAGTCACTGATGTCATGTTGTTTAACCTTGATCGGCATTTCGAATCTATTTCCAAATTGTTATCGTCCCGGATTCAACCATTCATCCGCACGGTTATACAACATTTGCCACAGGCTCCGGCTCCCGACAATAAAACGCGCATGAAGTGTCATCCCTTTCCTCAAGGGTCCGCGATGACCATTTCGAAGCTGCACGTATTCTCGTGTCAGGTTGCAAACGACGAGATAGTGGATCTCATCATTCCGCGTTACCACGTCGTCCGATACACTCGATACGACGCCGGACATGAATCCCCATTCGTTATAATTGTACGTCGCGATCTGCAATCGCACGGACATCCCCTCGTGGATGCGACCGATATCCTCCGGCGCCACATGCACTTCAGCAACGAGCGACGTGTCGGGAGAAATGTAGCCGACCTCCTGTCCGGAAAAAATGGCACTGCCCGGATAAAGTCCCGTCAGCTGATGAACTGTGCCGCCAACAGGTGCCACGATCTGATTTTGATCTTCCGCATGCCTGGTCTCGGATAGCACAGTCCTCAACTCAGTCAGTTCATTCTCATATGTCAACACGCTTTGCTGCCACTCGGTTAATTGGGTGTTTACAAGTCGGGATACTGCCTCCTTCGCCTTCCGAAACACTTCGTCGGCCTCCTCCATATCACTCGCAGCGATCACTCCGCCTTCATACAAGGCATGGCTACGTTTATGCTCCCGCTTCGATTGCTCAGACTGACTGACCACATCGCCATATCGCTGAACGAATTCACCGAGGATTTGACTATAAAGTGGAGTAATTGGCTTCCAGTCGGTCCACGACATCACATCGGCGTGCTGTACCCGTGATATCAGTTCGTTCGCATCATTCAACAGATCCGTTACTTCAGCCAGCCGTTTATCAGTCTTTCTCTTTCGATCACTGAGCTCAACGGCGTGCACAGAGATCAAGGCATCTCCCTTCCGCACGCGTGAATTTTCGTGAACATATATTTCCGCAACCACACCATTCGCAAATGACTTTATCGGTGTGACCGAAGTAACAGGCCGCAGTATCCCAGGACTACCAACACTCACTTCTACGTCGAGAAATGGCAGCGCCGAAATCACAGCAATCGTGACTACCACCAGCAGGGAATATATGGGGTAACGACTGGTATGACGATCGAGATATACGGCCAGCGAGATGCGAGCAGCATCACGTGGATCCATAGCATCAAAGGTTTATGGTATAACACTCTAAAACACAACACACCGGTATTGGCGACCGGCGTTTTATCAGCTGATGAATCGAAGATAGAGGTTGATATGCGCCCCGTGCAAAAAGTACGATCCCGGAATTCCTGACCAGTTTTTGCCATTCAAACCTGACCGGCTGAAATGTCAGAAAAATCTCGTCGCTGTCCGCAATTACTAACCACAAATAATAATTGTCATTATTTGTGTAACCAATGTGAAAGATATTGACTCTTATGTGAAAGTTGTTGATTACATTCACTTTTGTTAAGTAATTCAAATCATGCAACGTACTCTTGGAGAATTCGAAGAACTGGTATTGTTAATGGTCGCGGCTTTGCACGGCGAAGCGTATGGTGTCTCCATCCTGGAGAACCTCGAGCTGAGGCTGCAAAAGAAAGTAAACATCAGCGCCGTACATGTGGCTTTGAAAAGACTTGAAGACAAAGGATTCGTGAAATCGAAGTTTGGAGGCATCTCCTCCGAGCGCGGTGGCCGTCGTAAAAAGTTCTATGTCGTTACCGCATTGGGCAAGCGCATGCTCGATGATACTTATGCCCTGCGGGTTAGCCTCTACAATGAGATTCCAAAAATTTCCTTCAGTTAGCCAAACCAATCCATGATGCTGCCGGTCCAGCCACCCAAATTCGCTCTCAATTTTCTTCGCTGGTTTTGCCATGAAGAATTTATTGAAGAATTCGAAGGCGATCTCGAAGAGGTCTTTACAAAGATCAACGCCGAGCATCCCAAAACAGGGCGTGTACGATTCTGCTTTCTGATCCTGCGCTATATAAGACCGGAATTCATCAAATCATCACTGTTCAGAACACATAATCCTATCAATATGTTAAGGCATAACGTCACATTATCATACAGGAACTTCATCAGGTACAAGACTTCCTTCTTCATCAACCTGGTAGGTCTGTCCACAGGCCTGGCCTGCACACTACTCATTTACCTATGGGTGAACGACGAATATCAGACCGATCGGTCCTTTAGTAACACAGGCCAACTCTACCAGGTGATCAAGACATCCCTGGGCTCAGATGGTTCAATTCACACGCATGAAACAACGCCATCCCTATTGGCCGATGCCATGAAAGCTGAAATTCCTGAAGTCGAATTCGCTACCAACGTGATCAAAGGACGATTAGGGGTCGTGTCTTTGAATCACAGGCGCGTCAAAACAAAAGTGGCATTCGCCGGGAAAAGCTTCTTCAACGTCTTCTCGTTCGCATTGCGCGCACAGGGCAAATCCGTACCACTTTCCAGTAAATATGGAATGTACATCTCCTCCCAACTGGCTCGAACATTCTTTGGATCCAGCGAGGCGGCTATCGACAAGTCACTGGAGTGGGCAGGCGAAGGACTCGATGCCTCATATACCGTGGCCGGAGTGTTCGAAAGTCCCGCACATAATCTGTCATTGCAGTTCGATGTATTGCTTCCGTTTGATCTTTACTACGACACCTTCAAAGATCGTTACGGAATGGATAAGTGGTACAGCAACAGTCCATCTACCTATGTCATATTGCGCAAAGGAACGAACATTGACGACTTCAACACTAAGATTAAAGATTTCTCAAACAAGAAATACATCCAGGCGCATGGCGAGATCAATCAGTACGAAGGAATGATGTATGTTCAGAATTATGCAGACCGGTACCTGAACAGCAATTACGTAAATGGCGCTCCCAACGGAGGAAGAATTGATTACATCCAGGTATTGTCTGTGATCGCCATCGTGGTACTCGTGGTGGCCTGTATAAACTTCATGAACCTGTCCACCGCTCAGGCTACACGTCGTGTTAAAGAAGTCGGAGTGAAAAAAGTCGTTGGCGCCTCCAGGATTCAACTGATCGGTCAGTACGTAACGGAATCCATGCTCATGGCGATCCTCGCATTAGGCGTTTCACTTTTACTGGTGGCCCTTCTTCTACCCCAGTTCAATTTGATCACGGGGAAACAATTGACATTCAATCCTGATATAAAGCTTCTGAAAGTACTTGTGGGAGTTACGTTGTTTTCAGGACTTCTGGCGGGCAGTTACCCGGCATTCTATCTGTCGCGGTTCAATCCGACAACTGTGTTGAAAGGAGTGTTGAGGAATTACTCGGGTAAAATCACACAGGCATTTCTACGGAAAGGCCTCGTCGCCTTCCAACTGGCTGTATCCGTCATTCTGATGGTGGCCGTTTTGGTGATCTATAATCAAATCGACTTCATTCAATCGCGCAATCTGGGTTTTAATAAGAACAATGTGATCAGCCTTCCCGTTGATGGGAAAATGATCAACGGACTTCCAGCATTCATGACGACGCTGAAGAAGCTACCGGGTGTAGTAAATGCCTCTGCAACCATGGGTGATCTCGTTGGCCTCCACAGCGGTGGCGGTGGCATCGACTGGCCAGGAAAGAAACCGGATGAAGGTCTTGAGTTTGCAGGCATCGATGTAGACGATGCATTTGCTTCAACAATGAACATTCAAATGTTGTCAGGAAGGTTCTTCAATTCAGATAACAGCAACGAGAAGGACAAAGTGATCTTCAACCAGGCAGCGATCGATGCCATGCAGTTAAAAGATCCCGTCGGCCAGACAGTGAAGATGTGGGGCAGCGATAAACAAATCATCGGTGTGGTCGACAACTTTCATTTCGAATCAATGTATAAGAGCGTTGGTCCATTCTTTATTCGTTATACCGATCAGCGTGCGATGACTGTCTTCGTTAAACTCCAGAATGGACGCGAACAGGAGGCTCTTGCCGCTATTGGGAAGTATTACAACCAGTTCAACGAAGGACTACCTTTCGAATATCACTTCATCGATGATGACTTCAATAAACTCTATGCATCTGAACTGCAGGTAGGAAAGCTATCGAGGTACTTTGCGGGTATAGCGATCGTTGTATCATGCCTGGGCCTCTTCGGACTCGCTGCGTTCGCTACAAATCGTCGCGTGAAAGAAATTGGCATCCGAAAGACGCTCGGCTCCGGAGAATGGCGCATCGTGAAGCTTCTAACATCCGAGTTTACATGGATGGCCTTGATTGCCATAGCAATAGCCACTCCATTAAGTTTTTACATGGCGCAGGAATGGCTCGACAAGTTTGCCTATCGGATTCCGATAAACTATTGGTATTTCGCCGTAGCATCAGCAGGCACTATGCTGTTCACGTGGTTAACGGTAGGCCTGCACACCGTCAGAGCGGCGAGAACCAATCCGGCGACTTCGCTGAAGTACGAATGAGACACTCCTAAATTTACCTGGTCACATAAACAACGGCTTACAGCATCCGTACGTTGTAAAGGAAACACTGCCCAATAGTCTACCTTTATGAGGTTGATTTACTTAACAATACTGATGTTGCTGAATCCAGGTTTTAGTGACGAACAAAAAAAGCATCCCCGGGTTAGAGATGCTTATCAGCAAAAGGAAGAAACCGTAAGAGGTTATTTCAGGGATAAAAGGCTGTCAGACGACAAATACAATCTCTTCATTCGTGCTTTCAAAAAAGAGCAACAACTCGAGGTGTGGGTAAAGGAGCATAACAAAACAAAGTACGTATTACTTCATACGTACAACATATGCTCGTCATCAGGTGTTCTAGGTCCGAAGCGCAAAGAAGGCGACCTCCAGGTTCCCGAGGGTATCTATTCGATCAACCACTTCAATCCCCAAAGCAACTTTCATTTGTCTTTGGGGATCAACTATCCTAACGCGTCAGATAAAATACTCAGTGACAAACAGCGACCCGGAGGCGAGATCTATATCCACGGCAACTGCGTCACTGTCGGATGCATACCCATTACCGACGACAAGATCAAAGAACTCTACGTTCTTGCCGTCGAAGCAAAGAGCGACGGACAAACTAGTATTCCTGTTCACATCTTTCCCTGCAGATTAGATGATAACGCGATGGCTGGTCTGCGACACGATTTTACAAATGAGCCATCACGCATCTCATTCTGGCAAAACCTTAAACCCATATACGCCGACTTCGAAAAGAATAAAGTAGTTGCCGACGTCAGAGTGAACGCAAAGGGTCACTATTTTATTGACTAGGCTTTGATACTCTGTGGCTATGATAGGTTCAATCTAACCACGTTTCGTTGAGCTTCCAGCATTGGGCAAATTTATCTGCTTGGATCCCCGTATTGCTAAACGCAATTTGATGTCAGCCTTAACTCGCCCCGAAGGTCGGCGTCAGCCAATTCTTAACTCTTAATTCTTAATTCTTTCTATGTCAGTCAACTTCCAGCTCTGATCGTAAAGCTCCTTTGTCGGCCCGTAGAATCTCGCAAGCAATTCAAACTGTCCCTTGGAATCCGTAGGCACCCAGTTAGATTCTCCGCTTGCCGGGGCGGCTGGCCCAAAGTAAAGATCAACAGAACCATCACTATTCGTCTGCAGCCCTGGAGTCTGTGATGAGCGACCCATCCAGCGGGCATTATCTATGAACGTGTGAGTCTCACGATTGTATACCGTGATCGACCAATACTGTTTGACAGGTACATTGGCTGGCACATGTAACTTGTAAGAATTGCTACCGTCCAATGAGTTTCCTTCTTTGTCTACGATCTGCAAAAGATAGAACTGTGATTCTCCGATATGCTTGGCGCTGAAGAACGCCATCATATAGACGACGCCGCGGTTGTCAACAGGATACACACCAGGAGTTTGATAGCCTTTCATCACGCTCATTTTGTATTCATCACTGGCAGGAAAGAACCAGTGCGTTCCCTCATAGAAAGCCGGCAATGCGGCATAGTTCATGTCGAGCCATTCTCTTGCCTTCTGAATGGAGTGTACCAAAATCTTTCGTGTTCGTGCATCTGGATTGAATGGCTTGCCCGCCTGTATACCGAACGTCTTCAGCTGATCGATGACAGCCCTGTCCCGTTCAATGAAGGGTTCAGCCTGAACAATTTTATTAAGGGCTTCGTAAAATCGAAAGTCATACGGAATTCTTGAATCGTATACCCCGGCAGTAGCATCGACAAAAGTTGTCTCTGGCTTCTTTGACGCCTCACTTAACGGATAGAGCTTAACACGCTTCGCATAGGCAATCGCCGCTGCTACGTCACTATCGCTACCGCTCTTTAATACAGAACGAAGCAACGCGTATCCCTGATAAGTATCCGACTGCATGGGTATATAACCCGCGGGCAGCTTCTTGTCATAACCTGGAGGCAAAAACAAATACTTTCCTCCTTTACCTTTGTCCACACCTCCCGGCCCAACATCCTCGATGGCAGCCTGCCAGTTGTTCATAATACTTCCATTAAAAACTCCTCCGTCCGCGGCAGGTATCTCCAATACGACCGGTCCAACATCCTTGGTATTAAAAAATGGCATCAGATAGATCACATCCGGATTGGGAGTCAGGGTTTGGTTCTTTGAGTCCAGAAGCTTCGGCCATATTACAACCTGATTATAATGGCCATTGATCTTTTCAAGCGCATCGTACATCAGCTGATAGTTAACCGCCGGCATTCCCCAGATGGCGGCCTCAATACCCCGCTGGTAGATCATTTGTTCCTGAATGTTCGCTGGCACAAACACTAACGAATCCGACACGACAGTTTGTGTATCGGTGACTTGCTTTACGGGTTGGGTGCACGCTGCCAAAAGCGCGATCGCTATAATCGCAATAACTGCCTGCTTCATGATTTATTGATTAAGGGTCTTTAAAAAAATGCAACCAACATTTCTCCCGAGCCTAACTCCAACTTCACCCTATAGCGTTATCGCGCACAATTTGAATTTGCTCAGAAGTCCGAAGTCTTATACGACTATTCACTCAATATAAAACATTTCGTCGCACGTCTCAACTATTAATACTCATCTACAACAATTCCAATCCAATCGTCCGTAAGGCTTAGATTAATCCTTCATTCTTAATTCCTAATTCTTAATTCTTAATTCTTTTCCTATCTTACTTCACTCCCTGCAACCTACACTCGCAACGAGTTGCGCAATAGCAGGCACCCCGGTCCATCCTACACTCATCCTTCACTCAACCTACACTCATCGTACACTCTTGGCGGCGGCGACGCGGCATCGACCATTCTTCGGCCTGTTGACTCAGGGTTAAAAATTCGAGAAACTAATCTCAACGTACATCGTTCCGTAATAGCGCACAGGAACGAGTATCCACCTGTGACGTTTGGGAAATCTTGAGCAAGACCACTGGACACTCCTTCTATAAGTGTACAGTTAACCTTTTAAAGCCAACTGATGCACGTCGGCAATTCTTACAACGGCAGCTGGCTGATAAATGCAGGAACTGCAGCGCAAATGAAGTCCGAAATAAAAATTCTGCAATTTGAAATGAATCCATAGTGACCTTTGGGCTCCCGCGGGATTAACAGGACTATCGATTTTCGGATCGTATTTAAAACAACTATAGGTAAAACAAATTTATGACTAAAAGATTACTCTCATGGCACTAGGAAACAACAACCCTCTTCTACAGAAGGCGACCGGCATGCTGGGCGATACTCTAGTATTCAAAGACTACGATGGCAAGGTCGTCATTTCGAAAAAACCAAAGCCAAGCAGTAAACCGCCTTCGCCGAAGCAATTGCGTGCGCGCCTTATCTTCAAGGTCGCACATATCATAGCGCAGCAACGGTTAACTGATCCTGAAGAATTGGAACGATATAAGTCAATAGCGAAGTCCAGAAAATCACCCAATGCGCTCACTGCGGCGAGGCGTGATGCGTTGCGGACAATCTATGCAGATCCATCTGATTTTGAGGAGTTGATTGCAGGTTTTGCCGAAAGAGACACGCAGCCAATTGCTGCGAACGTAACGCAGAAGAATCTGCCTATTACCAGCAACGCTCCGGCTAACACCTTCGATGCGTTGCTTGCATCAGGTGCCAGCATCAATTCCTCAGCTCCTAATGCAAATCAATTGATCCAACAGCTTGCAGACGTCACGAATGCATTGCACAATTGCCTTCAGGAATTACAAAAGTCGATGCCTAAGGCAACTGAGTTATTGCAGACAATTAACGTTTTGACCGCGTCGGCAAATGAACGAACATCAAACGCTATGGTTGAACAAACGACAATCAACAACGTTGCGTTCATCCCAGGAACAATGGTAACGACGAAATCAATCGACACTGATACAACGGTGTTCGTTAGCACGATCGATGACGCAACATTCGCCAACGCCCTAGAGACTCCATGCATTACGTCTTTGCAATGCCACACATCTCCATCCATGGACATACCCAAACACGACCATCACGACGTCGATGAAACACCGGCATCCGATATAACAACGTCATCGGGAATCGTAGCATCCTCCATACTATCAAATATTACCGTAACCGAAAGTACTGCGCATATCAATGATCGTCGGCAGAACACAGTAACGAAATCTTCAGGCGACGAAGTAATGACAACCGATTTTCAACGTTATTATTTTCCATTCCCTGGCATACAACAACATCTCCCTGAAGGCATGTTGGACAAAATAGCTCTTATCATCCAGGGGAATGCTCCTCGCGTACATTATAACCCGCGTTGAATGGTACCACGTTTTACGTTGATTGACGCATGTTTGCTCATACCGTATCTATCCGATGGTCAATGGAATTGTGAAGACTCTTTACCACCCCCGACTAACAGACAACTTTTACATTTTACATTTAGCGTTTTACATTTTGCTGTTGCGTTCCAATGCACCTGCCAGATAATCGCAAATCTAAAATTCTAAATTATTGCTGTCCGGTATAAACTGGACTTCGGGGCAATTCTATGAAATTTTGATTTCAAATGCTGTTTCTGATTCTTTGTTAAAAAGAGGGGTCTATCCTGTGAGTGATAATTTTAGCTGGTGATCGTCTGGTCGTGTTCGAATAATAGATTTGTCGGGATTTTCCAGGAAGGAATAAAGGTCTAAATAGTTAAACAGGTGAAGTCTAACAAGGCTTACAATATTTGAGAATGACCACTTTCTTTTAATTCGGCTCTTCACTATCTGCAACAGAAGATCTGCGATCAGCGCACACCAGACCTGTATCTGAATAGCATTCTGGTTATCACCCAAGAAGTATTTTAAAGGCATATTTTGCTTCAATCTTTTGAAAAGCAGTTCAATGCGCCATCTTCTTTTGTATAGCTCGGCAATTACCAATGGATCTGAATCAAAATCGTTGGTTATAAATTCAAAGTACTTTCCATTAGGTGCTTTATATGTAATAAGTCTACATTCAACTTTAGTTATTTCCGTTCGTTCAGCTCCTAATCGAACTTTGATGTCTTTTTTTACACCGCCATCTTTTTGTTTCAAATCAACATCAAAACTTTTTAGCCTTTTGAAAGCGGAATAGGGATGCATTCTGGTTATCCATCTAATTTTGTCGATTGTCCATTGATCGTATTGCCGGTAGTCTCGATAGCCACGATCCATAATTACAGTGCTTCCTGAGGGTAACTTGAGGTGTTTTAGGAAAATTTTGTCGTTCGCAGCACCCTTACTCATGTGAATCAGGGTAGGCATCGGCTCATCAGAGTGGACAGCGGTGTGGACCTTAAAGCCTCCTTTTCGTTTGCCTGATGCCTTGCTCATGCCTGCACCTTTGAAGATTTCTTTGAACAGTTGGATTGTAGTGGAATCAATTAAATACACTTTTTGATCTGAACGGCTGTCCGGAGAAAATCGGTCCCAATGCCGCTTCAGACCCATGTAGATATCCTCGAAAACCTTGGCATCACGGCGAAAATTTGCCTCTGCGAATGTGCTTCGAGCAGGGAATCTCTTTATACCACAACTATGAAGTCGGCCTTCCAATGCTCTCATGCCACTGACCACTTCTCTGAGAGAATGGCAATGCCCATAGCAACAAAAAAGCATTGATACCAGATGATTCCAAGTATCAAAATACTTCGAATAGTGATCCGACTTATTTCGAAAGGCACTCTTAGCCACAATGTCTTTGGGAATCTGTCTTATTAGCTGCGCAAAGGTGGGCTGTCCGGTAAAATGAATACTTTTGTTCATGATGTTTTTGTTGTGGTAAACTAAAACTATCATAAAAAGGCAGGGTCAGCAATGACCTTGCCTTCATTTTACCGGACACTATTAATTCTAAATGTAGAATGTTCGTCGGCACAGAATCTATACGCCTTGAACTTGCACAGATCAGTTAAGCGTGGGATACAATATTATAAAGTATACATAGTGCCCGACTCGGATAGGTTGAATCGATATGTCTTCAGGTAAAGAAGACTTTCGAAGGCTCCGTTTACTTTTACATTTTACATTCAGCGTTTTACATTTTGCGGATTAAATCCCGCCCCTCTATGAAATGCAAAACTACATCAGTCCTTAAACTCCGATGTAAAATGGAAATTAATATCCGGAAAGTTATCCTGCACCATCTGCAGCCACGCCCGTGACTCCGCCATGAACACCAGCTTGTCATCTTTGTCGCGCGCGATGTGACGCTGCTTGCTGTCGATAAACTCTGCCAGCTTCTTCGGATCTTTGCTGCTGATCCAGCATGCTTTGTATATGCTCTGTGAGTGAAACTCAACGGTAGCGCCATACTCGTTCTTCAGACGGAACTGGATAACCTCGAATTGAAGCGCGCCCACAACACCCACTACTTTTCTCTTTCCAAGTTCGTACGAAAACAACTGAGCCACCCCTTCTTCCATCAGCTGGAGCAGGCCCTTCTCGAGTTGCTTTGTCTTCATGGCATCCATGTTCACCACTTCTTTGAAGATCTCAGGTGAGAAACTCGGGATGCCTGTATACATCAGCTTCTCGCCTGCGGTCAGCGTATCCCCTATCTTCAGATTGCCGGTGTCAAAAATACCGACGATATCTCCCGGCCATGCCTCATCAACGGTTTCGCGATCCTGCGCCATGAACGCCGTGGCATTCGAAAAGCGAATGCTCTTCTCCTGACGAACATGATAATAATTGTTCCCTCTCTCAAATTGACCTGAACATATGCGCATGAACGCAATCCTGTTCCGGTGCTTGGGATCCATGTTCGCGTGGATCTTGAAAACAAATCCCGTGAACTTGTTTTCATTGGGTTCGACTATCCGTACCGTTGTATCTCTCGGAATCGGAGGTGGTGCAATCCGGATAAACGTATCGAGCAATTCTTTTACACCGAAATTATTTACAGCACTGCCAAAGAATACGGGGGCTACTTTTCCGGAGAGGTAATCATCCGGATTAAACTCTGGATAAACACCTTCGATCAACTCTACGTCTGCACGCAGCTGTCTTGCATTCGATTCTCCCACGTAGCTCTCTAATTCAGGATCCTGGATGTCGCTGATCTGAATACCTTCTTCAACCGTGATCTTACTTGCCGTGAAAAGGTGCAGGCTCTTCTCATACAAACTGTATACACCCTTGAACGTCTTTCCCATACTGATGGGCCAGCTTAACGGACGCACTTTAATACGCAGCTTCTCTTCGATCTCATCGAGCAACTCGAATGGATCGCGGCCTTCACGGTCGAGCTTATTGATGAAGCAAAGCACAGGCGTGCTCCGCATACGACAAACCTCCATGAGTTTCTCCGTCTGCATCTCGACACCCTTCACGCAGTCGATCACCAGGATCACACTGTCGACGGCCGTTAATGTTCTATAAGTATCTTCAGCGAAGTCCTGGTGACCCGGTGTATCGAGCAGGTTGATCTTAACATCTTTGTAATTGAAACCCATGACCGACGTCGCCACGGAAATACCGCGCTGCTTCTCGATCTCCATCCAGTCCGAGCGGGCGTGGTCTTTGATCTTGCTGGACTTCACGGCACCGGCCTTTTGAATCGCTCCCCCGAACAGCAGCAACTTCTCCGTCAACGTTGTTTTACCCGCATCCGGGTGACTGATGATTCCGAACGTCCGGCGCTTCTCGATTTCTTCTTCCAGGCTCATGATAACTTATAAGGGCGCAAAAGTAGCACGATTTGTCCATCAGCAAAAATCCGCCAGTCGAACACACTTTTACATTCTACATTTAGAGTTTTACATTTTGCGGTTAAAATCTCCGGAAGAAATTAGCCCTCCTTCGCTATCTAACAGTGCATCCGATAGTCCAAAAAACTCGCCCGGAACTATGGTGTGTGGCGTTTAACCGCAAAATGTAAAACTCTAAATAACTCTAAATATAAAATGTAAAACTCTCTAGTATCTTTCCCGCTACTCAACAACGGGCTACAAACTATGCAGTACAGAAGATTTGGAAGAACCAACTGGCAAGTAAGTGATATCGGATATGGCATGTGGGGACTCGCCGGCTGGACTGGAAACGACGAAAAGGAAATTGAAGCATCCCTCGACCGCGCCGTCGAACTGGGATGTAACTTTTACGATACGGCCTGGGCCTATGCCGCTGGCAAAAGCGAGGAGATTCTTGGACGCCTCGTGAAGAGAAATCCAAACAAGAAGCTGTACTGCGCTACCAAGATCCCGGCGAAGAATTTTAAATGGCCTGCCAAGCCCGAATACAAGGCAGAGGATTGTTATCCTTTGTCGCACATCATCGAGTACACCGACAAGAGCCTGAAGAACCTTGGAACCGATTCTATCGACCTGCAACAGTTCCACGTATGGGATGACAGCTGGACACGTTACGACGGCTGGAAAGAGGGCATTCAAAAACTCAAAGCTGCCGGCAAGGTTCAGTTCTTCGGCATCAGCGTAAACCGCTGGGAGCCGGATAACGTTTTGGAAGCGCTTCAAACGGGACTCATAGACGCCGTACAGGTGATCTATAACATCTTCGATCAGAATCCCGAAGACAACCTGTTCCCTATGTGCCGGAAACTCGACGTGGCAACGATTGCCCGCGTTCCTTTCGATGAGGGCACGCTTACCGGAACACTAACGAAAGAGACAACATTTCCAAAGAACGACTGGCGCTCAACCTACTTCGTTCCCGAAAACCTGAATTCAAGCGTGGATCATGCCGAGGCGCTTCGTCCCCTCATTCCTGCTGGAATGACGATGCCGGAGATGGCTCTTCGTTTCATTCTCTCCAACGACGACGTACACACCATTATCCCCGGCATGCGCAAGCTTCGGAACGTGGAGGCTAACACTGCCACCAGCGACAAAGGCAAGCTGGATAAGTCCCTGCTGGCAAAGCTCAAAGATCACAGATGGGATAGGACGCCAACGGAATGGTCACAGTAGCCATTTGTTGATTTGTTGTCTGTTGATTTGTTGATTTGGAAGCTCATCCGATAGTGTTGCCACTGGGAACATAATTGGGATCAGGATAGCCCTGCTCCAGGTTCTGCCGCTTTCCAATCAACAAATCACCAGATCAACAAATAGCCTGCGCTCCTTAATTATGAATTGTCAATTGTCAATTGAATCATCAATTTGACCGCTTTTTAACCCTCTCCAGGCCCCATTCCGGCAACCCTGTCAAAATGACTGTCATCGTGTCATATAATTGCCTCTAAAACTCCCCCGGCACAAACATTGAAGGTGAGGGGATGTTTAGAACTTCAAAAACTGATCATATGGGAAAAATAATTGGAATAGACTTAGGAACCACCAACTCGTGCGTTGCCGTGATGGAAGGCAGCGAACCAGTGGTTATAGCTAACAGCGAGGGTCGTCGCACGACACCTTCGATCGTTGGCTTCCTGGACAACGGGAAAGGTGAGCGCAAGGTTGGTGATCCTGCAAAACGTCAGGCTATTACCAACCCCAAGAATACTGTATCATCCATCAAACGCTTCATGGGCAAAGGCTTCAATGAAGTAACTAGTGAAAAGAAAATGGTTTCTTACCAGATCGAATCTGGTAACAACAATACCGTGCGCGTGCGCATAGGTGACAGGTTGTATACGCCTCAGGAAATCTCTGCGATGATCCTTCAGAAGATGAAGAGCACCGCTGAAGATTATCTCGGCACAACAGTTTCCGAAGCCGTTATTACCGTGCCTGCATACTTTAACGATGCAGAACGTCAGGCTACTAAAGAAGCTGGTCAGATCGCCGGTCTCGATGTGAAGCGTATCATCAACGAGCCTACAGCCGCTGCGTTGGCTTACGGTCTCGACAAGAAGAACAAGGACATGAAGATCGCCGTCTATGACTTAGGTGGTGGTACTTTCGATATCTCGATCCTCGAACTTGGTGACGGTGTATTCGAAGTAAAATCTACTAACGGTGATGTTCACCTCGGTGGTGATGACTTCGATATGCGCATCATGAACTGGTTGGCTGATGAATTCCAGAAGGAAGAAAACGTCGACCTGCGCAAAGATCCAATGGCGCTTCAGCGCTTGAAGGAAGCTTCTGAAAAAGCAAAGATCGAGTTGTCAAGCTCTCAGGAAACTGAAATCAACCTTCCTTATGTAACGTCGGTTGATGGTGTTCCCAAGCACTTGGTGAAGAAACTTACCCGTTCGAAATTCGAACAACTCGTTGACGACCTCGTACGTCGCACGCTCGAGCCTTGCCGCAAGGCAGTTGCTGATGCTGGTGTTAACGTATCTGAGATCGACGAAGTAATTCTCGTGGGTGGTTCTACTCGTATCCCCCGCATTGTTGACGAAGTTGAAAAGTTCTTCGGCAAGAAGCCTTCAAAAGGTGTAAACCCTGATGAAGTTGTAGCAGTAGGTGCTGCGATTCAGGGCGGTGTATTGACAGGTGAAGTGAAAGACGTGTTGCTCCTCGACGTTACTCCGCTCTCGCTGGGTATCGAAACAATGGGTGGCGTGTTCACGAAGCTGATCGAATCCAACACTACGATTCCTTCGAAGAAATCTGAAGTGTTCTCGACTGCATCTGATAACCAGCCTTCAGTGGAGATCCATGTGTTGCAAGGTGAACGTCCGATGGCGAAGGATAACAGAACGATCGGAAGATTCCACCTCAGCGATATTCCGCCTGCACCACGTGGCGTGCCTCAGATCGAAGTAACGTTCGACATAGACGCCAACGGTATCCTCCACGTGTCTGCAAAAGACAAGGGAACAGGCAAAGAACAGAAGATCCGTATCGAAGCTTCTTCTGGCTTGACTGACGCCGAAATCCAAAAGATGAAGCAGGAAGCTCAGGCTAATGCTGAAGGCGACCGCAAGGCGAAGGAAAGCGCTGAAAAGATCAACCAGGCTGACTCCCTGATCTTCCAAACTGAAAAGCAGTTGAAGGAGTATGGTGATAAGCTTTCTGAAAGCAACAAGTCTGCGATCAGCAGCGCACTTGAAGGCTTAAGAACCGCTCACAAGAGCCAGGATCTTGCATCGATCGACTCAGCACTTGAAAAGCTGAACAATGCATGGCAGGCAGCTTCTGCTGAGATGTATGCAGCAACAGGTGCTAACGCCGGTGGCTCAGCAACTGGTGATCCAGGCGCAGGCCCACAAGGCGGCAGCGGTTCAACAGCTGATCCTAACAATGTATCAGACGTTGAATACGAAGAAGTGAACGACAAGAAGTAATTCCTGTTCGATTAGTTTTAAATACGAAGGCCCGCCGCAAGGTGGGCCTTCTGCTTTCTAAAAGGTCCGCAGGACCGAAAGAAATTAAGAATTAAGAATTAAGAGTTAAGAATTAGCAGCCAGCCTTCGGCTGATTGAAAGCCACGACCGCAGGTCGTGATAGCTAATTCATAATTCTTAATTCTTAATTCTTAATTTCCCAGATAGGTACCATACCACTTTAAATATCTCTCCCACCTATCCTTTAAGTAGCTCGGCACATTCAGCCCGTGATGCTGTCCGGGGTAGATGATGAGCTGCGTTGGAACGCCCATCGATCGGAGCGCCTGATACATTTGCTCACTGCCAGCAGCGGGTACGTTGTAGTCGCTTTCACCCACCATGTATAATGTCGGCGTCTTGATGTTGTCTACTTTCCAGAACGGATACGACACCTTCATCCATGTATCCACGTTCTTCCACGGAACACCGAGTTCCATTTCGTATTGCTGAACGTATTGATCCGTTCCGTACATCGTAATCTGCAAGGCACTACCGGCGCCACTGGCCGCGGCTTTAAAGCGTGAGTCCGACGCAGTGACATAGTCTGTGAGGATTCCTCCATAACTCCATCCGCCAATACCCAGACGGTTCGGATCTGCAACACCTGTCTTTACCAAGTAATCAACTCCTGCTAAGAGATCGACCACTTCGTAGTGTCCCCAGTCGCCAAAGATGGCGCGGGAAAACGCATAACCCTTTCCGTTACTTCCCCTGTAATTGATGAGCGCAACGGCATAGCCATGCGCTGCGAACAGCTGAGGTGTCTGATCCCATTCAAATTCATCCTGTGACACCGGACCACCATGTATCCAAAGGATCAATGGAAGTTTCTGATCCTTTGGCTTATCGGCAGGACGAAACAGCAAACCTCCAACCGTGGTATTCGCGTCACTCTTGAACGTGAAGCCTTCAACAGTAGCGAACTTATATCGGGAAATAAACTCGTCGTTGTGGTTCGTAAGCTTTTTAAACTGATCGTTCTGAAGGATGTAGATCTCAGATGGTTTTGTCGGTTCTGACATCAACACAATTGAACGCGTCGCATCCAGCGGTTTGACTATTGATACGCTTTTGTTGCCGGACGACAACCTTTTCTGCTGGCCAGTGGTCATATCAACTGATATAACATATCGCTGGCGATCATCTTCAACAAGTGCGAGCACACTCTTTCCATCCGTCGCAAGAACAGGACGTGAAATGGGTCTGTCTAGTGACTGTGTCAGCAGTTTAGGCGTACCGCCGACAACAGGCAACGAAGCCAGCAAGGGCTCATCATAGGTGTCGTTCTCAGGTGATATGGATCTCAGATAGGCGATGGTTTTTCCATCAGCACTCCAGACCGGATTTCGATCGAAGTCCTCCCAGGTGGTCAACTGCCGGGCTACTGCTTTCGGCTTAGCCTCAATCACCCATACGTCATTGTTCAGGTTTCTGTCGGCATCCTGGGTTCTGTTGCTGGCAAATGCGATGTACTTTCCATCGGGAGACCAGATCGGCTCGATGTCATCAAACCTGCCCCTCGTGAGTGTATCAAGCCTGCCTGTAGCCACATCATACAGATAGAGATGCGAATAGCGATGCTCGAGATAGCCGTCGCCATCCGCCTTGAACTGGTAACGATCAATTACAATGGGATTCGCGGGCTTCTCCTTCATGCTGTCCGGGCGATTGATTTGATCGCTCATCAGCAGCAACAGCGTCTTCGAATCAGGACTCCAGAAGTAATTGCTGACACTGGCTCTCAGTTTCGTCAACTGTTTTGCCTCGCCTCCTCTGCGATCAAGCAACCACACCTGCGACTTGGCCGGCTTTCCTCTCGACGACGTAAAGCTTAACCACTTGTTATCGGGACTCCATTTTGGATGTCCTTCATCTTTATCTGAATACGTAACCTGTATTGAACCTGAACCATCGACGGCTGTCATCCATACATTGTCGTCGTACGAATCCTCAGTTGTGTCGGCTGAAGACACAACATAGGCAACCCATTTCTTATCGGGAGAAACCTCGGGACTGCTCACCTGTTTGGTTTCGAAGAGCGATGACGGTGCGAGTGGCTTCTGTGCTTCGCAGTGCAGGAAGCAAACTACGGCCAGCAGAATGAGGGGATACTTCATGGATCAGGAGGTAAAGAGGAAAGTTAGCGCACTTTCGTCTGGATCGATACACCTTCCAAAAAAAAGATGCCCAGCACATATATTTTAATCAATTAGTTCGCTGTTCTCAACTTATAGGTCGCTGTCCTCAACCTACTCCGACCGAAGCGCAGTAGCCGGATTCGCCACCGCCGATCTGATCGACCGATAGCCTACCGTTAACAACGCCACGACTATTGTAGCCGCGAATCCCGCAGCAAAGATCCATACACCTATACTAATGCGATACTCAAAGTTCTCCAGGAACTTGCCCATCACGAACCAAGCGATTGGAGCAGCGATTAAGAATCCAAGGCCAATCAGCTTCAGATATTCGGTAGAGAACAACAGGACAATGCTTTCCACTGAAGCGCCAAGCACCTTCCGCACACCAATCTCTTTTGTCTTCTGATTGGAAAGGAACGTGGCCAGACCAAACAGTCCTAAACACCCGATAAAGATCGCGATGCCGGAGAACACACTGAGCATGATCGACATCCTTTGATATCCCTGATAAAATTGCTGAATGCGGCTGTCAAGAAAATCATATTCAAATATCGATTCGTTGTAAGCTCCTTCCCACTTCGGCTTGAGCGCGTCGACGATGGCTTGTGTCTTCGAAAGGTCGATCTGCATCGCGAGCACCGAATAGCGTGAACGACGGTTCAACAGGATCGTGGCTTCGATAGGATTCTCGAGGGAAACTGTGTGAAAGTTCTTCACTACACCAACAACGGGAAGATCCTTTCCCCACATATGAATGATCCGTCCAACCATATCTTCTGGTTTGATACCAACTACCTCACAAAGTTTTTCATTGACAACAAATGCGTTCGCTGTATCAAGGTCATCAAGGTTTCTTCCCGCTACAAGTTTCAGATCGAACAGCGGAATATAGTTGCCATCCACTTGCTTCACCTGTGTCTCATAGTCTTTCTCGGTACCTGCCATCTTAAAGTTGGTACCATTAACATTTCCCGACGATGGGGCCGAGCCGTTCAGGCTCGCGGCATTAACACCGGGTACGCGCAACATCTCGTCCCGAAGTGTAAGCATCTTGCTCGGCGCGCTGCCAGGCCCAACTTCCTCCGACAACGGTATGGGTACCATCAGAACAGCATCCTTCCTGAATCCAAGATCCTTGGCATTCATGAATTTCATCTGATAGATAAGTACGATGGTTCCGAAGATGAAGAACTGCGAAATAACAAATTGCGTAACGACAAGTCCGCGTCTCAGCGCATAGCCGGAAGAGTTCTTGTTACCGACGAGATTCTTTAACGCCATTACCGGATTGTAACCCGACACAACGAGAGCAGGGTACAATCCCGACAGCAACGCCACCACTACTGTTACTCCGGCAACAAACGTCCACAGCCATGGATTGTTTGCAAAGTCGAGTGACAGATGAACTTCCATAAACGGATTTACATAGCTGATCGCAAGTTGTGAAGCCGCCAACGCAATCAGCATGGAGATCATCACAACGATAGTCGTCTCTCCCAGAAACTGACGGATCAACTGACCTCTGGTACTTCCGAGCGATTTGCGTATGCCCACTTCTTTCGAGCGCTTGATCGCCTCTGCTGTGGAAAGATTAATGAAGTTGATCGATGCAGTAACAATCAGGATGATGCCAATGGCCGCAAACGTAACGAGCATAGCACGGCTCACGGTGTCGTAAGTATAACTTCCATAACGATCGTCAAAGTGGATTTCTGAAAGCGGTTGGATAGTAAATGCAGCTTTGCCGGGATTGTCTTTGTCGACATGCTTGGTATAAAAGTCGGGCATGCGCGACTCAAGTGTTTGTATTGAAACGCCTTCTTTCAAAAGGAAGTAACAATTCTCGTCGCTCCAGATACTATGCCAGCCATTCTCTTCCGTTTTCTTTTTGATGGTTACATAGGATAACATCAGATCAAAAGGAAAGTCAGTGTTATTGGGAGGATCGGCCATTACAGCGGTGATCTTGAACTCGTTTTTATCGAGGCGCACGACTTCACCCAACACATCTTCACGTCCGAAGTAGTTCTTCGCCGATCTCTTCGATATGATGGCGGTATTAGGATTATCAAGTCCGTGTTCTTTGTCACCAGCAACGATCTCGCGGTCGAATACTTTGAAGAAGTTTGTTTGAGTGAATACCGTTCCTCTTTCAGCGCTAAAAGGTTTGACCTCGCCATTGGGCTGAGGAATGAGGATTGTGCTATTGGATCTGTAAGAAGTAAACACCACCTCCTCCGCTTCGGGGAAGTCAAGCTTAAATGCGTCCGGCAATACTGACGGCACGCCCGACGTGTAGTCGGTGCCGTTGTTTCCTTCCGACTGATGCACCACGCGATAAATCCGATCGCGCTTCGCGTGGAAGTTGTCGAAGCTCGACATATAACTCACCAGCAGAAATAGTACGAGACTACAGGTGATGCCGAGTGTAAGACCTGCGATGTTTATCGTGGTGCTGCTCTTCTCACGCAGAAGATTCCTGAAGGCTGTTTTGAGATAGTTTCTGAACATACAGAAGGGTTTTTCCGGATTTCGGGTTTATCAATGAAGATCGTGCCACTTGCACGCAATTCGAAAAAGGGGCGATTCCGATTTAGAAACGGACTTTGGAGCGTTAGGTTTACCTCGTATTGCTGTACGGATCGAAAAAGGGGTGTCCGGATTCGATCATTGCCCCTACAGTAAAAGACGTCAGGGTGGAACGCGATGCAGTCAAAATGCGTTATTTTTGAGCTATGATTCAGCAGATACTGGTCGCTTTGCTCTTCGTTGGTGCTCTTGGGTACCTGGGCCGGCTATTGTATCAAAGCTTCAGGGCCAAGTCAACAGGCTGCGCGTCCGGCTGTGGTAAATGCGGCGCCATCGATCTGAACAAGATCGAAGCTCAAATCCGTAAGAACGAGAAGTTCTGATCCTGCATTACAATCGCAGAAAACTTAGGTTTGTAGCATGCGGCATTTGAATCAAAAAATCCCTAACGATTTGTCTCGTTATCGTGTCTAATCAACGCGGCGCACACCCACTCCCCAATTGTAAATTGTCAATTATCAATTCGACGTACAGTTTCGACACATCTCAATCTCCGCCCTCGAACGAAACAGCGACTCTCTGAACGCATTGTACCTCTCCCCATGCCAGATATCATGGAACGATGACCTCTTAAGATCACCCATCGCGTAAGCACCATCCTTATCAAAGCAGCAGGGTAGCACCTTCCCATCCCAGGTGATCACACACCCCTGCCACATCCGCCAGCATTCATTCAACCACTTGCTTTTGATCTCATAGGTGCCATCGCTCTTACGGCGATAACGCGAGTATCGATCATCATCTGGAATAAGGTCGGAGCCATTCTCATAGTCGTAGATCTGTGCACTCTTCAGCACCAGTTCATCGGCACCAATTTTCCTGGTAAGCGCACGTACATCTCCGATCTGATGCTCATTGGGTTTCACGACGAGAAACTGAATCATAACGTGCGGGGTATGCGCCCTGAGAAGTTTCTTGAAGTGCATGATCCTCGATGCGCCTTCGAGTACTTTCTCAAGACTTCCGCCTATCCGATACGATTCGTACGTATCCTGCGACGTTCCATCAATTGAAATGATCAATCGGTCAAGTCCGGACTCCACAGTTGCTCTGGCGGATTCATCCTTCAGATAATGGCCATTGGTTGATGTCGCTGTGTAGATGCCTTTGCCCGACGCATATTTTACCATGTTCAGAAACCCCGGATGCAGGTAAGGCTCGCCCTGAAAATAAAAAGTGAGATAGTTGAGTGTTGGTGCAAGCTGATCGATCACATTCTCGAAAAGATCCTGCTTCAGCATACCGGTTGGTCGCGTGAACGAACGCAGCCCACTGGGACATTCGGGGCACCTGAGATTGCATGATGTGGTGGGCTCGATGGAAACACTTAAAGGCATTCCCGCAATCGACGGCCGGCCCCGCAAACGCGAATACTGATAGCTGGACCAGATTCGCGCGCCATTCGCAAACCGCTCCGGCGTAAGCCCTGAGGCCAGGTTGATAGTGTCCTTTATCCGCGCAACCATACAGGAAGCAAAGTAATGAGATTTTCAGCAGTCGGGTTATCGAAAGAGCCTTATCTTGCAGGATATCTAGGTCATGAAGAGGTTCCTATTTAGTCTGGTTGCAGCCCTCGTTTTCACTTTCGGATACGGCCAGCAACTGACAGACAGTTCAAGATTTTCTATCATCACCTGCGGCCCTGATCCTGGTCCCGTATATCTCGCTTTTGGCCATAGCGCCATTCGAATGGTAGATCGCGGCCTGGGCATCGACTATGTGTTCAACTACGGCGTATTCGATTTTGCTCAGCCGAACTTCTATCTGAATTTCGCGAGAGGATCAAATAACTATCTGCTGGGCGCCTACGATTATCAATACTTCGAACAATCATACATTGAAGACAATCGCTTCCTTCACGAGCAGTCTCTGAACCTGACTCCCGATCAACGTCAACGACTTTACAAATTCCTGGTATGGAACTCAATGCCGGCTAATCGTGCCTATTGGTACGATCCTTATTACGACAACTGCGCAACACGCGTTCGGGATGCATTCGTCAAGGTGTTCGGAGACAGCGTCAAATTCGATGGCTCGTACATCAAGACGAAATACACGATTCGTCAATTGAAAGATCTGTATGCTAACTCATATCCCTGGGGCAACCTCGGCATCGACATCTGTCAGGGCATGCCAATTGACCGCGTAGCTACACCATATCAGTACATGTATCTGCCTGCCTATATAGAATCGGGATTCGATCACGCGACTATCATGAATGATAGTGCAACGGTACCGCTGGTGAGTAAAAAGAGAACTATATACGAAGCGAAACCATTACCCGCATCATGGATACCGCATCCCATTTATGTGATGGGGCTTATTGCTCTGATCGCACTAATTCTTGCAGGACGTGACTTCTCCAAACAACAGCTTTCAACCTGGTTTGACGTACTCTTGTTTGGAGTGACCGGTGTGATCGGGATTATCTTATTGTTGCTGTGGTTCTTCACTGATCACAAGGCAGCCGCCGAGAACCTGAACCTGATTTGGGCAATACCAACACATTTGATTGTTGTATTCGCGTTCATTGCTCAGCCCCGTTGGCTGAAATGGTATTTCCTCCTGACAGCGTTAATACAGCTGGCATTGCTCGGAGGTTGGTTCTTCCTTCCGCAGCAATTGAACACGGCGCTCATACCAATAGCCACAGCGTTGATGGTGAGGTCTTACATCCAGTTTGTGCTCCGTAAACGTGGCGCATACACGCGGGCGCGAATCGCGAAAGAGATGATGCTTTAACGTTTGATTTCGATCGTTCGTATCCTTCCCCGGAGAGATGTTCAATCTATAGGGATCTCCGCTCAGTAGCACGAGTAGCAATGAAACTCTCGTGCAGCGCGCATAAAAAAAACAGCGCCGAAATCATCGACGCTGCCTCATTTAAATCTCTTCAGTTACTTCAATCACATATGGATCGGCCTGTTCGCAGTAGCTGCCAGACAAGCTTCTTTCACTGCTTCCATATATGTCGGGTGCGCATGCGACATGCGTGACACATCCTCAGCCGATGCCCTGAACTCCATCGCGGTAACTCCCGCCGCAATCATGTCGGCAGCGCGCGCTCCTATGATGTGAACGCCCAGGATCTCGTCAGTTGCTTTATCAGCAAGTATCTTCACAAGCCCGTCGGTATCGCCACTCGCACGAGCGCGTCCCAGTGCCTTATAAGGGAAATTACCGACCTTATATGCCTTGCCTTGTGTTTTCAACTGTTCTTCCGTATACCCAACACTGGCAACTTCAGGCCAGGTGTAAACCACTCCGGGAATAAGATTATAATGAACGTGCGGCTTCTGCCCTGCCATCGTCTCAGCAACATACACGCCCTCCTCTTCAGCTTTGTGAGCGAGCATCGCGCCGCGCACTACATCACCAATAGCGTATACGTTGTCTACTTTGGTTTTCAGATGATCATCAACCTGGATCTGACCCTTTACCGTTTCGATGCCAATCTTGTCCAGTCCAAGTCCATCCGTATAAGGACGACGTCCAATGCTTACGAGGCAATAGTCACCTTTAAGCTCGATTGCCTTACCATCCTTGCTTTCCGCTTTGACAATTACTTCTTCGCCCTTACTCTCGACAGAAGTGACCTTATGTCCGAGATAAGACTCGATGCCGAGCTTCTTGGCCACCTTCAACAGCTCCTTGCCCATCGTTCCATCCATTGTTGGAATGAGGCTGTCGAGGAACTCAACAACGGTAACCTTAGAGCCTATACGCGCGAATACGGAACCAAGCTCCATACCGATTACGCCACCGCCGATTACGATGAGATGCTTCGGCAATTCCTTCAGCTCAAGCGCTTCAGTGCTGGAGATGATTCTCTTTTTATCGAATGGTGCAAAGGGTAGTGGCGTTGGCTTTGATCCGGTAGCGATGATCACCTTTTCAGTAGTGATCGTTGTTTCTTTACCATCTTCAGCTGTGACCTTGATGGTATTCTTGTCAACAAAAGAGCCCACTCCGGTGTGAACATCAATCTTGTTCTTCTTCATGAGGAAGGCAATGCCATCCACATTGGCTTTTACGACTTCGCCTTTGCGTTTGATCATTTGCCCGAGGTTCAGCTTCGGATCAGGAATTTCAATGCCGTGCTCTTTGAAATGCTGCTTAGCGTTGATAAAATGTTCTGACGAATCGAGCAGTGCCTTCGAGGGAATGCAACCGACATTGAGACAAGTCCCTCCCAGTGTCTTATACTTTTCAACGATGGCTGTCTTGAATCCCAGTTGTGCGCAGCGAATGGCCGCCACGTATCCACCGGGGCCGGAGCCTATAACAATGACGTTGTATTGCATGATGAGTTTTTATTTGAGATAAAAGGATCAGACACCGAGGATCAATCTTCCCGGATCTTCGAGCAGTTCCTTCACGCGTACGAGGAAGCTCACTGATTCCCTTCCGTCGATGATTCTGTGATCGTATGACAGGGCAACGTACATGATGGGGCGCACCACTACTTCGCCATTCTTCACCACCGGACGCTCCACGATATTGTGCATACCAAGGATTGCCGACTGTGGTGGATTGAGGATAGGTGTCGATAACATAGAACCGAATACGCCACCATTCGTAATGGAGAACGTTCCACCAGTCATTTCATCAATTGAAAGCTTGCCATCGCGGCCTCGTGTAGCCAGACGCACAACTTCAGCTTCGATCTGATTCATAGAAAGTGATTCGGCATTGCGGATCACGGGTACCACGAGACCTCTTGGTGTTGAAACGGCAATCGATATATCGCAGTAGTCGTGATAGATGACTTCATCACCATTGATGGACGCATTTACAGCAGGGAAGTCCTTCAGTGCTGCACAAACAGCTTTCGTGAAGAATGACATGAAGCCGAGACCCACGCCGTACTTCTCCTTGAACTGATCCTTATATCGCGAACGAAGTTCCATAACAGGTTTCATGTCCACTTCATTGAATGTGGTAAGCATCGCCGTCTCGTTCTTAACCGATACGAGTCGTTTCGCGATGGTCTTACGCAGCGAAGTCATTTTTTCATTGCGGACATTTCTTCCTCCACCTGATGCGATAACAGGAGGTCCGGAAGGAGCCTGCGCCTTGGTATCTTTTGCAGGTGCCTGCTGGTTTAGCCGGAGCCTGCGCGTTCTGTGCATCTTCTTTTGTGATTCTTCCACCTACGCCTGTGCCGGCTACGTTGTTTGCTGCGATGCCTTTCTCGTCAAGGATCTTGGCAGCCGCCGGAGAAGGGTGACCGGCAGCGTACGACTTGTCGCCTGCAGGTGCACTTGCTGTCTGATCTGCCGGTTTGCCGTCCGTTGCCGGAGCAGCAGTGCCGTCAGTGATTTCAATTTTGCAGATAAGTCCTCCGATAGGAAGTGTTTCTTTTTCCTTTGCTACGATGCGCAGTATACCCGTTGCTTCAGCAGGTAGCTCGAACGTTGCTTTGTCCGACTCCACTTCTGCGATAATCTCGTCGAGTTTTACGAGGTCTCCATCTTTCTTCAACCAGGTAGAAATGGTAACTTCCGTAATGGACTCTCCAACCGTTGGAACCTTCATCTCCTTTACGCCGCCCGTTGCTTTCGGTGCAGCTGCGGGAGCAGACTTGGCTGCTGGTGCTGCGGCCGCGGCTTTGTTCTCCGCCGGCGCGGCCGCGGGCTTAGCTGCAGGTGCAGCCGCTCCGTTTGGATCGATCTCGCAAAGTACTTCGCCTATAGGAACCGTTGTGCCCTGCGGCTTCACGATCTTCAATACGCCGGCGCTTGACGCCGTGAGTTCAAATGTTGCCTTATCGGATTCCAGTTCTGCGATCACTTCATCCATCTTCACCACATCACCATCTTTCTTTAACCAGTTGGCGATGGTGACTTCTGTGATAGACTCACCAACCGCGGGGACTTTAATTTGTACTGCCATTCGTTAATGTAGTTTTATGTATTGCGCATAGGATGCCCGTTAGAGCAGCCGTCGCTATTATATTTCAAATGCTTTGTTTACAAGCTTTTCCTGCTCAATCTTATGAACCTTCGAGAATCCCGTCGCCGGCGATGCGCTGGCCTTACGCGATACCACCTCCAGTTCAGACTTCGGCATCATGCGAAGGATGTAGGAAAGAGCACCCATATTGGCAGGCTCTTCCTGTGCCCAAACCAACTTGGCATCTTTATACTTCTTCAACACTGCCTTCAATTGTTTTTCAGGGAAAGGATGAAGCTGCTCAAGACGCACAACCGCTGTGTCCTTGATCTTCTTCTTTTGTTGTGTCTCTGCGAGATCATAGTAGATCTTTCCTGAACAGAGCACAACACGCTTCACTTCTTTTGCTACTACGTTTGGATCATCCAGTACCTCTTCAAAAGTTCCTGAGGTGAAATCCTTGATCGGAGATATTACTGCAGGATGACGGAGCAATGATTTAGGTGAGAATACGATACATGGCTTACGGAACGGCCATGTTACCTGACGTCTCATCAAATGGAAGAAGTTCGCCGGCGTCGTCGGATTCGTAACAATCATGTTGTACTCAGCCGACAGCTGAAGGAATCTTTCCGGACGGCAGCTGGAGTGCTCGGGTCCCTGGCCTTCATATCCATGAGGCAACAGCATCACCAGACCATTCATCCGTTGCCATTTCGATTCTGCACTTGAAATGAACTGGTCGATGATCACCTGAGCACCGTTTACGAAGTCACCAAACTGTGCTTCCCAAAGTACAAGCGCACGTGGAGTCGACATCGCATAACCATATTCAAAGCCGAGTACACCGAACTCAGACAACAACGAGTTATAGATGCTGAACTTTTGTTGACCCTTCTCGATGTTATTCAATCCGCAATATGGCTCGTTCGTATTGGCGTCGAAGAAATATGCATGACGATGAGAGAATGTGCCGCGGCGGACATCCTGTCCTGACATACGTACAGGAGTCTTCTCCAATATCAGCGAACCATAAGCAAGCAGTTCTGCTTCAGCCCAGCCGAGTTCTTTTGTCTCGAAGAAAGCGGTATTCCGATCCTTCAACAGCTTTTCAATCTGCTTCAGTGGCTTAAAACCTTCGGGAATCGTAATCAATGCCTTGCCTACCGCATCGATGACGCTCTGCTTAACTGAAGTGTCGGGCGACTTATCGAAGTCTTCCGGCTTAGCCCAGCGCATTTGTTCCCACTCCTCTTCTATCTTCTGCGGCTTGTAAGGAAGTGGCTTCTGTTTCACTTCATTAAGGCGATCCTGGAGCTGGTTCCTGAAGTTCTTATCCATTTCATCGGCCAGTGCAGCATCCACGTCACCGCGCTCGACAAGTTTCTTCACGTAGATCTCTCTCGGATTCTCGTGCTTCGCGATGATGTTGTAAAGTTTAGGCTGTGTGAATTTCGGCTCATCGCTTTCGTTGTGACCGTGACGACGATAGCAAAGGAGATCGATGAATATATCCTGCTTGAACTTCTGACGATATTCAACAGCAAGTTTTGAAACGAAGCTTACTGCTTCTGCATCATCACCATTTACGTGCAATACAGGTGCGTCGACGATCTTCGCGATGTCCGTACAATAAATGCTGGTACGTGCATCATCATAATCAGTCGTGAAACCCACCTGGTTGTTGATAACGAAGTGAATCGTTCCGCCGGTTGTGTAGCCTGGCAGACCAGACATCTGCAATAGTTCATAAACGATGCCTTGACCTGCGACGGCCGCGTCACCGTGGATGAGGATGGCCATCCCTTTCGTAAGATCTCCTCCATATTCATCGTCGATCTGACCCCGTGTGTATCCAATAACCAGTGGATCAACCGCCTCGAGGTGAGACGGGTTCGGAGAAAGTTTCAGATATATCTTCTTACCAGATGGAGTCTTGATATGACTGGAGTATCCCAGGTGATACTTCACGTCACCGTCTCCCATGGTTTGCTCAGGGCTGACATTTCCTTCGAACTCAGTAAAGATCTGTTCATAGGTCTTCCCAAGGATGTTTGAAAGAACGTTCAGACGACCGCGGTGGGCCATACCGATAACCACTTCTTTTACGTCGAGCTCTGCAGCCTTGTTCACGATGGTCTGCAGGGCGGGAATGGTATTTTCGCCTCCTTCAAGGGAGAAGCGTTTCTGTCCGAGGAATTTCGTGTGAAGGAAGTTCTCAAATACGACTGCTTCGTTGAGCTTCGTAAGAATCCCTTTCTTCTCGTCGAGGCTTGGGCTATAGCTCACCCATTCCTTTTCAAACTTTTCAAAGAACCAGGCTCTGACGGCATCGTTTCGGATAAAGTTGTATTCAACACCAATCGGTCCAAGGTAAATCGCTTTGAGGCGCTCGATAATTTTGCGCAGGGTAGCGCGACCCATTCCGATCTCCGCACCAACATCAAATTCGGTATCGAGGTCCGCGTCGCTCAAACCAACGCTTTGATGGTCGAAGTTCACGTGGTGATTTCGACGTTCGCGAACAGGGTTAGTTTGTGATTTGAGGTGTCCGAAAGAGCGGTAAGTAAAGATCAGGTTTCGGACCTGCGTTTCTTTGATGGAGAGCGTGTCGTCGGTTTTTACACCGTTTCCATTGGGCTTGTCACCGTAGCGCTGGCTGTTAAAGTCATAACCTTCGAAAAACTTTTGCCAGGAGGTGTCGACAGACGCGGGATCCTTCTTGTAATTTTGATACAGCTGATCGAGGTACCCTACGTCCGCATTCGATATATACGAGTAATTATCCATGATTTTTAAAAAGTGACCAAAGGTATAGAAGGTGTTTAAGATTTAAAAATTGCGTACTCGCTTGAGCGAATGTTTGCCACTTGGCCCTGATTTCAGCCGTTTTAACCTTCTTTTAATCTGCCTGTCCCTCGAATTTTAGGAAGAAGTGTTTCCGCGCACGTGCGATTGAGTATCAAATCAGCATCAGAAAACGGCTGTTTTGCCCTTCAGGCCGGACGGCATTAGACCAATTAAATTGTCAATTCTCAACTTTCGATTCCCAATTTTCAAAAAAGGCTTAACTTTGCACCCTTTAAAATTTGGACGAGATCCACGTAATTAACAAAAAACGTAATGGTTAAGATCAGACTGGCCCGCAGAGGCCGCAAAAAACTGGCACTGTACGATGTAGTCGTAGCCGACGCCAGAGCACCACGTGATGGGCGATTCATTGAAAAGATCGGGACTTACAATCCCCTTACGGTTCCTGCAACCATCGACCTGAACGACGAAAAGGCGTTCACCTGGTTGATGAATGGCGCACAACCTTCTGACACAGTTAAGGCTATGTTGTCGTACCGCGGCATCATGCTGAAGAAGCACCTTCAGATTGGTGTTATCAAGGGTGCCATCACTCAGGACCAGGCCGACAGCAAACTGGCTGCCTGGTTGAAGGACAAGACCGAGAAAATTGATGCCAAGAAAGGCAAGGCAACTGCATCTAAGGAAGCAGATGCTAAAGCACGCAAAGCTGCTGAAACCAAGGTACGTGAAGCACGTGCTGAAGCGATCCGCAAGAAGCAACAAGTTGCTGCTGAAGCTGCAGCACCGGCTGCTCCTGCAGAAGGCGAAGCTCCGGCTGCCGAAGGCACAGAACAGGCTTAAGATTACTTTGCCAATAGTAGAATAGTGCCAGTGCATTTACGTGCACTGGCATTTTTCTTTTGATTCAGTTTATAGCAGATGTTAAAGGAGGATTGTTTTCAAATCGGTTTTATTCAGCGCACCCATGGTCTCAAGGGCGAAGTGACGTGCGTGATCAATACCGAATTGCCGGAAGCGGATTTTAGTGCCGTGTTCGTTGAATTGGACAACCGGTTGATCCCCTACTTTATGAAACAACTGTCCTTCAAAGGCGATCGCGCATTGATCCAACTCGAAGACGTGGATACTCTCGAAGCGGCCCAACGCCTGGTGGGCAAGTCGCTCTTCCTTCAGAAATCCCTCCGCGCCAAACTCGGCAGGGGTGAATTCTATGATGACGAAATAATCGGCTTCACCGTCACGGATCAAGCACTCGGAGTGCTGGGCAAGATTCGGGAATTAGTAGATGCAGGCCCCAACAAACTCATCGCAGTAGACCATAATGAGAAGGAAGTTCTCATTCCCATCAATGGTCCATTCATCAGATCTATTAACAAGGCGAAAAAGACAGTAACGGTAGAGCTACCTGATGGCTTCCTCGATCTGAATTAATAGTTGTTAATAGTCCTTAGTCATGAGTCCTTGGTCCTGAGTTGTTAGTAGCACTTTGAGATAGTCATGAGTCTTTTAGTACTTAGAGTACTGAGTAATTAAACGCTCATTGAGCCTATCACGCGGCGATAGTGGTAGTTACTGGAATAGTAGTTATTGATTCTTACGAGCAAACTAAACAATACTGCAAGCCGATTAAGACATTCGTACTAAAGACTAAAAGTACTCAAGACCAAACTCAAGACTCAGGACTCAGGACTAACTACTACTTCCTATCATAGCCTGTGCGCTCAAACATCCAACCCGGATATTCCATCGGAAGTTTACTCACCTCATTCAACTGACTCAGCTCTTCTGTAGAGAATTTGATATCAATTGCCTTGAGGTTATCGTCGAGTTGTTCGAGTTTATTAGCACCGATGATGACAGTCGTTACTGCTTTCTGATGCAGCAGCCAGGCCAACGCCAACTGTGCTACTGTCGCATTCTTAGCCGATGCCATCGGTGTTAATGCGTCGATGACGTCGAAGGCGCGATCCTTATTTAAGGGAGGGAAATCAAATGTCGCGGTGCGACGACCTTCTTCGCCTGTTGCGTTCCGCTTATATTTACCACTTAGGAAACCACCAGCCAAAGGACTCCAAACCATCAGGCCAACTTTTTGATCAGTCAGCAATGGAATAAGCTCTCTTTCCAGATCACGGCCGGCAATCGTGTAGTAGGCCTGAAGTGAAACGAACGGCTCAAGGTTATTGTGCTTCGCATACGATAAGGCCTTCATCAGGTGCCAGGCAGCAACGTTGGATGCCCCCACATATCGCACTTTTCCACTTCTAACGAGATCATCAAAAGTCCGAACAGTTTCTTCGATAGGTGTAAGCGGGTCGTAACTGTGCATCTGATAGAGATCGATATAATCTGTCTTCAGCCTTCGCAGACTTTCCTCCACCTGATGCATGATATGCGCACGGGTCAGGCCTTTTTCATTAGGCCCGGCTCCCATTGTACCTCTAACCTTCGTTGCCAGAACAATCTGATGCCTGTTGAGACCAACGTTACGTATAGCCTGACCGGTAATCTCTTCTGACCAGCCCTCCGAGTAAACATTGGCTGTGTCGATGAAGTTGATTCCGGCATCGACTGATTTCTTTACGAGTTCATCTGCAATTTCCTGAGACTGACTTCCGATAACCTTAAACAATCCCTTGCCTCCAAACGTCATCGTACCCAGACACAACTCCGACACCAGCAGACCGGTGCCTCCTAACACATTGTATTTCATAATTGGATATTTAGTTCTTCACATTTTATGAGAACAAAATTATCCGGGAGCACCCGCTGTCACGGTGCAACTATCAAAGTAAAAAGTATAAAAATCAAAGTGCAGTAGGCGCCTTCCGGATGGAGAGCGGCGTGCGACCCGTTGACTTCTTGAAGAAGTTGTTGAAGTAGTTGGGATAGTCGAAACCGAGTGCATAAGCAATCTCGGCAATTGTCAGATCGGTGTGACGAAGCAAGGCATGCGCCTCTGTAACAATGCGATCAGCAATGTGTTTTGTCGTTGACTTACCCGTTACGTCGCGAACGGCGTGGTTCAGGTGATTAACATGCACGGACAAGCTATGCGCATAATCGCTGGCTTTCTTGAGACGAAGTGCATGATGGGAAGAGTCGATCGGAAACTGGCGCTCCAACAACTCCAGGAAAAGATTCGCGATGCGCTCGGAAGCGCTATGATATCGGTATGATGCGAGGGCCGGCTCGAGCTTCAGCCCCTCGTGAATGAGAAGATTGACATAGTTCCGGGCCAGGTCATGTTTGTAGGCATACTCGGAATCCAGCTCTGTGATGATCTTATCAAATATATCACCGATAAAGGCAAGCTGCTTCTCGTCAAGAAAGAATACCGACTTCGCGCCAATACGAAACAAAGGCGACTCCTGTAAACTCTCCGTGCGGCCATGTACCTTCAGATACTCGTCGGTGAAGATGCACATGTAACCACCTGCGGGCTCAAGGCTGGTATAGGCATAGGGAACAAGCGGATTCGAAAAGATCAATGCGGGTTGGTTGATCTCCACCGTTTCTGTGGCGTAGCTGATACTGCCTGCACCCTTCGTTATCCAGATCTTGTAATAGTCACGCCGGCTGTACGGAAGAATCTTTCCGCCTGTCCGTTCAAACTTTTGAGCACGGACTTGCTGTTGTGGCGCCTGGGGATCCAGTAAACACGATACTACAGAAGGTACACTGATCGCTGATGACATGCAGCAAAACTATGAAAATCAAAGCAAGTACACCAGCGTCAGTTTACCAAATGGTCTTAGGAATGATAGCAGTGGGCTACATCTGTTCCAGAAAGACTTTATCTATCCTCAGACCTGCTCACATCTTCGTAGCTGCTTACACCTTAGGAGCTGCTCATATTTTAAGAGCTGCTCATATTTAAGTGAGTTTGCTGCAACCTCACGCCCGTTGAGTGACCTATTCATACTTAAGTGACCTGGCCGGATTCGCCATCGCAGACCGGATCGTATGATAGCTGATCGTCGCTAACGCGATTGCGAGACCCATAAAACCGCCCAGCACAAAAAGCAACGGATTGATTTCAATGCGATACGCAAAACTGTCGAGCCATTTCAGGAGCAGCCAGTATGTCACAGGACTAGCAATCACGAACGCGATGGCAATGAGCAAGGCGAAATTCTTCGATAACAAAATGGTGATCTCTGCCTCGGTAGCTCCCAGCACTTTGCGGATACCGATTTCTTTCGTCTTTCGTACCGTCGTAATGGCTGCAAGTCCAAAGAGACCCATACACGATATGAGTATGGCAAGAACAGCCATGATGGTGACTACCGAACTCATTTGCTTGTCCGACCGGTATAAACGTTCGAAATGATCGTCGAGGAAAGAATAGTCAAACGGATAGTTTATGTTGCTTTCCCAGGTCTTCTTAATAAACGCAATTGACTCTTCTGCCCGACTGCCATCGATCTTTACAGACATCTCATCATATCCCCATTCCGGGTGAACAGACATCTGTAACGTATTGATTTTATAATGCAGTGAGTTAAAGTTGAAATCCTTAGCAACTCCGATAATTGTACCCAGTGAATCGTTATGATACCAGCCATGACCGGCCTGGGTTCCAACTGTTTCTTTCAGCCCAAGTTCCTTAGCAAACGACTCATTGATGACGAAGGCCATGTCTTTGTCAGTAGGCACCGCTTTGGAAAAGCCCCTTCCCTCCTTCAACTTGATTCCATAAACGTCGAGGTATTCATAGTCGACGTTAACGTTCGAAGGCGTGATGGAGAATACACCCGTATCTGCCTTGACCTTGAATCCGGATTGATGGAAGTTCTCACCAAGTCGCTGGCCGCTTGCCGTCACGCCCTTGACAAGTGTGCTTCGCTTTAACTCCGTGCGAAGCATCTCGAATTTCTGATTCGCCTCCCCGTTCATATCGATAAGCATCATCTGGTCTTTATTAAAACCAAGATCTCTGTTCTTCATGTATGACAACTGCTGTACTACGATGAGCGTACTCACGATCATAGCGAGTGCCAATCCAAACTGTACAACGACGAGGCTACTGCGGAAGATAGATCGACCGCTTGCCTGCGCACTCTTCAACACCTTCGATGCCGGGAATGAGGTCATGTAAAACGCAGGATAAATACCAGTAAGCAGTCCCAATCCCAATGTCACTCCTATCAGATAGGCAATGTTTAATGGCTCCTTAACAAGAGTTATCAATGTCAGCTGCCGATCGATCAGCATATTCACTACAGGAATGAAGATCAGGTTGATCAGCGCTGCCATCATTAAAGCGAATACAGCAAGCAAGGTTGACTCGAAAATGAACTGACTGAAAAGCTGAAGCTTCTTTGCACCTATAGAAGTCCTTACGCCAATTTCCTTCCAGCGATGTGAAGATCGTGCAGTGGTCAGGTTCATGAAGTTGAGCCCTGCGATAATGAGAATAAAAATGCCGACGATGGAGAATACTCCGAGGTATGATCCATTAAACTTTCTATAGTTATTGTAATCGTGCTCAATATCAGTTGAGGCGAGATGAACGTCTTCCAGCTTTTGAAGAAAGAGCACATAGGCTTTGTTGATGTCGGGGTTGTCCATGTGCCTGCGCAGGAATGCGGGAAACTTCTCTTCCAGTGCAGGGATATCGGTATTCTGATTCAGGACCAGATACGTGTTAAGGAAGTTGCTGCCCCACCGGTCGTTGAATTGCTTTTCTTCGCTTGTGATCGTAGTCATCGAAACGAGCGCATCGAACTGCATGTGAGAGTTCTCGGGAACGTCCTGAAGAATGCCTGTGATCTTATATTCTTTGTCTCTGAACTTTAACGATTCGCCCATGGCCTTGTCAACCGTTGGGAAGAACCGAAGCGCAGTAGTCTCGGTAACCATCATCGAATAGGGTTCATCGAGGGCTTTCGAACGGTCGCCCTGCAGGACAACGAAATCAAAGATGTCCAGGAATGTACTGTCGACGGTGGCGAGATAAGGCAGCAGGAATTGTTTATCATCGCGCGCCACCAGCTGCTTGGGCCGGCACATAAAGCGCGCGTAATTCAGGACCTCAGGATATTCCCTGGCCAGACTTGGTCCCATGCCGGGCATTGATAGAGCAACCTTCTGTACGTTGGTGCCCGTGAAATTCTGAACCTCATCCAGTCTATATATCTGCGCGTTCTGCGAATGGAAGGCATCGAAACTTCGCTCGTCCTTAATAAAAAGGTATATGATGATACATGCCGCGAGTCCAACCGAAAGGCTGAAGATGTTGATGAACGCGTACAGAGGGCTTTGCCGGATGTTACGCAGCGATGTTACGAAGTAGTTTCTGATCATGATTTTGGTTGAAGGGTCCGAGGGAATACTTCGCCAGTAGGCGGATGGTTACTTAAGATATCTGTTTTTGTTTTTCGCTTTTGCCAATAATTATGCCGTTGGAGAAAATGCGTCCTGAGAGGTTTTCTCTCAAAATCGATGTGCAGTACCGAACAGCAACCTGTTCGATTACGGCTAACGCGACGCCTGAGGATCAGACTCCCTAAGCCTGGCAAATGTTACCTCCACTCCGAATTGATTTGACCGAAGCTCAGCATATGCAGTTTTCGCGTTAGCTTGCACCAGCAAAGAACGAGTCCGATGCACATCGACATTATCACCTGTCTCCCGAATCTGGTAGCCAGTCCGTTTTCCGATTCTATTCTGAAACGCGCCCAGTCGAAGGGCATTGTGGAAGTTGATATCATTGATTTAAGGGCATACGCGACAAACAAGCATAGAACGACCGATGATTACGCATTTGGTGGTGGAGCGGGCATGGTGATGCTGATCGAACCCATCGACAATTGTATTACGGCTCTCAAGGCAAAACGCTCTTACGACGACATTATCTATACCAGTCCGGACGGTGAACGTCTCTCTCAGCCGATGGCCAACGAGCTGAGTCTCAAGCAAAATCTGATTATCCTGTGCGGTCATTATAAGGGGGTGGATGAAAGGGTTCGCGAACACCTGGTGACCAGGGAGATCAGCATCGGCGACTATGTCCTTTCCGGAGGGGAGCTGGCGGCGGCCGTTATTGCGGATGCCGTGATTCGGCTGATTCCCGGAGTTCTGTCTGATGAGACATCGGCTTTGAGCGATTCCTTCCAGGACGACCTGATCGCGCCTCCGGTCTACACGCGACCTGCTGAATACAAGGGATGGAAGGTTCCTGAGGTGCTGCTGTCAGGACACCAGGCAAAAATTGAAGCCTGGAGGCACGAGCAATCTCTTGACCGGACCCGGAAAAAGAGGCCTGGATTGCTCAAAAAAGGGGATTTGTGAATAGTTCACAAACTATCAGGATTGCGTTTCCCAAATTTCAATTCTTTCCCTACATTTGCAGTCCAATTTTGAAACCATCGGAGTTATGGCAGATCTCATTAAGCTCGTAGAACAAGAATTCGCAAAGGTTCGTGAAACCCAGCCAGCATTTAAGCCAGGCGACACCGTGAACGTTCACGTGAAGATCAAAGAAGGTAGCAAGGAGCGCGTACAGCAGTTTCAAGGCACTGTAATCCAGCGCAAAGGCGGTGGAACGAATGGTGAGTCATTCACTGTGCGTAAAGTGTCTAACGGCGTTGGTGTAGAGCGTATCTTCCCGGTGGTATCTCCGACAATCGACAAGATCGAAGTAATTAAGTCAGGTAGCGTAAGAAGAGCGAAACTCTATTACCTGAAAGGCAAGCACGGAAAGGCTGCCCGTATCAAGGAGAAGATCTAAGCAAACATCATATTGCTCATACGAAGCCATCGGCCACCAGGTCGATGGCTTTTTGTTTTAGTAATAATCTGGTCGGGCAATCGGCTGGTATCCTCCTCCTGGAACACTCAAGGTCGACGCATTGCTGAAGGAACTTTGTTTGACGGGCTCTACCCATTCCGTGAACACAAAGTTCCGACGCTATCATGATTGATTGTTATGGACTGAAGAGTTTCGCGTCGGCTACGCGGATATAGAGAAAGTATAGGGAAGTGTAGAGAGAGACTGGGAAAGTATAGAAGGAGTATAGAGAAGTGTAGAGAAAGACTGGGGCTACTATAGGAGCACTATAGAGGATGTATAGAGGAAGACTTCTCTTACAAGACCTTCATGTGCCGGTGGCCTGACTCAAGAAATGCCAATATGACGACCTTGATTGGTGTGTAAAAAGATCACAGCTAACCGTCGTTTCATTTGGGAAAATGCTCGTTCCGACAAACTGTATACGATTGCAATGGCACCGTACGGGCGAAATATTCTGTAGTTAGCATAAAATCAAATAATTAATAACTTTGTCCCCTCGCACAAAAAACCAATTATGGCAAGAAACATTGCAGAGCTTCTTGGTAAAGAGGCTGACTATCTGCTGAAGCACAAAAGCAAAACCATTTCGAAGGATCAACTTCACCTGCCTTCATCCGATTTCGTAGACAAGATCTTCATCAACAGCAATCGCAGTCCTCAGGTATTGAGAAACCTGCAGCTGTTATTCGGAACAGGACGTCTCGCTAATACGGGCTTCCTTTCAATCCTTCCGATTGACCAGGGCATTGAACACAGTGCCGGTGCATCATTTGCCAAGAACCCCATTTACTTCGATGCTGAAAACATCGTAAAGCTTGCCCTCGAAGGAGGTTGCAACGCAGTGGCTACTACATTTGGAGCTCTTGCCATCGTATCACGTAAGTACGCGCATAAGATTCCTTTCATTGTTAAGATCAACCACAACGAGTTGCTCACTTATCCGAACAAAGCGGATGAGATCATGTTCGGCTCAGTGCGTGACGCGTGGAACCTCGGAGCTGCAGCAATAGGTGCAACGATCTACTTCGGTTCAGATAATTCAACACGCCAGATTCAGGAAGTGTCAGCAGCGTTTGAAGAAGCGCGCAAGCTTGGCATGGCAACAATCCTCTGGTGTTATACTCGTAACAACGCATTCAAGAAAGATGGCGTTGACTATCACACATCGGCCGATCTTACGGGTCAGGCTAACCACCTCGGCGTAACTATTCAGGCTGATATCATCAAGCAAAAGCTCGCTACTAATAACGGCGGCTACAAAGCTCTCAACACAGGTGGCAGCAGCTACGGTAAACTTGATGAAAGAATTTATAGCGAACTTACTTCCGAGCACCCTATCGATCTGTGCCGTTACCAGGTAATAAACTGCTTCATGGGTCGCGCCGGTTTGATCAGCTCTGGAGGCGAATCAAAGGGCGACAGCGATCTGGCGGATGCAGTACGTACAGCCGTTATTAACAAACGCGCCGGTGGTATGGGCCTCATCTCTGGTCGCAAGGCATTCCAACGCCCGATGAAAGAAGGTGTTGAAATTCTGCAAGCTATTCAGGATGTTTACCTGGATAATGCAATCGACGTAGCGTAATATTAGTCCTAAGTCCTGAGTCCTGAGTCCTGAGTTTGGTTCATAGTCTTTCAAGTATTTGAGTTTACTCCAGACTTCAAATACTATCAACCAGACTCAGGACTCAGGACTAAATACTAAATACTATTTCACATGTCATGGTTCAAACGCAGTGACAAGGGAATTTTGACTCCAACAGAGTCAAAACGAGAAGTTCCCGACGGACTTTGGTTCAAATCCCCCTCAGGCAAGATTGTACACACGCGCGAGTTGAAGAACAACGCGTACGTTGTGCCGGAGGAAAATTATCACGTAAGAATTGGTTCTGAAGAATACTTCGAGGTATTGTTCGACGACAATAAGTTCACGGAACTCGACGCCAACATGGAGTCGGCTGATCCGCTCAAATTCAAAGACACCAAGCCTTATCCGAAGCGCATCAAAGAGACCCAGGAGAAATCTGGATTGAAAGATGCTGTGCGCACGGCATATGGAAAAATGAGTGGCCTTGACATCACTATCGCCTGCATGGACTTCAGTTTCATCGGAGGTTCGATGGGTTCCGTTGTGGGTGAAAAGATTGCCCGTGCCATGGATCACAGTTTGAAACACAAGAAGCCTTTCCTGATGATCTCAAGATCAGGGGGCGCGCGCATGATGGAGGCCGGACTTTCGCTGATGCAAATGGCGAAGACCAGTGCCCGTATCGCGCAGCTCGATCAGGCCGGTATCCCATACGTCTCCCTGCTGACCGATCCCACGACAGGTGGTGTGTCGGCATCATACGCCATGTTGGGCGACTTCAATATTGCAGAGCCAGGGGCCCTCATCGGATTTGCAGGCCCTCGTGTCATCCGCGAAACCATTGGTAAAGATCTTCCCAAAGGTTTTCAAAGCGCCGAGTTCGTCCTCGACCATGGCTTTCTCGACTTCATCGTTGATCGTCGGAATCTGAAGTCCCGGCTTTCCACGCTGCTGAAGATGCTTCAATAAATTAAAGACGCTTCAGTAGAGATTGCTTTGCTGGTTTGCATCGCTTGGATTGCATCCGGTGGAGATTGCCTCGCTAGAGATTGCTTCAGCGAGACTGCTACGGTAGAGATGTTCCCTTAAGTGAGTTTTCAGCCTTTCTTATTGCTTCATGAACAGTTCGAATACGGACGCGAACGCGCCTTTTCGGACAGTCACTTATTTCCTTTTTCCCGGGAAACCGCTCATACTCCTTGTTTAACAGAAGTATTGTAGTGGCACGAGGATTGGAATCCTGTGATCGGCGAGCGATTTCATTATAGGCATTGGGGTGCGCGGAAGAATTCCGTTTTTTTAGGTGATGCCATTGCTGCAGGGGAATTTCCCGCCAATCTAAAGCCTTGTCATGATAAAGAATTACCTGAAAATCGCCCTCCGTAGCCTCCTCAAGCAGCGCGCTTACACGATCATCAACGTACTTGGCCTTTCAGTAGGCATTGCCAGTTGTTTATTGATTACGCTCTTCGTGATGAACGAGTTTTCATTTGATCGTTTCCAGGCGAAGGGTGACCGTATCTACAAGATCTGGCTCGAGCGGAAGTATCCGAATCATGTTACGAACTATGCGATCATCCCCCATTCATATGCCGATGTGATCGCCCGGGACTTTCCCGAAGTCGAAGCAACGGTGCGACTTGGTGGACCGAATCAATCGCAGGTTATTTACATAGATGAACGTCAGGACCGGAAGCAGTTTGATGAGGAGTTTATACTCGCAGCAGATTCAAACTTCTTCGATGTATTCTCATTTCAATTGCTGAAGGGAGAGCCGAAGAATGTACTGAAGACGATATCTGACCTTGTCATTACAGAGCAGACGGCGAAACGATATTTTGGTGATGCCGATCCGATTGGAAAGTCGATGACGGTTTTTGGCCAGCAACTTCGCGTGACTGGTGTCTGTCAGAATGTGCCAGACAACTCGCACATGAAGTTCGACTTCCTCACGAAATTTGATCCGGACTTCTTTGCCCGCGGGCAGGGAGAAAACTTTGTAACATTCTCTGCTCACACTTATGTATTGATGAAGCCTGGAGCGGATCCACGGGTCCTTGAAGGGAAATTCCCTAAGATGGTCGATACTTATGCGTCGGCACAGATCGAACGCGACCTTGGCAAGTCGTGGGAAGAATACAAGCGGGAAGGCAATGGTTATCGCTACAGTCTTCAGGCACTCAGCGACATTCATCTCGATCCAACAAACATCGAAGCCAAGCTCGCTCCGGGTGGCAACCTCAACTATGTTTACTTCCTCATCTTCGTTGCCGTTCTGATCCTCACCATTGCCTGCATCAACTTTATGAATCTCGCCACTGCGAAGTCAGCAGAGCGTGCGCGCGAAGTTGGTGTCAGAAAGACGATGGGCTCAATGAAGGGTCAACTCGTTTGGCAGTTCCTTATTGAGTCAGTATTGCTCGGACTATTTTCGACATTCATAGCCGTGGTTCTCGCGCAACTTGCGTTGCCCTCATTTAATGATCTCGCAGGCAAACATCTTTCAATAGGATATACACCGCTGCTGTTCGCAGCGCTTGTTGGTGTAGCTGTGGTAGTAGGGTTCATGGCCGGAAGCTATCCTGCATTCGCTTTATCGTCAATCCATCCGATACTGGTATTAAAAGGAAAGTTCACTTCGAGTGCCAAGGGCGCCTGGCTGCGCAATGGTCTTGTGGTGTTTCAGTTTTTCATTTCCATCGTGCTCATCGTTGGAACGCTCGTAGTGGTACGGCAAATGAATTTCATGCAGTCAAAATCTTTGGGCTATGACAAGGAGCAGGTGATTGTTGTATCACGTGTCTTTGCACTTCAGAACAAACTACAAACCTATGTCGACGAAGCTGAGCGTTTGAAGGGCGTAAAAAAAGTAGGCACAAGCTTTTCGCTCTTAGGACGCGCTGATGAATTCTTCGGAGCACAGTTCAAGCCTGAAGGCTCGACGGAAATTCTCACGACGAAGAGCACTGCAATCGACGATAACTTTGCAGAAGCTATCGGATTTGAGTTCATAGCGGGACACGGCTATTCTCACGCAACGGATGATTCGCTGTCTATCATACTCAATGAGTCCGCTGTCCGCACGATGGACATCACGGATCCTATTGGCAAAAAGTTAATCTCCGTACAGCGCACCCAGAATGGAAATGTGGAAGTGGCCTTCAACATCATTGGTGTTATCAAAGATTTCAATTTCCAAACGCTGCATGATCCTATCACGCCGCTGGCGATTCAGAGCAACGAAAGTTTCGGAGGTGGAGCTGGTCATGTGTACGTTCGTGTTGAGCCGGGTGACCACCAAAAGATCATTCAGGATCTAGAAGCGAACTGGAAGCAGCTTGTACCAGAGCAAACATTCCGTTATACATATCTGGATCAGGATCTGAAGGCGCATTATGAGGCCGAGCGACGCGCGGGCCAGGTGTTCGCTATCTTTGCCTCACTGGCCATCATCATAGCGTGTGTTGGACTGTTTGGATTGTCGGCCTATACGGCAAGTCTCCGTACGAAAGAAATCGGAGTCAGAAAAGTGCTGGGAGCGACCGTTGGAAGTGTTGTGCTGCTGCTCTCTGTTGAATTCTCAAAACTGATACTCATCGCTTTTGTCATGGCGATACCCGCGGCATGGTATGCCATGGATCAATGGCTGAACGGATTCGCGTATAGAGTGGACGTTGGAATTATGGTGTTTGTTATTGCCGGACTGGCGTCACTCGCTATCTCGTGGATTACGGTTAGTTATCAATCCATTAAAGCGGCGATGGTGAATCCTGTGAAGTCGCTTCGCAGCGAATGAGGCATTTGCACTCGTAATCTTAATCGTCACGTCATCTTGTGTTCCCAGCAACGATAAAGGAGAGTCTGGACAACTCTGGTTGAAGTGTGGTGATCATGCGCGGAGCGTTATGCACAGCGTGCGTCAAAAGAGCGGTTCGAGCATGCTTCGCGAAAGGTGAACAATACGGTCGCCTGTGTGTCGCATTTGAAGGAAAATGGATACACAATACTGGCACTCGACCTGATCCTGATGGTCAATAGAAAGTGCAGTGAAAGTAGTGTGACTGATGAGTTAATGGTGACTCACTGTTAAGTGAAGCGGTGATCATGTTTCCCGAAAAAACGCTATGCCCCTGCGAGCGTAGCCCTCTTCGAAGCACTGTATTCTTTCACCGTGTCTATAAAGCACTTCACTTTATCTACTTCTGTATCCGGATAGAGTCCGTGACCGAGGTTCGCGATATGCTTTGATGGTCCAAATGCGTCGATCATTCTCCGCGCTTCACGTTTCACATCAGAAAGACTTCCGTACAACGCGCATGGATCGAGGTTGCCCTGGAGTACCTTTGACGGCATCAATGAACGTGATTCCTGAACGCCCATGTTCCAATCGAGTCCCACGACGTGACAATCCATCTTTTCCATTTCGGCCCGCGCAAAGAATGCACCCTTGGGAAATACGATCTTTGGAACATCCTGAATGGCGTCGCAGATCTTTCTAATGTATTTCAGAGAGAATTCGTTGTATTGTTCGGGACCAAGAACTCCGGCCCATGAATCGAATATCTGAATGATATCCGCGCCGGCCTGTATTTGTCCCCGAAGGTAGTTGATCGTACTGTCCGTGATCATGTCCAGCAAGCGGTGCGATAACTCAGGCTGGAGGTACAGCATCTTCTTAGCGTTGCTGAAGGTCTTGCTTCCTTTTCCCTCGGTCATGTAAGCAAAGATCGTCCAGGGTGCTCCTGCGAATCCAATAAGAGGGACGCGTTCGTTCAATCCACGACGCGTAAGCTGGATCGCCTGATACACATAGTCCAGCTCCTCCGTTGCAGCGACGTGAACTGAGTTCAGATCGGCAGCATTCTCAATCCGTTTTGGAAAAACCGGGCCTCTGTTTTCCTCCATGAGATAGTCAAGCCCCATCGCTTCAGGAATAACGAGAATGTCGGAGAAGATGATGGCGGCGTCAACGTGTAAGATGTCGACCGGCTGAATCGTAACCTCTGCAGCAAGTTCCGGGAGTCTTCACCATTACTTTGAAGTCCTTTGCTTTCTCGCGCACTTTCCTGTATTCCGGCAGTATGCGGCCTGCCTGTCGCATCAGCCATATCGGCGTGCGTTCGGTTTGTTCCCCAAGACTGGCGCGAATGAGCAGGTGGTTCGATTTTTTCATGGCGCAAAAATGCTGCAAAAAATCCAAACAACCTCGACGCTTCTTCAATGCCCTGTTTTCCGCCGTAATCGATTTAGGGAAATGGAAACCAATGCTTCGGCAAATATGCCTCAAATTTGAAGTTCCGGATTCTTATCAGGCAATGCGGATGGTGAGCCGATTCACGAGTTTCGAAACTCCTAAAAACAAAAGGCCACCCAATGGGCGGCCTTTCGAAAATCATTTAACTCTAATGACTAGTAGTTCGGATTCTTCAAATCAGAACCAGCTGCATCAGGATTCAACACTGATTCGTTAGCCGGTACATCCCAATAGTCCATAAAGTTATAGTTGATGGTTGCTTTGGTATTTACCGTTGTACCCAACACGATCACGTTGTTGTAACGACCACCACCGTCAGCGATGTCGTAATTCCATCCGAATCTTCTGTTGTCATAGTATGTCAATCCGCGGAACAACAACGATGTGCGACGTTCCTTAGCCAGCTCATTCAGCGCTGCTGATGTGCTCAGGCCTGTGCCTGCAACAGCAGCAACACCTGCACCCATATAGTCGCGAACTTCATCAATGAGCGCGAGGCCAGCCTCTGTGCTACCGAGGCGAATGTTGGCTTCAGCCATCATCAGGGCATTCTCTTCATATGAAACGCTCATGACGAGTTCATGCTCACCGATCGTGCGGTTAGCATAAGTGTGTACTCCGGCTTCATCGTTACCACCGTTCAACAGTGTATAGCGTGTGGTATAAATGTAGTCGTTGTTGTATCCTGATGCCTCAATGAAATTGTTAGACAAGCGCTTGTCGCCAGCGTTGAAGCACTGGATTACGCGTTCGCTGATCTTGAACGTTGACGTTGATGCAGGGTTTGAAGTCAAGGCAGCTACAGTGCCGCCTGATGCGCTGAAGAAGTCGTTAGTTCCGGTAGTATAACCTACGAAGATCTTGTCGCCTTCTTTCACACCATTTTGCGTCAGTGTTACGATCGAGTTCCAGTCTGCTGCGCTCATGGTGCCGCTCATGCTGCTTCCACTGATGGTTGCATTAGGGTTACCATTAACGAATGGAGCAAGCTTGTTGAACAGGAGATTGCGCGCCATTGAAGTGTTAATGGAGCGGGTCCATTCAGCGATGCTCAGCACACCACCGTTACCAACTTGATTTTGTGAGGGTATAAGTTTGCCCAACACGTCCTCATAATCAGCAACTGAAGAAATGCCCGCAAGGGTTGATGCCGCCTGAGTGAAGTAGTTGTTTGACTCAGCAATCATAGCGTCGTGTCCTACATACGCATCGCTTGGAGTGCCGTACTCATTTACGATCAATCCATAATAGTACTTAGTACCGATTGATGCATAAGCATATCCTTTCCACCAGTAGCACCATGCTTTAACGGTAGCGATCTTGCTTGCCGCGTCACCAGAGAAAGGTATTTCGTCAACTACTGAGAGAACAAGGTTACACGCGTTGTTCATGGCATACATATTCAGCCATTCGTAATGAATAGCGTTGTTGTCTGCTCCCGTTGCCGCGCGGGTGTTGTAAGTGCGGATGATACCAACAGAAGGCGAAGTGTTTGTACGTTTTTCGCCGTTGTCCAATATGATATAATCAGGCTGACCGATGGTTGTTACCTGATTGTTTGAAGCTGATGCGCCCACATTGTCAGCCATCAGTTCATTGTATCCCATGGGGAGAGAGAAGTAACTGTTTCCCAACCAGGCATCGCCGTTGAGGAATCCATTGATGTATACTGCACCTTGCGCCAGCGAGATGATACCTGGTTCCGAAGACTCAACGTTCGCAGGGAGCGTTGGCGAGTTCGGGTTACCTACGTTCAATTGGTCCTCGCAGCCAGATGCTACCAACAGCAAACCAGCAGTAAGAGCCGTATATATTAGCTTATTCTTTATCATAAGTTTTTTCAATTAGGAATTGATGATTAGAAACCAAGGTTCAAACCGACCTGATATGACTTGATGTTCGGCAGTGTGTTGTGATCTACACCACGGTCGAAAGCCGAGTTAACTGTTCCTGAAGAAATTTCAGGATCCATACCAGTGTACTTGGTCGATGTCCAGAGGTTTCTGCCTGTCAGGACCACTTGCAATCTCTTGATCGCAGGGATCTTGATGTACTTCGCAAAATCCATAGCGAGAGAGATGTTTCTAAGTCTTACGAAAGAAGCATCTTCCCAGTAGAAGTCTTTAGTTGCAAGGTTACCAGCACCGTTCAAACTTCCGAAGAGACCATAGTAAGCGCTTGACCAGTAAGCAGGGAATGCACCTGTCTTACCATCGATCGTTACAACGCCATCATAGTCGCCGTGGATACCATCGCGATACATCCATTCTTTAGTTTGGTTGTAGAGGTGGCTTCCTTCAACCCAGTCAAACTGGAATGACAACACTGCAAAGTCTCTGTAATTAAGGTTGTTGATGAAAGACATGTTGAACTTTGGATTGGGATTACCAAGCAAAGTCTTTTCGTCAGCAAACTGAATTTGATAAGTGCGCTTGTCAACAAGACGTCCTGACACGATTTCATAGAAGCCGTAGTTAGCAGGATCGATGTAAGAAGATCCGTCTGTACGAACTGCATCCACACTTGTGAGTGCCTTGTAGCCATAGATCTGACCGATTACAGCACCTGGTGAAAGTACGAGTGATGCATCACCTGCGCCAGAGGTGAGGATGATGTCATTACCACCTTCGATAGCGTCGATCTTAGAGATCTGCTTACCGAAGTTTGTAGTGAGATCCCACTTCAGCTTGTTACCAGCGTAGATTGGAAGGTTCAAAGAGAACTGAACACCATTCGAAGACATGTCGATGGCGTTAGTAAGGATTTCATCAGAACCTGCAGAAGGAGGAAGTGACACACCATAGATTACGTTCTCACTCTTGCGGCTCCAATAAGTGAACGAGAAGTTCATTGAGTTGAGCCATGAGCTGTTGCGAATTGCATTGAGTGTGAAGTCAGCACCAACTTCTGTTTCTTTTGAAATTTCTACTGCCAGGTTAGGGTTCTTGGTCTGCGTAGGAACGGTGTACACAAGTCCAGGTCCGACGTTCTGCTGATCAAGTGTTGGGTATCTGTCGAAAGCTTGTGGCTGAATACCAGCTTCGCCGTAAGCACCTCTGATCTTAAAGTATGGGAGGAAGTCGCTGATAGCGCTGCTTTCCCAGAATGCAGAAGGAGCAATGTGTGCATCAAAGTGCGGGAATGTGAAGGGCTTGGAACCTCCGCCGAATGTAGAAGACCAGTCACTTCTGAAACCTGCTGTCACTCCACCATAGTCACCGAAATCAAACTTCTGGTTTACGAGATATCCATAAGTAACGAAAGGTTCAGTGTAGTCAACATCAACCGCCTGGTCTGAAGTTGACTTCAGGTTAGTTGGAGGAGAGAGCGGCACACCAACACCATAAGTATCAAGTTCAGTGTACTTGCGCTTGCGATAGTCATATCCTACCTGAGTGCTTGACTGTAACGGGAAGTCTATGCCAAAGTCATCCTGAAGGTCAAAGCGGAAATACGCGTTGCCGAGGAAGTTCTGGAAAGTGTTTGTGTACTGATAGTTGATGATTTCACCATTGAGATCTGGTGCATACCAGCCTACGTAGTTGAAGTAGTAGTCAGAGTTTGCGTTCTGTGACTGGTTGAGGTATGTCCATTTTGAATTCTCAGTGCGGAAGTTGATACCATACTTAGCATCTAATTCAATGAACTTGTTAATGTTCCAGTCTGCGTCGAAGCTCTGCACAACATCGATCTTATGATCGATCTGACTTGCATACTCCTGACGGTAGTAGGGGTTCAGAGCGTTCACGCTCAAAAAGCCACCTGCTTCCTGATATCCGGCATAGTGACCGTCGTCCATTTTTCTTGTGAGGTCAAAGAAAGGTGAAGTGTTAAGGAAGCTATAAACACCGTTTACGTTACCCAGTGAATTGCCTTTTCCGTATCCGATAACACCAGGAGAGCCGGCAGCTCCGAGTCCGGGAGCCATATCGTTTGTTGTATAGACAACCTGAGTTGTCGAGCGAACCTTGAATCCTTTGAAGAGTTCAGTACCAACGTTCACGCTTAGGTTGCTTCTGTCGACTGAACCGTTGTTCATTACAGAGCTTAACGTGTGGTTGTTTGACAAGGCGATAGCGAAGTCGCTTCTCTCGCCACCACCTGAAATGTTGATTGAGTTGTTGGTTGTATAACCGGTTTTAAAAACCTGCTTGAAGTGATCATAATATTGCAGGTTGCCAACGTAAGGTTTGCTGAAGTCATTTCGGATGTCCTGGATTGCATAGCGGGTTGCACCGTTTCCGTTAGGATATTGTGCGCTGGCGCCTGTCTTACCATAAACATAAGAGATGCCTTCGATAGAGCCGACGTCGTTGTAGTCAAGAACGTTACCTTCTTTGTCGGTGATTTCTCCTGCTGCATTAGTGATATAAGGATGTTTACGCGCCTTGTGCACGTCGCCAGTGTTGAGGAATTCGTTCGAAGCATAGCTGCTGGAAACGTTGATCGAAAGTTGTCCTTTCTTACCCTTCTTAGTAAACACCTGGATTACACCGTTAGCACCTTGTGCACCGTAGATCGCTGCAGATGCTGCACCTTGCACGACTTCTATACGCTCGATGTTGCTCAAGTCGAGTGAGTTGATGTCGGTTGCTGCTACCTGAACCCCATCCACCATGATGAGGGGCTTGGTACCACCCTGTACCGTGTTAATACCTCTCAACAAAATGTTGGTTGGGTCACCAGGGTTACCGCTGATCGAAGAGATCTGCGCTCCCGGAATCTTTCCGATGAGAGCCTGGTCGATAGATGATGTTGGGGCTGCCGGCAATTTGTCTGCCGATACAGATTCTACGGCGATACCGAGTTTGCGCTTGTCTGTCGCGACACCGGTACCTGTAACAACGACCTCCGTTAATTGCTTAACGTCGGTGGCCATTTTAACATCGACTACAGACCTTGATGAAACAGGAGTTTCAACGGTCTTAAGGCCGATAAATGAGAACACAACAACTGCATCAGGAGGAACAGCGGACAAGGTATACTTGCCATCTGAATCGGTCACTCCACCATTGGTGGTGCCTTTAACTAATACGTTCACTCCGGGGAGGGGTGAGCCGTCCTCTTCCGAGGTCACGATACCTGACACAGATTGGCTCTGTGCCAGTAACGCGAAAGCATAGAGTAGCGCGCTACACGTCAGTAGAAATTTCTTCATAGGTTTAGGTTAAATACTACCCTAAAATAGGTTAGTAAATGACAAAAAGAAATACCACAAGTATGGTGACTGGTTTCAAGTGCAACTGCTGTTCAATGAAATCGCTTATTTTATCGATGGAAATGGGTTTTTTTGCGACCATTCGTTAGCTCAAATATTTTTTCATATCGATCAAAAAAAATCACGACCTAGGTTCAAACATCGGTTTGCCATTCATCCTGACATGACAAAAAAAAGCGGCCACTTAACGCAGCCGCTTTTAACACATTTAGTAGTCAGAATATTTCATTGACCATCCGGATTCTTCACCGGACTGCTATCAGCTGATGGTGGATTGTATACCAACTCATTGTCAGGCACATCCCAGTAATCAACGAAGTTATAGTTAATAGTCGCATTGTGATTCACGGTGCCAGTAGCGTCTACTACGATTGCACCGGTGCGACCACCCCCTTTACTAATGTCGCGGATGACCCCCCATCGCCGTGCGTCATAAAACGATAGGCCCCTAAATGCCATCACAATTCGACGCTCACGCCGAAGTTCCTCTTTTGCCTGAGCAAGTGAAAGACCGGTTCCTGCTACTGCATCAAGTCCAGCTCCCTGCATGTCTCTTATATTATCAATGAGTGCAAGACCGCCTTCGATGTCCCCAGTATTGATCTTTGCCTCTGCGACCATTAGCTGATTCTCTTCATGCGTACTCGCGAGATAGAGTTCATACTCTCCCACGTCGCGGCTACTCATCACGAGGGTTCCGTCAATGCCGTCACCACCGTTCAGCATCTCCCAGCGGGTGTTAAAAGAATTACCTCGCGACGATTCGCCACGCCAGGGTGCGGGCAGCTGGCTAAAGTTGTTTTCCAAACGCAGGTCGCCTGTCTTGAACTCCTGTATGAGGCGCTCACTTATTTTATAGGTGATCCCGCTTCCCGGGTTCCCCGTTGACTTGGGCGCGATCGCTCCGGACGTTGCAGAAATAAAGTCACCATTGCTATTCGCTCTTCCAGTAAACACCATGTCGGACTCCTGAAGTCCCGAACTGGTCAGCGTGATTACCTGGCTCCATTGAGCAGCTGTCATGTCGGCAACCGGCGTATTGACCAGAAGGTTTCTTGCCTTCATGGTATTGATTGTTCTGATCCACATCTCCGGACTTGGCACACCACCTTTCCCAGTCTGATTAAAACTGGGAATCAGGAGACCCAGTGTCGCACGATATGTATCGTTATCCGTAATGCCAGCCAGCAGTGAAGCAGCGGCATCAAAGTTTGCGTTAGACTCAGCTATGATCTCCTCCTTTGTCACAAAATCTGCATTAGTTGAATTGGAGGTGTTGTTGATGATTCCCGCGTAATAAGTTGAGCCAATACGAGAATATGCATAGCCTTTCCAGAAGAGTGCCCAGGCTTTTACTGCATTCATCTTAGTGGTAGCATCGCCGGTGAAACTAACTTCTTCTATTGTACTCAACACCGTGTTACAGCCATTGTTCATAGCATACATGTAAGCCCATTCATAGAAGAGGGTGTTTTGGCCGGCGTTTGCATTCACATTGACAAGCTTCAGCAAGCCCCGTTGCGTGTTCGGCGCATTCGGATTAAGCACTTTCGATCCGTTGTCGAGGACGACGTACTCAGGGCAGCCGATCTGGTTACCGTAAATGTTTGCCGCTTCCTCTCCAATCACATCACCCATCAGTTCGTGGAAACCCATCGCTCCTGTCCAGTAGTAGCCAGGCACGCCATCGTAGTATTTCAACTCTTTGAATCCGTTTACATAGACGGAACCCTGTGCGAGCGCAATAACACCATTCTCCGTTGCAGCGGTAGCGGGACCAGGCTGGTTGGGATTTGCAATATCGAGATCATCCTTGCAGGCAAAGGTTATCAGTGCGAGAACAGCGCACAGTATATAAGCTAGTTTATTGTTGTTCATCATAATCGTTGCTTTTAAAATCCTATGTTCAAACCAACCTGATAGGACTTGTAGTTGGGCATTGTATTGTGATCCGTGCCTCTGTCGAACGACGAGTTTGCTGTACCCGAACTGATCTCCGGATCCATTCCAGTGTAGTTGGTATAGGTGAGCAGGTTTCGTCCTGTAAGTACAAGTTGAAGCTTGCGGAAAGCATTCAGGTGAAACACCTTTGAAAGGTCAACTCCAACGGATACATTTCGCAGGCGCAGGAACGATGCGCCTTCATAGAAATAATCCTTTGTTCCGTTAGCCTGGCGCTGCGCATAGACCCCCCGATAGAACGCGGTCCATGCTCCTGTCTCGCCATCGATCGTAATCGGCTTCTCGTAATCGCTGTGAATACCATCGCGGTACATCCACTCTTTAGTCTGATTATAGAGATGGCTACCATTCAACCAATCGAACTGGAACGAGAGGTTCACGAGATTTCGGAAGCTGATGTCGTTGATAAACGACATGTTGAAATTCGGATTCGGATCGCCGAAGCTGTAAAGGCCGGAAGTAAAGTAAGGTTGCTTCGTCGCTTTACTTACAACGTACCCGTTACTAGCCAATGTGTAATTTCCCTGATCTGCCTCGGGTATGTAGAAGTTTCCGTCTGCATCGCGGGCATCAACCTGATTGAGTGACAGACGTCCATACAACTGGCCGATCTTCTCGCCTGGCTTGAGTACGTAGTTGGTACTACCTGCACTGGACAATACAACGATCTCCTGTCCATTCGTCGATGTAATCTCGGAAGTTTGTTTACTGAAGTTTGCTACGAAGTTCCAGCTTAGTGCATTGTTATTGAAGACCTGGAAGTTCAATGATGCCTGAAGGCCGCGCGACTCAATGGAAAACGCATTGTCAAGTAAAGTGCCTATTCCGGTTGTGGGAGCTACGTTCACGTCATAAATAGCGTTGTCGGTGCTTCGCTTCCACCAGGTTACCGAGAGGCCAATGTCATTAAGCCAGTTAGAGTTTGCATTCAGCGCGAAGTTCATGTCAGATCCGATTTCAAACTCACGCGATACTTCTACATCGAGACCCGGATTAGGTTGTGCTGATGGTGTATAGAATGAGCTTGTTTCGCCGAGGCTCTTTGTACCCAGTTTCAGATAACGATCGAAGGGCTTCGGTTGAATACCGGCCTCGCCATACGCAGCGCGAAGTTTGAATTCAGGCATTGCATCCGAGATGCCTGATCCCTGCCAGAAGCCTAACGAAGAAATTCTCAGATAGCCATCGCCACGAGGAAAGGTGAATGGCTTCGAACCTTTGCCGAAGGATGAAGAATAGTCGCTTCGGAATCCTCCTGACACACCGGCGACTTCACCAAACTCCAGGCGTTGATTCACGAGATAACCATAGGTAAAGAAAGGTTCCGTGTAGTCGCCCCCATAATAAACCGGATCTGTCTTCTGCCGTGTTACATCGGCGGCAGGAATAACGAAGGTTGTTGCCTGACTTGCCGTGAACGGAGTATACGTTGGAAGGCCAAGTCCGTAAGTGATGTAATGACGGTAGTCTGTCTTACGCACATCGTATGACACCTGTGTTGTGGCAACGATAGGAACATCCATGTTAAAATCGTTCTTGAAGTCAAGTTTCAGGATTGCTGTTCCCAGGAAATTCTGGAAGGTTCTGTGAAACGCGTAGTTGTCGATCTCTCCGTAATAGTCGGTGGCGAAATTTGACACATAAGATTGTGTAGCCACTGCGTTGTTGTTGTCAGATTGATTGCGGAAAGTTGTTTGCTGCTCCTGCTGTTGCCAGTTGAGACCGTACTTCAAATCGAGTTCAACGAACTTTGGAAACTTATAATTAAGATTGAAGTTCTGGATGACGTCCACCTTGTTGTCCTTGTACTTGGTATTGCGCTGATAATACAAGGGGTTGAAGTGATTCACGCCAACTGCGTCACCAAAGTATGCGGCGACATCGCCGTCCGTATCCAATTCATCAAAGTTTGCAAACGGCCTCGCGTTGTTTACGCTATAGATGATCGTTCTATCAAGGGTCTTGATCGTATTCTTCGTATAGGCAAGTTGAGTCGTTGTTCTAAAAGTCAATCCCTTGGCCAACTCAAAGCCAAGGTTTGCGACAAAATTGCTTCGGTTAAGTCCGCCGTTTTCAATGATGTTGCTCTCCTGATGATTGTTCGAGGCTGATACCATGAAATCGATCTTATCGCTTCCACCGGAAACTGAAACACTATTGTTGATTGTGTTGGCCGGCTGAAAGAAGAAGTCATAGTGATCGTAGTATTTTAGATTTTGGTCATACGGTTTATCAAGCTTGCTGGTGAGAGAGAGTGGATTGTATTGTACGTTCTCGCTATAAACGAGTGTCTCCGGGTCCAGCGTCAGGGGATTTCCTGAAGTACCGATAACCGCATTGCTTTCGTTGGTAGTAAAGGCATGGTATTTCGCTTTGCGCAAATTGCCAACGTTGAGATACGTATTGGTGGCGATGCTGCTTGAAACATCGACGTTAACTTTACCTGCTTTACCCTTCTTGGTAAAAAGTTGAATAACACCATTTGCACCCTGAGCTCCGTAGATGGTAGCCGACGCGGCTCCCTGTACAACCTCGACCCGTTCGATGGTGCTAAGGTCAATTGTGTTGAGGTTTGTAGCGGCAACCTGCACGCCGTCGATCAGTATGATTGGTGCTGTGCCCCGGTTGATGGTATTGATGCCGCGAAGGACAATGTTTACATCAGCGCCAGGTGTTCCGCTTACACTGCTGATTTGTGCGCCGGCAATCTTTCCAACCAGAGCCTGGTCGATGGAGGCAGTTGGAGTGGCGGGCAGTTCGTTGGCAGTGACAGATTCTACGGATATTCCAAGTTTGCGCTTGTCAGTTGCGACCCCGACACCAGTGACGACAATTTCAGATAGCTGTGTTACGTCCATGCTCAATTGGACATTCACAACAGCGCGGCCGTCGATGGTCACTTCCTGAGTCTTCAATCCGATAAAGGAGAATACCAGAACAGATCCTGATTCTGGAACTGACAAACTATAGGATCCATTGCCGTCAGTCACGGCACCGATGGTGGTGCCTTTCACAAGGACGTTTACGCCCGGTAGATCAGATCCATCCTCGATGGAAGTAACTTTCCCGGAAACGGTTCGCTCCTGCGCAAACGCAGAAATGGCAGAAGCGAATAACATGTACATGAGTACAAGTCTCTTCATAGGTTTAGGTTAGGTTAGGTTAGGTTAAAAATTGCTTACACCTAAACCTACGTGAGGTACTCGCCAGTCAAAACACGCGTAATGGGGTATTTGAATTGACCCTCAGGAAGTTGAGGTCAATTGTTTATTCTGCTAACGTTTGACGAAAAGGTCTAGATGTTGGCAAAATGCGGTTTCTGAACGGAATTTATTGATTGGCCCGATGCCTGAAAAAGAGGGCATCCTGAGGCTGATGAGACAAGATGTACTGATGAGTTAACCCATTGTGGGTCAAAATTGATAACAATTTATCCCCTGTTTAGGGCGGGGCAAGTAAACCTGATGCACATCCCGTCAGGATGCTGACCATTGTTAAATCGTGGGCATTCGATGCAGCGGATGCCCTAAGCATAACCGAACCGCCGAAGACCCCAGGAGGAAGCCGAGAGTGTAGGTTGAGTGTTGGATGAGTGTAGGATGAGTGTAGGATGGTTGAAATCGAAGACAGTTGCGGGATCGCGAGCGCTCGATGTGCGGTTATTGCGCACCGGAATATAGCCGTTGGCCGACTGTCTAATACCGATATGCCCGAAAAGTCACGCCAGTAAAGTCATCATTTTATTGTACTGGCACAAACGCGAGGGTGAAAAAGCGAAAGCCCTCGCAATGCAAGGGCTTCGGTTATTTTGTTTAAAGAATTGAGATCCGAATCAGGCTTGCGCTACAGGCTCTACTGATACGAATGACTTTCCTTCTTTCTTCTTTTTGAAAACGACAACGCCGTTAGTGAGAGCGAACAGCGTATGGTCTTTACCGATGCCGACGTTCTTGCTAGGGTGATGTTTGGTACCACGCTGGCGAACGATGATGTTGCCTGCGATAACCTGCTGACCACCAAATACCTTGATGCCGAGTCGTTTGCTTTCCGATTCGCGGCCGTTCTTTACTTTACCTTCACCTTTTTTATGTGCCATGGCTTAATCTCTTTTTGCTTGTGGTAATGGAGCGGGAATCAGCGATTACCCGATGCTGTTGATTTGAACTTTGGTGAATTGCTGGCGATGGCCGTTTTTCTTGGCATAGCCCTTTCTGCGCTTCTTTTTGAAGACGAGTACCTTGTTGCCCTTCACGTGCTCGAGAATCTTACCCGACACGGTAACGCCACTCACAGTAGGGGCGCCAATATTAACTGTTGTTCCGTCATCGGTAAGGAGGACCTTGTCGAAGCTTACTGCTGCGCCTGCCTCTCCCTCCATTTTCGGAGCGTAGATATATTGATCTTTAGCCACTTTGAACTGTTTGCCGGCAATGTCTACAATTGCGTACATAGCTTTTTTGAAAAATTGGACTGCAAAGGTAGGCAAAGATTTAAGAAAGTCAGATGGAGGATTCGAATATTTTGAAAAAAGGCTTGAGACGATGGTCTGAAAATTTTCAAAAAAAAATCTTTTCCTACGTTAGCTCACAGAATCCGCTAAATGGCAGCAATTAAGACGTTATTTTACAGTTACTTAACTGTCCACAAGTTTTCCACAAGTTGTCCACAATCGGTACATACGGCCTGAAATCGCTGTTTTGATAATTAGAACCATTCTATTTCATTTGTACACTTGACGCTGCAGGGGCGGTTACAACTCTGCATCAAGCAAACAAAAATTTTACAGGAGGACAGCGGGGAACTGGTGAAAGCCGGTGCCCTGTTGAGCTTTTTTTTCACTTTTAAAACCTATTGCCATGAGCCATGCCATGAAAGAGGAACCGATTCTGAAAGAGAACAAAGACCGTTTCGTGCTTTTCCCTATCCAGCAACATGACATCTGGAAGTTCTATAAACAGGCCGAGGCGAGTTTCTGGACGGCAGAGGAAATTGACTTAAGTCACGACCTGCGTGACTGGGCTAGTTTGAATGATGGTGAACGCCATTTCATTACCCATGTATTAGCATTTTTCGCTGCCAGCGACGGCATTGTAAATGAAAACCTTGCCGAACACTTCGTCGCCGAAGTACAATACACCGAAGCTAAGTTCTTTTACGGCTTCCAGATAGCGATTGAGAATATCCATTCTGAAACCTATTCGCTTCTGATCGATACGTACGTAAAAGACGCGAAGGAAAAGGACAAGCTTTTTCACGCGGTTGAAACGATGGACTGTGTTAAGAAGAAAGCTGAATGGGCTCTTCGCTGGATCGACCAGGGAAATTTCCAGGAGCGCCTTATTGCATTCGCTGCTGTTGAAGGCATCTTCTTCTCAGGATCATTCTGCTCAATCTTCTGGTTGAAGAAGCGCGGACTGATGCCCGGACTTACATTCTCAAATGAACTCATCTCCCGCGACGAAGGATTGCACTGCGACTTCGCCTGCCATATCTATACACAACACGTTGTCAACAAACTCCCTGTTGATACGATTGTAGACATCATTAAAGATGCTGTTGAGATCGAGAAAGAGTTCGTCACTGACGCGCTCCCCGTTAACCTGATCGGAATGAATGCTGCACAAATGCGCGAATACATCGAATTCGTAGCAGACCGTCTTCTCAATGAACTTGTGGGTAAGAAAATCTACAACACGGCAAATCCGTTTGACTTCATGGATATGATTTCATTGAGAGGCAAAACTAACTTCTTTGAAAAACGCGTGGCTGAATATCAAAAAGCCGGAGTGATGAATAGCATGGAGAAAGATACAGCTCCTAAATTTTCACTCAACGAAGATTTTTGATTACTTTCAATCACTTTTTAACCTATTCTTCTTACCACAACCCCTTACCTAAAAGATGCTTGTACTAAAACGCGACGGACGCAGAGAATCTGTCAAGTTCGACAAAATCACCGCGAGGATTGAAAAGCTCTGTTATGGATTAGATCCGAAGTTCGTCAACCCGGTTGAACTGGCCATGAAGGTGATCAATGGCCTGTATGATGGTGTTTCTACGCAAGAGTTGGACAATCTCGCTGCAGAGATTGCTGCAACCATGACGACGAAGCACCCTGACTTTGCTAAGCTGGCGGCACGCATCGCCGTTTCCAACTTGCATAAGACAACCAGCAAGTCGTTCTCGAATACGATGAAACGACTTTACACTTATGTTGATCCTAAGACCGGTGAAAATGCACCGCTCATTTCGAAAGAAACGTGGAAAGTCATTAAGGACCATGCAGCGGAACTGGATGAAGCGATCATCTATGACCGCGACTTCAGCTACGATTATTTTGGCTTCAAGACGCTCGAGCGCTCATACCTGATGAAAGTTGAAGGTAAGGTGATCGAACGCCCCCAGCATTTACTTATGCGTGTAGCGGTAGGGATACACGGTGAGGACATCGCCGGTGCTGTCGAGACATACAACCTGCTTTCTGAGAAATGGTTTACTCACGCTACACCGACACTCTTCAATGCCGGTACGCCTAAACCACAATTATCATCTTGCTTCCTCCTCACCATGAAGGATGATAGCATTGATGGAATCTATGATACATTAAAGCAATGCGCTAAGATTTCTCAATCCGCCGGCGGCATTGGTTTAAGCATCCATAACGTCCGCGCTAAAGGATCTTACATCAAAGGAACAGGTGGTACTTCAAATGGTATCGTTCCTATGCTGCGCAATTTCGATATGACAGCACGCTATGTTGATCAGGGTGGTGGCAAGCGCAAAGGCAGCTTTGCAATCTATCTTGAACCATGGCATGCCGACATTTTCGACTTCCTCGATCTGAAGAAGAATCACGGCAAGGAAGAGCTTCGCGCACGCGATCTGTTCTTTGCAGTTTGGATCTCTGACCTTTTCATGAAGCGCGTTGAAAGCAATGAAATGTGGTCATTGTTCTGCCCTAACGAAGCGCCCGGACTAGGTGACGTTTGGGGTGAAGACTTTGAGAGACTTTACGAGAAGTATGAAAAAGAAGGAAAGGCCCGCCGTCAGGTGAAGGCCCAGGATCTCTGGTTCGAGATTCTCGAATCTCAGATCGAAACAGGAACACCGTATATTCTTTACAAAGATTCAGCTAACCGCAAATCGAATCAGAAGAATCTCGGTACTATCAAGTCAAGCAACCTTTGCACAGAAATCATCGAGTATACTTCTGCTGACGAAGTAGCCGTATGTAATCTCGCATCTATCGCGCTTCCAAAGTTCATTACACCACAGGGCAAGTTCGATCACGATAAATTGTACGAGATCACGAAAGTGGCTACGCGCAATCTGAACAAGGTTATCGATATCAACTATTACCCTGTTGCCGAAGCGCGCACGTCAAACATGCGTCACCGCCCGATTGGTCTAGGCGTTCAGGGTCTCGCAGATTGCTTCATCATGTTGCGTATGCCTTTCGATTCTCCGGAAGCCCGCGCGCTCAATGAAGACATCTTCGAAACAATTTATTTCGGAGCCATGGAAGCTTCTATGGAGCTTGCTAAACAGAATGGTTCATACGAGACCTTCAAAGGTTCACCAGTATCCAAAGGCATATTCCAATTCGACATGTGGGGTGTTACTCCAAAGAGTGGTCGCTGGAACTGGGAGCAACTGAAGCGTGATGTGAAACAACATGGTGTACGCAACTCTTTGCTGGTTGCTCCTATGCCAACTGCATCTACTTCACAGATCCTTGGAAACAACGAGTGCTTCGAACCATATACTTCGAACATCTATACACGTCGTACGCTTTCCGGAGAATTCATTATTGCTAACAAGCACCTGATGAGGGATCTGATGAGCCTTGGTCTCTGGAGCGAAACCATGCGCCAGAAGCTCATCGCCTCTAACGGTTCTGTTCAGAATATTCCTGAGATTCCGCAAAACATTAAGGACATCTATCGTACTGTTTGGGAGATCTCACAAAAAGCGATCATTGACATGTCTGCTGACCGTGGCGCGTACATCTGTCAGTCACAAAGTCTGAACATTCACCTCACGAACCCGAACTTCGGAAAACTCACTTCGATGCACTTCTACGCGTGGAAGAAGGGTCTGAAAACCGGTATGTACTATCTGCGCTCTACTGCAGCTGCCGATGCTATCAAGTTTACGCTTGATAAATCAGCCATCCAGGAAACTGCAGGTGTTGGCGTAGCTCTCGCATTGAATGCAGAGCCAGTGAATGCCGAGGTTGCAGAGCATGCAGTTGTGAACGATGCACAGCAGAGCATTCAATATGATCAATCAGTGGATTATGATCAGAAGCGTTCTGACATGATGTGCTCATTGGACAATCCGGATGCTTGCGAAGCGTGTGGTAGCTAACAGTTAAAGAATCCTGAGAACTGCACAGTAGCAGGACTTACCATAACAGCCCTTGTCAACACTGACAAGGGCTTTTTTTTGAGTATCCGTGAGACACTCACGAACCCGGATGTGGATATTCCCGTTGATCCTGGGACGTCTAAGTTCTTTTGCGCCTGACTGCTTTTACGTCTAAGTGCTTTTGTGCAAATAATAATTCAAAACACAGCTGTTATGTCAATCACTGCTCGCCCGATAAAAGCAAAAGCTATTGCGGACCTGATGAGGATACCGGGCGTGGGTAAGTCCATCGCGAGCGACCTATGGAACATTGGGATCACAAAAGTAGAAGATCTGAAAAAGCAGGATCCGGAATCATTGTTTGATCTCTCAAATAGATTCGCTGGAGTCGTCCAGGACAGGTGCCTGCTGTATGTATTTCGTTGCGCCGTCTATTTTGCCGACCATACGGAAGGCGAACGTGAACCTGAGAAACTCAAGTGGTGGAATTGGAAGGATCAACTGGGCCACTTCCAAAAGAAACAGAAGGCTTTGTCAAGGCGCTAGAACCGCTCTGCGCTGGCTGACGCATTCGACATCCGATACTGTTCTGGTATTGCATCGCCAAGCATCGAACCGACCGGTATAGAAGGATAGATCTCTTCCAGCGTCATCACCTTGTTCATAAAAACACGCCGATTGATTTGATGCCGGTTAAGTTTTGCGGGGTCCGACAAGCCGGCAGCTCCCAGCAATTCAACGAAGCTCTCAATAGTGTTCTTGTGGAAGTTTGCGGTCCGTACTTTCTTATCATCGATCACAAGACCAGCAACCAACTCGGGATCCTGGGTAGCCACGCCTGTCGGGCATGTATTTTTATTGCATTCCAAAGCCTGTATGCAGCCCACCGCCATCATCATAGCCCGGGCGCAGTTACAAAAGTCAGCACCCAACGCAATAGCGCGTACGAGGTGAAATCCGGTCAGCACCTTACCGGATGCACCAATCTTGATATGCTGCCTGATGTTAAATCCTTTCAACATATTGTCTACAAAGGCGAGGCCGTCTAACATCGGCATGCCGACAAAATTCAGAAAACTCTGGAGGTGCCGCACCCGTGCCTCCTTCACCTCCATCCACTGTAATAAAGTCGGGATAGCAATCCAGCTCAATCATAGCTTTGCAGATTGATATGAATTCGCTCCGTCGTCCTACACATAATTTCATTCCCACAGGCTTGCCGCCGGAGAGATCGCGCAATTGTTTGATGAATTGCACGAGTTCACGAGGTGTACTAAAGGAGCTGTGATAAGGAGGAGAGAAGACTGTTGTTCCAGGTTTAACAAGTCTTATTGCCGCGACCTCTGGAGTATTCTTCTTCGCAGGCAATATGCCTCCATGTCCGGGCTTTGCTCCTTGCGAAAGTTTGAGTTCAATCATTTTCACCTGAGGCAATGCTGCATTGCGGGCAAACGCATCCGGAGAAAATTTCCCGTCCTCTGTGCGTGCCCCAAAATAGCCGGTGCCGATCTGCCAGATCAAATCACCGCCATACTTTAAGTGATGAGGACTTATCCCACCTTCACCCGTGTTGTGAGCAAAACCTCCTATGGCAGCGCCGGCATTCAGCGCTTCGATAGCCCGACCACTGAGAGAGCCAAAGCTCATGGCAGAAATATTTAATACGCTAGCCTTGTATGGTTGTTTGCAGCCCTTATTGCCAACAGTCACACGCGGATGATGATCGATGGTGTGAAAGTCGAGTGGAACGATCGCGTGACTCATCCACTCATAACCCTCGGCATACACGTCGAGTTGAGTACCGAATGGCGTAGTGTCAATCTGCTCCTTGGCGCGTTGGTAAATGACTGAGCGATCGATGCGGCTGACCGGTTTACCATCTGTATCTGATTCAACAAAATACTGTTGAATCTTTGGCCGAAGGTCTTCGAATACATAGCGCAATCTGCCCAGGACGGGGAAGTTCCTTCTTATCGACTGCTGCCTTTGGATCATGTCGGCAACTCCGATGAATATAACCGGGCCGGCCAGCAAAAAAGCAAACAATGCGTAGGGCCAAAAGTATGCCCATACCAGGATCAGCAGTGTAACGACAATGCTGATGGTGACGAATTCTCTTCTCATAGGATACGATATCTGTAAAGATAGCAAGTTGCGAACAAGAGTTGCCAGCAGGAAGGTGAGCAGGTTATGTTGGCGGATAAGCGGATTATCCGAAGTTGCGAGGTATTAATTCCCAGCAGCACACCAAATTGTTCCGACCGGCACCGGCAAAATTGATCAACATCCACGCGCTGCACCGCTCGTTGATAATATATCAGTTGTACGTGATAAAGGAAGGTGCGCGAACAAAACTTGCGCTGTACTTGATCCTCAGATTTGATGTTACCTGGATCTTAAATGATGAGACGTCTTCAGGTGTGCGCGGATAGTAGAAAACCTTCAACTCTACAGTTCCGAATACAAGGTTTTCGTTACGCGTTCGAATCCCGGCTCCGAGGCAAGCGTAAGGCCCGTCGAACCAGAGGAGCTTGTCCTTTGGTGCCAACAGGGCAAGATCGACGAACGCAAGTGGAGCAAAGTGAAAACCCAGAAACTTCCAGGGCGTAAACAAAGTTGTTTCATACCGGGCATGGAGGCGTTTTGTTCCAAGAACACTGTCGGCGCGAAATCCTTCAAGCCCGTAGGAATCCCGAATGTCCAGCAATGTATTAAGACGCTGATTGAAGACATAGGTAAAGTCGGCGGTAATCGTTCTGCGGAGCATGAATCGTTTAAAGTGATAGAGTCGGCTGAACAATTGACCATAGAGAAGGATCGTTGCATCCTCCATACGGGATTTGTTAATGAACGAACCCATGCGCAACGAAAACGTGTAGAAGTTCCCCTTTGGCCGGACGAATGATTTCTCGATATCAATGCCCAGGTAAGGCCTGTCAACGCCCATCAGCCTTTGCCATCCTGCGAGGGCGGCATAGGAATGTCCGTAGGGCACGTCCTCAGTACGGCCGAAGCCGAGGACATACTGAGTCTTATAGAAATCCTGCTGGAAGATTGTAAACGCGCCGAGCACTGCGGTTTGTGTGTTGAAGATCGGATTGGCTCGTTCGTACGTTCGCTCAGGTTGCGTCGTAAAATCGTATTGATAGAATCGCCCACTCACGAAGTGACGATTACGGCTAAGCCTGTTCTTTCTGACTCCGAGGTTGTAGCCGAGCCAAACATCATAGACATTATAGGTATAGTTCTTATAGATTGAGTCGGGTCTGTTATAGTAGTTGTGGGCAACGTTCTTGCTTAGTTCCAGCCCGCCTGCAAAATGTGAGTATGCCGACACCAACGGTCGGTCTAAGCGAAAGTAAGTTGACGTCTCGTACTCATCGCCCAGACTCACTCCTTCGTTCAGTTGTGTCAGGCCTGCCGTCAGGTTTATGAACGTTCCTGCGACGCTACTCTTTCTATAAAAGAAGGAGCTTCCATACGCCGGCGATCTGTCGTGATCGTATAGACCATTGTACTGCATACGCTGCCCTGCGCCGCCGACGTTCACATCGTAAACCCGGAATGAGAATTTATCGGTGCTCCGGGGACTGACACGACCACCAATGCTGAAGACGTCACGCGTCAGGACCAGCACATCTACTGAGTCTTCGGTGCTGGATAGAGGGACCACAAAAATCCGCGCGTCAACGATGAAGTCGAGATCGCGCAGGAAACGTTCATTATCTGCAAGGGTGTAGGCGTTCAAAGGACGTTTTTCGGAGAACAACAAGTGGTCGCGGATCAGCCACTCGCGCGAATTCCGGTGCAACGCATTCGCGACTTTCGCTCCGAAGTTCTTGATGTTGTTTGTCGTGTCGGTAATGCTTTTTTCGAACCCGACGTGATTTACAATCACCCTACGGATCATTTTGCCGTCGTACGGTAGAAAGATTTCCTCGCTCTTGAGGTTTAAAACACCCTCTTTCGGAGGCTGTCTGCTGATTGCCCCGAGGATTTCACGAGAGACCTTGTTCTTCCCGGCTATGTCTTCAAGGGTCTTTGAGGTGTCAATTTTGACAGGCTCCTGCGCCATCGCTCTGAACGCCACAAGCGACATCATACATAACAGCGAGAAAATTCGCAGTAACCACATGGAGGGCACGACCCGTTTTTTTCATCAATAAAGAAAAAACCCCGCCAAAAACACAGGCAGGGTCTTGAAGTCTTGTTGATGAGTCCGGGTATCCGGGGACGGCAATTAAAATCAGTGGATCAGAGTGCCTCTACAGCCTGAACCTCACCTGGCATCATTCGCGTAAAGAGGTTCTCGATACCGGCCTTCAATGTCACCGTAGATGAAGGGCAGCCACTGCAGGAACCCTGAAGTTTCACCTTCACAATTCCATCGCGGAATGAATGATAGGTTATTGCTCCGCCATCCTGTTCAACTGCCGGACGGATGTAGTCATCCAGAATCGTTTTGATCTTTCTGATAGTATCCGTTTCCTCCTCTTCAGTGTCAACTGTATCGTGATCCTGTACATCAATGATCAGCTTACCCGCCTCAAGAAACTTGCGAATATGGTCTTTTAGGATTTGCTGGTATTTCGAGCCATTCCACGTCGCCTTTCTTCGTCACTGTGACAAAGTTGCTGGCAAAGAATACACGGTCGACAAATGGGAAGGCGAAGAGCTCCTGCGCCAGTGGCGATATTGAAGCGCTTTCCAAATCAGGAAAGTCGAAACTCATTGCCTCAGGAACGAGCATGTCGTTCACTACAAACTTCAATGAGTTTGGGTTAGGATTCGATTCCAGGTATATGTGGACGTTCTTCGGAGCTGCCTGTAGCATGATTACGGTATTTTAATATTCTCAACAAAATTACGGAATTTAAGTTCGGCATGAGTCTACCGGCCAAAAATCATAAGTTATATTGCCCCCTTGTTAATTGCCTAAACGACTGAAATTGAGCCAGAAGACAATAATTCAGATCATATTCGTGTTGCTCGGGGTCACCGCGGTGATTCATTTGCTTAGCTTTTACGCATCCGTTTCCGTTCCTCATCTGGTCCTGGTGGGCTCCCGTTGGATCACCTGGCTTTTCGTAATCCTGTTTGCGATCAGAAAGAAGTCCTTAACGACCTGGATCCTTGTCAGCATGATTATCGGGGTGGAGATTGGTTTGAACTTTCCGGTCTTTGCACAAAACCTCAGTGTCCTCAGTAAGATCTTCCTGAGGCTCATCAAAACGATCATTGCGCCTATTCTCTTTGCCACGTTGGTGGTGGGCATTGCCGGCCATTCAAACCTGAAGCAGGTAGGTCGCATGGGCTGGAAATCTATTGTCTATTTTGAAATAGTTACGACGCTGGCACTCCTTATCGGTGTGCTGGCAATCAACATCACGAAGGCCGGAGCCGGGATTGTTCTGCCTGAACATTTTGAACAAGATCTTCCCACGGCAACTGCTCAAACCTGGCAGGAAGTGATCCTTCATATTTTCCCGGAGAACTTCGTCAAGTCAATCTATCATGGCGATGTGCTGCCCATTGTTGTGTTCAGCGTAATTTTTGGGATCTCACTTGCGCTTTTGCCAGAGTCAAAAAAACGTCCGTTACTTGATTTTACGGAGAGCCTCGCTGAGGCGATGTTCAAGTTCACCAACATCATTATGCATTTTGCTCCATTCGGTGTGGGCGCTGCAATTGCCGTAACGGTTGGACACTTGGGTATTGACATTTTAACTTCCCTCCTTAAACTACTGTTCACGCTGTACGGTGCATTGTTTGTCTTCCTTACCTGCGTGCTGCTACCGGTAGCCCTTCTGGTAAAGGTGCCCATCCGAAAGTTCATCAAAGCCATTTCAGAGCCAGTATCCATTGCGTTTGCTACCACAAGCTCAGAGTCGGCATTGCCCAAGGCGATGGAAAATATGGAAAAGCTTGGCGTGCCCAGAAAGGTAGTTTCATTTGTAATACCAACGGGCTATTCATTTAACCTTGATGGAAGCACGCTTTACCTTGCGCTGGCCTCCGTCTTTGTTGCACAGGCCGCTAATATCGACCTCAGTATTGGCGATCAGATTTTGATGGTGTTTACCCTGATGCTGACCAGCAAAGGTGTGGCTGGCGTTCCGCGTGCAACCCTCGTGATCCTGTTGGGAACCGCAGCTTCATTCAACTTGCCTTTGTGGCCTATCATGGCCATCCTGGGGATCGATGAGCTTATGGACATGGCGCGCACATCCGTGAACGTTATCGGCAACTGCCTGGCTAGTGTTATAGTCGCCAAATGGGAAGGCGAATACAAAGAGCCGGAAGGCGATATTAATTTCGATTAACTACTTCAATTATTTGACGGCTGCGGGTACCGCGGTCGTTAGTTTGGCTGTTTTGTCCCGAAGAAGAAAATCCGCGATCACCAACGCTGCCATCGCTTCTACTATTGGAACAGCACGCGGTACTACGCATGGATCGTGACGTCCCTTGCCGCTCACAGTTGTTTCTGCTCCGTGAACATCTACCGTCTGCTGATCCTGCATGATCGTGGCTACCGGTTTGAATGCGACATTGAAATATATGTCCTCGCCATTTGAGATGCCTCCCTGGATACCGCCGGAAAAATTAGTACGGGTACGGATTCGTCCATCGTCGTTATAGAATGAATCATTGTGCTGTGATCCCAGCAGCTTAACACCTTCGAAACCACTTCCGTATTCAAAACCTTTAACAGCGTTGATACTGAGCATTGCCTTTCCTAACTCGGCGTGCAGTTTGTCAAACACCGGTTCACCTAGTCCCACGGGTGTATTGCTGATTACGCAAGTCACAATACCACCGATCGTATCCCGGTTAAGGCGCACCTGATCTATATGCGCGATCATTTTTTCCGCCGTTGCCTGATCGGGACAACGTACGATGTTGTCTTCTGTCTTCGATAAATCGAGTTGCTTGTAATGAGGTGCCTGAATGCCGCCAACCTGAGAAACATATGCGTTGATGGAAATGCCCTCCTGTTGAAGGAACAGCTTTGCAATGGCACCTGCTGCAACGCGCGCGGCGGTTTCACGTGCCGAACTTCGACCTCCGCCCCGATAATCACGATTGCCATACTTCGCGTCATAAGTAAAGTCGGCGTGTGAGGGTCTGAATGTCTCAGCAATGTGACTATAGTCCTTGCTACGCTGATCAGTATTTTCGATTACGATCGCTATCGGGGTACCTGTTGATTTACCTTCGAACACGCCTGAAAGGATCTTACAAACATCTTCTTCCTTTCGTTGTGTAGTGATGCGGCTTTGACCTGGCTTGCGTCGCTCCAGCTCATGTTGAATGAATGCTTCATCTATCTCAAGCCCAGCAGGACAACCATCTATAATGACTCCAATGGCAGGTCCGTGCGACTCGCCGAACGTCGTAATCCTGAACAATGTTCCGTATGAATTCCCCATATAAATCGCAGCTCCGCAGTTCGCTATTTTTTGACTACAAGATACACCGATGCACCCAACATCACCAGAATGAAGCCGTTGAGGGCCCACTTAATCCAGTTCGTGTCTGGCGACGTGACGAGATGATTATCCAGCGACGCGATCTTGTTGTAAAAATTACCTGCATCGTTCGCGAGTATCGCCTCGTTCTTTTTACTCTCTCCTGTTACGTTTACCGTAAGCTTCGACTTCAGCGTATCATATTTTGCTGTCTTAGGATTAAAAAATACCCATTGATAATAATCACCAAGCTTATACTTTCCTGGTTCTTTGGGGATCATGAAATAACTGAATGATTTGTTTCCCGTAACCCGATTGTGTTGACGGTTAATATCCTGTCTCACACTCGGCTCGTAAAATTCAAACTTATCATCAGCCTTTGACGTCGGGCGTTCGATTGCTGATATGTTTCCTTCTCCGAATATGTTAAACATGTAGCCAACGCTCTGTCCCGTCTGAAGATCTGTCGTTCTTATTCTTTCATCGAGCCGGTAGTCTCCAACGGCTACAGCATTCTTCATCGGGTGAGGAGGCAACTCTTTCACGCGCACTGCCTTTGGCTTCGTAAAGAACTTCTTAAAGTCCTCCTGTCGGTTTTGACCAAAGAAGGATGGATTCTTGGCCACTTTGTATTTAATCATTTCAAGACCGACCGAAGGAAACTTTATGGGCTCATCATTCAGAGGGAAGTAGGTGGCCTGATACACTTTATATTGCGTGTAGTCCTTACCGTTGATTCGAACGCTTTCGCCATCGATATTTTCAATGTTGAAGTTCTCCTCCCAGCAATTCGTAGGTTTTATCTTTTTAAGGATATCCGCCAGCTGCTTACCCAGTTCATAGAACTGCAGTGGAGCGCGGTTATCCTGTGATACATAGAACGAGAGTGTTGCGTTGAAACCCTCTCCGACGAATACTTCATCTTTGCTCGTTGTGAGCGCCAGGAATGCATCCTCTTTGATATCGACGAACTCCGGATCACCACCGTTGCCGAAGACGTCATCGGAATTACGGTCGAAGAAACTCTTGAAAGGATCTCTTTGCTGCTGTTGCTGAGCTGCGGGGCCAACCTTCACTTTCTTCCCCGGGACATTCACCGCCTTGTCGTTAACCTTCATGGTGAACGGTGGAATAGTATAAGTGCCTTGCTTTTCCGGGAGGTAGGTCATGATGACGCTTTGAGACGACGTGACCTGGCCATTTACAATGTTCGTTGTTGACTGGGTGCTCTGTCCTCTTTTTCGAAAGCCGGCGATGTCAGGAAAGTTATCGTAACTCTTGAGCCGATCGTTCTGTATCGTCACTGTTATCGTCCACACCTGGTTCTCGCCAATTTCATTTGGACCAAGAGTGACCTGAACCGTTTGGGCAAATGCATGTTGCGACATGAACATGCAGCACGTCACGGCGAGAAATATTAAATATATTTTGGACCTCATATAAAATCCGGGCACCTTTCTACTCGTTACAAACTTATGTAAAACGCTGTTAAGGTGGGAAAAATGCCTTCGGCGCTGGTAAAATAGTCTTGATTTTCGTTTATACGGCCGGGAAATAGCCCGTTTCCCGACAACCGTAAAGAAAAGTTTATCTGGATTCTTTTACTTTCGGCCAGCAATTTTTTATCTTAACAGTTGTTAGGGACTAATTTTTTTGACTGATATGCTCAATTACGTAAAAATCGTGCTCACCAAGGTGAGTTTCAGTGCGCTGTTGTTCGAGAAAGAGCTTCGCAAAGCCATCAACATGATGATTGGCGAAGAACTTCAAGAACTCCGAAACTGGTGTTACACTAAGTTCGGATCTGAACACGAAGAGATTTTAAATCGTTGCTTCGTGGTCGCTTAATCTTTGAATGAACCCACAGGTTCGAAGGAGCTCTCGGAAAGACCGGGAGCTCTTTCTTTTTTATGACAATTGAGAAGTCTCACGAGTTGTACAGTCCTGCGCCGCAACTACGGAAAAGCTAACAGAAACCTGACCGACCCTTAATAAAGCCTCAATAAAAGGTCAATAAAGCCTAGACAGACGCAATAAGGTTGCCGAAGCGGATAAAAGTTCAGGGTGCCTTCTTTTCGATTTCGTCCTTCGCCTGAACAAATTCGACGTTGCGCTTCAGCCCCGCATAACGCGACCGTTGCAACGGCGATCTTCTGAAAACAGTGTCGAAGACCTCTTCCGTCATTTCCAGCCATTCGCTCTTGCTTAAGTTTAGGACCGCCTCAGGTTCGAATCTTGGCTCCTGATGCGGCTTAGAAAAGCGATTCCAGGGGCAGACATCCTGACAAATGTCGCAACCGAAGATCCAGTCATCAAACTTTCCCTTCATATCTGCTGGTATCTGCTCTTTCAGTTCTATTGTGAAGTAAGATATGCACTTGCTGCCGTCGACTTCATACGGAGCAGGTATCGCATCCGTTGGGCAAGCATCCATGCATGCAGTACAGGTGCCGCAATAGTCTTTGACAGCGGAATCATAGTCAAGGTCAAGGTCGATCACCAATTCTGCGAGGAAGAAAAAACTTCCCGAGTCGCGGTTCAACAGTAAACTATTTTTTCCAATCCAACCAATTCCGCTGCGTTTGGCCCATGCTCTCTCCATTACTGGTGCTGAATCAACAAACGCACGTCCTGAAACATCTCCGATTTTCTCGTGAATATGAGTCATCAATTCTTTCAACTTATCGCGAATGACATAATGATAGTCTTCGCCATAAGCGTATTTAGCAATCTTGAATGTATCCGGTCGCTGCTGATGTTGAGGGTAATAATTATAAATCAGGCTTACCACAGACTTTGCGCCAGGCACCAGCAAGGTTGGATCGAGGCGCTTATCGAAATGCCGCTCGAGATAACTCATTTCACCCTGATATCCCCGCTTCAGCCACTCTTCCAGTCGTGGCGCTTCTTCTTCCAGGAACTCAGCCTTAGAAATGCCACAAAAGCTGAATCCCAGCTCGCGTGCCTTCAATTTGATCAATGCGGTTGATTCAGACTGCAGCATTTGCAAAATTACAATGATTTTGTCCGAAGCCATATAATCATTTGGATTGGTGCGTTATTTGAAACCAAACGAATCGTTCTCACTTGATGGAACATTGGACATACCAGGTGATAGAAAGATTGGAGAAAAGAAACGCGTTAATGCACATCTTATGAAAACCATTGCCCTTAACATAATTCGTCGGCATAGCAGCATGATCAGTCAATGTCTGCTTGTCGCTAGTATCTTGTTCACCACATCGTGCCAGGACGATGGCAAAAAGGATCCACAGCCAGAGGAACCTCGTGCGCTCGTAGGCTCCTCCCTGGTGGCTTCCTTGAGTTCAGCTCAGATGAAGTACGTGGCGCAGCTCTCAGGGTTGAACATCGACATTGACGAGTTTGTCTACGACGTTGACGTTTACACCGTCACGTACAACACGGAGTATAAGGGTAATAACATTGTTGCCTCGGGTTTAATATCGTTGCCCCAGTCCAACGGTGGTGCAGCTCCTGTTATCAGCTATCAACATGGAACGATCACGAGAGACGCAGATGCGCCATCTAACTTTTCCATAAGCAAAACAGAGACTCTTGTTGCCGGTGCTTTTTCTTCTTCCGGATTTGTTACCGTAATCCCTGATTATATCGGATTTGGATCCACGTCCACTACGTTTCATCCCTATTATGTTGAAGAGGCGCTTGCTGGGTCAGTAGTCGATATGCTCCAGGCGGCAATCGAACTTGCAGAACAGAAAAATATAACGCTTGACAAAAAACTATTTCTTGCCGGGTATTCGGAGGGAGGCTATGTGACGATGGCCACTCACAAGGCGATTGAAGCCGACGGCGTCGGTGCACTTGAGCTCACCGCGTCATTTCCAGGAGCCGGCGCATATGATCTGCGGGATATTCAGGAACGTCTGTTCACGATGGACAGTTATGACTATCCATACTATCTGGGATATATAGCTCTTGCCTATCAACATACTTACGACTTCAATACCATACTCACAGACTTCTTTCAGGAACCTTATGCGGCCCGGATGCCTGGCCTCTTCAACAATCAAAAGAGTTCCGGAGAAATCAATTCTCAACTCACTACTGATATGAAGGCGCTTGTGCAACCTGAAATAAGGAGCGGATTGTTGACTGAAGCGCGATATAAATATTTAGCCGACGCCTTTCAGTCGAATTCACTGACGGATTGGAAGCCCACTAAACGCATGTATATGTACCACGGTACATCGGATAAGACCGTGCCGTTTGAGAATTCGAAACACACTTATGATGCGCTGATTGCCAATGGCGCGAGCCCGGACGTAGTTACGTTCACACAACTGCCTGGTGATCACACAACGGCGGTTACCCCATACGTTGCAGATCTGCTGACGAAGATTTGGGCGCTGAAATAGATCAGGCCCAAAGATCCCTGGGATACTCCCCTGCGTTGACAAGGTCTTTGATCCGTCGGGAAACTTCTTCCTTGTCTTCCTTGTAAGTAACCCCGAACCAGGTGTTGCTTCCCTCGAGGATCTTAACGCGACCCTTGCCAGAGTGAATCAGTTCATTAACAATGATCGGAATGTAAAACTCGGCTTTGAGATTTGATTTATTATTCTTGAGGAAGTCGCGAAAGAGCTTCTCAGTATAATCGAACAAGTCGGGTTGAAATCCCCAGAAGTTCATGGAGGTGGGGGTTTCAGGGCTCATGATGAGATCACCGTCCTTTTCTTTGGCGATGATCTTTCCATTTTCCTTAACGATGGTAGTTCGTTCCACTACTGAAGTTAGATACCCGGCTGCATCCTGTTCACCGCAACCGCGTGATACACTTCCGTGTTCCGACAACACGTTCTTCAGAGTATATCCAACCATGGCATTGTCTTTTGACTTATCACCAGCGAAGAACGAGGCAACAGAATCGAATGATTTGCGCCCATAAAAGTCATCAGCATTTATGGCAACGAAGGGTTCATTGATCACATTTCTTGCGCAGAGCATCGCATGGCCAGTACCCCATGGCTTTGCACGTTCAGGATTGCGAAACTCAGGATCAACCATTTTATCGAGCGACTGCACGACAAATTCAACCTCAACCTTGCCCTTCAGTTTTGGAAGGAATTTCTCTTTTACGGCCTCGAGGATTTCATCGCGTACAATGAACACCACCTTGGTGAATCCCGCCTTGACGGCATCATAAAGGGAATAGTCCATGATTGTTTCGCCATTTGGACCGAATCCATCGATTTGTTTTATCCCTCCATAACGACTTCCAATCCCAGCTGCCAGTACGAGTAAAGCGAGTTTTTTTCCGCGATTATTTGGTGTGTCCATTGTGTTTTAGTTTATTTCCAACTTCGAGTTGAACGGTGTTTGCGCAAACATGTAGTTTTGACGTGGCTTGAAGGGCGCTTGAAAAATGATCTGGCAACCCCCAAAAAATGCCGCTTTCTTATGATCAGTTCCAAAAAGTGTTATTGATCAGGGGCAAAAATATACTTTTAACTCAATTTACCGACAAAGGCCCTCCAGGTTAATCGGCAAACTACGCTTTCAAAATTTATAAACTAATAACCATGAGTGCGCAACCAAAGTCGTCCTACGTTCTCTCCATGATCATTCTCGGTGCCCTGTATTTCGTTCTGGGCTTCGTAACATGGGTGAACGGAACGCTGATCCCCTATTTCAAAATTGCCTGTGAACTGAAGACCGACTTGCAATCCTTCCTGGTTGCTACGTCGTTCTTCATTGCATATGCGGCCATGGCGATCCCATCTTCTTTTGTTCTGAAGGCGACTGGGTATAAAAAGGGAATGGCGGCCGGATTGATGGTAATGGCTCTTGGAGCGATCCTGTTTGTACCGGCAGCACAAAGCCGAAACTTCAGCATGTTCCTTACCGCTCTGTTTATTCTTGGAACAGGATCGGCGCTACTCCAAACCGCACAGAACCCTTACGTTTCGATTATTGGCCCTATAGAAAGTGCTGGATCACGTATCAGCATGATGGGTATCTGTAATAAGGTAGCCGGAATTCTGGCGGGCCTTATCTTCGGTGCCATTGCACTCAAGAATACTGATACCCTGGTGGAGAGCCTTAAGACGATGGACGCTGCTGCCAAAGCAGAAACATTAAATGAGCTTGCATCACGGGTGATCCTGCCTTACGGAATGATTGCAGGTGTATTGGTGCTGTTAGCCATCGCGATCCTCTTTTCAAATCTTCCTGACATTCAGGACGACGGCGGCGATGCTGGTGCCGAAACCAAACTTTCAACTACGAAGACAAGCGTGTTTCAGTTTCCGCATGTACTACTCGGAATGGCAGCTATCTTCCTGTACGTCGGCGTTGAAGTAATGGCAGGTGATACGATTATCAGCTACGGTATATCCCTTGGTATCAGTATTGCCGACGCACGGTTCTTCACTCAATATACTTTGGGCTTTATGCTTGTAGGATACGTCGTTGGTATCTTCGCTATCCCAAAAGTTATTTCACAGTCGGCCGCCCTGAAGTGGTGCGCCATTCTCGGTGTGATCTTTACGATTCTCGCGGTCACTACAAGCGGTTATGTTTCGGTATTCTTCATCGCTACACTCGGCCTCGCGAACTCGTTGATGTGGCCTGCAATCTTCCCCCTGGGTATCGATGGACTCGGCAAGTATACTAAGATCGGTTCCGCCCTGCTGGTTATGGGTATTGCAGGAGGCGCGATTCTACCTCTGATATATGGCTGGCTCTCCTTGCACAGCTCTTCTCAGATTGCCTATGTCATGATGATACCGTGCTATTTGTACATCCTGTATTTTGCTTTGAAAGGACACAAGGCTGGAAAAGTAGCCTGATTAGTTAATCGCAAATGATATTTGAGGGCCCTGTACGGGCCCTTTTTTTTGAAAAATATTTTTAAGGGTAGTTGTCCAGATGCAGAGGATTGGCCCGTCATGTAGTAAATTATTTTCAACCAAAAACTCTTAATCATGGAAAAGTACATGTTCCTGTTCCTCGGCGGCGATCCAAGCCATCTCTCACCAGAAAAGCAGCAAGCGCACATGCAAAAATGGTTTGACTGGGTAGAGAAAATGAAAAATGAAAAGCGCTACGTGTCCGGCGAGGCCCTTATGCCAGGCGGCAAGACTGTAACAGGACCTAAAAAGGTTATAACGGATGGCCCATACGCCGAATCCAAGGAAGTCGTTGGCGGTTACTTTGTTATACTGGCCAAAGATCTTGACGAAGCAACCAAGCTTGCGAAAGATTGTCCAGACTATGAACTCAATGGGATCGTGGAGGTGAGAGAAGTTGTGAAATTCGACTGACCTCAGATTCATGCGCTGTCATTTTGGATTAGTCTCACTGATCATGTTTTTACTGATCACGGGTTGTCGCGAACAGCCTCAGTCGTCGAACGGAAATAAACAAACTGCCCTCGCCATGTTTGAGGCTTTCAATAAGCACGACTGGCAGAAGATGGCAGACTACTATGCCGAAGATGCAGACTTTCTCGATCCATCTCTCGGTAAAGATTTTGTAAAGCAATCGCGAACGCAGATCGTGGAGAAGTATCAGGGGATGCAGCAGTTGTTTCCCGATATTACAGACGTTGTGACCGGCGTGCATATTGATGGTGAGTCGGTAATCGTTCAATTCACATCACATGGAACAATGTCACAAGGCCCTACGTTCACGCTGCCAATTATCACTGTACTGACATTCAGCAATGGTCTCATTACGCGCGATGCGACCTACTATGACCTCGAAAATGAGTAGATTTATGAATGATCGAGAACCAGGTTAATCAACTCGTCGGCCATCTATTCCGGCATGAAGCTGGAAAGATGGCCGCTGTGTTGACACGGTTGCTGGGGTTTCAATCTCTTGAGCTTGCTGAAGATATTGTTCAGGACACATTGCTCAAGGCGATGTCGGCCTGGAAGATTAAAGGGATTCCGGAAAATCCATCAGCCTGGCTGTATACAGTGGCGAAACGGAAGGCCATCGATGCGATCCGTAAACATCGCTTGCAGGCCCAGCACTCTGAGTCAATACACGAAGCATTGCGTTCGGAATGGACATTGAGTCCAACATTGGATAGTTCATTTCTCCTGCAGAACGAAATCGAAGACAGCCAGCTTCGTATGATATTCGCATGTTGCCATCCTGCTATTCCGTACGAGTCGCAGATAGCGCTCACGTTGAAAACACTATGCGGTTTGAGTGTGCAGGAAATTGCCAACTGCTTTCTCACTTCGCAGGAAGTTATCACGAAGAGACTTTATCGGGCGCGTGAAAAGATCAGGGAAGAGCGTGTTTCACTGGAGGCACCTGCACCATCAAACATGACCGGAAGGTTAGAGGCAGTGTTGCACACACTTTATCTGCTGTTCAATGAGGGATACAATTCTTCTCATCCCAATCAGCTTATCAGACACGATTTATGTGAGGAGGCGATACGACTTTGTATTCTGCTGACGCGAAATAGCATCACTGATACGGCCGACACACGTGCTTTGCTCGCCTTGCTGTGCTTCCAGGCTTCGCGTGAAGATGCGCGAATCAACAGTGATGGCTCAATAATTCTTTTGAAAGATCAGGACCGGACAAAGTGGAACAAGTCGCTCATTGATCGGGCGAAGTACTTTCTGGAACGTTCGGCAGATGGTGATCACGTTTCTGTTTATCACATTGAGGCAGCGATTGCCGGTTGTCACACCCGAGCTTCGAACTTTGACGAAACCGACTGGAGTCTTATCGCCGAGCTTTATGCTATCCTTTCCGAGATGAAGCCTGGACCGATAGTCTCGCTTAACCTAGCTATCGCTATAGGATACAGCCAATCACCACAAGCAGGACTTGACGCCCTGAAGAGTATAGAAGGTTTGAATGATCATTATCTCTATCACGCTGCGATGGGAGACTTTCATGCACGGAACGGAAATGATGCTGCAGCGCAGATGTGTTATCATACTGCGGCGCGTCTTACTGCGTCCTCCGCTGAGCGAAATCTCCTCGCGTTAAAACAATCTGAGCTTTCAGTATCCCGCCAGTAGCTGTTCAACAGCGGCTACCATAGATGCTTCGCGTTGGGCAAAATCGCCTTTAATCGTTACAAAAGGAATGTTCCTTTCAACAAGAGCATTGCGGAACAAATGCATCATCTCTTCACGACGATGACCGAGATCGCGAAGCCCATCAGCAACCCAGGGCACATCAATGTCCAGCAGGAAATACAAATCGTAACGTGTCTTTTGCTCAATTGATAATAGGACCTCAGGAACGACATTTAAATAATGATGCGAATAGATTTGTGTTGTGATTACGTCAGTATCACAGAACAGTAGCTTGTTAGCTTGTCGGGTCCTCTCCTCAACCCGCGCATCATGTGCCTTGCCGATTTCGATGATTTCATGAACGGTAAAATCATTGGAAGTGATCATCTCACGCGCCACTTCCGGCACATAGGTAGTGTTATAACGCCCGGCAAGTCTGATTGCCAGCGTCGACTTACCAGTGCTCTCAGCTCCGTACACGCAAATCTTTTTCACAAAATAGTATCGCGCGGGCTCAGCTATAAAGTCCCAGTACGTCATTGGTTTGGCACGGATCATAGTTGCTGAGATGGGTATGCGTCTGCGATCGGCATCGAAAAATAAGTGGCGCACCCCGAGGTGCCTTGCGAATGGCGGACCATACTCCTCGGAGCTGATTACGACGTCGACCGGAGGATATGTCCGGATTATGAATTCACTCCACACTTTCGTTCTCTCTTCGAGTGAAAGAGTATCGTCATCGAAATCATCGAGTACCATGAAGGGTTTTGCTTTCGGCAGGTGCGCAAGCGCTGCGCGCACCCATTCAAACCGAAGGTCACCCGGAATCGGATCAGCCGGGGTGAAACTCATCGAAACGATAACTTCATCGCAATGGCTACACGCATGCTCAACAAGTGCCACGTGGCCCTTGTGGATCGGCATAAACTTGCCAATGACCAATCCGCGGCTCATCGTGTTGAACAATACTTATACATGGTTGGCTTTTTTTGTCCGCTGGCGATTGACAAATATTCCGCCTGCAATGCTTCCTAGCATATCGGCGATCATGTCAGCCAGTGAATAGCTTCTGTTGGGAATAAATGCTCCCTGAATGAACTCTATGGCAATGCCGTAAAAGATGGCAATCACTACGACAAGGAGCAGTGTTCTTCTTAAGGAGTTTTCGTCTCGGTTTGCATCGGTTCTATAGATGAAAGGAAGTCCCCAAAGAGCGACCAATACGGCGAAGAGTCCAATGTGAACAATCTTGTCGGCACTTATATCACCGAGCCAATCCTCATCAGGCAGCGTGTCACCCGGAAGGCAAAACAATACAGTAGCCAATATGAACATAAAGATTCCGGGCCAGAACGACTTTATACGAATACTCATGATGATCAATTTGAAGTTTGTTATTGGGCTGGAACGACTTTGGGGGTATTCTTCTCACGAATCCAGTTCCACAGTCCATAGGAGGCGATGCCGCAAAATATTAAGTACTCCAGCGCGTACAGTTTGATTCCTTTCGAAAAATACAAGTAGGTTGCGAGGGCATCCACAACGATCCAGATGATCCATGATTCAATTTTCTTTTCGATCATATAGAATGTTGTGACGATACTCATCACTGTCACGAAAGAGTCTGCATAGGGATAAGCGCTGGGAATGCTGAACACGTCTGGAAACCATTCATGAAGGTTTTCAGCGAACGTTCCGAGAATATAGGTGCCTACGATACCTATGGCGGTAAGCTTTGAAAAGCGTTTCCAGCCCATGAAGCTCGCGCGCAATTCATTCCGTCTATTTTCTTCTCCAGGTTTTGGATTTGCCCATCGCCACCAGCCTAAAATATTAGTGACGAAGAAGAATACCTGGAGGAACATGTCGGGATAGAGTTGTACCTGATAGAACAGGAAGAACGCGAGTACCACGTTGACGATACCAATTGGCCAGCTCCAGATGCTTGTGAATGCGGATAGCCATACCGCGATAAGTCCGGCGAGCGCGGCGAAGAATTCGAGGTAGCTCATCTCGTAGCCGAGAACCGTAAAGAAGATATTTTTGATGTCGAAGAAACTCACGCTAAAGTTTTATGCAGATATTTTTGGCTTCGGTGAAGAAGTTCAGCGCATTCCAGCCCCCTTCTCGCCCCATTCCTGAGTCTTTCATTCCGCCGAATGGTGTTCGAAGATCACGGAACATCCAACAGTTCACCCAAATAATTCCACATTGTACTGCAGAAGAAACACGATGTGCCTTGCGCAGGTTCTCTGTCCAAATTGATGCTGCAAGACCATAACGCGTGCTATTTGCCATAGCAATCGCTTCGGCTTCATTCTCAAAAGGTGCGATGGTAACGACTGGTCCGAATATTTCATCCTGATTTGTGCGACATGATTGCGTCAGGCCGGTGATGACCGTTGGGGCAATGAAATAGCCACCAGAACAGCGACCTGACACGTGCACCACATCTCCACCGCATAGAACGTTGCCGCCTTCTTCCCGGGCAAGCGAAATGTACGACATAACCTTATCTCTATGCGCAGATGAAATAAGTGCGCCTACATTAATGTCATGGTGCAATGGATCGCCGACTGTAAGTTTGGATGCACGCTCTACAAATGCTGAAACAAATCGTTCGTAAATAGAAGCTTCAACCAATATTCTTGAACCACAGAGGCAAATTTCTCCCTGATTGGTAAAAGAAGCCTGGATGGATACGTTCAGTGCCTGCTCGAAATCACAGTCGGCAAAAATGATTGAAGGATTTTTGCCGCCGAGTTCCAGTGAAATCTTTTTGAATGTTGGAGCGGCAACGCTGGCTATCTTTTTTCCTGTGACCGTTCCTCCAGTGAACGAAACTGCATTCACACCGGGATGAGCTACAATTTCATGACCTGCTTTGTTACCTGCGCCGTGTACAACATTCAGTACCCCAGGAGGGAGTTCGATTTCCGCGCACAGCTTCGAAAAAAGATAAGCGGTCATGGGCGTAAGCTCAGATGGCTTCGCTACAACCGTACAACCTGCGGCGAGCGCAGGAGCCACTTTCCAGGTAAAAAGATAAAGTGGGAGATTCCATGGTGAGATACATCCGGCAACACCCACCGGGATACGCTCTGTATAATTGATCGCGGTGTGATCGGTAATATGCGCATCGCTCGATGCATGCATGATGGCCGATGCAAAGAATCGAATGTTGGCAACCGCTCTTGGAATGTCCAACGTACGGGCTAGCGTAAGTGTCTTTCCCGAGTCCATGCTTTCCGCAAGAGCGAATGACTCCGTGTCGCCCTCAAGCATATCGGCAAGCTTGTTCAGAATTTTAGAACGGCCGGCAATGCCCATTCCCTGCCATCGAGGTATTGCGGCGCGGGCGGCCTCGACAGCCTTGTTAACATCTGCTGCATCGGAATCGGGAACAACACTATACACCCTGCCGGTGGCAGGATCGTAGTTGTCCATAAACGCACCTGATGCCGCAGGTATCAACTCGCCGTGTATATAATTCAGAATACGCTCCATTCTTACAAATTTCCTGTCCGGCCTCCATCGACCGGTATATTGATACCGTTGATGTACGACGCTGCTGGTGATGCCAGAAATGCAACAGCGGCCGCCACCTCTTCAGCTGTCCCAATGCGTCCGGCAGGCACTTCAGAAGCGGTAAGCGCCTTAATCTCTTCAAATGATTTGCCGGTTCTTGTCGCGCGCTCCTGCATAATAGACTCGAGCCTTCCGGTGAGGGTTGATCCAGGCAATACGTTATTGACGGTAATATTGAAAGGTGCAACCTCAAGCGAAAGAGTCTTTGACCAGTTTGCAACCGCGCCGCGTGTTGTGTTGGACACACCCATATTCCGCAGCGGTGCCTTTACAGAGGTTGATATGATATTGACGATGCGCCCGTAGCCCTCACGTTTCATCACTGGAATCACGGCCTGAGCCAACAATTGATTACATATGAGGTGTTCTGTGTAGGCACGTATGAAAGCTTCCGGACTTGCGTCAAGTAGTGGTCCCGGGGGCGGGCCTCCGGAATTATTAATCAGAACGTGGACAGACTTGTTGATCAGGTATCGATCTATTTTTTCGCGAAGACCAGATGGATCTGAAAAATCTGCCGTGATATATTCATGTACTTGTCCATCGTGTGCATCCAGAGATTTTGCCACTTCACAAAGTTTGTCTTCATTACGCGCGACCAGCGTAACGTGGGCGCCCATCCTGGCCAACTCAAGCGCACTTGCCCTTCCTATTCCCTGCGTGCTTCCACACACGATTGCCCGCTTACCCTTCAGATCCAAATTCATTATTCGTTGATTTGTTGATCTGCTGATTTGTTGATTTCGTATCAGCAGCGTTGCTGCTGGAGGAATTCAAATCGACAGATAAAGCGTATTAAAAAACTTAGTAATTTTAGTCACTTAAATGTCGGCAATAAATGTGGGTTTGACCGCCATCCGACTTAGAACTTTTAAACTATGGCCATACGCAGACCTTTCAATGTAAAACAATGGATTGCAGATAACCGCGATCTGTTGAAGCCCCCTGTGGGAAATAAAAATCTATACGCCGATGCTGGTGATTATATCGTAATGGTTGTGGGCGGACCCAACGCGCGTAAAGATTTTCACTTTAACGAAACTGAGGAACTGTTTTATCAGCTTGAAGGTGATATTAAAGTTACAGTCCAGGAAGATGGTAAAGCTGTAGAGATCCCAATTAAAGAGGGTGAGATGTTCCTTTTGCCTTCGCGCGTCCCGCATCAACCAGCACGTCCGGCAAACACTGTAGGGCTAGTGATCGAAGTTAAACGCGAAGACCCCAACATGCTGGATGGCCTACAATGGTATTGTGAAAAATGTAACAATCTGCTTCACGAATATCGCTTCCATCTCGACAACATTGAAAAGGATTTTCTTCCCCGCTTTCGCGAATTCTATGGATCAAAGGAATTAAGAACGTGCAAGAAATGCGGTACTGTGATGGAAGCTGATCCCCGCTTTGTCTGAATCACATGAAATTTGAAGACAGTCTGAAGTTTGCTCGTCAGCTCGATCGCACTGATCCTCTTCGATCTTATCGCAGGGCTTTCAAAATACCCCGGATTAAGGGGAAGACTTCAGTATATTTTACGGGCAACTCTTTAGGGCTTCAGCCCCAACGAACAAGTCAATACCTCAAGCAGGAACTGGATGACTGGGCAACACTTGGAGTTGAAGGACATTTTCATGCGAAACGTCCCTGGTTGTATTATCATCGGCAGGCGAAGAAGACGCTGGCGCGCCTTACGGGTGCCAAACCATCTGAGGTAGTTGCCATGAATCAGCTCACGGTGAATCTGCACCTGATGCTGGCTACCTTCTTTCGTCCTACAGACAAACGATACAAGATACTCGCCGAAGCCGGAGCGTTTTCCTCAGACCAATACGCTTTGGAAACGCAACTAAAGTGGCACGGTCTCAATCCGGTAGATGCGCTGATTGAAATTGCGCCCCGACCCGGAGAATTTACGCTGCACACCAGCGATATTGTTAAGGCCATCAACGAGAATGCTGATTCGCTGGCTCTCGTCCTTATTGGGGGAGTTCAATATTATACTGGTCAGTTCTTTGATATCAAAACGATCACGGCAGCAGCACACAACATTGGTGCTATTGCTGGCTTCGACCTGGCACATGCTATTGGGAATGTACCGCTGACATTGCATCGTGACGAGGTTGACTTCGCCGTGTGGTGCAGTTACAAATATCTGAATTCAGGTCCAGGTGCGCTGGCTGGCGCATACGTGCACGAAAAGTATGCGAACGACGATACTCTCCCTCGTTTAGCAGGATGGTGGGGTCACAAGGAAGATGAGCGCTTTCAAATGAAGAAGGGGTTCATTCCTATGTCAGGAGCAGATGGCTGGCAAGTTTCAAATGTCCCCGTTTTTCAGGCGGCCGCGTTACTTTCTGCTCTTGAGATTTTTGAAGAAGCAGGGATGCCTGCTCTGCGAAAAAAGAGCATTCAGCTAACAGGATATTTATCATACTGGCTTGACAAGATCAATGTCGATAACCGCTACTTTACCGTCATCACACCGGATGATCCAAAGCAGCGCGGTTGTCAATTATCGATCTTCATGAAAGGACATGGCAAACGGATTTCGGATGCTTTGCAGCGCAATGGAATCATAACTGACTGGCGCGAGCCAAACGTAATCCGGGCAGCACCTGTACCGTTGTACAATTCATTTGAAGACATTTATGTTTTTGCGACAACGCTGAAGAAAGAGATTGATAAGTTGAAGTGGTGAATAGCGATCAGGAAATGGCAACCGAGAGACAAATAGGCGTCATTGGCGGTGGACTTGTAGGTTCATTGATGTCGCTTTATCTCGTCGAACGTGGTTATCGGGTGAGTGTGTATGAGCGGAGAAAAGATCCCCGCATTCACAAAATAGATGGCGGGCGTTCAATCAATCTCGCGCTTAGCCGGCGCGGGATCAAAGCGCTTGAAGAGGTCGGACTTGGCCACGTATTGCAGCAAACTGCGATACCCATGACAGGTCGTATGATGCATGACGTGCAGGGCAATCTTACTTTTCAGCCGTACGGTAAAGAAGGACAATTCATCAATTCGGTATCCCGTACAGAACTGAACAAATTGCTGATAGACGCTGCCGAGTCCAGGGGAGTTCAATTCTCCTTTGATCATCGTTGTCAACAGGTAGACATGGAGCAGTCAGTACTTACCCTTCAGAACGGAGCCTCAACATTTAACAAAAAGCTCGATGCAATCATTGGAGCAGATGGTGCGTTTTCGACAGCGCGCCTAGCCATGCAGTTGACGGATCGTTTTGACTATAGTCAGGATTACATTGAACATGGTTACAAAGAATTCCATATTCCAGCGACTGCGGATGGCGGCTTTGCAATGAGCAAAAACGCGCTGCATATCTGGCCAAGGGAAAGCTATATGCTGATTGCACTTCCAAACCTGGATGGCTCTTTCACCGGAACGCTGTTCTTTCCATTCGAAGGATCTCCATCCTTCAATAGTCTGAGCGACGCCTCACAATTTCAAGACTTCTTTGCCCGTACATTTCCGGATGCGTTCAAACTGATTCCCGACTTACGCGAACAGTACGTTGAAAATCCGACCTCATCACTCGTAACCGTTCGTTGTTTCCCGTGGCATATCAATCAAACCTTTCTTATCGGTGATGCGGCACATGCCATTGTCCCGTTTTATGGACAGGGTATGAATGCCGGATTTGAGGACTGTCGCGTGCTGAATGAGTTGTTAGGTAAATTTGATAATGATCTTGAACGCTCGTTGCCTGAATTTGAACGCAGTCGCAAACCCGATACCGATGCTATCGCCGGTCTTGCACTTGATAACTTTATCGAGATGCGCGACCTGGTGGCAGATCCCGAGTTTCTGCTACGTAAAAAGATCGAAGCGAAAATTCATCAGCTTTATCCAACACGATGGATTCCTCTTTACTCCATGGTAACATTTCATGAAGAGATACGCTACTCTGAAGCAGTGGAGCAAGGACAGGAACAAAAGAAGATCATGGATCGAATCATGCAAATACCCCGGATAGAGGCTATTTGGCAGACGTCAGACTTCCAACCGATCCTTCATCAAATAATGGGGGACTGATGTGGATCTTGTACTCCTCGTAACGTGCGAGTATTTCCCTAACATAGTTGACAGGCTCCTCGCACTTACAATATCCAGTTACTACAACGGGATCTCTATAGTACTTCGGATCGGACTTCTTCAATAAGAACTCCTCTACATCTGCCCACGAAGTTTCATTGCGTTGATACTTGACGCACAGCTTGCGTGCATCCAGTATATGCGAAAGCCCCGTGTTATACGATGCCAGGATGAACTTGATACGATCGTCGGGGTTGTTGATTCTTTTGGTCCAGTATTTCTGAAGGTATACGAGGTACTTAACACCAGCTTTCAGACTCTCTGCAGGGTCATTTACGTTTGCCGCTCCGAATCGTTTTGCCGTTTCAGGCATGAGCTGCATCAAACCGCGTGCGCCAGCCCACGATTCTCCAACAGGATCAAACTTAGACTCCTGGTATACCACAGATGCTAACAACCGCCAATCCCATCCAAGTTGAGCAGCACCTGCCTGAATCATTTCATCGTATGGTGAGAGCTTGTTGCCTCCCAATGATGAGTAGTCGCTTTGCAAGTGCGTGAGCGCCGTGCGCGGATTGCGGAAGTATTTATTGTAGATGACCATAAACGTTGGCTGTTGTTTGATCTTCACCAGCCACTCGTCAATTGCTTTTTTTAGTCCGGGTGCATTCTTGCGCATGCCCCAGGCAACCTGCTGCGGAACGTTGAGAACCGTATTGATATCGAGATTGGGATAATAGGCGGAGTTTACGCGGGCCATGATGTGATCGGCCACCGTATAATCGATCTCTCCGAGGGCAACACGCCGAATAAGTGATTCACTCTCTGCAGTTAACGAATCTGAAGAGATTACTATATCGCCACCCAGCTCTTCGGATAAATGCTGAAGGCGAATCTGATGACTTGAGCCTTCCATGACAAATACCTGCTTGCCGATGAGGTCAACCGGATCGCGAATCAGGTTGTTGTTGATTTCGTCAAGCGAAAGCTTACGCCAGTTTTGGGGCTTCCGTTGAACAAGAACGGGATAAGTATTGTAATGAGGCCTCGAAAACTCCACGTACTTGCGGGTGGTTTTGGTCACCGTAAGCGGGAAAGCGATAATGTCGCACTCTCCGAGGTTGAGTTGCTCAATGGCGGTCTCGACACCTGATGTCACCTTGATCTTCAAGGCAACGTTCAGTTGCTTGGCGAGTAATTGCAGAAGCTCGTATTCGTACCCGAGCGGATGGCCTTTGTAGATGAAATAACTGAAGGAATTGTTGTCAACGAGAGCATTGATATAGCCTCGTTTGACTATTGCATCCAGATCCAATTCGACTTGCGGTTCCCCAAAAACTGGGAAATTCGGTGTTTTTTCGCATGAAAAGCAAATCAGCACCAGTCCAGCAGTCACGAATATCCTCGAAAATGCCTTCATAGAACTCCGAATTTACGGATTTCCATGTTAACAAAAAACCACAAGCCCTACCGTTGTAAACGATTGAGTGACGTTCCAATTGAGGTTCTTGCAACGTATGGGGTATTTGTCGAATGCAGTATCGACCTGGCGGCCGCGGAATCAGACTGGCGAAAAAAGAAAACACCCGCCAGTTACAGCGGGTGTTTTTATATCAGACTTGTTTGAAAAAGGAGAAACTCCCGTATTAGTTGAAGATATAACGGATACCGAGCTGCGCCTGCCACACGCTTCCAACGGTCGCGCTAGGTACAAATGATTGCTGCAATGGAACCCGAACTCCATCTATGGTTTGTGTACCAAAACGATAGGTAGGTGTGCCGTCTGCCGCTACGCTTGCCACTGACAGCGGCTGCGTGCTGGTGCTTTGGTGGCTCACGCCCCAGTTTTGGCTGATCAGGTTGCCGATGTTCAACACATCAGCTCTGAGCTGAATTGTGTTTTTCGTCTTTTTCGCACCGACCAGCACATAAAATTCCTGAATCAGGGAGAAGTCGAAGCGAGTCAGCCATGGAAGGTAAGCACCATTGCGCTCTGCATATTGACCACGACGCTCCTTTAAGTATGAGTTTCCGTCGACCCATGCATCAAATGCCGCAGCTTGCTGCTCAGGAGTAATTTCTGGCTGGGCAGGTGAACTTGATGTAGCCGCTGTTGCCGCGATTGTTGCAAACTTAAGCTCAGAGGCACTGTTTGGAATATACAGCTCATCGTTTGTTTGACCATCGCCGTTCAGATCGCTTGCATTAGTGTACGAAAATTTCGTTCCGCTGTTCGAAACCATTCCAAGTGTAAACATGGTCGATCCTCCCATATCACCGCCATATTCAATGCGATAATTTACGGCACCAACAATACGATGGCGGAGGTCGTTATCAGAGTATGACACGCCAAGATAGTTCTGTCCAACAGCTGTAGGCATGTTCGCCTGAACCGTACTACCCACTGACTGAAGGTCTTTCGCCACAGCGTAAGTATAGCCGAGCAAACCGCTGAAGCCTTTCGTCATAGGTTTCTCGATGCGGATAGTTGCTGATCCAGCTCCACCTTTAGATGTGTTCTTGATCACGAATACGTTCGACACTTCGGCGTTGATGAAGCGTGCGTTAGTTGCTGCAGTTCCTGAGAGTCCTGAAGCCGGGAAACGTGGACGGTCATCAGGGGCAGGGAACGTTCTTTCTCCTGGATCTGCAAGGTTAGCATCTATGTAACGCAGTGCCTGGATGTTTTTGTTGTAAATGAACTCAAGAGTACCGATCAATCCCCAGGGCAACTTTTGGTCTACTGCGAGGTTAGATTTCCATACCATAGGGTATTTAAGATCTTCATCTGTAGCATTAACAACGTAGCGGGGGAGCTTTGTAATGTCTGTGTTTGCTGGAGGCTTCACGGCATCCGGCAGATCATTTGGATTCACACGGAAAGGATAAGCAGTCGTTTCCGTTGCGCTGATCAATGCCGTATTCACACCGTTGTTACCCAACTGGTTAGACACCAACACCTGAGGAATGCGGGATACGAAGATACCAGTACCTCCACGAATCTGCGTCATCTTCTCGCCTGTTACATCGTAGTTAAAGCCAATGCGGGGTGACAGGAGAAGTCTGGTTTTAGGGAATGCTCCTGTGTTTACCTTGTAGTCGTTTCCATTCTCGTCTTTGAAGGTCAGACCCGCTACTACCGGGTTGTAGAAATCAGTTGCCGTACCGGCGTCGTAAGCGAATACATCACCACGGATACCGCCAGTAACCTTCAACTTTTCGTTTACCTGGAATTCATCCTGCAGATAGAAGCTATAAGTAGAGACCTTCAATACCTGTAATGGATCTGCGCCATTTGGAAGCAGAGAGTAACGCAGGTTATAACGGGCAACCTCTACAGGTGATGTATTGGAAGGGTTAGCACTTAACGCATCCAGAGCAGCCGTCTTAAAATCTGCAATGCTGTTGTATACATAAACACCATTGGATGAAGGGAAGAACACGTTGTTCGATTTGAAGAACTCGTAAGCGACACCAGCAGTGAAAGTATGCTTGCCCGCAAAGTAGCTGAGGTTATCGGTTATGTTGAATGTCGAGTAGTTCAACTGGTTGGCCGGAGTAAAAGGATCAAAACCAATTGAAGTATAGGTAGCTTCACCTTTCGCGCTTAGAATATCAATAGTGGGGAACATATCACCCTTATATTGGCGATCTTCCAATTGCTTGTTGAAGGTACCGATGATGTTATTGGCAAACTTACCACCAAATGTGGAGTTCAATTCAACAGCCACAGAGCGTGTGTTGTCCTCGATGATATAACCTGTGTTCTCAGGAGAGATCGCGAGCGACGAGTTCGTTCTGTTACCATTACCAGCAGTGTTACTACTGTTACTGTTGCTTATCACCTGATCAGACTTTGAGTCGTGTTGTGAATAGCGGACCGAAAGCTTGTGATGATCGTTGATGTTATAATCGAGACGAATGAGAGCCTTCTTGCTTTCGATGTCGTTGTTGAAGTTGTCAATTGCGCCAATGTCGCGATTGAAATTTGTCTTCATGAAGTTTCCAAGATCCTCCATGTCTGAATACAAAACACGGGATACCGAACCTTGAGCGCCCGGCTTGTTCGTTACCCAGGTAAGGGCAGGTGCGGAACTCTTGAACTGCTCAGCGTTTATGAAGAAGAACAACTTGTTTTTGATGATGGGTCCACCGACACGAACACCAAATGTTTTTTCATCAATGCTCGTCGGAGGTAACGGCACGTCATCGGCTTTGTCGCCTACCATATCAGAGTTGCGGAAGAGGTAGTATACAGAACCAGAGAATTCATTCGTGCCGGAACGGGTTACAGCATTTACGCCTGCACCTGCGAAACCAGACTGACGCACGTCGAAAGGAGCGATGTTCAGTTGAACTTCGTCAAGTGCATCGAGCGATACTGCAGTAGTACCAGTGCGTCCACCAGCTTGTGAAGAACTACCAAGACCGAAACCGTTGTTAAAAACGGATCCATCGATCGTGAAGCTGTTGAAGCGGCTATCCTGGCCTGCAAACGAAGTACCGTTACTATAAACGTTGTACTTAATGATGTCGTTAACGGTACGGCCTATTGTTGGGAGGCGATTGATCGCATCGCGGTTGAATGAAGCTGCAGCGCCGGTACGATCTGAACTGAAGATGTCATTGCGATCAGAGGTCACAACCACTTCGCTGAGTTCGGTGCTCGCATCATCCAGTTTTGCGTTTACGTTTGCTGCAACGCCAAGGCTGAGGTAAATATTATCAAATGCTTGATCCTTATAACCTACAAAGGTTATCTTCACTGTGTAGGGCCCACCAACGCGCATACCGGGAATGGTATACTTTCCGCTGGCCAGTGCGACGGTACCATAGTTTGTTCCAGATGGTGTGTGTGTAGCTACAATGGTAGCGCCAGGTAGCGCTTCTCCATTTTTATCAGTAACGATACCCGTCAATGACGAGGTGGTCACCTGAGCCCACACGCCAAGTGACGCAAACAAAAAGCTTGCAATCAGTAGAAGTCTGCTCATATAATGTATTTAGGTTAGATTGACAGCGGCAAAAGTACCGTAAGCAGTACATTTAAGCTTTAAACCCGCTTTAAATCTTTCAACATTTTGTTTACAAAAGTTTAACAGACCTCCGCAAATGAAACAGGTGCATTTTCCCTCGGTAGTTGGCTAAACCCATTCATAAAAAAGACTCCCCTCAATCCTTCTTTAATGCTTTAATTAACTGGTGCCAAAGTTTATTACTCATAGCTAACCGTATGCGGCAGATTCTTTTGATTTTCGTCCTCGTTGCATCGTTTGCACAGATAGCAAACAGTCAACCCGATCTTAGTTATTACCTGCCAGATGATATTACTTTTCATCCGTCTGTTCCAACACCGAAATCGATTATTGGGCATGAGGTCGGTGAATGGCACGTTACGCATGATCGCCTTGTCAACTATATGTACGCGCTGGACAAGGCATCGGATCGCGTTAGCCTTGAAGTGACCGGATACACGTATGAGGGTCGTCCACTTCTTTTGCTAACGATTACGGCTCCGAAGAATCACGAGCGACTTGAGGAAATTCGTCAACAACACCTGGCGTTATCGGATCCTGGACGTGCCGCTTCAGTGGATACGAAGAATATGCCCGCAGTCTTTTATATAGGCTTTAGTATCCATGGCAACGAGGCAAGTGGCGTGAATGCCGGTTTGCTGGCCGCCTACTATTTCGCTGCAGCCCAGGGACCTGAGATAGAAAATTACCTTAATAACACTGTGATCCTGTTCGACCCGTCATACAATCCCGACGGCATGCAACGCTTCAGCAGTTGGGTCAATTCGCGAAAGAGTTTGATGACATCCACGGATGCAAACGATACAGAACACAATGAGGCCTGGCCCGGCGGACGATTCAATCATTATTGGTTCGATCTCAATCGCGACTGGCTTGTTGCTCAGCATCCGGAGTCGCGTGCGCGTGTAAAAACATTTCAAAGATGGAGACCCAATGTATTAACTGATCATCATGAGATGGGAACGAACTCTACGTTCTTTTTTCAACCTGGGGTTCCTGCGCGGATGCATCCGTTAACGCCTGCGAAGAACCTCGAGCTCACGAAGCAGATCGGAACCTATCACGCCAAGGCGCTCGACGAAATAGGTTCATTCTATTTTACTCAGGAAGGATATGATGATTTCTATTACGGCAAAGGATCCACGTTCCCTGATGTGCAGGGTTCAATTGGTATACTTTTCGAACAGGCGAGTTCACGCGGTCATTCTCAGGAAAGCATCAATGGAGTGCTCACGTTTCCTTTCACTATAAGAAATCAGTTTGTCACTGCGCTTAGCTCACTGAAAGCGGTAAATGCTATGCGCGATGATTTACTGAACTATCAGCGTCAGTTCTATCGTGATGCGATCAATGAAGCGGGCAAGGATGCAACCAAGGCCTATGTATTTGGAGCCTCGCAGGACGCCATGCGGGCTTTTCATCTCGCAGAAGTCATGACACGCCAGGCCATCGATGTGTATAAGCCGGCATCGAACATCAGTCAAAATGGAAAGAGTTTCGCTGCGAGTAACAGCTACGTTGTGCCTCTCAATCAACGGCAGTACCGACTCATCAAGAGTATGTTCGAAAAACGCACCTCATTTAAAGACAGTTTGTTTTATGACATCTCCAGTTGGACACTCCCACTGGCATTTGGGCTGGACTATGAGGAATTGCGTTCACTGCCGCAGCTAGGAGAAAAAATATCAGAAGTGAAGATTCCTGTCGGCAAACGAGTCGGTGACAAATCAGACTATGCCTATGTATTCGAGCCTTTTGGATATTACGCACCGCGAGCAATGTATCGGTTATTAAGTCACGGCATTCGAATCAAAGTGGCAAGCGATCCTTTCTACAATACTGACAATAAACGGTTCGAACGTGGATCGATACTGATACCCGTCAGTGGACAAGACAAAAACGCCGATCAAATCGAAATACTGATCAATGACATCGTGAATAAAGATGGAATAGACGTCCATTCATTTAAGACGGGATTGGATTATCAGGGAGTAAGTCTGGGCAGCAGTTCGTTCATGCCATTAAAGAAACCTTCTATAGCGATGATCGTTGGCGATGGGTTCTCCGCGACTGATGCGGGAGAGATCTGGCATCTTCTGGATACGCGATTCAACATTCCGGTCACGCTGTTGCCAACAAACGTATTAGAACGCGCTTCGATTTCCCGATACACTACGATCATTATGCCCGCGACGTCAGGTTCTATTGGCATTTCCGAAAGCACGAAAGAAAAACTGAGAAGCTGGACGCAACAGGGAGGTACAATTATAGGATTTGAATATGCGCTGAACTGGCTCAGCGGCGCTGGCTTTGGTAAATTCGAAATGAAAAAGGAAGAGGAAAAGAAAGACCAGAAGGCACGCCCTTACGCCGACATTGATGAATACACGGGTGCGCAGGAAACCAGCGGCGCGATCTTCGAGGCGCAAGCAGACCTTACCAATCCGTTACTGTATGGCTATTCATCGCGGAAGGTGGCGCTTTTTAAGTCAAACAATTTGTTCATGGAAAAGTCGAAAGGTTCGTACAGCAATCCCATTGTTTATACGCCATCGCCATTGATGAGTGGCTATATCTCCAAGGAGAACTATTCATTGGCGAAGCAGAGCTCAGTAGCGGGCGTGAATGTTCTTGGCCAGGGCCGCGTGATCGGATTCACTGACAACATGTGCTTTCGGGCATTCTGGTTCGGCACGAACAGAATTTTTTTGAACGCAATCTTTTATGGACCATTGTTAAGTCCAGCCTCTGCCCGATAGCCGATATTTGTTGTTTGATTAAAAAAAACCTATTGTGATGACGCTTCAACCTATGTTCCGAGTAATCCAAATTGCTTTTTGCCTCGTTGTCATGCTTACGACAACATCCTCGTATGCTCAATCACTAAAGGTGATGACGTACAACATCCGGTATGATACTCCGGCCGATAGCGTGAATCAATGGGGAAAACGAACGCCCAAGGTGTATGCGTTGATCAAAAAATACAATCCCGACATTCTGGGCGTTCAGGAGGCATTGCACAACCAGATCACGGACCTCGTCACAAATCTGAATGAATACGCTTATGTCGGTGTAGGCCGCGACGACGGCAAAACAAAGGGAGAATATTCAGCCATACTCTACAAGAAAGACAAATTCACAATAACGAAGGAAGGCACGTTCTGGCTCTCGCCTACCCCGGCCGTTGCAGGCAGTAAAGGATGGGATGCAGCTATCACCAGAGTTGCCACGTGGGCAATCATGAAGGACAAGAAATCCGGCGCGTCATTCTTTATGCTAAACACTCATTTCGACCACATGGGTAAAGAGGCAAGACGCGAGAGTGCACTGATCATCAAACGGCGCGGAGCAGAACTTGCGGGCAAGTTACCCGTAGTTGTAACAGGCGACTTCAATTGCATGAGGGAAGAACCTCCCTATGCTGCTATTATGTCAAATGAAGGATTGAAGCTTATAGATCCAGCGCCTTCACCTGCACCGGGCACATTTTGCAGTTTCAAAGTAAACACGATCGAATGCCGGCCTATCGATTATGTGTTCCATACGTCAGAATGGAAAGCTTCCGGCTATCAGGCGATAACAGACAATGACGGCAAATATTATCCGTCAGATCATTTGCCCGTAATTGTTCAGTTAGCCAGGTAATCTGATTACGCTGTTCGTGCAGGCGTTTGTTTAACAGCGGGTCGTTTGTTGGCCAGGTACACTCCGACCATGATTGTAGCGAGCCCCACTAAGTGTCCAACTCCAACATCTTCGCCGTCTATCAAACCCCAGAAGAGGCCGACGATAGGCAGCAGATATGTTACGGAGCTAGTGAACATAGGACCGGAGAGCTTTACCAATTCATTAAACAACAACGTCGCTACTGAAGTACTCATCAGGCCCAACAGCACGACGAAACCCGCCGCCTTCCAGGCACCTTCAACATGCGTAACCCTCGTGGTGAAATCTGTAAATAGCAGAAGGTAGGCAAGAGCCAGGGGGCCAATCAGCAATAGGGCAACGCTGGTGATAGTCGTTGACTTGAGATGCGGCAGTTTGTATTTCGTGAAGTTGAGATTGCTTCCGTACGACAGACATGCAAAGACAATGAACAACGCATATGCATTAAAGCCGATAGCACCATTGCTTCGGGATACGATGAGGGTAAGTGCACCGATCAGGCCAAGCAATATCCCGGGTATGACGTTTAATGCAAGCCGTTGTCTGAAGACTATCGTTCCTATTATTAACGTAAACAGTGGAGTTAGCGTGTTGAGAATTCCGGCAACTGAGCTATCCATATGTGTCTGAGCAGCGGCAAACAGGAACGCAGGCATGAATATTCCCATCATACCCGCGGCAAATAGCTTCCAATAGTCAGAGCGTTGCAAACCCTTTACCTGCTTCAATGCCATGGGGAGCAGAAAGATACAGGCAGCCGATACGCGCAACGCGCCCACTTCGTCTGCGTCAAAAACTTTCAGCCCTTGTTTGATGAGAATAAAAGAGGTGCCCCAGATGAGCGCAAGTATGCCCAGGAGCACATAGGCTTTTGTGCGCGTTTGATTCTCCGTCACGGATGGAGGGTTATTAATTGTAAGAACCTGAACTACTCGGGACTAACTGCCAATAAGCGTTGCTGCATAGGTGTCTGCCACCTCATCGAGAACAGCCAGAATATCTTTTTCGTTCTCCAGTTCAACGAGTCGCGTACGGAAAGGTTTAAAATCAGGAAGGCCTTTAAAGTAGTTCGCATAGTGGCGGCGCATTTCAAAAATGCCAAGGCGATCACCTTTCCACTTGATTGAAAAGAGAAGGTGTTTTCTTGTTACGTCAACGCGCTCTGTGATATCGGGCGACGAAACAATCTCACCGTATTTTGCAAACCTCTTGATTTCGTTGAAGATCCATGGATAGCCGATGGCAGCGCGTCCAACCATTACGCCATCTACGCCATAACGGTTCTTGTATTCCACGGCTTTTTGTGGAGTGTCGATATCACCGTTGCCAAAAATGGGGATATGCATCCTGGGATTATCCTTGATCTTCCCGATTAGAGTCCAATCAGCAGTGCCCTTATACATTTGAACTCTGGTACGACCGTGTACCGTTAATGCCTTGATGCCGATATCCTGAAGACGCTCTGCTACCTCCACAACGTTGCGTGTACTGTCATCCCAACCCAATCTGGTTTTAACGGTAACGGGCAGGCTGGTGGCCTTTACGATCTCTTCCGTCATCTTTACCATTTTAGGGATGTCCTGTAACAGGGCAGCACCCGCACCACGACAAGCGACTGCTTTAACCGGGCATCCATAGTTGATATCGATCAAATCCGGACCAGCTTCAGCTGCAATTTCAGCAGATCGGACCATGTTGCCGATATCGCCACCAAAAAGCTGAATACCTATTGGACGCTCATATTCAAAGATGTCGAGTTTCTGTCTGCTCTTCGCTGCATCCCGGATCAGGCCTTCTGACGAAATGAACTCCGTATACATCAGATCCGCGCCATTGGCCTTGCAGACCATACGAAACGGCGGATCACTTACATCCTCCATAGGAGCAAGTAATACCGGAAAATCGTCCAATTCGATGTTGCCTATTTTTACCATCTTTGGGGTGCAAAGATAGCGACTTTCGAGAATGTTACGTCAAGACCCGCTGATATCAGACAGAACACCGATGTGGTCACTGCTGAGAATCACTTTTACGCTTATAACGGGTATTCTAGCGGGTTCAGTTATTGCCCCATCATTGGTTTCACTCGTTTACGGTGATGACATCGATCTGTCAGGTTTTACGGATCCATCACTGGCCATGCCAATGCTATTCGTCCAGGGTGTAGTAAGTTTTGTTGCATTCATTCTGTTTCCACTCCTTCATATCAGGGCACTCGAACATAAACCGTTGGCACCGCTGGTCGAAAGCAAGACTCACCTGGGACAAGCGTTATTGCTTGTTACCGTTCTCGGACTTGCATTTCCACTTGCCATATCTCCAATAGCTGAATGGAATGCTCACATGAAGTTCCCTTCATTTATGAGTGGATTTGAAACATGGGCTCGCGCGCTTGAAGATCAGGCAAATCAGATGACTGAGCTTGTTACCAGTTTTAACACGGTAGGTGATTTATTGATTGCACTGTTTGTAATGGCTGTTCTCGCAGGCATCGGAGAGGAGCTTGTATTTCGCGGAATGATTCAAAACGAACTATGGCGCGGATCGAATAACATTCATGTGGCCATATGGGCATCAGCGTTTGTATTCAGTGCTATACACGTACAGTTCTTTGGTTTCGTACCCAGGTTGCTCCTGGGCGCATTGTTCGGATATCTGTATTACTGGTCGGGTAATCTCATCGTACCAATGGTCGCGCACTTCGTTAACAATGCATTCGGCGTGATTATGAGATACCTCTACAATATTAAGGTTGTCGCGACCGACGTAGAAGAAGTTGACGCTGCACCGTGGAGCCTGGTGATTGTCTGCGCGATTGTAGCTGGTCTGATGATCTATCAAATCCGCAGGCTTTATTTGAATCCATCGGCGGAAGCATCTCACAAGTCCTATTAATTTGCGTACCTAATTTTTTTCCTTTGAATACGCCTCTTCAAAAGTACAACAACCTCACACAACGGATTATAACGGGACTGCTAGGCTCTGCTGGCATCATAGCAGGGGTCTCTGTGAGTGAATGGACTTATTGCGTAGTATTCTTCATTATCGTTCTTTTTTCACTGCTCGAGTTTTACAAGCTCGCAGGGCTTGACGGTCTTGTGCCACAGAAGTGGTTCGGTACATTATGTGGAGTCGCCATCTTCCTGTTGTCGTTCTTCATTGAGAAACGAGAGATATCTTATCGATTCTACTTCCTGATATTTCCCATCGTGTCGTGCGTGTACATGATCAAATTGTATAAGAAGTTTGAACGCAAACCATTCACGAATATCGCCTTCACCTTTCTGGGCATTGTATATGTCGCCATTCCCTTTTCGCTTCTGAACGTTGCCGTCTTCGATGACAATGGCGTCTATAATTTTGAAATCATTTTCGGTTGCTTATTCATTCTATGGGCAAGTGATACTGGTGCCTATTTCGCGGGCACATTTTTAGGAAGGCGTAAACTGTTTGAACGGATCTCGCCCAAAAAGTCCTGGGAAGGTTTTTTCGGCGGGGCGTTGCTTGCCCTGGTGTTTGCCTTTTTGATGGCGACCTACCTGCATACGCTTTCTTTTGTTCAATGGATGGTCGTTGCCCTGATCATTATTATTGGTGGAACTTTCGGGGACCTGGTGGAATCGCTTCTGAAGAGAAGCATAGAGATCAAAGATTCCGGAACCAGTATTCCCGGTCACGGCGGATTTCTCGACCGCTTCGATGGGCTGTTAATCTCCGCACCCTTCATTGTGGCCTACCTGGAGATATTTTAGTGCCAAATATCATTTGATCCGCGACGCTCATTACCAAACAAAATTTAGTCGCATTCATTTGGCCGGAATGTTCTTAGGCTCAGCGCCATAAGTCGCTTTTTTAAAGGAAAATGCATCCTCCGGAAAGAAAATCAGGTAACTTTGCAACCGTTTTCGGTAATGATTTTTTGCCCGGCCAGCCACAGGGCCGATAGGTTCATAAAACGCCATCCCGGAACGAAACAATTAACAGGACGAGGAGAACATTATGGCATATCTAGAACCGGCTCCCCTTAAGGATAAGGAGAACCCCTTTGAAGCAATGATGTCGAGGTTTCAGAAGGCCTCACAGATACTAGGACTCGAAGAAGAAATATACAACGTACTTAAGAATCCCGCACGACAGGTAATTGTGTCACTACCCGTAACTATGGATGATGGCGCAATCCGCGTCTTTGAGGGATATCGGGTGATACACTCCACTATACTTGGCCCTTCAAAAGGTGGCATTCGATTCGACACCCAGGTTAACCTCGACGAAGTGAAGGCACTGGCAGCGTGGATGACCTGGAAGTGTGCTGTTGTCGACATCCCTTACGGCGGAGCCAAAGGAGGAGTGGCATGTAATCCCCGGGAAATGTCGTCGGGTGAGATCGAGCGACTCATGCGCGCATACACACAGGCGATGGCCGACGTGTTTGGCCCCGATCAGGATATACCAGCACCCGACATGGGTACAGGTCCACGTGAAATGGCGTGGCTGATGGACCAGTATTCAAGAAACAAAGGCATGACGACTCATGCTGTGGTAACGGGTAAGCCACTCGTAATGGGTGGTTCGCTTGGACGTACGGAAGCGACAGGTCGCGGTGTGATGGTGTCTGCGATGGCCGCGATGGAAAAATTGAAAATCAATCCTTATAAGGCAACCACTGCAGTTCAGGGTTTCGGCAACGTAGGCTCATGGGCAGCCCGTCTGTTGAGTGAACGCGGTCTGACCGTACAGGCCGTGAGTGATCTCTCAGGTGCATACTATAACGAAAAGGGCATTGACGTTGACAAGGCCATTCAATACCGCGACAATAAGAAAGGTTCGCTTGAAGGTTTTGAAGGTGCAGAAAAGATCAAAGCTGATGACCTGCTGACGCTGCCGGTAGATTTGCTCGTACCTGCGGCGACTGAAGACGTGATCAAGAGTTCTAATGCTGCCGATATCAAAGCCAAGCTGATCGTAGAAGGTGCCAACGGCCCAACATCATCGAAGGCTGACAACATTATCAATGATAAAGGTATTATGGTTGTTCCTGACATCCTTGCTAATGCCGGAGGCGTAACAGTATCGTACTTCGAATGGGTTCAGAACCGACTTGGATATAAATGGACAGCAGACCGTGTGAACCGTCGTTCAGACAGGATCATGAAGGATGCATTCACCAATGTTTACAAGACGGCGCAACAATACAATGTACCCATGCGTATTGCAGCATACATGGTCGCTATCGACAAAGTTGCCAAGACGTATAAGTTCCGTGGCGGATACTAACATCAACCCAATACATTCAAATTGAAGAAGGCCTTATCTACCTAAACTGAGCAAGGTCCAATTCGAAGCCCCCAGCCGGGGGCTTTTTTATGCCACTTTAACTTGAGCACTATGCTGAGGAATTGATTTCTCACCATTCCACAACCTGTAAAAATCTACGCGACGAAACATTTTGCGCAAACGTAATTGCATAAGGAAAACGACTTTCATTTCGTGCGGCCGCCTTTTTGTATCTGTATTGGCAAGAAACAAATACGATTAAATTCGTCATGACACGAGAAGACAAAGTCATATATACGGATGGTGACAAGGTCACCGTGACCGATTCAATATTTCACGTTCGCAAGCAGGACTATAAACTTGATGGTATCATCAAGCACGGTCTGTACGTTATGAGACCTAGCAGAGTTCCAGCTATTTTGCTTGTCCTGATTGGACTTGTACTGATGGCTGCGGGTTTTGCAGAATGGATTCCGGCAAATACATTTCGTGAAGTGAACATAGACGGAACGATCATCAGTGCCAACACAATGGCTCTCGCAATAGGAGGGCTCATTGCTTTGATTGGCGTGATTACAATCGGACTCCTTCGCGACCGCTACGCGGTACGCATTGCAACAGCTGAAGGAGAACGCAACGTAGTAGTCAGTTCAAGAAAGGAATACATTGCACAGATTGTCGATGCGCTAACCATGTCGCATTATGGAACAACGCCTATGGCGACCGTGAAAGCATAGACCATGTATTCTGTAAATTGAAAGCATAGCCACACCGCGAAGTTGTACGAGGAGAGTGCAGATGAAACAGGGCACACTATCAAACTCGCTGGCGGGCGAACGGAGGGGCAGATCGTAACGGTCGGCCCCTTTTCTTTGGCATAAGGTTAATTCATAATTATGACCTACCTTTGAGCCTCATTTGTTGGCAAACAACATTTGTGTCCACTAATCAAACGTTTCGATGACAATTCACAAGGAAGGCCGTGTGCTTCTTTTCGTACTGCTCGTAGTTCTTTTCGCAGTAAACTGGGTGGTTGCTTATTTCTTTCCTGGTCACACCTTCATTCAGAATCTGCTGCTCATCGCCAGCATAATTTTCTATCTTATCATTCTGCAGTTCTTCCGGAATCCAATATTTCAGATTCAGAAAAACGATAAGCAGGTGCTTGCGCCGGCTGATGGAAAGGTTGTTGTGATCGAAGAGACGGTTGAAACTGAATACCTGAAAGAGAAGCGCCGTCAGGTGTCTATTTTTATGTCACCTGTCAATGTACACGTTAATAGAATGCCGGTAGCAGGAACAGTAAGCTACTACAAGTACCACATTGGCAAGTATCTCGTGGCCTGGCACCCCAAGTCGAGCACGGAGAATGAGCGAACCACCGTTGTTGTAAAAATGAAGAACGGCGTGGAAATCCTGTTTCGGCAAATAGCGGGTGCGTTAGCACGACGCATCAAATGTTATGTGAATGAAAACCAGGTGTATCAGCAGGGCGACGAATTTGGTTTTATCAAGTTCGGATCGCGGGTTGACCTCTTTTTGCCGCTCGATGCAAAGGTCGTAGTGAAGATTGGTGATATAACCAAAGGCGGTCGCACTGTGATTGCAGAACTTGCTTAGATAGCGCGCCTCTCCAAGAATAACGTCGCCCTTTTGTGCGTCCTTAACTTCAAGCGAGCATTCAATTCTCTATTGTGTCCATCGCGGGATAGAAGTTAACTGTTTTGCTCCAGGGGAATTTTTGTTTCCAGGCCGGAGTAGATGTATCTAGAAAAAGCGCAATCCAACCTTCGCTCCAAGCCACAATTTTACATTGATATTATTCTCGAGAGTGGTCTCGTGAATGATCGTGGGTTTGAAATCCGTAAATAGTTCAGGATAATCAGTATAAGTGTTGTCTGTGTAATGCGCATTGAGTGTCACCCCGGCAATTAGACCAAACTTAGGTGCAGGATGATATTCGATACCAGCATAGAGTTTTGAAACAATGTTTAGCGCATCGAGGGTATAGCCGGAAAATATCTGATTGGCTGTGAGGTCAGCATTTAAGCGAAGATGGCGTTTTAAATTGGGTGCAGTTCCAACACCATAACCTGCAGTCCAGTAAGTATGTTCATCGTTGAACGTCGTTGGCTTGGCACCAGCTGTAAAGATGTTGTAGAAGTAATGCAGACCGGTTCGGAACGCCACATTGGTATAAAACACTTCATCAGCTGAAACCTCCAGCTGATGATATCCCTTCATTACAAAACTGAAAAAGCCTATCGGTACTCCCCTGATGCTGTCGGATATGTTCACGAATCCGACCTGAACACCTGCAACTCTGGTGGCATAATTCAGTCCGCCGGAGATCTGGGCGCCGGTTACTTTCTGAGCAGCAAAGTTCAGAAGGCCCCCAACCTGTGCACCCTTCACATTCGCGGCCGAAAAGTTCATGATGCCTGCACCCTGACCGCCGACGTGATCACGTGTTGTGAAGTTCATAATACCCGCCATCTGAGCCGGTCCGGTTGTGCCTGTGGCGAAGTTAAAGATGCCGGCTATCTGCGTTCCGGATTGTTCACCAAGGTTGAAGTTACCAATGCCGGCCACATGTGCTCCGCGCGAACGCCCATGTGTGAAGTTGATGATGCCCGCAGCGGAAAACTTTTCGGTTCCGGCCCAACTCACGTTCGACAAGCCGGCAAACTGCGCGCCCCTCACAGTGTCCAGATTCAGGTTTACGAGCCCTGCTCCCTGGAAGCCATGCGCTTTGCCTCCTGTTGCGTTGAAGACGGTAGCGATCTGAGTACCATAAACATCTCCGCGATCAATGTTAAACAGTCCTCCGATCTCAAGTTTTGTAACACCCAATTCATATCCACCAAAGATGTTGAAAGAATAGTCATTAATAACGTTACCGCTAAGCGTATGATTGGTTCCGATAAACGGCCATATCGAAACCTGTGTGGTTCGATATAAGGTATCCTGGATATTGTGGATGTTGACGTTTTCGGGCGCCAACACTTTCGTATGCCAGAACCTTCTCAACTTTTCTGCGACACTATCAGCCAGCGTAGTCATTCGCTCTTCGCTGAAGTTCATAGGTATGTTAAGAAGTCCCTTCTTAGCAGGACTGACAGCTACAACGGTATCGCCATACTCGCGGCGTGCGACCGCTAACCGAACCTCCTCCGCCGTTGGTTTGTTGATCTTGATCTCGAAAAATCCATATTCATCCGTAACCGCCGATGCCATAGTAAGTGGATCATAGACGCTCACGTTCTGAAGACGCTTTCCGGTTGCCTCATCAATTACGTAGCCACTATAAACTTGTTCGTCTGGCTGTTTGGCTGCCCGATTGAGAATCACATAGTTTCCGCGGACTTTATACTGTACAGAACCCTCAAAGAGAATCTCCAGCACTTCGCGTACGGTATTGCCGGCAAAATTAAATGTCACAATCCGTGAAACATCGACAATCGAAGGACTATATGAAAAGGTGAAACCGGCCTGTTGAGAGATTTTGTTTAATGCGATATCCAGACGCTCCTGCACAAGAGAGATCGTAACTGTGCGCTCCAGTAAGGGAGTCTCTGACCTCGCCAGGTGTGCACAAGCGAGCAATATCACTACTGCGAAGAGGTGACGAACGAAGGCGATATCACGGCGCACAACCTGCACCATCCAAAAGGATTTTCCCATTCGATTCGCTGGCCCTGAGGCCCAATGTTTCGGTGATAATCGCTACAACTTCTTCAATTGGCTCGTTGTTGAAACCAACAGTAAGGCGGCAATATCTCACTGCCGGTGACAACTCAATTTGCTTCCCATAAACTGCGTTGAGTTGCCGCGCAACCTGAGCAAGTTCGACGTTACTGAAATTGAATACCCGGGTCTTATAAGCGAGCACATTAGCCTCCGGCTGCTCAATTGTGAACTTCTTCAGCTGTTTATCATAAACGCCCTTCGCCCCTGCGCGGAGGTAAACGCCGGAGTCATTCTCCGTGTAGAACATTACTTCTCCTTCATTCACGACAACCTCAATAGTATTGGAGTTTTCAGGTGCCTTTACGTTGAAGGCCGTGCCTATGTCGCGGATCAAAACACCATTGATATCGATGACAAACTTACGTGCCTCTTCGTGCTTTACGTTGAAGTAAGCTTCACCTTTAAGCTCAACTCTACGTTCGTCCGTCTTTTTATTATATGCGTAACGTATCGTCGACTCTTTGTTCAGGAACACGTTACTGCCATCGGGGAGCGTGTCATTAACGGTCTCGGTATGTGATGCTACAACAATTGCGTCCGCTGACTGAACTGGTTGTCTTAAGAAATAAACTCCCGCAAGTATCGTCAGCAACAAACCTGCTGCTACTTTCCAATACAGGCTGAAGTTTCGGCTCTGAGGTGGAAACTGAACAACGGGCGTTTCCTTGTCGAGTGTCTTCTTCACGCGCATCCACGCCGCATCCGTATCAAAGCTTTGAAGATTTTTGACCGAAGCTGCATGAGCAAAGATGGTATTGAACTGCTCAACATACTGGCGGTTGACTTCGCTCTGATTCTGCCACTGTACCACACGAGCAGTCTCCTCCTGGCTCGCTTCACCAGCGAGGTATTTGGCAATAAGCTCGTCCATCTGTTCCTGATCCCTTTCCACGTCGTTAGCCAAAGAGCCCGTTAATGAGTATCACTAGAAACAATAAGTAGTCCTTCAGTTGCTCGCGCATTACGCGCAACGCCTTGCCCATTTGATTTTCAACCGTCTTAACCGATATGTTCAATTGATCGGCTATTTCCGCATACTTCAAATCCTCAAAGCGGCTAAGCTTAAACACGAGCCGGCATTGTTCGGGCAACTTCGACATCGCCTCGAGAATGCGCGTCTCCAGTTCGGAGGCCTCAACTGTGCGCGAAACAGACTCTGTGCTTCGTTCACCTACGGCAATCTCCATCGCTGCATGTTGCTGCTTGATTTTTTCGTGCTTAATCTGATTCAGACAAGCATTCCTCACCATCGCATACAGATAGGGCTTAACCCCTGTATGGATAGAGAGATTGTCGCGCTTCTCCCAGACGTTTGTGAATGCGGATTGAACAACCTCCTCTGCCTCCTCCCGGTCGCGGACAAAAGTGTAGGCGTAATTACAAAGTGACTGATAGTATGTCCGAAAAAGCATTTCAAAAGCAGCAATATCGCCTGCCCTCAGCGTTGTAATGAGCTGATCTACCTGCAATTCCACTGCTTCTTGGTTGTGTTATCAGCGAAATTTACGGTATTACAGTCTAGTGGTATGACAATTCAGAAAAGATTTCCCCCTACGATATTTCTTAAAAAAGTCTACAGCTGCCTAACTATCTGATATTAAAGTGAATAGCAAATGAAAAGATCATTTATACCATCGTCATTTGCTCGTTGAAGCAATAACCTTCCTGGTCGGGTTACGTTTGATAAAAATTGTCCCGCTTAAAGGGATTGGGGTTTGCCCTTTAATAATGTTGTTCACCAACCCAAAAGGGATCAGCGGACCGTATCTCAACCATTCCCGACGTACCGGCGACAATTTGATTACCTGTCAGAGCTGCATGCATTACTGACAACTGTTTTCCATGAGTGAATAGTGACGATCCTTCCGGTATCCATTTTTCAAAACGCCCGTCCCGGATCCTCGACCACTTCATATTCCCATTGATCAGCGCGATCTGAAAATCATCTGCATTCTCCCACGCCTCAAGCCTTTGTTCCGGGGAATGAACCAACACCTGAAGCGCGTATTGATTCCTGTTTCTGAGGTAAGACAATACGGCGTCAGCGATTCCCGATGAGCCATCGATAATATGAGCCAGGCCGACGTGCGCAGCCGTCTCGTTCACAACGGATTCATTATGCGCAGAAGAATCAAGGATGATGGCGTCCACTCTGATTCCCCAGGAAGCAACCTTGGGCATCGCTGAACCAGCTACAATAACAAGCGGCGACCATTCAAGGATCGACATCAGGTGATCGTCGGCTATGGGATCAACAACAAACAACGCGGGCTCCTGCCCTTCTTTTACAAAGTGATGAGATGACATTAAGTCGAATTCAGAGTCGGACCATGCAAAGATACTGTCCCAGCGGCCGACCCAATCTCAATTTTGAACTATCAATTATCAAATATCGGCCAGACAAGCCCATCTCCCCGCAGTTTCATACATTTGCAGCGAAACCAGATGAATATGCTGAACGCAAATCAATGCTACGACGCCTTCAATCGCAGTATCGCCGACTATCACAAGCACGATGACGTTGACAAGGCTATTAGTAATCCTTATCCAGAAGGCAGTTTCGAAGCATTGCTGTATGGAAAAAACTGGATTGATACAGTTCAGTGGCATTTGGAAGACATCGTTAGAAACCCGGACATCGATCCGGTGGAGGGCCTTAAGCTAAAACGCCGCATTGACAAATCGAATCAGGAACGCACCGACGTGGTAGAGCGCGTCGACGACTATTTCCTCGACGTATTCAAGAACGCGGTGCCTAAAGCGAATGCGCGTATCAATTCTGAGACACCAGCGTGGCTACTCGACCGAATGAGCATTCTCATGCTAAAGATCTACCATATGGAGGAGCAAACGCGGAGAACGGATGCTACAGCCGATCACATTGCAAGATGCCAGAGCAAACTTGCACTGCTCATGGAACAGAAGGGCGACATGCGCGCAGCATTCGATGAACTTATGGAAGACATTGGCAACGGAACTCGCCGATTTAAGGTGTATCGCCAGGTGAAGATGTACAATGATCCATCACTGAATCCAGTGTTGTATAAACAATCGAAATAATAATCTGCAAAGGGCCGCGTGAATGGTAACAGAAGTTCGCCTTTACGCAATGCATTTTTTTGTAGCTTTCGACAATAAGCAGTCGCTGTGGCATTAAGAAAAATTCTTGTCATTCGCTTTTCAGCAATGGGAGACGTAGTGTTACTGGTGCCTGTAATCAGAGCACTCGTAGCAGCCTACGACGATGTGGAAGTTACCGTTGTGACCCGGCCAAAGTTCGCTTCCTTCTTCACCGATATTGATCGCGTGATCCCCTACCCAGCAGATGTTGACTATACGTATACCGGTATTCTGGGCATGCGCGATTTGTTCGGCAAGCTCATGCGGAAGGCAAATTACGATGTCGTCATCGATATGCACGACCACATGCGTACAATCATCCTTCGCAGCCTCTTCAAACTGTTCGGCGTGAAGGTAGTAGTGTTTGAAAAGGGAAGACCAGAAAAAAAACAGTTCACCAGAAAAGAGGATAAAAACACCCAACGGTTACCCCACACGGTTGAGAGATACCGTCAGGCGCTTGTCAACGCGGGATTCGATAAGATCAGACTCACAGAACCTGCTCCTTATTTCAGCGTAAAGAATCAGTCACAGGAGCAACTTGAAACCTGGCTGCAGGAAAAGGCCCTGACGAAAGACGGGCTATGGATTGGTATCGCTCCGTTCGCTGCACATGTCTCGAAGGTTTGGCCTGAGGGCAATTACTTCACTGTTATAGAGCAATGGCTCTCACAGCACAAAGCGAAGTTCTTTCTGTTTGGCGGCGGCGAGAAGGACGTTAAGTTCTTCGAAACATTAGAGGCTCGATTCCCCGATAACATCGTGATAGTTGCCGGAGAACTTAAGATCAAACAGGAACTGGCGCTCATGCAAATGCTTGATTTGATGCTATGCGTCGACTCATCGAATATGCACCTCGCGGCCCTATCCGGAACAAAACTTCTTTCAATCTGGGGCGGAACACATCCTGATGTCGGGTTTGGTCCATACAATTGCAGTGACGAAAGCATACTTCAGATCAGTCGCGAAGTTCTTCCTTGTCGTCCCTGCTCTGTGTACGGAACCGAGAAGTGCTATCGCGGTGATTTTGCGTGCCTCACCTTCATTAAACCTGAGGAAGTTGTTAAACGGATGTCGGAGGCGCTCGCATAAATACTTCAAAATTCCCTTCCATGAATAAAGAAATAGACACCATCATTTTTGACCTTGGCGGCGTGTTGATCGATTGGAATCCGCGCTATTTATATAGAAAGATCTTCAAGACAGAAGAAGAAGTAACCTGGTTTCTGGATAATGTATGCACGAGCGAATGGAACGACCAGCAGGATGCGGGCAGAACTTTCCAGGAAGCAACAGATGAGTTGGTGGCTAAGTTTCCAGACCACGAGGTCGCGATACGCGCATGGTATGACCGCTGGCAGGAAACTATCCCAGGACCTGTTCATGAAACAGTCGAGATCCTCAAACACTTCCGCGACAATCCAACGCACAGGCTATTTGCACTGACAAACTGGTCGGAAGAGACTTTTCCGTGGGCACTGAACACCTTCGATTTCCTTCACTGGTTTGAGGGTATTGTTGTTTCTGGCGTAGAGAAAACGCGCAAGCCTTTTCCTGAGTTCTATAAAATACTGTTCGATCGCTACTATATCGATCCCAGCAAAGCACTGTTCATTGATGACAACATCAAGAACATCGAAGGAGGAAAAGCGCTTGGACTAACGACGATTCATTTTCGAAGCCCCGGCCAGTTGAGGACAGAACTGCAGCAGGCAGGTCTCATTGGTTAGAGTTCTTCAGTTCATATCATCTGCCGCCAGATAGCCGCGCGAAACCAATTCTTCGTGATCCGTTATCGCGTAGGTGCTTCCATTAGCAAGAACATACAGGCGGTCTGCAATTGATAACACATTACGGTACAGATGATCAGTAAGGACTATTCCCTTCTCTTTTTTCGCATGCTGAATCATTTTCTTGATGACCTCGACATGCACAGGCATGACGCCGGAAAAGGGTTCATCCAGGAACACAAAACGCGAACGGGAATGGAGCACGAGAAGAAGTTCAATTACCCGACGGGTGCCACCTGAGAGTTGATCGGGTCGCAGCGCCAGCTGTTCATCAAAATCAGGAAAGTAATCCAGTAATGTTGAATGCATGACTCCAAACATGGTGAGCGCTCTGCCGATCGTTACCTGCGGCGGTATCAAATTTCCCTGGGGAAGATAGCCGATGAGTTGTCGTTTAATAAAATCAACAGGTAGTGGCTGTTCATTAATCCGAATGGAACGATGATCTGCGCGTTCACTTCCAAAGACTACTTTGAATAAGCTGGACTTGCCCGACCCGTTGCGACCAAGTATTCCAACCACTTCACCTACGGCACATTTTACATAGACACTACGAAGAATTCTATTTGTGCCATAGCTGAGCTCAATGCCATCAAACTCCAGGATGTCGTTCATACAAATCGGGAAGTGATGATGATAAACGCCAACCAAATAAGCAGATCGAGCAAAAGAGCGTATGAGTAAAGTCTGATAGTTGAAAAGCCGAGATTGTGATAGAAGTAAAGTTGTTCACGACGACTGAGGTGGAACACAAGTCCCAGCAACAGACTACTGAACATCTTAATCCATAGAAGCGTGAGCACAAAGTAGAGTGATCCCCAACTTATGTACAGATAGCAGGTGTAAAGAGAGAATGCAGTAGCAATAAATGCGTATGGCCTATAGAACACAACAACGGGATGCATGGTTGCAAAAATGCAAAGGTCATGCCAGTGGAGGTGTCGCCCCGAAGATCACCGCTTAAGGGTGAATGTCCATTGACCGGTAATCATGAGCGTACAAATTCCGTTCTCACATGTTGATTGCTGTGTCCATGGAAGGTAGAAGTCAAGGATCATCCGCTGGTTATCCGGTTCGTGATAATATCGAACTTCAATCTGATCTTCCCTATAAAAACTCTTTTGATTGATCTCTTTCCAGCTTCCTATTGAGCTCCAAATCGAATCTGCCAGTGAGTTTGGAAGTTTATATGTGCCGCTGTCTGATGTAAGACGAGTAAAACTTAGAACATTGCCCACCCATTCTGTTTGGATCATTCCATCGTAAGTCACTTCAGCAATTCTCCAGTCGCCGGAAAAAGGCTCCTGGTCTTTTGGAACGACCTCATCTCCTGAGCATCGGAAATTGAAGACACCAATAGCTAACAATAAAAATAACAGAAGTGACTTAAGTCCATTCATAGAATAGTGGCTACCTCGGAAGAAGAACTACTTCCTGGTATAAGCCAGAAACACCCGTTCAATAATATCACAACACTCATGCAACTGTTCCTCAGTAATGACCAACGGTGGCGCCAGACGAATGATGTTCCCGTGCGTTGGTTTGGCGAGCAGGCCTTCGTGCATCAGTGCCACGCAGAGGTCCCATGCCGTGCTGCTTTCAGGAGAGTCGTTAACGACTATCGCATTCAAGAGGCCTTTTCCCCTCACACCGGATATGAGCTTTGTTCTTGACATCAGCTCAGTGATGCGCTGACGGAAAATCACACCGAGTCGAGCTGCATTCGCGGCCAGATCTTCGTCCTTTACTACCTCCAGTGCCTCAACACATACGACAGCTGCCAATGGATTACCTCCAAAGGTTGATCCATGCTCGCCAGGCTTGATTACCAGCATCACTTCATCATCGGCCAACACGAGCGAAACAGGAAGCATTCCCCCCGACAATGCCTTGCCGAGTATGAGGAGGTCTGGTCTTACATTTTCGTGATCACAGGCCAGCATCTTTCCGGTCCTGGCAATGCCGGTCTGGATTTCATCGGCCATCAACAATACATTGTAACGGGAACAGAGTTCCGCAGCCGCTTTGAGGTAACCCGGCTGAGGAATGAACACGCCGGCCTCTCCCTGTATCGGTTCCATCCATAAAGCACATACTTTCGGATCACTCAATGCTGACTCAAGCGCAGCGCGGTCGTCGAATGGAACAATCCTGAAGCCCGGCATATAAGGACCGAATCCGGTTCTGGCTGACGGATCAGTAGAGGCGGAGATAATGGTAGTGGTACGTCCATGAAAGTTCTGACTCACGGCGACGATTACGGCTTCATTGTCGGGAATGCCCTTCACCAGATATCCCCACTTCCTTGCAAGTTTGATTGCTGTTTCATTTGCTTCGGCTCCGCTGTTCATGAACAACGCCTTGTCATAGCCAAAAGTCTCGCACACGTACTTCTCAGCCAGACCCAACTTATCGTTGTAAAAGGCACGCGATGTGAGCGTGAGTTGCTTTGCCTGTTCGATCAGTGCATTTACGATGCGAGGATGGCAATGACCCTGGTTAACGGCACTATAGGCAGAGAGAAAATCGTAATAGCGTTTTCCGTCTATTCCCCAGAGGAAGACGCCCTCACCTTTGTTAAGCACGACAGGAAGTGGATGATAGTTATGGGCACCATACTTATCCTCCAGTGAAATAGCGTCCTGACTTACGTTACGTGTGCCGATCATATTAATTACTGCGTGAACAACAAATTTACCGAATTGCCGTCGTAATCGCTATTGAGAAAATCAAAGTTTCCCTCGCCTCACGACGCTACATTGGCTTCTGCAGATGAGCAAGCGCAACCTATTCTCAAGAGCGAAAAGGTTCTGTGTAACGACAATCACACGCTGCGTCACTGACTTTGCGATATAAATTGCTACTCCTGTTATCTTTAGGCGATGGATACAGTTTTTTTATTGGGCGGATTGATTGTTGGTGCCGTAGCCGCCTGGTTCTTTCTTCGACAACAGGTTCGCGCCGACGGAGATTCTATGCTTGCGGCGGAACGTGAGAAAAACAAACTCATCCTCGATCAACTCAACGATTTAAAAAAGGAACTCGAGCTTGAGCGTCGAAAGGTGCTCGAAGCCAATAGTGAGCTCGCCTCAACCGATGCAGACTATCGCAACCTCCAGGAAAAGCTCACCGAACAAAACGCCGCATTTGAAAACATGTCTGAGAAGTTTACGCTTCAGTTCAAGCAACTGGCGAACGACCTGTTTGAAGAAAAGAGCCGAAAGTTCACAGATCAAAACAAGTCGAACATCTTTGAATTGCTAAAGCCTCTCGGAGAAAAGATCGTGGAGTTTGAGCGGCGGGTTGAAGACACGCACAAGGATACCATCAGTCGTAATTCCGCGCTTCGTGAACAACTGGAGAATCTTCAGCGCCTCAATGTTCAGATGACCCGTGAAGCGGAAAATCTCACGCGTGCTTTGCGCGGCGATAGCAAAACACAAGGTGCATGGGGCGAGTTTATACTGGAAAGCATCCTGGAAAAATCCGGACTTGAAAGGGATCGTGAATACTTCATTCAGGAAACTTTCAGCACGGAAGAGGGGCGACTCCGACCCGACGTGATTATTCGCCTTCCTGAAAACAAGCAGGTAGTTATTGACTCGAAGATGAGTTTGCGCGCATACAACAACTTCGTGAACGCAGAGAATGACGCGGACAAGGCGATGTATCTGAAGAATCACCTCACGTCTATCCGGCTGCATATGAAGTCGCTTGGAGAGAAGAATTATCAGAACATTTCAGAAAGCACGCCGGACTTCGTCATCATGTTCATTCCGATCGAGCCAGCGTATATTCTCGCGATACAAAGTGAAAAGACGTTGTACGAAGAAGCCCTTGAGAAACGTATCGTCTTTGTGAGCCCTACGTTGCTCATTCCTTCGTTGCAATTGATTAAAAACACGTGGAAGCAGGAATATCAAACCCGTCACGTTCTTGATATCGCATCGAAGGCCGGTGATCTTTACGACAAGTTCGTTGGCTTCACCGATGACCTCATCACGCTTGGTCGCAAGATGGAGTCATCGAGAAAATTCTATGAGGAATCAATGAAGAAGTTGTCGTTAGGGAACGGTAACCTCGTGCAGCGCGTAGAGGACCTGCGCAAACTGGGAGCAAAAACCAATAAACGGATCGATCCTACTCTGCTGAAGAAGGCCGAGGACCAGGGCAATCTTTTTGAATAAAATAGCTCGTGCGTTGCGTGCGACGACGTGTCATGACATGAGCATTCGTATGCCGCACGCTTTGCTTGATCCAATTGCATTTCTGCTGATCAAAGATTCTGAACGGGATTTGAATACATTGACTACAATCGAAGCTCCCGTCGGATCTGAACACTTTGCTACAGATCAAAGATCCCTCCGGGATCTCAATACATTACGTACAAATCGAAGATGAGATCCCGATACTACACAGGATCAGAACAGGTCAATAGATTCTTCCGATGTTCTCTGCGATAATCTTTTTCAGTTCGAGGGGCTCAATCAATCCCTGTTTGCCATAGATGATCTTTCCTCCCGGAGCGATGAAGAGCGTATAAGGTAATGAGCCTTCCCACTTTTTGTCAAGTCCGTCGATGAACGCGTACTTATCCCCCTTGAAAATATAGTTCTTCATGGAAGCCTGCTTCTTCGTAAGGAAGTTTAGCGCGTTAGGCTTTCGGTTCAATTCATCCATGCTAATGGTGATGAGCTCGAACTCACGGTTGCGATACATTCTATTCATGTTAACGAATTCGGGGAATTCAGTGACACAAGGACCGCACCATGTAGCCCATACGTTAATCAGCTTGTAATTCATTCCATCGTTTTTGAGGAGCTCCTTGAGTTGGTCCATGTCAAGCTCGTCGATTGAGACCTTTTCCTTTGCCCATTCTTCAGGGGCTTTAGCGGCGTAGTCCCGCTTAGTAGGCCATTTGACTGAGCAACCAAACGTCTTTGTCTTTTCAACAGGCACGGGTTTACCTGCGATCATTGCATCGAGTGCATTGCGCACATCATTGGTTTTTGCAGTGCCGGGCTTTTCGCCGTCATCAATGCGGCCCGTGTAGCGGAGTATCCGTTTCTCATCGAAAATGAAAGCATGCGGAGTAGCCTGTGGTCCATACTTCATGGAGATCTGAGAATTCTCGCCATCGTACAGATATGGATAGTTAATCTGAATGTTCTTGGCTCTCAACTTCATTTCCTCGAAAGAGTCACTGAGGTCGGTATATCCAAGTTCATCGAGGCGCACTGATTGCGGATCATTTGGAGAGATTGCAATAAGGGCAACACCTTTGCTCTTGTAGTCTGTAACAAGTTGTTTAATGCGCGCTTCGTATGCCTGAGCAGTGGGGCAATGGTTGCAGGTAAATACGATCAGAAGGATCTTGCTGGATGCAAAGTCTTTCAATGAATATGTTTTACCGTCAGTGGCAGGCAGTTTGAAGTCAATGGCAGGCGAACCAATAGGAAGCGTTTGTGGATCGTCAAGCGCCCAGGCGGTCGCCGTAACTAGCATTAGAATTGCAATCAGAATTTTCATGTTGTAATTTTTTTAGTTCGACTACACACGGAATCGCCGGTCAATAGTTCATTGGATAAACTCCGAACGCGCCGATTTCATCGGATGGGCAGGCTAAATCTATAACTAAAATAGGCAATTGGATGCTGCCATCGATTCCGCTCGTGGAAATTGGAGTAGTCCTGAGTCTTTGGTCCTGAGTCTTGAGTACTTGGTCGATAGTCGTGCAAGTGACTAGTCCGACACTTTAATTTAGTGTGCTAGTTAATTTAGAATGGATGCGGTCCAATTCCTTAGTTTCTATAAACCAAATCAGCAACAACTCCCATGCGAACGAGGAAAAATCGGTAACCGAATTATGAAATCTTTTCAATCTCCCAGGCGTTGCAGTTTTTAAACATTCACTTGTATAAATTTGAGCGCTTTGAGCCGGAGTTAGTGTGGTCTGAAAACTAAATTCAACTAGTGACCAAGTACTCAGGACTCAAGACTCAGGACTAACTACTACTCATGCAATTGACACCAGAAAATAAGCTAAAGAAACTGATCGTCGTGGGCGATCGTGTACTGATTAAGCCGGGCAAGCAAAATGACAAGACTGCTTCTGGCCTCTATCTGCCACCGGGTGTGCAGGAAAAAGAAAAGATTCAAAGCGGCTACGTTATTAAAGTTGGTCCAGGTTATCCATTGCCGTTGCCGGCCGATGAAGACGATAGCTGGAAAGGCCGGGAGGAACAGATCAAGTACTTACCACTGCAGGCGCAGGAGGGTGATCTCGCAATTTTTCTTCAGAAGGGAGCTATCGAAGTTATGTATGAGAATGAGAAGTATTTTATAGTTCCACAGGCGTCAATCCTTATGCTCGAGCGGGAGGAGGACTTGTAAGATGGCTGGAATTTCTTTCGACGTTCTTCGCACCGGCAAAAAGTACCGGCTCACTAACTACGGTGAGACTCATGATTTTGTAATCGAGCAGGTTCTGGCAGACGGTGATTTCCGCGTAAAGGATCTTTTGACTTTGGAGCGGTATCGCCTCAAGGATCTCATCAAATACGGAAGGGCAAGGACTTTTTGCTCGAAGACATAGTCTAGCGAACAAAAGCACCTTGCCCTTAGCAGGTTAGCCTTAACGGCTGACCTTCGGTCTTAGAATCTTTCAGTATTAGAGAAGAAGAAGCTGCCTTCGATGGCCGCGTTCTCATCGCTGTCAGAACCGTGAATGGCGTTAGCCTCGATCGACTTCGCAAACAGCTTGCGGATTGTGCCATCAGCTGCCTTGGTAGGATCGGTTGCTCCGATAAGCTTACGGAAATCTTCAACAGCGTTGTCTTTCTCGAGGATCATCGGGATGATCGCGCCAGATGACATATAAGCTGCAGAGGTCCTTGTAGAAAGGGCGCGCCTTGTGAACGGCATAGAACTCGCCAGCTTTCTCAGGCGACAACTGAGTCTTCTTGATTGCCACGATCCGGAAGCCCGCTTCCTCGATCATTTTGGTGATAGCACCAGAATTTCCTGCCGAAACTGCGTCCGGCTTAATCATCGTAAATGTCTTGTTTCCTGCCATATCGTTTCTAAATGCGTGTTTTTCGTCCCTGATTCGCCTGTTGCGGAGCGCGTGCTCCTCATCAAAACGCGCGCAAAAATACTATTAAAACGGAAAGTCCCCAGTGCGGATCGGAGATTTTGGACTTAGGCAAGACAGGGGCGTTAAGTATCGGATTTTCAGCATTGTATATGGGGTAAAAATCCGCATTTTTGCGTTTTGTTTTCAGGGCAGGCATGCAAAACATCGAAGCATTCAGGGATTTTCTGGGGACCCCTCGTAAAATGGTCATTCTGACCCACTTCAATCCGGATGCTGATGCATTGGGATCGTCACTTGGTCTGAGTCGATATCTGAGAAAGAAGGGACACGAAGTCATTGTTATCACCCCCAGTGATTATCCGGAATTTATTGCGTGGATGCCTAAGTCAGGAGAGGTCCTGGTGTACAAGAAAGATCGCGTTGAAAAGATTGCTGAAATCATCCGGCAGGCAGGCGGTATTTTCTGCCTTGACTTTTCGGCGCTGCACCGCATCAACGATATGGGTGAGATGGTGAATGCATCGTCGGCCACGAAAGTGCTGATTGATCATCACCTTGAGCCTCAGAAGTTTGCTGACTTTGAGCAGTGGGATCAGACAGCGGCATCGACGGCCGAGCTGGTTTTCGAGCTGATCGATCAACTGGGAGACCGAAACCTCATTGATCCCGAAATGGCTGACTGTCTGTATGCAGGGATCATGACCGACACAGGCAGCTTCAGGCATTCAAATACGACCTATAAAGTGTTCAAGGTGGTTTCTTCGTTGGTGGAAATCGGTGCGAATCCTTATCAGGTTTCGAAGCTGATCTATGACACAAACACTGTGGAGCGGCTGAGGCTGATGGGTTATGTATTGAGCGAAAAGCTGAGGGTGGTTCCCGAATATCGAACCGCATACATGGTCCTTACTTCGGACGAACTGAAGCGATTTAGCTCGCAAACCGGTGACACCGAAGGACTTGTGAATTTTGGTCTTTCAATAAAGGGCATTCGGCTGTCCGTTATGATATCAGACCGCAAAGAGAATATCAAACTGTCGATGCGTTCGCTGGGCAGCTTTTCTGTCAATGAAATGGCACGGGCTCATTTTGACGGTGGCGGGCACCGAAACGCAGCGGGGGGCCAAACGAATCTTTCCCTGGATCAAACCGTCGAAAAGTTTCTGCGGGTGCTGCCTTTATACAAAGACCAGCTACTTAAAGATGACTAACCAAGAATAATGCGACGCGAAAGTTTCCTGGCACGTCACAATAAACTAACAATCACACCTTACAACCTTTTTCAAATTCTAACTGTCTAACCAAAATAGAGCATGATTAAATATTCTTATGTCCTCCTTGGGATCGCACTGTTGTGCGCCGCTTGCACAAAGAATGAGCGGGAAACACCCAACGGTTTCAAGTATGTCGTTCTGGCAAGTGGTGATGGAGTACTTCCCAAGAAGGATGAAATTCTAATCTTTGACTTTCTGCTGAAAGATTCGAAAGACTCCGTGTGGAGCAATACGCATGCTCAGGGGATTCCTGGCGCACGATGCCTATCGGAGACAGCAGTGCGATGGCTCAGGAACCTGGCATCGTTCAAATGTTGCGTCAGCTTTCTAAGGGTGATAGCGCAAAAGCGTCAATGGATATAACGAGATTCTTTGCTGACATCGCACGTGGCCCAGTGCCTCCGGGAATCGACACGGCACTTACCATTGCCTATTATGTTAAAGTGAAGGATATCGTTTCGCGCGAAGAATTCGGAGAATATCAAAACAAACTGATGTCTGAGCTTACGGTTAAGCAGAAGAGCAAAGACGCTGCCACCATTACAAAGTATCTCGCTGATAAAAATATCAAGGCTGAGCAGGACACAAGCGGTATCGCTTATGTTATCCATACTTCAAAAGGAGGAAAAAAGCCAACGGTTGAAAGCTGCGTAGAAGTTGCCTATAAAGGTTCGATGCTGGAAGACGGACGCGTTTTTGATCAGGCTCCTAAGGCTGCGTTCCCGCTTGCGGGTGTAATTCGTGGCTGGCAGTATGCTGTGCCACTGATTGGCGTTGGTGATTCAGCAACTTTTTATATCCCTAGTGGATTGGCTTACGGACCGCAGGGAATGCCGGGTGGAATTCCTCCCAATGCGATCCTCATCTTTGATGTGAAGCTGCTCAATGTGGGCAACGCTTTCGATCAGGGAGCTGGAATATGTAAATAATTAAAATTGAATATGGAGATGAAACGAGTGTTGAGTATTCTGAGTGCAGTAGTCGTAGGGTTGGCAGTGGGCGCCTGCTCAGATGCAGGATCTTCAGAAAATCCGAACGATCGTCTGGATGCAGAGGTGGCTAACTTCGACGCCTACCTAACGGCCAAAGGAAATCCCTTTATCAAAGACAAGACGGGAGTACGAATGGTGATCTACAAACTTGGAACAGGTTTTCCGGCGAAATCATCAAGTACTGTAAGCATTGACTATACTGGTCGTCTGTTTCCAGATGGTGTAGCGTTTGACGAAGGCAACACTAAGCTTCCCGTTGCGCAGTATATCAATGGTTGGAAGATAGCGTTGAGCATATTACCTGAAGGTTCACGCGCACGTGTTTACATTCCATCAGGTTGGGCGTATGGACCAAATGGAAGCGGATCAATTCCAGGAAACGCTCCACTCGAGTTCGACATGAGTTTCAAAGAGCTCGTTGTGACGTCTGCCGAAAAGCAACGTCTTGGTACAGATACTGTCGCCATTGATACCTATTTGTCTAATAAGGGTATCGTGGCACAAAAGGACACAACAGGTATTCGTTATGTCGTGACGCAAATGGGCACAGGCGCTGTTCCAGGCCTGTACGACAAGTTGAAAGTTAAGATCGCCTACAAGCTTCTCACTGATGATGCAACTACTGTTGCAACGATCGACTTTGCACCAAATGAAGACTTTGACTCACGAGCTGTCGATCAGCTGGCTGATGGAATTAAGAGAATGCTGATAACGTTGCCCGCCGGTTCTAAAGCTACATTGTATCTCCCTTCGCTTCGTGCGTTTGGAACAGTGGGTGCCGCAGACAACGGAACACAGGTAATTCCTGCAAACGCCAACGTCATCGTCGATCTTGATTTCAAGGAGATCGTCAACTAAAGCATATTCATGATCATCTGTTTCGCTAGTAACAACCTTCACAAACTGGAAGAGGTACGGAACAAGGTGGCACCGTTAGGAATTACAATTAGCAGTTTGGCCGACATCGGCTGTGCAGAGGAATTGCCCGAGACGCAGGATAACATCCCGGGCAATTCCCTGCAAAAAGCCATGTACGTTTATTCGAACTGTATAAGATTCCCTGCTTTGCAGACGACACTGGTCTTGAAGTAAATGCCCTCCATGGTGAGCCTGGCGTATATTCTGCCCGTTACGCCGGTCCACAGCGAAGCAGCAGCGACAATATTAATCTTCTGTTAAAGAACCTTCAGGGCGTTTCGGATCGGACGGCCAGATTTAGAACCGTCATCACACTCGCGGGCCTCACAAGGCAACCGCTGTCGTTTGAAGGGCTCGTAGAGGGCGAAATAGCTCTTTCAACAAAAGGAGCTTCAGGTTTTGGATACGACCTGTATTCGTTCCAAAAGGGACATTCCCGTACGTTCGCAGAAATGTCGATGGAAGAAAAGAACGCGATGAGCCATCGCGCGATTGCCGTCTCTCATCTGGTAGCATTTCTAACAAACGACTCACTTCCGTTAGCTGCAAAGGTTTATCCTGTCTTCAACTTTCGCTTCACATTGCGATTGTCTTTGGATGGTGCGTAATTGCAGCTTCATCGTATGACCAAAACCTACACCATCGGAATCACAGGCGGAAGCGGCTCTGGAAAAACCTATTTCATTGAACAGCTTGCAGCACACTTTGACTCGACCGAGTTATGCCTTATTTCCCAGGATCATTATTATAAGGCCAGAGAAGAACAGGTGACGGATGACTTGGGCATCAAGAACTGCGACCACTTTCCTGGCGCTATTCAGAACGACGTACTTGCCAGTGATATACAGAAGCTCAAGCGCGGCGAAGTACATCAAGCAGGAGTATACATTTAACAACCCTCAGGCTACACCAAAGATGCTCAGAGTTCAAGCCTGCGCCGATTCTTATTGTAGAGGGCCTCTTCGTGAGTACTTCCCTGAAGTTGCCCAGGAACTCGACCTGAAAATTTTCATTGAAGCTAAAGACTATGTGGAACGTTGAGTCGTCGCATACGGCGCGACAATGATGAACGCGGCTATGATCTGAACGATGTGCTATACAGATACCAGCATCATGTTATGCCCGTCTATGAATCGATGATCAAACCGTTGAAGCATCAGGCCGATTTCATCATTCCCGATAATCGTCATTTTAAGAAGATGCGCTTACCATTCTCGTAACGGCGCTCAAGGGATTGCTAACGTCTGAGATCGTGAGCTTTTTTTGATCAGGCACATTAGCCGTTTCGATCAGGCAATCGTCACTTTGTGAACTTCAAATGCGATGCCGAAACGGCAAAGACGTAGCCGCTGTATAGAATCGTCCCATCGTCGAGCCACGTTTTATCAAATGGCCCGCCATTGTATTCTTCTGCTTCGTGTTTACAGCATCCAGATCAGTTAACCTTCGACTAAAAGCCTGGTTCGAATAGATGTGCGCATGCGTTTGATCGAATCTTCCCCAAATCAAACGCGAGTCCGCGAAGTGATCTCAGGTTATTCGCGCTTTCGTATACAGGCTCGCTCCAGGTGAAAACCATTCTTCGCCTGCTGCACTTTCGCTGGATTCAATTTTTGCGCGTGTCCATCGAAGTCAAAAAAGAAATCACAGAAGAAAGGAGGTTTGTTGGGGTTTGGCAGGAAGGCCTGACAAATTGCAACGAACATTTGAGATCGTCCTTTACCTGATAACTGACAAAGCTTTTTGCGGAACTAATAGCTTATTCCAGATCTATGTCGAGGATCCGACCAGGGAAGAGTCTCAATTCCAGATTGCCCACAAGGATGCATCGCATAGATGACACCAAATTGATGCGGATAGCTCATCCCAAGCTTCAGAGCTCCGCGTCCACCCATAAAATGGCGACCTATGGCAGCACGTGAATCGCGGTGCGCTATTGTGCGATATTGCTGATCGATGTAGGCACAAGATCCTGCGAAATGAAATCGAGCCAGCGGCCGCTAACAATTGAGTTCTCGTAGAAGCTTCCCAGTTCAGGAGTAGTAAAGTCGGCTGCAACGAGAATAAACTCATCTACTCTCTTTGAGTCAGTCGCGCGATCAATCAGTTTGAGCAGAGGAGTTTCGTTAAAGAGCCGATCGGCGCTAAATAGCAGGTTGTGAAAGTAATAGACCACAGGATATCTTGTGCCCGACGAGAAGTAACCAGGCGGAAGATACGTGTTGATGGTGCGGGTACTATTTGCGCCGATGAGATTACCTTCAAGCGCCTTTGAGTGAATCTGCTTCCGTTCGACTGTGCCACGTTGTTGTCCAACGGTTGGGGTAGTCGCAGACACTAACAACAACATGACACCGATGGCGGTCCAACACAAACCCTGTTTCATTGCTTTTTTTCAGCATTTTAGCGCGTTGCGTTCCGTACTCAAAAAGTGATTGACAAAGTGTATCTAAGCAGGGACATCTGATCGCACCTCGACTGATGGAATTATCGGCAAGGCGCGTGGATGGGTGATGCGTTCGGCGGCGTTACCTGTTCCGATACCTGGCAACCTACAGCTGAGAGCTATCATTCTTGAGAGAGATCGATGAATGCGTATATTAAAGTATGAATGCAATTTTCATCGCTGTATACATTTGCTGGTTTGTGTCAGAAGTATTGTTGGGTCGTCTGCGGCGCTCAGATGAAACGGATCGAAAGCGTGACGACCGGCATTCATTAACCATAATCTGGGTGGTCATCATGTGCTCGATGCCTCTTGTATCGATAGTCGCTACCGCGATTGCTGCTCCAATTGTTCATGGCGTATGGATCCGCTATGCAGGACTGGCGCTTATCGTATTGGGGATGAGCCTGCGTTTTTGGGTGATCAAATCCCTGGGGCGATTCTTTACCGTTGACGTTGCTATTCGCGATGGACATCAACTCAAGACTGATGGGATTTATTCGGTCTGGTGAGATACCGTCATATTTCGCGTCCTGGTTGTCCTTCGTAGGTTATGGTTTATCACTCAACAACTGGATATCACTGATTATAATTTCTGTTGCTCGTTCTTGCGGCATTTTTGAATCGTATCAGAATAGAGGAAGATGTTTTGGTAACGCAGTTTGGTGATCAATACATCAGGTACCGGCAAAGAACGAAGAAGATCATACCGGGAGTCTAT
>JASGJX010000052.1:0-21988 GCA_049840655.1 Chryseolinea sp.
ATCTGTATCGAAGAAGCGGCACATAATGAGGGCCGTGATGATCACCAATCCATAGTTCAGTATGCCAAGATGATTTTGTTTCGCACCAGACCTGATTGTGTATATGGCCAGCGTCAAAACGCAGATATTTATCAGCCATGCACCTGCTTGCGGCGCCGAAACAGCGACAAAATAAACGGCAATGTAGAACAGAAAGGCAAACGCTTTTGTGTTCATCCCTTGCCATCCTTTGGATCGAAACTGCATGAACAATGCAACGGATGCCAGCAAAGCAAGAATAACAATGACCGTAATGCCCAGTGGTTTGTAAGACGTTCCATCAGGCGTGCTTTCCCACGCCCAGAAATCAACAAAGCTTGACATGAGGAGGATCACCATAACGCCCAGGCTACCCACCACGAGAAAACTGTTTGACAAGACACGTCCCGTCTTGAACAAATCAGACTCGCCTGCCATGACAAACAGGCTGTACATGCTCATGTAGGCAATCACGAAAAGTCTGCCGGTGTTTTCGGCGACCGTCGCGAGGCAGATCGACAACGAGATCACCAGTAGCCATGAAATAAGTGCATAAAAATTGCTCTTTCGCTGCGGACGAACAAAAGCGTAGTAATAATAAGGAGCAATTACGGCAAGCACTACCCAATACATGGGGGCGGCGTCAGTGCCGAGATAACTAAAATAGCTTAACTCCGAAGCATACCAGGTTATACCTGCAACGCACAACATGACGACTAAGCCTGAACCGAGAACATAGATGACCGGGACACTTAACGCCATCCATGCTAGTAGAAAGTCTGCAAGATCGCCACCCATGTTATAGACCTGACTCACGATGGCAATGCTTACACCGATCGCGCAGAACAGGAATGCCGCAACACCTTCTCTCCAAGCGCGGTCTTCAACTGGTTTAAATATCAGCCAGCCAGTCAACACCTGACCAATGACCAGCGGAAGAAGCCCAATTATGACTTTCGTTAATCGCGACAGATCATCCCAGTTGTGGGCGAGAATAAGAATGATACCCAGTCCAACGAGTAACCCACCCAGTATACCAAACACGATGAAAAGCCGATTGGGTGAAGACCCATCTTGTTGCTCATAATGAGCTTTGATCCGGTCGGCCGTATCGTTGTCGATGATGCCTGCGGCAATCAGTTCGGGTAGGGCACGCAGAAGTTGTTTACTCATGACTAAAAGATAGGGCCGCGTACGGCAGTATCATTACGCAGCCCTCAAAATAAATTACTTCGAAAAGGTATAGGCGTCTACACTGTTAGCGAAGAATGTAGGAACGTAAAGAGTCTTGGTTTTTGCATCATATTCGATGTCTGCGGCGTTAACTTTATCCTTCGTGTCAAGCAGCTTCTTTGCACCTTTGGAATCTACATAGTACACTTCGCCGTTCCAGTTAGACACAAGATATTCGTCTTTACCGACGAGAACAATGCCATCTGCACCTTCCACCACTTTCGTAAATGGCGTCAGCTTTTTGTCTGCGCTTAACTTGTAGCTGTTGCCTGTGGCAAAACTTACGATGTAAAGGCCATTGTCCAACGCCAGAAGACCATTAACACCATTAAGCTCCGGGCTTTCAAAATACACTTCTGCCTTGTTGTTTTTCACCAGGTGAATTTTGCCCGTTTGTGTGTCTGAGACGAAGACATTACCCTTTTTATCGACTGTGATATCGTTGAGAAACTGGGCGCCTTCGATTTCCAGCGAGTTGGTGATCTTACCGGTTGCCAATGAAATTGTTCTGACTTGAGTGATGTCTGCAACGTAGAGGTTGCCATTGTAAATGCCCATGCCCTTTGGAGCGTCAAGCCCCGTGGCCCAATCAACGGCAACGATCTTTCCATCTACTCCGACCTTGGCAATAGTGCCATTGCCGTCCTTTTCGTCCGGCTTTCCATTGATGCAGGCAACGTAAAGGACATTGCCTTTGGGTTCGAATGCTACGGACTCAGGCACCGGAACATTAGGTGGTGTTTTCCACTTCAATGTTAACGACTGGGACATGGCGCTAAAGCCCGACGCCAGCAATACAATAACTAATGCTTTTTTCATAGTTTGGTTGGTTAGATTATTTCAAACTGCGGATATCAAATTCAGGCCGTAAACATCGGTTCCCTCCCCGATCATTCCAAATTTACCGGGCATAGCTTCAGGTGTCTATATGCTCCTGAAGGGAGGCGAAGAATTGGACGCCGCAGGATAAAAGCGGTTGCAGTGAGGCTTAAACGCGATTTTGTTGCTACCTTTCGATGTTGATTTAATTCTATTACTCATGTACACTGGACTCCTCCACGCGCATTCTGGCCTCCGTTATCTTGTATTACTGGGATTGATAATAGTCGTTATAACCTCTCTGATGGGATGGTTAAATCGCAAGCCATTTACATCTACAGACAACAAGTTAAGCCTCGCTTTGTTTATAGCAACACATACGCAGCTGCTGCTTGGTCTGATCCTTTACTTTGTCAGCCCGTTCGTAAAGTTTGATGGGACTACAATGAGTGATAAGATGACTCGCTACTGGACTGTCGAACACATTTTTGGAATGCTCGCCGCAGTTGTCCTGATTACCCTTGCCAGATCAACGTCCAAACGAATGAGCGATGACAATGCGAAACATAAGCGCATGTTCATCTTCAACTTTGTTGCCTTAGTTGTGATTCTCGCGATGATCGCGATCAGCGGTCGCAAGCTGATCGGCTAAAACGTTAAGGTTTCTTTTTGATCGAACAACCCATCGGCCGTACCTCAGGCGTCTGGATGCTCTGATTGGTGAGTAGTATGTCGATCGCATCCTTGAGATAGGCATGTCGTACATCCGCTTCAACCTGTGCGTTGTCGTCGATTGCACCTTTATAAACAACAGAAAAAGTACCTGCCGTATTCTTTAAGAGAAACACCTGAGGAGTCTTGTTGGCGCCAAGCTGCTTCATCAGGGCCTGATCCTTGTCGGCGAGATAGGGAACCCTCAAATTTAGTTGAGCTGCTTTTTTAGCCATGGCCTCTTCGCTATCGCCAGCCTCAATGCTTGAATTGATCAACAATACAGGCACGCGGTCACTGTAGTCATTCGAAAGCTTGGCTATCCTTCCGCGGTAATACTCATCAAATGCGCACGTGTTACTGGTGAATATAAGCGCTATCCCGGAGCACGATGGGTAAGTTTCCAGTGAGACCGGCTTCCCGTTTACTACGTTGTTGAGAGTGAAGTTGCTTACTTGTTGTGCAGACAAGAGTCGGCTTGCAAGCATAAGCGAAGCAATAAAAAACAGCCTTAATTTCATATATTGACTGAGTGATTAAAGACCAGGACGAATCCCGGGTAAACCTCATAATGTAAAGGTATGACGGATTCTGTACCACCAGCAATGATCCTGCCGCGAATATCACCCTCTTCAGCGAGTTGAAATGCATCTATGAGCAGGTGTTCGGCAAATGTCAGGTCCTTTTTGCCATATATTTTCACGAGCGTTTCCTTAGCGCACCAATAGACACAATGCTTGATCAGATCATTACCTGCGTCTTTTAATTCTTCGCGATGAAAGATCCTGTGGGCTACACGGAACAGTTTTACTTTCGGTTGCTCGAGGTCAATTCCCGCTGGTCCTTTCTTATCTACGAGCGCAGCAACGAATGGGAATGAATGGCTTATCGAGAGGTGATGGTCTGACCCGGTTGGAAAAGGTTTACCAAAGTCATTCTTGGTGATACCCTGGAAGGGAATCGAGAGGGCGTCAAACAATGTGGTAAGTAGAACACGGCCTGCTAACCACTCAACACGTTTTGAAGCATGGGCGATGTTCTCCGGAAACTGCTCAACACTTTGCAGCTTTTGACGAAGTGATTCTTCATCCTCTCTCACGCGCCACAATGCCCATGCACGATCCTTATCAATAACAATTTTTTCGAGCGGCATAACGAATAACCTCAGCGAAAGTAAGAACTTTCGGAAACTTAAGTGGGTAGCGTTGAAAGTACAAGTGGATAAGCTGCATACACTCACGGGTCACAACCAAAGTGTGTATGCGCTTCAGCCTTCGTCAAAACTGAACATAGTGTTCTCGGCAGCGGGTGACGGGATGGTTGCCATGTGGGACCTCGAGCAACCCGACAGTGGACGTCTGATTGCCAGGCTTACCAACTCGATCTATGCACTGCATTTTCACGAGCCCAGCAACTTACTGATCGCAGGTCACAATTACGAGGGCATTCATTTGCTCGACTGGACGGAGCGCAAGGAGGTAGGCTCGTTGAAATTGACAGGAGCCGCGATATTCGACATTCAATCCCTGGGACATTATCTTTTCATAGCGACAGGCGAAGGAGCGATCATCAAAGTGGATTGTCGCTCACTCACAGTCGTCGGTACCGCACAACATTCACAGAACAGTGCACGTTGTATTGCTGTCAATGCGCATACTGGAGAGGTTGCTGTTGGCTACAGTGATCATTTCATTCGGGTGTTCTCGGCCGATGATCTGTCGCTGGTTCGTGAATGGCGGGCTCATCAGAACTCGGTGTTTACGTTACGGTACGATGCCACCGGTCACAGATTGTTGAGTGGTTCCAGAGATGCGCGACTGAAGAGCTGGAATACGCAATCAAACTATGAGCTCCAGCAGGAAGTCATCGCTCACCTGTATGCTATAAATCACCTCGACTTTAGTCCGGATGGTAAACATTTCGTAACTTGTAGCATGGATAGGTCCGTGAAAGTGTGGGAGACGGAAGATGTGCGGTTGCTGAAGGTTATCGACAGGGCTCGACATGCGGGTCACGGAACATCGGTTAACAAAGTGCTTTGGACCTCCTTTCACGAACAATTGCTGAGCGCCAGCGACGATCGCACGATATCAGTGTGGAACATTAATTTTGAAAACGATTTATTATGAGAATCACACCATTGGACATACGTCAAAAGACCTTTGAAAAGAACTTCAGAGGTTATGAGAAGGAGGAAGTGAATGCTTTCCTGCTTACGCTGTCCCAGGAGTGGGAACGTATCGTTGATGAAAACAAGGAATTGCGTATAAAGCTTGAGGCCACTGAAAGAGAAGTAACCAAGTTGCGCGAAGTCGAAGGTACCTTGTACAAGACTTTGAAGACAGCAGAAGACACTGGCGCTAATGTGATCGAGCAGGCGAGAACTGCAGCGGATCTTCATTTGCGCGAGTCCCAGATTCACGCTGAACTGATTGGTCAGGAAGCAAAGACCAAAGCGAAAGACACGATTGAGGAGGCTGAGATGGCAGCCCGCGAGATATTAGATGAAATGGAAGATCGTCTGAAGCAGATGGTCGACAGCTATAAGAGTCTGGAAGCGGCCCGCATTGACATGCTCGCGCATTTTAAACATCTGGCCACTGAGGCTATCGAAAGGGTGGATCGTGCGAGAGCACTCGCTAAGGATTTTGACCCTGACAAGCATTTGGCAATGGCTCGCCGCGAAGCCAAACGGGTAATTCATTCTGGTGTACACGAGCAGCCTGCTTATATTCCAGAGCCTGTGCTTAAACGCGAGCGCGAGGTTATTGCTGAAGAGCGTAGCCCGGCCGTGGAGCCTCAACCCAAGAAAGTTCAAAAGTCATTCTTTGACGAGATCGGATGATCGGTAAAGTCGAACTGGAGGGACTGGAGTTTCATGCCTTCCATGGTCTCTACCCCCATGAGAGGGTATCTGGTAATTGGTTCGAAGTAGATATTGCGGTCGAAACCGACTTCTCTGCTGCCGCAGCCACAGACGAGCTGGCAGGGACTGTCAACTATGAAGTGCTGTTCCGTATTGTCAAAGACGAAATGGACAAACCCTCCAAGCTATTGGAAACCGTTGCTGAAAAGATTATAAACGATGTGCTCGCAGAATTGCCAGCGGCATTGACCGTAAGTCTTAAGATATCTAAGTTGAACCCACCGATAGGGGGAAAGGCAAAGAAGGCGACGGTCAGCTTATTTAAGTCGCGTTAATACTTGACTTCGAAGGCTGGTCAGCGAACATGAATCCGCGCGCTTCGTCGCTTTCTACAAAGTCAATCTCCTTACCAATGATGTACATGGCGTGTTTACGGTCAACGTAGACCTGGATACCGTTTACGATATAAGTGCGATCTGCCTCTTTCTGTTTATCAAAACCAATCAACAAAGACACACCGCAGCCACCGCCTTTTACGCCGACGCGAAGACCATAACCCGCTGGGATATTTTTGTTCTCCATAATATTTCTGATCTCGGCTGCTGCGCGATCAGATATCGTTATCGGGACGAGGTCATCAAACATACAGGCGCTCGTATTTTACGTTTAAAATTATCTAAATTTCAAACAAAATCGCCCGCAAATAAATTCTATGGACGCACTTGTTGAGTTTGTTAAAATCCTGGTTCCAGCTACCATTGTGCTTTATGCTGCTTATCTCATGGTGAGGAGTTTCATCATGAAAGAGGTCGAACTTAAACGTCTGGAGGTGCGCGGCAAGAGCATCGAAACAGTGCTTCCGAACAGGCTTCAGGCATATGAGCGTATGGTCCTGTTCCTCGAGCGGATGTCGCCGCAAAATCTTCTTGTTCGGCTTAATGTCGCTGGTATGCCGTCGAAGGAATTTCATCAGCTGCTTCTTTCGGAGATCAGGAATGAATACAATCATAACGTCTCTCAACAGGTTTACATCAGCGACAACGCCTGGAATCTGATCAAGAATGCAAAGGAAGATTTGATTGTATCGATCAATGAGGCAGCCGGTGAAATGCTTCCTGAAGCGACGAGTCTCGATCTTTCGAAGCGCATTTTCGAGAAATCCATCAACAAGCAGGTTGACCCTTTAAACCATGCGTTGACCGAGCTCAAAAAGGAGATTCAGCAGACTTTCTGAAACGCACTGCCAAAATGCGTATTTTTAGATATGGTTCGTGTTTTGCAATAAAGCGACGAGTATGAAGAACAGGTTTTTTGAAATTGCGCTAGGTCAAGCTGCGCGCCTGGCCGGAAAGAGTGGCAGAATGCTCATGTTGATCACGCGATTTGGCACAAAGATGCGCGATGTTAACTGGAGCAGCATTCAACGCGAACAGGTGAAACTTCAGCTATTTACGCTAGGCAGGCTGGCCAGAGCCTATGCGTTGGGTCATTACCGTGAAGTCCCCTGGAAAACGATGCTGGTGGTGCTTGCGGCCGTCATCTACTTTGTGAATCCGCTGGACCTTGTGCCTGATGTAATTCCGGTTGCTGGCCTCACTGACGACTTTGCTGTGTTAGTATGGGTATATAATTCATTAGGAACGGAAATCGAGAAGTTCCAGGCCTGGGAGTCATCACGCGCCAGGCCGCTATGAAGACAGCATTTATCGCTGGTGCAAGCGGACTTGTAGGAAGTTATTTGCTACCTCTTTTGTTATCTGGGAATCGTTATGGTAAGGTCTATGCGATCACCCGAAAGGCACTCCCTGAACATCCCAGGCTCGTACAAATGAGTGGAGACATAGCAGACGGCTCCAGCTATGCCACAGTTCGCGCCGATGACGTATTCTGCTGTCTGGGGACCACGATTGCAGTTGCCGGCTCAAAAGAAAATTTTAGAAAAGTCGACTTTGTGTTTCCTACTGTAATGGCGAAGGCGTTGCTGGCTAACGGTGCGACTCAATATCTGCTGGTATCCGCGCTGGGCGCAAACAAGAATTCTTCGATATTCTACAATCGGGTGAAAGGGGAAGTGGAAGAAGTTATTTCACAATTGGGCTATCAAACCTTTCATACTTTCAGACCTTCATTGTTGATGGGGGAGCGTAGTGAAAAGCGCACTGGTGAAGACGCGGCAAAAGTCTTTTATAAAATATTCGGCTTTCTGATTCCTAAAAAATACAAAGGCATTGATGCTGCTCGTGTAGCCAGGGCGATGTATGAATGCGCGAGCCGGGGCCAAACAGGTACTCATATTCATGAGTCGGGCGAGTTGCAGAGTTTTTGAAAAACTGGTTATGAATTTCATGACTAACTTAAGTCTCCCATTTTAATCACTATTCATGATTGCAGTTATACAACGCGTGACGAGCGCATCGGTCACGATAGATGGCGTCGTCCGGAGTTCTATTTCAAAAGGATTGCTTGTACTGCTGGGTATAGAAGAGGCTGATAATGCAGAGGATATCAGCTGGCTTTCGGCCAAGATCGTCAACCTTCGGATCTTTAACGACGAAGCTGGAGTTATGAATGTATCCGTTAAGGATGATGGTGGCGATGTGATTGTTGTGAGTCAGTTCACACTTCATGCCAGTACAAAAAAAGGAAACAGGCCGTCTTATATTAAGGCGGCGCGGCCAGACATTGCTATTCCGTTATACGAGTCACTTGTAAAAGCTGTGTCGGGAGAACTAGGGCGACCTGTGCAGACAGGAGAGTTTGGAGCAGATATGAAGGTTAGCCTTCTCAACGATGGCCCGGTTACGATCATTATTGACACGAAGAACCGTACCTGATTGAGGTCGGACCATGCTTGCAAAACTTTTGATTTTTTAATGCATATTGGACGGTAGGGACGCGGCTATCTGTGCTCCTGGAGTTTGCACCCGATAAATATTCGAATCATGAGAAAGCTTTTGCTCATATTGACTCTTACCGTGATCAATCAGTCTTTATATGCTCAAAACAAGTATGGTCTTCAGGCTACTACTATGGCTGGCTATCAGGCCAGCATAAAGGCTAATCCTAACAAAGAGCTGGTCAATCTGGAAAAGTTCATCCCAGGTATTGTGCTTGATATCCGCTATGCCACGACGAACAACTTTACTGGTGAGAAAATCTATAACCTTGCCCGTGCCTATGCACGAAAGCCCGTTGCCGAGGCATTGAAAAAGATTCAGACGGATTTGAAAAAGCAAGGGCTCGGCATTAAGATATTTGATGGCTACAGACCGTATAAGGCTACCGTTAAGTTTTATGAGGTGTACCACGACACGACTTATGTAGCTTCTCCTTATCGTGGCTCTCGCCATAACCGTGGATGCGCGCTCGATCTCACGGTTATCAATTTGAAAACAGGTGAGGAGTTAAAGATGCCAACCGGCTATGATTCTTTCCAAAAGGCTGCCTGGCCAACTACACCAGTGGCAGATCCTGAGGCGAGGAAAAATCGAACGTTGCTCATTACTGCAATGGAGAAGCACGGCTTCAAAGTGAACAGCTCAGAATGGTGGCACTTCGATTTTATTGGCTGGAAGAACTATGAAGTGCTCGACATTGATTTTGAAGAACTCGAATGAGTATTGAGCAAACAAACAATGAATAACTTTAGGAGATTGCAGCCTGCTTCACAAGGACGACTCCTACTTTATGCGTATTATGAACTCATGTTTGGATCCAGAAAGAAAGCTGCCCTTGAGAAACTGAGATCGGAATGGGGCAAAAAAAAGGACGCTCCTCTCAATGTTTATCAGGTCGCCCGGTTTCATGCTCGCAGGGAACACGCAGAAGGTGTTCACGTACTATCAGAGAAGACTATCGCCGCTCTTGACTTCTCGGAACTCTTTGCATTCCTCGACAGAACAGTTTCGCGCGTGGGCCAGCAGTGGTTATTTAGCAGGCTTGCATCGTATGGACCAAATGAAGATGTTGATGAGTTTGAAAGGGTGATTAAGTATGCTGCTGATCATGAGCAGCGAAGGCTTGAAGCTCAAGTGGCTTTGACCAGGCTTCAGCATGAAAATGCTTATGGACTAAGCGCCCTTTTCTTCAACCCTAATCCGAAACCTCCCCGTGTCTTACCACTATTAAAGTTGCAGGCAGTGCTTAGTGTCATTTTGTTTATTGGCACGTTGTTTCAATCAGCACTCTTTATCCCTTTGATTGCGCTGCTGGCGATCAACACCATGCTTCACTATTACTACAAGTCGTTCATCCAACAATACAGCCTTGCCATGGATCAGCTTGTTCTGCTGACGGCAACTGTTACGGAACTTCAACCTTTATCTTTTCCTTACAGAAGGATCGAGGCAGTAGGGGAGGCGTTGAAGTCGGTGCGTGAAATTGCAAAGTCGTGGACGATTCTCGGTGGAAGTCCGGGAGGCGGTTCGGATGTTACTGAACTTTCGTGGCTCATCAGAGAATATATCAAGATCATATTTTTTGTTGAGCCTGTACTTTTTTTTAGTGTTATTAAAAAGCTCGCAAACAGAAAGGAAGATGTTCGGATTCTGTTTGAGTACGCGGGTTTTATAGATGGATGTATCTCAGTACTTGCCGTTCGACAATCGAGTACCAACTGTATCCCAACAAGAGTGTCAGCAGAGAAGGGGGCGGTTACTGTTGATGGAATGTTTCATCCGTTGATTTCCAACTGCAGACCGAATTCCTGGGGTGGCGATAACAGATCGATGCTGATAACCGGCTCAAATATGTCTGGTAAAAGTGCTTTTATCAGGACAGTTGCGATCAATATACTTTGCTCCCACACCATTAACACAGCATTCGCCACTTCGTTTTCGTCGTCCTATTTCAAGCTGTTCGCTATCATGAACATAGCCGACGACCTTCTCGGAGGAAAAAGTTATTATATGGAAGAAGTGCTCAGCATTCAGGAGCTTGTTCGGCGTAGTGAGCAAGATAGTCAGTGTTTGTTCCTGTTAGATGAGATCTATCGGGGCACGAATACAACAGAAAGGATTGCTGCCGCGTACGCTGTTCTGAAATATCTGAATAAGAAGAACATTGCAATAGCCGCGACACATGATTCAGAGCTCACGACGCTGCTTGCAGATGGATACGACATGTATCACTTTTCCGAAACGCTGGATCATGAAGGTCTTTCTTTCGATTATATCTTGAAGAAGGGTAAACTAAAACATGGCAACGCAATTCGAATACTGGAGTTCAATGGCTACCCCTCAGAAATCATACAGTTGGCGTTGAGTCAGTCAGAGAAAAGTAATCAGCATTGATTAGTTTTTGCGTTCCTTAACCTCCTCACGCATCTTGTCCTGAAGCTCTTTCTTTTTGCTGAGATAAGTACTGAACTGTTCCGGAGTGAGAGCCCCTTTCAACTCCTGATCTTTAGCGGCCTGCGTGTCCTTATACTTCTTGTACTTGTCCCGGCGCGCAGATGCTGACTCCTTGAGCGCTTCATTTTCGTTGGCATATTTCAGGTTGATGCCATGCACCGTCGTTGCCTGGTCATCTGTGAGCTGCAAATTCGTCTTCATCCAGTCTGTGATCTTTTGTGCGCGCTCTTCGGGAGTACTGTTCTTCAGCTGTTGGCTGGCCTGAGCGCTTCCCTGGATACTTAATGCAACTGTGGCCAGCAGGATGAGGAGAATGGATTTCATATGGTTAATGTTATGATTTTTGATTGGACGTTACTAGAAAACGCCAGTTAGACCATTGGCCGAAGCCAGGGTTTAATAGCGATTAGAAACTTTCTAATCAAACAAAATACCAGATCTTCAAAAGGGAGGTCCGGGTTACCAGGATCAGTTAAATAGTTCTTCGAGGTTCCGCTGTTGGGATCACACAAACAGTATCGACCTCTTGCGCTATTGCTCCAACGACTTTAAGAACTCCAGACTTTTAGGAATCTGTTCCTCTGAACGCGACGATTCGTCTTCGATAAATACGTGCTGAATGCCCAGCCGCTTCACTTCTTTCATTAGGTCTGCAATGCCTACGTCACCTTGTCCAAGGACAACATTTGTCTCATCGTCGGCCTTGCCATTGTTGGAGTTCGGGGTTCCCGGCTTTCTATCCTTAAGATGCATCGATATCCACCGGTTGTGATATTTCTTCAACAAGGCCACAGGATCCTGACCAGCCTGTTTGATCCAGAATACGTCCATTTGCAATTGAACCACTCTGACATCTAGCTGCTGAACCAAATGATCGAAGATCGTGCCATCACCGTGCTTTCCAAATTCGTAACCATGCGGATGATATACCAGCATCAAACCGTTGCGAGCCATAATTTTACCAGCATTGTTCATTACAAATGCTGCTTCTTCGGCGTCAGCGAGTTTAAACGTGTCGCTGCTGTGTGGTATCCAAAAGCAAACCACAAATCTGGCACCGTATGAGCGCGCCTCATCAGCGATGCGTTGAGGGAAGTCGCGAAGTCTTTGAAAATCCGCGCCATAGCTTACAACATTGAGTTCGTTTTCGGCTATTAGCTTGATTAGTTGGGGAAACTCCATGCCATAGTTTCCAGAGAGTTCAACATCGCGGAAACCCATCTGCTTCACCTTTGCCATTGCTGCGGCGGGATCTTTTGCAAGCTGGTTTCTGAGGCTGTAAAGCTCCAACCCAACCTCCTGGGCAACCGCTGACGCACTGGTGCACGCCACGAAGAGAGTAAATGCCGTCCGGAAAAAGTATCGAAGCATGTATTGCCGGTTTGGAAGCGGAAGTTATAAAAATGCAGACGACTGACAATGAGCTATTTCGAGGAAAAGTCCCGACATCGATGTCAATTGTCAAAAGTAACCGTTTACCTGAGTAAGTATATGATTGGTGCGTGATCTTTAGTGTGGCATTTATGAAAAATACTGAACGTGGTCAGCTCAGAATCTGCCAATAAAAAAGGTGCCCTGAACGACATCAAGGCACCCTTTGACACGACAAGAGTCGTGGGGTCGGGTTACTTGTTAATGAGTAACGGCGTATTCGCTACCAGCTGTATGAGGTCTTCGTCGACAACATTTTTCTTTTCGTCGGCAACGATGAGGAAGTGCTCGTACAATTGATCAAGCTCCAGCTTGTTAGGTTGATACCCGAGCAACTCAAGGCGATGCTTCAATGCAGCACGTCCGCTGCGGGCTGTAAGTATGATGGATGAACAAGGAACACCAACATCCGCTGGATTGATGATCTCATAATTTTCGGCATTCTTGAGGAAACCATCCTGGTGAATTCCGGAAGAGTGAGCAAAGGCATTTGCACCTACGATAGCTTTGTTCGGCTGAACTGGCATGCGCATCATTGTTGACACCAGCGTACTCACTTCGTACAGCATAGGCGATTTGATGTTAGTGTACAGGCCGAGATCTTTGTGTACCTGAAGGATCATCGCGACTTCTTCCAGTGAGGTATTTCCCGCGCGCTCACCGATACCGTTGATGGTTACTTCCGCCTGACGGGCTCCGTTCATGAGGCCGGCAATCGTGTTAGCAGTAGCCAAACCAAGATCATTGTGACAATGCACAGAAATGGTTGCCTTGTGGATATTCTTCACGTGCTCGAACAGGTAGGCAATACGTTTGCCGTACAGGTGAGGCAGGCAATATCCGGTAGTGTCAGGAATGTTCACGACATCGGCTCCGGCATCAATTACCGCTTCAACCAGTTGCGCGAGGAAAGCAAGGTCAGCGCGACCTGCATCTTCAGCAAAGAACTCTACCTCGGCTCCTTTAGCTTTGGCATATGAAACAGCCCACGCACCTTGTTCCATGATCTTCTCACGGGTGCTGTTGAACTTATGTTTGATGTGAACGTCTGACGAACCGATACCTGTGTGGATGCGACCACGTTTAGCGTGATGAAGCGCTTCGCCGGCGACATCAATGTCTTCTTTACGAGCCCGTGTTAATGCGCAGACACCGACGTTAACAGCTTTGGATATCTCTACCACTGACAGGAAATCGCCAGGGCTTGAGATTGGAAAGCCTGCTTCGATAACGTCTACGCCGAGCTCCTCTAGCTTACGGGCAACAATTACCTTTTCGTCGGTTGATAACTGGCATCCTGGCACTTGTTCTCCATCGCGCAGGGTGGTGTCGAAAATTTCAATCTTGTTGCTCATTGCAGATTATTTGTTGATCTGTTGATTGTTGATTTGTTGATTGTGGAGGTCGGCTTGACAGTATAATTGAATCAGGTCTTAGACATTCTTTTCAACTGACGCAGGACTCATCATCCGGATGTTGTTACAAACGATGTTGCCCATCACTTCTGTTCCCAAAACTTTCTCGAGTGGAGTTGTTGCGTCGGCGATGTCGCGTGTGCGGTAGCCGTCTTTCAGCGATTGCTCTACTGCCTTGATAACGGCGTCAGCCTCGTCTTTAAGACCGAATGAAATATCCAGAAGAAGTGCGGCCGACAGGATAGATGCTAACGGATTGGCTATGCCTTTGCCTGTAATATCGTGCGCACTGCCGTGGATCGGCTCATACAAGCCAACTTTGTCTCCAACAGATGCCGATGCCAGCATTCCCATTGAGCCTGCTATCTGAGATGCTTCGTCGGTAAGGATATCTCCAAAGAGATTTCCGGTAACAACCACGTCGAAGCTCTTTGGATTTTGAATCAACTTCATCGCGGCTGCGTCGACGAACATGTGCTCTACGGTTACGTCCGGATATTGCTTGGCAATTTCCTGGACAACCTCTCTCCACAAGCGCGAGCTTTCGAGAACATTCGCTTTGTCGACAGATGTCAATTTCTTGCTACGGGTTTGAGCCGCTTTGAACGCCTTGTGCGCGATACGTTCTACCTCGTAGCGAGAATAGATCATCGTGTCATAGGCAGTATTGTTATTTTCTTTTCTGCCGCGCTCGCCAAAATAAACGTCACCAGTAAGCTCACGGAAGAAAAGAATATCAGCGCCTTTCAGTATTTCAGGGCGAATGCTGGATGCACCCAACAATTCATCAAACAATTTGATGGGACGCAGGTTCGCATACAGGCCGAGTTCCTTACGCATCTTCAGCAAGCCTTGCTCGGGTCTAACTTTCGCGCTTGGATCGTTGTCGTACTTCGGATGACCAACTGCGCCAAAAAGAATCGCATCGCTCCTCCTGAGTTTGTTCAATGTCTCGTCGGGCAGCGGATTGCCTGTTGCCTCGATAGCTTCATGTCCAATGAGGGCGTAGTCGAATAAAAATTCATGACCGAAACATTCGGCTATCTGCTCGAGCACCTTCTTGCCGCTCGCAGTTACTTCTTTTCCAATGCCATCGCCAGGCAGTATGGTAATGTTCTTTTTCATCCGATATCAGTGTACTAATTCAAAGTGTTTTATTTCGTCACGCAGGCTGAGCAGGTAGTCGATATCATCGTACCCATTCATGAGGCATGTTTTTTTGTAAGCGTTGATATCGAAAGACTCTGATGAGCCATCCTCCAAAGTAACCTTCTGGTTAGGCAGATCGATAGAAACCACAGCGTTGGGGTTCTTTTCGATAGACTGAAAGATTTTCTTGAGAAAACCTTCGCTTACAGTAACGGGAAGCACTGCATTATTCAATGCATTGTTCTTAAAGATGTCTGCGAAGAAACTTGAAATGACCACCTGAAATCCGAAATCGTGGATTGCCCATGCGGCGTGCTCGCGGCTCGATCCGCAGCCAAAGTTCTTACCAGCAACCAGTACCTTGCCCTTGTACAGGGTATTGTTTAATACGAAGTCTGCCTTCGGTGAATTGTCCGGATTGAATCTCCAATCACGGAACAGATTTTCTCCGAATCCTTCGCGTGTCGTTGCCTTCAAAAAGCGAGCAGGAATGATCTGGTCAGTATCAATATTCTCAATCGGCAGAGGGACCGCCGTGCTTTTCAATGTTGTTATCTTGTCTTTGCTCATGTCTCAATACAGTTGATCATTCATGTACCAGTTCCCGAATATCTGTGACCTTGCCGGTGATAGCAGCAGCGGCCGCACTCAACGGACTGGCGAGAAATGTTCTTGACTTCGGACCTTGTCTTCCTTCAAAATTCCGGTTTGATGTGCTAATGCAGTACTTGCCGGCAGGGATCTTGTCTTCGTTCATTCCGAGGCATGCAGAGCAGCCGGGTTGACGAAGTTGAAATCCCGCAGCTTCAAAGATCTTGTCGAGCCCTTCTGCACGTGCCTGCGTTTCTACCTGCTTCGATCCTGGCACGACCCATACTTCGACGTTAGAAGCCTTATGCTTTCCCTTCACGATGTCGGCGACCAATCGCAGATCCTCGATTTCGGGCATTGGTGCAGCTGCCTATAAAGACGTAATCAACAGCCTTGCCCAGGATCTCCGAGCCTGGCTCGAGGCCCATGTATTCAAGAGATTTTGAGAATGAAGTTTGTTCGCTTTCGCTCTTCATCTCTGACAATGATGGAATCTTACCGGTTACTTTGATGCCCATGCCAGGGTTTGTACCGTAAGTAATCATCGGACCGATGTCGGCGGCGTCGTAGCGAATTACCTCGTCATAGTGAGCGCCTTCATCTGACTTCAATTGTCTCCACTGCTCAACAAGTCGTTCATAAGTTTCTCCCTGAGGAGCAAACTTCCGGCCCTTGATATAATTAAAAGTTGTTTCGTCAGGGGCGATCAATCCACCACGCGCGCCCATTTCAATACTCATGTTGCAGATGGTCATCCTGGCTTCCATAGAGAGGCTGCGAATTGCTTCGCCAGCATACTCGACGAAATATCCCGTTGCTCCACTCGCAGAAAGTTTAGAGATGATATAGAGGATGATATCCTTGGCAACAACGCCTGTTCCCAACTTGCCATTGATTTCAATGAGCATAGTCTTCGGACGATACTGGAGGATACATTGCGTAGCAAGAACCTGTTCAACTTCACTCGTTCCAATACCGAAGGCGATGTTTCCAAACGCGCCGTGGGTAGAGGTGTGGCTGTCGCCACACACAATGGTCATACCGGGCAAGGTGAGGCCCAGCTCAGGACCAATGATATGCACGATACCCTGATAAGGATGTCCAAGATCATAGAGGTCTACGCCGAACTCCTTGCAGTTTTTTCTTAGTGTTTCTACCTGGTGCCGCGACAAAGCTTCGCGGATAGGGAGGTGCTGATCAATAGTGGGGACGTTGTGGTCGGCTGTTGCCGTTGTCCTGGCGGTATTGAATACTCCAATACCACGCTTGCGAAGGCCGTCGAACGCTTGTGGACTCGTCACTTCATGGATGAAATGACGGTCGATGAACAGGGCATCCGGGTACCCTTCGGCACTCTTGACGACGTGGGCATCCCAGATCTTGTCAAAGAGCGTCTTACGATGTTGACTCATGTTGATTTATCCTTTCTTGTAACAACTGTTAGTTTGTTACAAACCGTTAAAAATGAAACCGCCCCGCCGCGGTAATAGCCGGGCGGGGCGCTTTGTTATCTATTGTTCAATCTCTTCTCGAGATATCAATTTACAGTCCTGAGGATCTTTGCCACGAAGATCAACAAAGTTGAAGCCAGCATCAATAGAATGTTAAAAAAAGTTTTTACCGCTAACGAGTGTGTGGTAGTGAAAACGAATGATTTTCACCGTTTTAACATGTGTGATCCTGACGGTCAGTTTCTCCGGAGGTGTTTGTATTCTTCCAGATGCCTGTGCTCTGCGTCGCGATCCTGACTAAGCATCAATGGAATCGTACACAATGACCTTCTCCCACAGCATCGAGCAGTCAGCAATGAACTTCTGATGGATAGGATGATCCTGATATGTTTTTTGTCCAGCGAGATCGTCGAAGAACATCAGTTCAGATGCGTGATAGCTGTTGTCGACTACGTCGCGTTTCTCTGTAGAGGCCGGAACACCAATGTGAATTTCCTTGATGGTTTCGATCTTTCTCAGAGTTTGCAATCCAGCCAATAGCTTGGCGAGATCTTCCTTAGAATCCGGATTCTTCAACCAGAAGAACACGTGATGAACGAGTACTTTGTTTTCCTTTTTCATAGAAGGCATAGCGGATGCTGCAGCACTGGCACCCATGGTGACTGCACTGGCAACAAATGTTCTGCGCGTTTGTTTTTTCATCTGACTTGGTTGATGCTCATGCATCGGAGCGAAGGTAAAAAATCAAATTGTTATTTCTATGCGATTGCCATCCGGATCGAGTACTACGCTTTCGTAGTAGCCGTCACCTGTCCAGCGCGGTTCACCTACAACGTTGTAGCCGTCGTCGCGAAGCCTTTTTGTTAAAGTATCGACTTCCGCCAGCTCTCCGACACTGATCGCTATATGAATAAATCCAGCGGTCTGAACCGCGGTCGTATTTGCTGAGGCCACGATGCCAGGCATTTGCATGATTTCTAAACGAGCTCCTTCCTCAAACGTGAGAAAGTAAGACTGGAAACCTTTCTTCTCATTGAAGTATTTCTTGCCGGCTGTGGCCATGAAATACTTCTCATAAAAAAGGCGAAGCCGTTCGAGGTCGAAAGTCCAGATCGCGATGTGCTCAATTTTCATAGGTCACTTGCGTTTCGAACGTAAATAATGAATGAGATCAGTTCCTGTTAGCGAAGAGACTCCTACTCCACGAAGCATGTGTATGAGCTGTCCCCGATGATACGTTCCATGATTCACGACGTGAAACAACGTTTCTTCATAAGTATCTTCGAATGGTTCTCCCCGCAAATTCTTGTAGTGGTAGCGGCTTGTAAGCAAGGTTGGGTTAACCGAGTTTACGAATTCAATAAAATCAGTGGAAGAGCTGACAAGTCCCGAAAGTATATCCTGCTTAGGTGGTGGCGCTGCGACCATAGGTGCCTGCTTCACGCTTTCTCCCGCATCCGCCGATACCAAATGTATTGCGCTCCCCAGATATGAAGAGTCGTTTTGGCAATTGACGGAAAACTTCCGCCGTTTTCCTGGTAAAACAATTCTTCACTCAGCGACTTTAAGGTATCGGCCATTACGCCATTAGCCCATGCGTTGAACTCGAGGTGTTGTTGTATGCTGTAAGCCATGGTTTCTAACGATGACTATTTTGATAAAGGATCTTTCATGTTAACGCGATTCACTTAAGATAAGACGGAATGGAAACGCCCTCCTTCAATAGATCGTCGGGGATTGGTGTTGAACGTTGTAGCTTTAGAGGTACAACACCAGCCCAGGTGTCTCTTGTATAGTCTTCTTCATCGTCTTTAGGTGGACCAGTTCTCACCTTGGCTGAAGCGTCGTCGATGCTTATCGATAACACCATCGTGGCCTTCCATTCGCCCTTGTCTGGTTGGCGAACGTCATTCCACCGACCTGGTTGCACCTTTTCGGTGAAAGCCTCCAAAGCACTGTACAACTCATCCTCATCGGTAACACGCGATGTGGTTCCAAAGACGACGGCTGAACGATAGTTCATCGAATGGTGAAACGCTGACCTCGCCAATACAAGTCCATCAACATGAGTGACGCTCAGGCAAATTTTCATTCGCTGCTCAGCCATCGCGCGCATATAACCGCTCCCAACAGATCCGTGGATGTAAAGCTTATCGCCGATACGACAAAAACCTGTAGGTATTTGAACAGGAAGCCCATCGCGTACAAAGGCGACTGTGCATACCAGTGCTTCATCCAGAATCCTGTAGATCGCATCCTTATCGTATTCGCCTCTTTTGGGTAGTCGAGTGATGCTGTTGTTGGGTGTAAGGGGAAACGTTGACATTTTGCTAAGTATTTGAGATGTTTTTTATTCAGTTGATGACGCAGCGAGTTCTAATTCGTCTTTCGCTGTATTCGAAAGCAGTCTGTAAATCGTTCCATTCCGATGTGGGGATAATAATCCTTCGCTGCAGGAGCAGCCAGTAGGATCAAGGTCGTATCAGGACCAGCAACCCGATGAGTTTCATCAATTAGCCGCTTGCCAATTCCCTGTCGCTGATACTCCTCGTCAACAGCTAAGTCTGAGAGGTAGCAACAGAAGGAAAAGTCAGTAAGCGCCCGTGACACTCCAATGAGTTTATCATCGTGCCATGCAGTAATAAGCACATTGCCATGATCGAGCATCAACTGAAGCTTTCGTCGATCATCGATTGGTCTTCGGGCACCCAGTGAAGTACGCTTAAGCACGTCGGCGAACTCATCAACAGTTAATTTCCGGTCACTTTTATAAACAATGGTTTCAGGGGTCATATTGAGTTTAAGAGTTTTAGGTCTATTGAATCCGACATTCATTTAAACATACAGGGCCATGCATCGCCACTTGAGTGATGATGTGCTCATAACAAATTATTTTAAGTCGGAATCTACTTGATTTGCAATACGATTTTTCCAAACTGATTTCCGTCCTCCATTCGCGTCAGTGCGTCCTGGATTCGATCTAGCGGAAAGGTTTGATCGATGACAGGTTTGAGCGTGCGGCTTTCAACGAAGTCGAGCATGGACAAAAACTCATCGCGCGTTCCCATCGTTGTGCCGAATATGGAGATCTGTTTCCAGTAGAGAAGACGTGTAGCCAGTTCAGAGATGTTTCCCGCAGTGCGGCCGAAGTTCACGATCCTTCCACCCGGAAGCACAATCTCCAGGAACTTTCCGAAGTCGGAGCCACCAGCGCTGTCTATGACGATATCGAAACCGCCTGATGCTTTCAGGGCCTGCTCCGCCCATTGAGGATCTTTGTAATTGAACCCTTCAATGGCACCAAGTGATTTCGCTTTAGCAAGCTTCTCTTCGGAACCGGAGGTTACATATACACGTGCCTGATATGCATTGGCAAACTGTAACGCCCAGAGAGCGGCACCTCCACCGACACCGGTAATCAATACTTTTTCCTTTGCGCGCAATCGCGCTTTTGAGAATAAGGCGCGATACGCTGTCAGGGCCGATAACGGTACGGCTGCTGCTTCAGCGAAGCTCAGGTGTTCCGGCTTTTCAAATACATATTTTTTCGAGATGACAAGGTAATCGCTAAAGGTCCCATTGTCCGGATACCCAAGGATTCGGAAAGAATTACCCTGTACGATTGGATTAGTTCCCCAATCCAGGCTGGGATTGATGATCACCTCCATGCCAATGAGCAAGGGATCCGCATCTTCACCAACTCCTTCGATGATGCCGCTGCCGTCAGAACCGAGGATTACACCATTGTCGGGCACGTTAGACTGCTCGCGCCATGTCCAGATGTCGCGGTGATTGAGCGCTGCATGATGCATGCGAACGAGAACCTGGTCTTTAACCGGCTTAAACTTTTTTATGGGTTCGACGGCCAGGGGACGATCCTTGCCTCTGAATACAACTGCCCTCATAGAGTAGTAATCGGAAAACCGCAGTTGAAAGTCTGAGACATCTCACCTGATTGTTATTAAGCAATCAGGGTGACAGGCCAGCTTAACTTTCAACTCGTGTTTCCAGCTTCGTGAAAGAATTAGTGAGTGTTGATGATATAGTTCCATCCGAAAGTATCAGGCTCATGCCCAAGTCTGATGCTGTTGAGCTTCGCTTTTACACGATGCTGAAAGCTCTGCTCGCTGGCCGGAGGTAAATTGTAATCAAGTCCGTGAATGTTGATCGTAGCGATAGGCGACACAACGGCAGCGGTACCTGCCCCAAATGCCTCCGTGATCTTACCATCTTTAAAGGCCTGTTCAATTTCCTCTACGCTCACCTTTCGTTGTTCGACAGTCATGCCGAGCGACGGCGCCAGTTTAATGATAGAATCACGGGTCACGCCATCCAGCAATGCTGAAGTCAATTTCGGTGTGATAAGCTTTCCGTCAATCACGAACATGATGTTCATAACGCCAGCTTCGTCGATATACTTATGTTCTTTTGCGTCCGTCCAGAGCACCTGATCGAATCCTTCCTGACGGGCAAGTTGCGTGGGATAAAAAGCGCCACCATAGTTACCGGCGCACTTGGCATAGCCTGTTCCACCCTCTGCTGCGCGTACAAAAGTTTCCTCCACTTTCGAAGCGTGTAGGTTTGCTGAAGTAGGCTCCAGCGGGACTTGTAAGGATAAAGAATTTATAGTGATCGGCGATCTTCACGCCAAGTCTTGGCTCAAAAGCAAAAACCACAGGGCGCAAATACAATGATGCTCCCTCGGCTGTTGGTATCCATGACTGATCTGCTTCAACGATAGCATGAAGGCTTTGTATGAAGAGTTCTTCAGATATTTCGGGCATGCACATGCGAGCTAATGATTTATTTAATCGTTCGCTGTGCTTCTGAGGCCTGAAGATGCAGATGTTTCCATCCTTGTTCTTGAAAGCTTTCATTCCTTCAAATACCGATTGCCCATAGTGCAGTGATAGCATCGCTGGTGACATCGGTATATCTCCGAACGGAACGATC
>JASGJX010000053.1:0-255835 GCA_049840655.1 Chryseolinea sp.
AAGGTTAATAGGGAAACACGATAGAATCCGAACAGCACCTATCCAATCAGTCTGATCCAGATGAACTGAAATGGCTAATGCATGTGCCGGAACAACCTTGTTATGCTTTGCTGTTCCGATCAGCGTGCCTGCGTTCACAATGTAAAGGCGCTTAGTCAGGAGATTTAACAGCTTCTCAGAACCGGGTGGGATGGCTCTGATTTCATCCTTATAAGTAAAGAAGCGAACGGGAGTATTAATCCATTTGGTGATTCTATCTGTACCGCGGCAGGTACACGCGGTAGTTCGCTGGGAACTTTCATACCCGTCGTCGGGGAGCCGGAGGTTTTTCGGATAACTGCCATGAAGAAGCCTTCACCCTTAACCTTATGGGGATAAAAGTGATAACCCTTGATACGCTGTCGTTCAACAGCAGTCACGTTCCAATCCTCTGATGTATTTATGGCAACACTTTGTGCATCTTCTCTTTCGAGAAGCCAGCTGAGGTTCTCTTCGTTCTCCTGTTCGTTGTAAGTGCAGGTAGCGTAGATCAGATAGCCGTTGTACTTTATTGAAGGCCAAATGTCCTCCAATATCCGACGCTGCCGACGGGAGCACAGTACGACATTTTCAGGGGACCACGAGTCAACCGCCGAGGGATCCTTACGAAACAATCCTTCACCAGAGCACGGCGCATCGACTACAGCTATGTCGAATACGGATTCCAGTGTGGAGAATTGTTGAGGGTCACTGCTGGTGACTACGACATTGTGAAGACCCCATTTCTGAATGTTCTCAGAAAGTATTGACGCCCTTGCACGAATAACTTCGTTCGACACCAACATGCTTGTGGGTGCCATCAGGCTCAGCAGATGAGTTGACTTTCCGCCCGGAGCGGCACAGAGATCAAGAACGGTGAGGTTGTCATCGCTTCCACCGATTTGGCGAAATGCCTGCTCGAGAAACATTGAACTTGCTTCCTGAACATAGTATGCGCCTGCGTGAAAACGTGGATCAAAAGTAAATGAAGGTCTTTGTGGCAGATAATGACCAAACGCCGACCACGGAACCTGCCCATCAGTTTTAACGTCTGATTGCTTAAGAGGATTTAATCGAATGCTTACCGGTGCTGGCTTCTCATGGGCAGCAACAAACGCCGGCCACTCGTGACCCAGCTGAGCTTTCATTGTTTCTTCAAACGTAGCTGGCCATTGCGGCATACAGTTTTCGTGATTTGATTATGAGGGCTGATGCGTTGATGTGTCAATCACACGTCGGATTAACTGAATCAATTCTTCGATGCTCGTTTGTTCAGTACTTACAGCCCGGGAGCCGCCACCATAAGGTGCATAAACGTCAGACTTGGTTACAGCGAATAGCCCTAGCATTGGAGAAAGAGACGCGCTTGCAAGGTGCATCATCCCGCTGTCAGCTCCGATAAACACCTCTGTATTTGCAATAAAGGCAGAGATCTCGCGGATGTCTTTGCTATAGTATGAGGGCGCTTTAAAGTTAAGCTTTGCGATACATTTTCAACAGGAAGAACTTCAACAACGTTGTGATGAGGAAAAGCATCAGTAAGCGCAGCATAGAACTTCTCCCACCAGTCGGTCCCATACATCTTGTCGCCGGTTGCAAACGTAAATATGCTGATCGACTTTTTTGTATTAGGGACGATCTCGTGCAACCTGGCGGCGCCCCCAGTTGGAGCTCTTCAACACTAAGCTTCATATCTACACGTGGAACCGGACGCTCATCCCGGGCATCGGCTGGAAGGTACTTGCGCAAATAGTAAATCGGATACTTCGCCATATGGATCGCATCGGGATGTTTTTCCAGGATGGCAGGATCTTCTTCACAAAAAAGCTTGAATCGTCCTCGCGCGAACTGAGCGGCAATCCGGCCTGAAGAGGAATTATGCACCACGTTAATCACAAGATCGTACGTTGCCTTTTGCAGTTGCGTCCAGCCTTTGAGATAGTTGAACAAATGATTAAAAGGCTTTCTCTCGAGTTTCATGATCCGATCGACAGCCTTGTAGTTCTGAAAAATGATGGGTCCGGCACTTCCTTTCACAAACAAATCAATTTTGCAACCAGGAATTCAGTGAGCTCCTGGATAAGGGGAGTAAGTAACAATTGATTTCCCAGTGTGTGATTCGGTCTGCTGATGGAGTACTCGCTTAAACAGACGCGCTGTCGATTACTCCTTTTTGTGAGATTGGTATTTCCATTCCCTCGGCAACCCGGTGCATGACGAATCGTCTCGCATCGTTTATTCACCTTGCAATGTTCATGCGTAAGGTTTTACGTTGGCAATCACGCTGGCGATCGACAAAATTTGTCGTAACTGTGACAATTGAACAAAAATCCGACGGCAATTATAACCATTTTCAGAGCACAAAGCGGCATGTCAGTGTATTTGAAACCGGCCATTTGGAGGTGGCCAATGAGTGGTGAGAATCGTACTTAATCCCCGCTTTGAGCACCTAAAACATATGTGGAGGCGATTCCGGAACAGATGGAATCACGCGGAACAGGTTATGGAAGCAGGCCGTAATGTGATCAAGACATGACAATGTCTCAGGAGTTCATCTTGTGATCAAACAAGTATCGGCGGATCTATTTCCCCAACAAGGTTAGATATAGTTACTTCTATCCATCGAAAGCACAGCGCGCTTACAACTACGGAATGAGGCTTCTTGAAAATGGTTTTAATACGCCAACCCCCATTGCCTTTATTGAGGTAAGAAAGAACACGTTTGATCCAATCGAGTTACTTTATCTGTGAATACACGGATCTCACAACGTTGACTAAAGTCGTGCAGGGCAAAGTTGTACCACCTGCAAACCTTATGGTTGAGCTGGCCCGTTTCACCTACAGCATGCACGTGAAGCACCTTTACCATATCGATTATTCTGTTGGCAACATCCTGTATCGTGAAGAGTCCGGACACATAGACTTCGCGTTGATAGATAATAACCGCATGAAGTTTGGTGCCGTTTCTTTTAAAAGAAGGGATCAGGAATCTGGTGAGACTTGGTTTGCCGGTAACTCAACTTACTTTGCTTGCTGAAGAATACACCAGGCTTCGCGGAGTGAACGTGTATGTCGGATTGGAGCGATTCTTTCGCTATAAACGCGCCGACGTAATGCGTCGCGAAAACAAACACAAGTTGAAGAAGTTTTTTGGCAGAGCTTAAGGTTCCCTTCAATACCCGGCGAGCAACAATCAACGACAAAATCTTCGGTCCAACTCTAGTCGAATCTCACGGCCGACTAAAGTTCGCGCAGCATCTGATCAACTGCTATCTTACGAGTGACTACCGGGGAGATTTTAGCTTTTGATATAGACACCAAAGTTCCGCATAGTCACTTAGCTATAACAGGCAAATCAATTACACTAACAACATGCGCAGATCCACCTTTTATTCTGTCGTCGTTGCTCTTATTATTTTGAATGGATATCTCTTGTCCAAGCCAAATCTGTTGGGCAAGATCGGTTTGATCGTATACAAGTATTACTACCTACGTTCTTTCCCAAGAACGTTGCTGACCGTGACAATTGTCTGCGCGATCGCGGTACTGCTGATGGAGCTTTTTAGTTACCTGGTTCGACGCCGCGCCATAGGTCTGATGCTGGGCGGAATCCTGTTTGGACTTTTGCTTGCTCTGAGCTTCGCTCAATTGGTAAAAACGGGTATTGACTTCAGTACCTGGTCGTACAGCCATACCGGACTGCGCTTCCGCCTCGGAGCTTTCCTGTTACCTACAGTGGTAATCTATATCTTCACCTATGGATGGTTACGCCTACCAAGAAGGAGTGACTTGCTCGTTCAGGAAGACTCGCCAATCCGTCAATCAACGTCAAAAGCGATCGAGTCCTTCCCAATCAACGACTCAACAGATCAACAAATCAGCAAATAGCTAGTCTCTATACATCACGGCCTTAACCGCCTTCACTGTCTTGGGAACGTTAGGCAGAATGGCTTCGATGAGCGTAGGAGCATAGGGGAGGGGAACATCAAAGCTGTTCACCCGATGGATCGGAGCGTCGAGGTAGTCGAACGCATGCTTCTGAACATGGTATGTGATTTCAGTAGCTATCGATGACAGCGGCCATGACTTCTTCAACGATTACGAGACGATTGGTCTTCTTTACTGATTCAACCACCGTTGCGTAGTCAATAGGGCGAACCGTGCGCAGATCGATCACCTCAGCAGAGATACCTTCTTTTTCCAATTCAGCGGCAGCTGCGAGAGCCACTTTCATGATCTTACCGAATGAAACTATAGTGACATCTGTTCCCTGTTTCTTGATATCAGCCAGGCCGATGGGTATGATGTATTCTTCCTGAGGAACTTCCATCTTATCACCATACATTACTTCCGACTCCATGAAGATCACGGGATCGTTGTCGCGGATAGAAGCCTTGAGGAGGCCTTTGGCATCATATGGGTTTGAAGGTACCACGACCTTCAGACCAGGGCAGTTAGCAAACCAATTTTCGAAGTTCTGAGAGTGCTGTGCGCCCAGTTGTCCTGCGTTCCCTGTGGGGCCGCGGAACACGATTGGAGCACTGTATTGACCTCCGGACATGGAGAGGATCTTGGCGGCGCCGTTGATGATCTGGTCGATTGCAACCAGAGAGAAATTGAAAGTCATGAACTCGATGACCGGCCTGAGGCCGTTCATGGCGGCACCGACACCGATGCCGGCGAATCCCAATTCCGAGATAGGGGTATCGAGAACGCGTTCAGCTCCGAATTCGGCAAGCATGCCCTGGCTAACCTTGTAGGCGCCATTGTACTCGGCTACTTCTTCACCCATTAGGAACACGCTTTGATCCCTGCGCATTTCTTCAGTAAGTGCCTCGCGAAGTGCTTCCCGGAATTGTATTTCTCTCATATTAACAATTGTTCGTAAAGGCGCAAAAATAGGCGCCCTGTGCTCAGAATAAAAGCTTTCCACAGAATTCTTTGACCGCCGGCAGCGTCCAGCCGTCCGGGGATGAGTTTCACGGATTGTCGGACAGGAAATCGGCCGCCCGCCGGCTGGAAATCACCAGATCAACAAATGAAAAAAGGCCCGACTAGCGGGCCTTTTTTATTATCCAATGATGAGAGATTACTTCAGTGCATTTCTGAAAGCTTCAGATGCAGCGAACTTGCTGAATTCGAGGTCGGCAAGAGCGAGCTTCCTTCAAAGAAGGATCAGCCTTAACTGCGCTGGAAAGGTTGCTCACAACGTTGTCGGCATTACCCAGGCGAGCAGAAGCGATAGCAGCGCCATAGTAAGCTACTGCAAGGTTGCTGTTCTTAGCAGTTGCTTCGCGGAACGAAGTCAATGCATTCTGGTAGTCTTTGTTCAATACCTGAGCAAGACCTTTGTTGAACAGGTTGTCAGCGTTGTCAGCAGCAGCAGACTCAGAAGAAACTGCAGCAGCGTACTGAGCCTTAACGATCTCAGCATAGCCTTTCACACCGTTAACACCAGCAGCGTTGTCGCCAGTCAGACCTGAGCTGAGAGCTTTAGAAGCATGGTTGTAAGCAGCGTAAGCGTTGCCTTTGATCGCGTTAACAGAGGCCAGGTTAGCGTGTACTTCAGGAGCAGGGTTCAGTCTTGCAGCAATGTCAAGTTGAGCCTGAGCTTTGTCAGCAAGAGCTGCAGCGTTTCCAGGATTCTCAACCGCCTGTGCGAGGTAAGCAGCAGCCAGGTTGTTGTGTGCATTCCAGTTAGAACCTTTTTTAGTTGCTGCTTCGTAGATCGCTGCCTTCTCTTCGAGTGAAGGAGTGAGTGTAGCAGAGTACATCATTTCTTCGAAAGACAATGTGTCTGCAGGAAGAGCACCTTGTGTTACTTGCTTAGAGAGAACTGACATCTCAGCATCAGTCTTCTTATCTTTTACAACGAGGATCTCAGTCTTAGCTGTTCTCAGCTTAGGATATACATCCTTGAAAACTTTCTTATAAGTCTTCAGTCTCTTCATATCCTTTTCTTGTGATTCGAAAGTACCACCACCATTGATGATGTTCAGGTATTCAGCTTTCTCTTCAGAAGAGATTCCGTTGTAGTTAGCCAATACATCTTTGAAGTTCGCCCAGTCCTGGATAACAGGCTTCAGGATAAAGCTGATAGAATCTGCTTTGCCCTTGTAGTCGTACTTCTTCATTTCGTTACGATAGAACTTCTCGATTGCTGCAGCGCGATCCGGAGAAAGTTTTGAGTTGATACGCTCAGCACCTTCAGGTGAGTGAGTACCAGTGATCGTAACTGTGCGCGTAGCGTTCTTGCTAGCGATGAAAGCATCGAGCTGCTTGCCTTTAGGGCTGCGGATTTCACTCGTACGGAGTACAGAGCGACCTTGCTCGAAGATGAAATCAGGGATGATTACAGGAACCAGTTCTTCCTGGTTGTTGTAACCGTGTTCTGCAAATGCTGCGAAGAACACAGGCTTCACCAGCTTCGACGTAGCGATGATACCAGTAGCCACTGGCATTCTTTCAGTAGACTTAGACTTCTCACCCTTAGAAGCTACGCCTTGTACTTCGAGAGTACCAGGAGTCTTCATTGCCGGAGCGTAAGGGAAGAAGAAGCTCTTCGTTACTTTAGGTTGCTCAGTGCTAGAGTTAGGGTAGTCTTCAGCCTTGAACGGAATAGGATCGAGTGCAACTTCGTTCGTGCCATATTTGTAGAAAGTGTTAACTGTATAAACAGTTCCTTTCTTCAACATTTTAACAGGAAGGTTAGCTGCCATATCGAACGCAACAGTGTCCTTGTGAACTTCGAGCGGATTTGGAGTAACCGTCAACTGTTGCTCTTTAGACATCTTTACCATCTTGGGTAGCGTACAACCCGCGAGGCTCAGTGTACCGCAGATCAAGAATGAGTAAACTACTTTTCTCATTGGATTTTTTAGTTTTTGGTTGATTTTCAGGTTTCGCAAAAGTAATGCCTATGCGAAATTTTTTGCAATAATACTCAAAAAATAATGAAGCTTTCCGACATTTTCAGGAAGGCCAAGAGTTATATTTGCATTAGTTGCTATTCGTCGATGAATCAACCTATACGAGAGTCGAAGGGTATGAAAGAGACAGTTGATCTGACGCAGACCATGGATAAGATTCGAGATTTCTTCGAGCGTTATTCCTTTGGTGTTTGCACTCAGCTTGGAGAATTCTTGGGTGTTGCAACATCGAGCATCAGACTGTTTTTTATCTACGCATCGTTCATCACATTCGGATCACCGGTTATTATCTATCTATCACTGGCGTTTATCGTTAATATGCGGAAACACCTCCGCCGGCGTACGCCTATATGGGACTACTGATTACTCAGTTGATCAAACGTCTTTCGCCCACTGACGAAGTAGTCAAATACAATTGAACGTTTTTTCATACCCTCCCCTGTATACCGGGGATATGTTGATTGAAGTTGTCTTCTCTTTTTTATTTCTCTCCCCAGGTTGAGGAAAAATTCCCCATGAGCCTGGACAACTGCTGCACCATTGGACCAATGTCCACCAATGAAAAATCTCAGTGCGGCAACCATATCAAGCATCACTCTTACCGGCATTCTCGTGATCAACTGCGCTGTCGACAAATGTTTGAAGAGCATAAACAATCCGTTCCGGAAATTCAGAAAGATCTTCCGCGGACTTCCATAAGCGAGGGTACCTGCGCCAACATGATAGATGATACTCGACCCGCAGTACATCACGCGTTGGTTATCCCGGTGCAGCTTCCAGCAGAGATCGATCTCTTCCATGTGCGCGAAGTAATCTTCATCGAAACCACCGAACTGATGAAATGACCTGGCCCGAATCAGCATGCAGGCACCCGAACTCCAGAAGACAGGTACGTCATCATTGTATTGTCCGTGGTCATTTTCTATCGTGTCGAAGATGCGACCCCTGCAAAAGGGGTAACCAAACTTATCAATGAACCCACCGCCGGCACCAGCGTGTTCAAACTCGCCCCGCTTATGATAAGAGAGTATCTTCGGCTGCACTGCAGATACATCGGCGCGCGTATCGAGGATGCTGACAAGAGGTGTCAGCCACCCTTCGGTAACTTCGATATCGGAATTGAGCAGAAGGTAGTAGTCTGCTGCTACTTCGCGTAGTGCCCGATTGTATCCTCCGCAGAAACCATAGTTTTGATCAAGAGCAATGATTCTAACTGACGGATAATTGTCCTTTATCCAGGTGCGTGATCCATCAGCCGACGCATTGTCGGCGACGATCACTTCTGCACCATAAGAGTTAGCGACAACTGTCGGGAGAAACTTCTCCAGCAGTTGAACTCCGTTGTAATTGAGGATGACAACAGCCGTGCGGCTCATCCCATCATGCCTGTAAGATCGAGACCTGGAATATTGGGAAGCAATCCTTCAGTGCTCTTTCGCATTTCCTCTTTCGCGACAACTTCGGCTTCTTCGTTTGCTTTATTCACAGCTGCAACAATCAAATCCTGAAGAATGCCTTTGTCTTCAGCCTTCATCAGTGAGTTGTCGATATCGATGGAGATCAATTGCTTCTTACCTGTAACAGTAGCCTTCACGAGCCCTGCACCTGACTCACCCTGAACGCGTATCTTTCCTAGATTATCCTGAGCTTCCTTCATCCGGGCCTGAACCTCTTTCATCTTGCCCATCATTTTCATCATGTCGAACATAAGCTAATAACTTTAAAGGGCGAAGGTAGGGAAAATAGTCCTGAGTCGTGAGTCCTGAGTCGTTAGTGGGTATTGAGTATTTGTAGTGTTGAAAGCAATGCAATGATATTTTACGTTGCCTGCCCTTACAGGATAAATCTGCGGAATCGGTTCAGATTGGTGACCGTTAATGAGTGGTTTCTAGCAACTCAGTCACTCAAGACCAAACTCAGGACTCACGACTAAAGACTCAGGACTACTTCCGCAGTACTACGACATTGCCTGAGCGCTCATACTTGGCACCAGCCATGTCCGTGAGGAAGGCTCTGAAAGTATATGTTCCTTCAGGGACAGTATTGCCCTTGTAGGTGCCGTCCCAGGCAACGCTAAGGTCGGTAGTATAGAATAGCATCTCACCCCATCGGTTGAACACCATAAACTCTACGGTCTCGGTGTATTGACTCATCACTTTAAAAGTATCATTAAGTCCGTCACTGTTCGGTGTGAACGTGTTGGGATGATAGATGTTTGGTTGCTTTGTAATTACAACCTGATTCGAGATTGATTCCACCACAGTTCCGTCGACGGCGTAGGCGACAACCCGATAGACGATGATCTGGTTGTTCGGGTCGGGGTCAGTGTCGGTTAACGTGAGTGCAGAACCTGCATCAACTGAAGTTAGCAATTGGCCGTCTTTACCGTAACGTTCGATAGTATAATGGTCTACTCCATCTGCCCAGCCGTTGTATGCTCCCCATGATAGGACCACTGAATTGTCTGGCTGCAGCACGGCACTTACGATGAGGGGGCAAGCCGCTATGCTGGTGGCGCTTTTATTACCACATTCATCAACATAAGAAACGGAGTAGCATTCCGGCGCATTAACAAGAAATACGTTGTCACTTATGTTCTGGACTTTGGTCTTCCCAAACTCTGTGTTGTTTTTGAGTACAGTGTATTCTGCTGCCGGATAGAGCGGATCCTGTGACCATAGCACGTCGAGATTAGTTGTGGCGGTTACCTGAATTGAAATGTTTTGTGTTGCCGTCGGCTGTTGAGTGGTGAATGCCGTGGCACAGGATGCCAGATTAATACTTTGGCTGCCATTCGCATAACGCATCGTGAGCTGATAACAATATTGGACGTTACATAATACGTCTGTGTCATCCAGAGTTGTTTGTGGGGGAGACGATGTAATAGCAGTTGTAGCTGCTGGATTCCTATTAAAGTTGTAGGAGGTAACGCCGGTGCTATTGGTCCTCCAGACCAGGTGATTGGCTCCGTTGATGGCAGTGGCATCGAAGTCGGCACTGCATATAATATTGGAGTATGCTACAACCGTATTGCTGCAGGGATTAAATGCACCCAGCCGGAAACAATAATAATTACTGTTTGTGTTGAGTCCAGGTATTGTCTGTGTAGCTGAGTTGTAAACGTCGCGATAAGGTTGAAACGTACCTGCGTTGGTTGCTACTTCGAGCTTGTATAAAACGTTCTGTTCGATGTTGGTAAGATCCAAACGGATCGTGGAGGCGTCCGTGACTGTGAGGACATTAATGGTAGGCGGCAGGAGAGTCATGCCCGCATTAATCTGAAACAGTGTCTTTGCACAATTGTCCGCTGCACCAACATTTCTTCCGCGCACACTAAGAATTTTTGATCCACTGGTGGGGTAGTTGTGAGAGTACTTGGCCGTTACGTTCTGAGGTACAATTTGTTCCGGCACACCGTCATTGTCATAGTCAATGACATACTCGTCGTAGTTGTTATCCGGGATGGTGAGTTGAACACCGTTGGTGCTGCACTTGAATGGTTGAATGGCAGGCGGTATACTCGGATCAACTGTAATTGTAATCTGATCGACGCCCTTCGTTTGGAAGAGAATGCTGAGGGTATAGGTGCCAGGCTGATTGTAGACGTGAGTAAACACGTTCTGAGGTTCGCCCCACATAGGTGGTTCAAAATCCATCTCGCAGGGGGTCGAACCATTGCATGCATTAGGAGGAAGAATATTGATGTTGACTGTGAGTGGCGCACAGCCCCTGATTTGGTCTACTTCAAACAGACCTCTGGTGCTGGCGTAAGGTTGTGACAGAGCACCCAAAGACGCTAAACACAATGCGAGAAGGGCGATGAGTCTAAGCATTGTGTAGGGCTTCCTGGCTTTTAAGAAATATTTCCGCTTTCTGTATGTCCTTATGCAGCACACGATCGTCTTCTATAAACGGCACTTGTTGCCTAAAATTATGCACAAATTCCTCCAGTACAGCGGACGTTTTCAGCGGACGTCTGAAAGTCAACGCCTGGCATGCGGTGATGAGTTCTATGGCCAGGATAGAATATGCATTTTCTATAACCTTGTAGGCCTTTGTCGCCGCATTGGCACCCATGCTCACGTGATCTTCCTGACCGTTCGACGAAACGATAGAATCGACGCTGGCAGGTGTGCATAGTTGCTTGTTCTGACTGACTAATGATGCGGCAGTGTACTGCGGGATCATCAGACCGGAATTGATACCCGGGTTGGCCACAAGGTAAGCAGGTAAATCACGGAGTCCTCCGATCAGCTGATACGTCCGTCGCTCGGAAATGCTGCCCAGTTCAGCGATGGCAATCGCGATGAAATCGAGCGCCAGGGCAAGTGGTTGTCCGTGAAAGTTTCCGGCTGATACGATCTTGTCATCCTCTGGGAACACGTTGGGATTGTCTGTTACACTATTGATCTCAATAACAAAGACGTTAGTGGCATAGTCAATCGCGTCTGCGCTGGCGCCGTGTACCTGAGGAATGCAACGGAAGGAGTACGGGTCCTGTACGTGTTTTTTTGATTGGGCGATTAATTCACTTCCCTGAAGTAATTCCCGTATAGAAGCAGCTATGCGTCGCTGGCCGTTATGCGGACGAATAGAATGTACGTCATCTTCAAACGGTTCTATCCGGCCATCAAAAGTGTCGAGCGATAGCGCACCGATGATCGCTGCGAGTTGAGAGAGGCGTTGAGCGTGATGACAAATCCACACTCCGTACGCGCTCATGAACTGCGTTCCATTCAGCAAAGCAAGCCCCTCCTTTGCAGCGAGGTGTATGCGTGACCAACCCAGACGTTTCAGCGACTTCGGCGGATGCCTTAGCCGCCCCGTTAAACCAAACCTCTCCTTCATTAAGTAAAGGTAAAGTGAGATGCGCCAAAGGCGCCAGGTCTCCCGATGCGCCCAGAGATCCCATCTCAAATACACGGGGCAGGACACCGTGATTCAGCATATCGGCGAGCCGCTGCACCGTGACAAGCTGTACTCCTGAATAGCCATACGATAGTGACTGAATCTTCAGGAGTAACATAAGACGAACTATTTCCTGCGGCACCTCCGGTCCTGTTCCGCATGCATGAGACTTAACAAGATTCTCCTGAAGGGTTTCTAACTGATTGGATGAAATATTCCGATTATACAACGATCCGAAACCGGTGTTGATCCCATAGATAGGTTGAGTCGAGTTCTTAAGTTTTTCGTCGAGATATTCACGGCACCGCGTTATCTTCTGTTTGGCGGAATCAGAGAGCTCAACGGTTACTCCACCCGAAAGAAATCTCGCGATGGATTGAAGCGTTAGTTGCTCTGCTGATATGATGTGCACGGGCATGGTTCCAGTTGTGAGCAAAGTTAGAGGAATACTTTACTTCTTTCACGCCTTATTGAAGCGCCTTCACAATATCGTCCAGTGACAACTTCTTTTGTTCGCCGAGATTCATGTCTTTGAACGCCAGTAATCCACTCGCCATCTCATCAGATCCGATCACTATGGTATAGGAGATCATCTTTCGGTTAGCGTAATCCAGCTGCTTCTTGATCTTTGCCGTGATCCGGGTATACCTCAGCAGCAATGCCGTTCTCGCAGTAGCGTATTAAGCAGTTTCAATCCATAGAGCTGACTGGCCTCATCGAAATGGCAGATCAACACTTTCGAAGATTGCTGCGCCTCTCTAGGAAAGAGGTTAAGTGCTTCGAGTGCATCGTACAGCCGATCGACTCCAAATGAAAATCCGACACCCGAAAGGTTGTCCTTATCTCCAAATGAAGCAGTGAGATTGTCGTAGCGACCACCACCGCTTACGCTGCCAAGCCCGGTGTTATGCACCTTGACTTCAAAGATGCAGCCAGTGTAATAGCTGAGTCCTCTGGCAAGTGAAACATCGAACTCGATGTGTTCGTCGGTGACACCAAAACTTTCGAGCAGGTTTAATACTTCCTGCAAGTCGAGAATTCCCCTGATGTCCGTGGTTGCCACTGCCGAATTTTGAAGTGAGATAAGAGAACTTGTTTATCGTTGATCCTTTGATTGAGAGTATCGTAAATAACTCTGCAATTGATTCGGAGTAAAATCCGGCCGCAGCGAGTTCGTCCTTGACACTTTCATCGCCTGCCTTGTCACGTTTATCAATGGCAACGAAAAGCGCCGTTTGTTTGTCCGTCCGCCAACGCTCTCGGCGATTCCAGAAAGGATGGCGCGATGATTAATCTTAATTGAATAGTCGGTTATGTTGAGGCGGCGAAAAACCTCGCGGATCATGAGGATGATCTCCGCTTCGCAGATAAGAGAGCTTGTTCCCACTACGTCGGCATCACACTGATAGAACTCGCGGTAGCGACCTCTTTGGGGCCGGTCGGCGCGCCATACGGGCTGGATTTGATAACGTTTGAAGGGGAAAGCGATTTCTGCGCGATTCATCACTACGTATCGCGCAAAAGGCACGGTAAGATCGTATCGAAGTCCCTTTTCGGCGATTTTAAAGGTGAGCTTTTGCGAATCCCGAGCCTGCAGCAAACTATCATCTATAAGCAGATTGCCGCCTTTTTCTTCTGAGGTAGTCTCCGGAGTTCAGGATCTTGAATAGGAGCTGATCGCCCTCTTCGCCGTACTTGCCTGTAAGCGTTGAGAGATTCTCCATGGCTGGTGTTTCAAGGGGCTGAAATCCAAATAGTTGGAAGACTGTTCTGATATGATTCAGGAATAAATTGCCTTTTGGCCATCGTGGCTGGTCCAAAATCGCGGGTTCCCTTGAGGTAGTGTTGGTTTCTCCATGGCGCCGCAAATGTAGGCATTAGGCCTATCTGTCCCTCATTGTTATGATATTTGGTTGATTGATGGAGGCGTTCTGGAGCATCAAGATTTGTCGTCCATGCTGTCCTTGGCTCCTGGGCGAGCTAAGTGGCCTTACTGCCTTTTTTGAGCCAGGTATAGGCGGAGCATGGGAGGACTGTAAACGGACTATATGAGGAGAGTGGATCCTGAACTGTATAACCGCTGTATATTGCCTGTATAGGGTCTGTATGAGGATTTTCGGACAGCAGTAGACTTTCCAGTGAGTCGAGCTAAAAGGCGCAAATGGCACGACCTGCATTAAGGGGAACAGTGAAGATACGGAAAATTTTCTCAATTATTATTGGGAGATAGCAGAAAAACAACCTATTTTTGCGCTCCTTAAAAGAATACACGTATGGCGATCACGAGATATAAGAGAAAAGCAAGAAAGGACAAAGCGAAGGCTGCTGTAAGACGTCAGACTTTGAAGAATCAGAATTTTCAGCCTGTGATCAAGAACGTGGACATCGAGAAGATCAAGGAAGAATTCAAAGCAAAGAAGAAGTAATCATTGTATAAACGATACGGAAAGTCCTGCTTCGCCATGCGAGGCAGGACTTTCTTTTTTTGCACCTTGCAGACTTTCTGACAACTCACACGATATTCGTTTGTTATGACTCAGCGCTTCGTCAATTGGAATGTTAACGGCATTCGATCGATCATTAAGAAAGACTTTCTGCAGGATATCAGAATGATGGATCCCGACGTGTTTTGCATGCAGGAGACGAAAGGCGGGTACGAAGAGGTGATGCAGACGCTGACCGCTCTCGCGGGATATCACGTTTATGTGAATTCTTCGAAGGCAAGAAAGGGTTACAGCGGTACAGCAATACTATCGCGTACGGAGCCATTGAATGTTTCATACGACATGGGAGTGGAGGAGTACGATCAGGAAGGCCGCGTGATCACGGCCGAGTATCTCACTCATTTTCTTGTTACGGTATATACGCCTAACTCCGGTGAAGGGCTCCAACGACTTGACTACCGGTCGCGCTGGGACGCACAATTTAACTACTACGTGAATTGGCTACGAAGACGCAAACCAGTGATCATCTGCGGCGATCTGAATGTCGCTCATCAGCCGATCGATATTGCCAACGCCAAATCCAATTACAATAAGTCAGCCGGCTACACGCAGGTAGAGATCGACGGGTTCACCCGGCTTCTGGAGAGTGGTTTCATTGACACGTTTCGCAGATTCTATCCGGAAGAAGTGAAGTATACGTACTGGAATTACGTAACCAATGCCCGCGCAAAGAATACGGGCTGGCGGATCGACTACTTTCTTGTGAGTGAGTCGTGGGCTGGGAAGGTAAAGGACTCTATGATTTACAATGAGTATATGGGTTCGGATCATTGCCCCGTAGGGATGGATCTTTTAATTGATAATTGATAATTTACAATTGATAATTAAAGGACCCCTTATGGGGTCTTTTTTTTGTTTAGGGGTAATTGTCAGACAATGGTCATTCTTTTGCCAACTGGGATGCAACGTTTTCATTTAGTTCTTTCGCCTTGACCGAAATATATTGGTAAATGGAATTAAGGTCTCCCTCCAGTAAGCCGAGGTCTGTTCGGCCATATTGATCATATTGTGATTGGGCAATGATGTCTTGTTGCATGTAGTATGGATAAACATCATCGAATACCCGGGTCAATACATTCCGCAGTCGTTCTTTTGTTAATGCTTTGAGGAAACTTTCATAAGTCCGCAGATACTTTTCGTACAGAAATGAGTCGCTTGCAATTTTCTTGTCGAGTTCATCCTCCAATGAAAATATGAGCTTATCGCTCTGCACTTTGCTACGCGCTTCTGCGCCCTCGTGTGGATGACCTTTTAGAATATCGTCAAAGTCCCAGGGAATAATTTCAAACTTAGACTTCTTCGGATTCCACATAAAATATGCTTCATCGGCATAGTCGGCGTTTTGAAACAGGTGATTGAACGCCAGCCAGCTGAAATATGTATTTAGGTCGAGCACAGCGGAAATCTCTTTGTAAAGTTCCTCTCCACTCTTGTTCATCGTGGATGGTGCGTACAAAGACCGGAACTTCTTTTTGTATTCACTCTCCTGCTGGCGGTTTACATTCTTCTGCACATAGACCTTGTCCATAGCTTCGCCGTACCCGCGCCTGATCACAAATGGCGCATTGCATTTCTTCATGGCATACTCATCGGGCGGATAGAAGATTAAGTACAATCCTTCAGTTGCGTTGTTGATAGACAAACTAGCGTAGCTATTGGAGGGTACCCGCACATCGGTAAGTTTTAAAACTCCGTACGCGATTTTGTTGCGAACATAATTATGATCCATGTTCATGCTGATCGCGTAGAACTTATTAACAGAAAAAGTATCAGTCACTGTGTGGAACCTGGCCTTCTTGTCAGTTTTGATATTGAGACTCTTTCTCCTGAAATACGAAGACGTGTTACCCCTTACTCGGATGTGCTTCACTTTCAGGGTATCTTCATTCACGGCAACCTTCGACGCCTTCAATGTTAGTTTTTTACCTTTTGCCTCGTGTAGTGCGCGGAGTTCACCAGAGGATACATGAAACGAGATGGTGTTAATGCTTTTCGTTTCAGCTGCAGAAGGTTTGTTCAGGGGCAACTGTTCACCGACCTGAGCCACCAGGTGCTGCATCACGAGCAGTATCAATGCAGATGAACAAATTACTGTTCTCACTTTAGGGGAGGCGATGTTGTTATCGAATATAAGAAATAGCCAGGACTCAGACCAGCAATTAAGGATTGAGTACCTTCGTGCTCTGACAACAATTAGCGAATTAACGAATAGTGTCGTCTAAGATGAAATTAATTACGCGAACACGACGGCGGTTTTATGTGGCGAATGTATTAGGTATTCTCATTGTCGCGGGACTTTCAGCGTGGCTCACCAGCCGTGCACTGGCAGAAGGAGGAATAGATTTTAGTTCGCTTTATCTCTGGCTTGCATTGCTTGCGTTGATCGTCCTTCTATTTCTTCTGATAGGCTTCCTTTCGTCGATGAAAGCTGTAGAGGTTACAGCCAAGGGCATCATCATTACATACATCTTTCAAAAACACAGGAACGTGATTCCCTTTACCGATATGGCGGAGGTAAAAACTCAAAAAAGCGGGACGGGATCGCGCCAGAGTTCCTTTCGCGAAACGTTTATGCTTCTGCTGAAGGATGGCAGATCATTTGAGTTTGAACGATCGCAGTTTGACTCTTACGAGAAGTTGAAAGAGGTGTGCGCAAGAGCGACAGCGCGTAAATAGTCTTGAGTCCTTAGTCCTGAGTTGGTTTATGGTACCTGGAGTATTTTAAGTAGCAACTTTGATTACTCCAGGTATCGTTAACACGACAAGAGTTATGTAGTCAAACAACTCTGTTTCAATTTTTGATCGTAACCAGCCCCGGGTTGTATAAGCGTTGATGCTCCGCGTGTAAAGTCGCGGCGGGCATCTTGATCACCTCGCGGTCATAAGTCATCAATCCATTGGTTTCGATCTCTACGTCGGTAGTTTGTGTGTAGACTGCTGCGTTTAATCCCTTTGATATGAGGGGCTCAAGTCGCAGGATGAATGACTTGTATTGTTCCAGCAGTTTTTCCTCGTTAGGGAAACTCTGATAACCCCAGTTGTCTTTGCTTTGCCAGGTATGACCCTCGAGAGGTAATCCGAGACCACCATATTCGCCGAGGACCACAATCCGATCTTTGCCAAAGAGTTGAGGATCTGGCATCACAGGTTCAGGATAGTTATGCAAATCGAAAATATGTCCGACGGCATGAAAGTTACCGCCACTCGCAGTGTTAACCAGCCTTGAGGGATCATACTCCATCGTCCAGTTTACGATCTCTTCTGTTTTGAATTGTCCCCATGCTTCGTTGAAGGGCACCCATACGACTATAGACGGGAAATTGAAACATGCATCCATAATAGCTTTCCATTCGGTCTTGAAAATCTTCTCTGACTCTGGCGAGCGTTCTTTCGATGTTGCCTTTCCAATAATAGCCGGTCTGGGGTCCCAGATATTGCCCATATCGCCGCTCGGCATATCCTGCCAAACCAACATACCCAGCTTGTCGCAGTGATAGTACCAGCGGGCAGGCTCAACCTTCACGTGCTTTCGGATCATATTGAAGCCCATCTCTTTGGTCTTCTCGATGTCAAATTTCAGTGCTTCGTCGGTTGGAGCAGTGTACAGGCCGTCGGGCCACCAGCCCTGGTCGAGCGGACCGAAGTGAAACAGGAAAGCGTTGTTTAACAGCATCCGCTGAATGCCATTGTTATCTGTTCCCACTGATATCTTGCGCATAGCGAAATAACTTTTGGTTACATCGATCACTTTGTTTTTGCGGATCAGCGTGAACTGAAGATCATACAACACTGGATTGGATGGTGACCAAAGTTGAGCATTGGGAATGGTGATTGTTCCGGCCATACCACTCCAGGTTTCTTCTGCGATCACTTTGTTGTCTTTCAGCGCAGTTACTTTGAGTTTATCGCCGGCCTGAATATTATTTACGATTGATGTGACCTGCAGCGTTCCTTTGTCGATATCAGGCACGTGACGGGTTGACATGATGTACGATTGAGGCACGGCCTCCAGCCATACCGTTTGCCAAATGCCGGTAACAGGAGTATACCAGATGCTATGAGGTTTCTTTACCTGCTTTCCCCTCGGTTGAGGTCCATCGTCCGATGGATCCCAAACTGAAACCACGATTTCCTGATTTCCCTTTCGCAGCAACGCAGTGATGTCGAATGTGAAGGGATCATAGCCTCCCTCGTGCTTGCCGGCAAGTTTACCGTTAACGAAGACCTCGCAGCGCCAGTCGACAGCGCCAAAGTGGAGAAGGACATTTTTCCCTTTAGCAGTCGCGGGCAGGGTCACGGAACGTCTATACCAAAGTCGGTTTTCAGTACCTACATTTTTGCCGACGCCGGATAAGGATGCCTCAATGGCGAAAGGAACCAGGATCTTGCCATCGAATGATGATGGCGTGCTATCCTGTGCAGGTCGGATAGCATAGTCCCAAAGTCCGTTGAGATTTGTCCAGCCCTCGCGAACGAGTTGAGGACGGGGATATTCTGAAAGTGTATTCGAAGGATTCACCTGCTTCGACCAGGTGGTCGCAATTTTACCGTCGACCGGTTTCCATGTTGACTGGGCATTTGCGCATAGGGCAAGGGATATAAATGCCGCTGAGAGAATTTTTTTCATGTTTATTGATTTAAACACTAGATCCATTTGTTTGACCGCATCCAGTCGAGGCAACGCTCGAGCCAGCGGTCGGGAGAAGTTGGATTCACTAATCCAAAGCCGTGTCCACCCTTAGGGTAGATGAACAACTCAGCAGGAACATTATGACGCTGCAGCGATTCATAGAAATGAATGCTGTTGGCTACTTTCACAACGTTGTCGTCGCCGGCATGCATCAAAAATGTTGGAGGTGTATCAGTGGTGATCTGCAGTTCATTTGAGAATAGTTTTATATCCTCTGAAGAAGGGGTTGCTCCGATGAGATTGGTGCGGGAACCAATGTGTCCGACACTGTCGGTGAAGCTAATGACCGGATAACCGAGTATCATGAAATCGGGGCGGGCACTTACCTTAGAGGGATTGTCAACCAGCAAATCCTTGTAATGAGTTCCTGCCGTGGAGGCGAGATGTCCTCCGGCAGAAAAGCCGGCGATACCAATCTTTTTAGGATCGATGTTGAACTCTTTGGCTCTGCTTCTTACGAGGAGCATTGCCTGTTGTGCGTCCTGCAAAGGGCCGATACGTTTGTCCTTCATGATCTTGTCATTCGGCAACCTGTACTTCAAAACAAAGCATGCGATACCTGCCTTGCTTAAGGCAATGGCGACATCTGTGCCCTCGTGCTTGAACGCGTTAATGGCATAACCACCGCCGGGGCAAATGACGACAGCTGTTCCAGTAGCTTTCTCTTTCGGGGGAAGATATACCGTTAGGGTAGGACGCGAGATGTTGCTGATGCGAACTATACCGTCGTCGTCCTTTTTTTCTTCGTCTGGCCCTGCGATCTCATTTGGAACGCGATCGCTGTAAAGCTTGATGATGGATTGAGAATAGGCTGTCATGTATGAAGTCAATGTAGCCGCGAGGCAGAGGAAAGTTAACACGGGGCGCATAGGCTGGCGGTTTATTTGGCTGAGAACTGATAAGTAGTTCTTGTCTTATATACTTCTCCGGGTTTCAAAACGACAGTAGGAAATTCGGGTTTGTTTGGCGAATCGGGGAAGTGCTGTGTTTCCAAACATACGGCATAACGCTGCGCATACACGGTATTGAATTTCCCCGTTACAGATCCGTCAAGGAAATTTCCAGTGTATAACTGTGTGCCCGGCTCCGACGTGAAGACGTCCATCTGACGGCCACTTGTTGAGTCATACAACGTAGCGATGTGCGCATAGCTTCCCAGGGGCTTGTCGAATACGTAGCAGTGATCATATCCGCGGCCTATTTTGATCTGTTGGTCGTTGTCGTTTATCCGCGAGCCAATCACAGCCGGCTGTGTAAAGTCAAATGGAGTACCTTTTACGGGTTTAATCTCACCAGTAGGAATCAGTCCATCATCAACAGGGATGAACTTAGAGGCATTCAAAGTCAGCGTGTGCGCCAGGATGTCCCGTTTGGTGTTGCCGGTGAGGTTGAAGTAAGAGTGGTTGGTGAGGTTTACAACGGTTGGCTTATCTGTTGTTGCCTCGTAGTAGATTTTGAATTCGTTGTTGTTTGTAAGGGTGTAAATCACCGTGACCTGAAGGTTTCCGGGATAACCTTCTTCCATGTCTTTGCTGAGGTAAGTCAGCTTCAGAGTTGCGGAATCAGGTGTAGATGATGCTTCGGGAGTCCAGGCTACTTTGTCGAACCCTTTCTTTCCTCCGTGGAGATGATTCTTTCCGTTGTTCTGAACGAGTGTGTAGGTCTTTCCGTCCAGTTTGAACTTGCCATTTGCAATGCGATTACCATAACGTCCGACAAGTGCGCCGAAGAACGATGGAGCTTTGAGATAACCAGCAAGCGAATCGTAGCCAAGGACAACGTCTTCAAGATTTCCGTTGCGGTCTGGTGTTCTGATTGACGTAATGATACCGCCATAATTGGTTACATCGGCTTCAATTCCGGCGGCGTTCCGCAGCTTAAAAAGCTTAAGCGGCGTTCCGTCGGGCAGTGATCCAAACGACGTTTCAGATATTGACGCAACAGCGGCCACCGAGTCTTTAGCTGGTTCAGTAAATGATGTATCCTTTTTCGGAGCGTTGCATGCTGCTATCAGTATAGCCGCCAGGTTCAACGCGGTTATGCGAAGAAAGTAATTTTTCATACGGGAGGAGTTGATCAATTATGTTTTTATTTAAGTGGATCACGTCGATTGCTTTTATATCGGATAGCCTAAACTATCACATTACTCTGAAAAAATACAAAACGTATGACAACGATTTAACGAATCATTTAGATCGGGTGAAATTAAGACGGCATGATGCTTGTTCCATCCACCAGCTTCACAACATAGTGACCCATATCGACGCCGAATTGCTTGCGATAGGCACTGTGTAAGGTCGAAATGAATGCATCCAGTGACGCGCGCTGCACCAGGTTAATTGTGCAGCCTCCAAATCCACCCCCCATCATGCGGGCACCAATAACACCGTGTTGTTGCTGAGCCAAATCAAACAGGAAGTCGAGCTCATCACAGCTGACTTCGTACATCCGTGAGAGTCCGTGGTGGCTCTCATACATTCTCTGGCCGAACGCGATCAGATCGCCAGCCGCAAGATGATCAGCGGCAGCATGAACCCGGTCATTTTCCTCCACTACATACCGGCATCGTCTGTACACAACATCACCCAGCTCGGCCTGATGCTTTTCCAGTTGTCCGATAGTTGCGTCCCGCAGACTTTTTACTTCTGGGTAATAACGTTGGAGTATCTCAACACCCTGCTCACATTCCTGACGACGGGTATTGTATCCGGATGAAGCGAGCGAATGTTTCACCATGGTGTCGCAAAGGACGAGCGTGTATTCCTTGAGATCGAGTGGGAAATAGCGGTACTCCAAAGACCTGCAGTCAAGCATAAAGGCCTTATCAGCAACACTCATCATGCTGGCAAACTGATCCATGATGCCGCACATGACGCCGACATAGTGATGTTCTGACCACTGCGCGGTATGAACCATTTCCAGACGATCAAGTTTGAACTGGTGAAGATGGTCAACGCCAAAGGCGAATCCGCACTCCAAGGCAGCGGAAGAAGACAGACCGGCACCTGTTGGAACGTCGCCGTCGACTACACAATGGAGAGGATTTACCTTCAATCCTTGTTCTATGTATTTATGCAGTACCCCCAGCATAAAATTTGCCCAGACCGGCCGGGCTACACGCGCGGGATTTTGAACGTCGAACGAATAGGTCTGACCATGTTTAAGGGCGTGGAGAGTTGATGTGGTTGATTTGGAAAGGCCGATCGCAAAGAACATTTCCCGGTCAATACCTGCCGGCATCACAAATCCGTCGTTGTAATCGGTATGTTCTCCAATAAGGTTTATTCGCCCGGGAGACCGAACGATCAAAGGTTCTGAACCATGGAGTCGGATATATGCATCGCGAACTTTCGTCGCTAACGGATGTGCGAGCACCGTGCCGCGTGTTTCGCTCATGAAATGAATGGGTTCTTCATACGCTCAAATATATTATTCTTTCATAATTAATGATTGGATATTCCGGATTGGCCGCGAAATTGAGAGAGCCTGTGTAATTCTATGGCACAGTCGCTTCCGGAGGTAGTATATTGTCAGGAACTAAGAATGATCACATAAATGTTATTTCGATATGAAATGGACAGATGTTTTGAACTTTGCCAGGAATGGCAGCCCGGCGCCCGACGCGCGTGTTGAAAAATCGGATGCAGAATGGCAGCAACTGCTAACGCCCGACGAATACCGCATTACAAGGCGCAAGGGCACTGAGCGTGCATTTACAGGAGAGTACTGCGAGGCGCATGAGCCAGGACTTTACGCGTGCCGCTGTTGTGATACGCCGCTCTTCGACTCCACTCAGAAATTTGAGTCTGGTACAGGCTGGCCCAGCTTTACAGAACCCGTTAAGGATAACGTCATTAAATACGAGGCCGATCATAGCTATGGAATGACACGGGTTGAGGTGATGTGTGCCGTATGTGACTGTCATTTGGGGCACGTATTTCCCGACGGCCCGCGCCCGACTGGTTTGCGCTTCTGTATCAATAGCGCCTCAATCCGGCTTGCAAAATCGGATGTTGAGCATTCATAAGTTTGGTGTAAATCTTTGACGCGCAGCCTGCCATCTACAGACCAGTAGCTTTATTGGTCTGTAGTCAAATTGCACACTAAAAAAACAATTCACCCTAGTAACCGACGTAATTAAAAGGGGATATCGCCTTCAGTCGGACCTTCAATTCATCGCTGACATTGAGGTCGTCAATAAATGCAGCTATGCTTTGCTGTGTGATCTTTTCGTTTTTACGAGTCAGCGCCTTAAGGGCTTCATAGGGATTGGGATATCCTTCTTTTCGCAGGATCGTTTGAATAGCCTCGGCGACCACGGCCCAGTTCTTCTCCAGGTCTTCATCGAGCGCCTTCCTGTTGAGTTCGAGTTTCCCGATACCTTTCAGTAGTGATTGAACGGCCACCTGTGTGTGAGCCAGGGGAACGCCAACATTGCGAAGTACAGTAGAGTCAGTAAGGTCGCGTTGTAGCCGGGACACTGGTAACTTACCAGAAAGGTACTCCAGAATCGCGTTTGCATAGCCGAGATTCCCTTCGGCATTTTCGAAGTCAATGGGATTTACTTTGTGTGGCATTGCCGAAGAACCAACTTCGCCTTCGCGAATCTTCTGTTTGAAATACTCCATCGATATATATTGCCATACATCGCGGCTAAAGTCGATGAGTATTGTATTGATGCGCTTTACATTGTCGAAGAGGGCCGCGAGAAAGTCGTAGTGTTCAATCTGCGTGGTGGGGTAACTGCGACTAAGCCCAAGATGCTGACAAAACTCTTCAGCGAACTTGTTCCAATCTATATTCGGATAGGCGACATAGTGTGCGTTCAGGTTCCCCGTTGCGCCACCGAACTTTGCGGCGAATGGGATCAGCCTCAGTTGACTCAGTTGTTTCTCGAGCCGGGCTGCAAACACCATGATCTCCTTACCCAACCGCGTTGGTGTTGCGGGCTGGCCATGTGTATACGCGAGCATAGGAATGTCTTTCCATTCTTTTGCCAACGCGTTTAGCTTACCCAGGAGTTGATTGAGCAGAGGGTAATATTCGTTGTTGAAATATTCTTTAAGAAGGAGAGGTATTGACGTATTGTTAATGTCCTGTGAAGTCAAACCGAAGTGGATAAATTCTTTGAATTCATCCAGGTTCAGATGTTCAAATTCCTTCTTGATGAAATATTCGACTGCTTTGACATCGTGGTTCGTGATCTTTTCGATCTCCTTAACTTGTACCGCGCGATCTTCTGTAAAGTTCTTGTAGATCTTCCGCAGATCATTGAGCTTGTGGGCAGGGAAATCATCCAGCTCGGATACAGTTCCTGACAAGGCGATGAGATATTCTACCTCGACCTGGATCCGATAACGAATGAAACCGTATTCGGAAAAGTATTGAGTCAGCGGTTTGACGACTTCGAAGTATCTGCCATCGACCGGAGAGATTGCTGTGAGCGGAGTTAAAGCCACGATTTGGTTTTGTTGGGGTTCAAAATTACACTTTTTACTATAACCTGCACAGAGGCAATCAATTCCTTGCTACTTTTACATCTTACGAACTGGAGTGGAAGACGCGTGTCAGAAACGCGTCGTGTGCAGTTTCAGGGTTCAACGCAATGGAATATGGCATTCAGTTTTTTTAAGAAATCGGATAAGTCAGAAAAGGCAGATAAGTCGGACAATGTGAAACCGGCCGCGCAGCAGGATGCTCGCAAGGAGGACGCGCATGTTGGTCCGCGCTATTATGACCTTAAAGTTAAGGATATTATTCAGGAAACGCGCGAAGCGATCTCCATTGTATTTGAACAGCCCGCTGTAAAGATTGAATATAAATCGGGACAATTTCTTACCCTGCTGGCGGTCATACAAGGCAAGGAAATCCGCCGTGCTTACTCGTTGTGTTCATCTCCGTTTATCGACCGCGACCTGGCCGTATCGGTCAAGCGTGTCGACGCACGGACTCATGTCTAACTGGCTTGCTGACAACCTCAAGGGCAGACCCTGCAAGTAATGGAGCCCATGGGTCAGTTTACGACCGACATTGAAAAGAAAACAAACGTCACCTGGTGATGTTTGCCGGCGGTTCGGGCATCACACCGATGATGTCGATCATCAAAAGCACTATTGTCGCAGGAGCCCGACAGCATCTGTTCGCTCATCTATTGCAACCGCGACTACGACAGCATCATTTTCCGTACACAACTCGAGCATCTGCAAACGCAGGACGAAGGTCGCTTGCACGTAGTACAAGTACTCGACAACGCGCCGATGAACTGGCAGGGGTATTCCGGGCTGCTCAATCACGAAATGCTCACCCGACTGTTCGAACGCATTCCCAACTGGGGTATCGAAAAGACTACCTATCTGATGTGCGGTCCGGAGGGCATGATGAAGAATGTCGAGTCGCTGCTCAGCGCTTCATAACATTCCGATGGACAAGATCTTCAAGGAAAGTTTTGTGCAAGGAGCGTTTGACAAGGACAAGAAAACGGAAGAACCACTGCTGCGCGCAGGCAAGGAAGCCCGCGAGGTAACGATTCGTTATGACGGACAGGAGTTCAAGGTGATGGTGCCGCCTAACAAAGCGATTCTTGAAACTGCGTTGGACGCGGGGATCGACCTGCCTTACTCATGCCAGAGCGGACTTTGCACGGCCTGTCGTGGTAAGTGTTTGTCTGGGAAGGTGAAGCTTGATGAAGAAGATGGACTTTCTCAAGTCGGAACGTGAGCAAGGTTATGTGCTCACGTGTGTAGGCCACCCGTTGACTGATGATGTCGTGATAGAAATCGGGTGATGAATTGACAATTTAAAATTGACAACTGATAATTTTGGAGCCCCCTTTCGGGGGCTTTTTTGTTTTCAGTCATAATTGTTTGCGTGCACTCATCAATGGGGAAGTCAATTCTTCATTGTTAATTCTTCATTCTTAATTTCAGCACATAGCTGTCTGCCAGTGACGAACAATGTCTTGCCGTCAGGAGTGAACGCAACATTAGAAGTGGGGACAGTCACTTTGATCTTGCCCAGTACTTTTCCATTCTGGTCAAAAATCCACACGCCGCCCGGGCCAGTTGCAAATACATTTCCTGATGCATCGACTTTCAGACCATCGGGAAGGCCGGGAATCCCAGTCTTCGCTTCTGACGTTGCATCATAAAATAATGAGGCACTCTTAACTGAATCGGTTTCACTCAGGTCGAATGTATACCACACGGCTTTCTCCGGATCAGAGCTTGCCACTATGAGGCGTTTCTCACCAGGGAAGAAGGCAATGCCATTCGGTCTCGTAACTGAATCAGAAATGAGCGTAACCACTCCGTTGCTTGCTTTAAATACGCCCTGAAACGGAATTTCTTTCGTTGCGCCATTATCATCAGGAAGTCCGTACGGTGGATCAGTAAAGAACAATGTTCCGCTGCTGTTGAATACGGCATCATTAGGACTGTTTAGTTTCTTTCCCTGATAGTTGTCTGCCAATGGTGTATAGTCTGCAGAGGGTGAGGCGAGAGAGGCATTCATCAGTGACACTCGCCGGTCACCATGCTGGCAAAGAACAAGCTTGCCATCTTTGTTGAGCACCAGGCCGTTTGATCCTTCTTCCTTTGAGTAAAGCTTGTCAGCCTTTGTCGTATAGCCAGAAGGCTTGAGATATACTTCCTTTCCTTTTTCAGGTGTCCATTTATACACCGTGTTTAGAGGTACATCAGACACGATGAGGAAATTTTCGGAGGGCAACCATAGTGGTCCTTCGCTCCAGTCGAACCCGTCCATTATAATCTCCACTTTGGCATCGGGGTCGATCAGTGCGTCAAGTGCGGGATCTGTGCGCTCTATCGTAGCGACCGTTGATGCGTCTTCTTTCGATTTGCACGCGGTAAAAAAAGAGGCTGCAGCCAACACCAGGTAAGCGTATTTCATATGGATAGATTGAGGTTCTTATTTACCAAACACAGCTTTGATCGCATTGTTTGCTATAGCTTCATCGTCTTCTTCGGACAGTCCGCTTACGCCAATACCACCCACGACGGTTCCTTCCTGACGTATCGTTACACCTCCACCAAATCCAGTGATCTTTTCGTCACCCCAGTAAGACTGTGGTCGGTTTTTATCTGTCATGAACTCTCCCATAAGCCTGGTATCTTTTCGGTCGACTGCTGCCGTATATGCTTTATTAATTGCAATCCGGGAAGCAGCGGGACTGGCGCCATCCATTCGAATGAAAGCAATGAGTTCACCTTCGGGACCACTGACGGCAACAGCCACATCCTTTTTTATCCGAGCGACTTGTTTCAATACATCGTCGATCATTGACATGGCTTCGATCGAGCTCACTTTGAGTTGAGAGAACATACGATTTAGTATGGGTTTAGTGCAAGATATACACTTGCCCACACAATTCTCAAATTTCAACTTTCAAATCTCAATTCAATCGCATTACTTCCCTCATCCAATTTCATTATTCACTGAGACTGTGATATCGGTAAGCCAATTATCTTATGTATTCAATAGAGGACCGGAGCTTCGCTTTCCCGATTTTCAGGTTGCGCGAGGCGAGCATGCACTGTTGATGGGACAGTCTGGGTCGGGCAAGACAACATTGCTGCATCTCATTGGCGGATTGCGCAGAAATTATAATGGCTCCATAAAAATTGCCAGCACGGAACTTAACTCACTAAGCAATACTGCGCTGGATCATTTTCGGGGTGAAAAGATTGGATTTGTTTTTCAGCGCAGTCATCTGATACACGCGTTAAAGGTCGACGATAATCTTCGAATGGCCCCATACCTCGCAGGTGTTCCTGTAGATGAGATGCGTATAGAGCAGGTGTTGGCTCAGCTTGACTTGTCGCATCAGCGTAAGCAACGCATTCATCAACTGAGTCAGGGTCAGGCCCAGCGTGTAGCGATAGCGCGGGCTGTCCTCAATCGACCTGCAATAATTTTCGCCGATGAGCCTACGTCAGCCCTGGATGACAAGAACTGCAGTCGCGTTATTAACCTGCTGCTTTCGGTGGCACAGGAGAATTCATCTGCCCTTATCGTAGCTACGCACGACCGAAGGTTGATCGACCGGATGGAAAAGCAAATCATTTTGTCATGAGCCTCTTTTTTCTTGTCTCGCGATATCTGAGATCGCGTATGATGAATACGTTCCTAAACATATTTCTGTTAGGTCTCGGTGTAGCAGCAATTACTATTATGCTCCTGGCCAATATTCAATTGCAACAAAAGATCTCGAACAATGCCAGAGGAATTGATCTGGTCATTGGGGCAAAGGGAAGTCCGATGCAACTTATTCTGAGCAGTATTTTTCATGCAGACGTCCCTACGGGCAATATCAAACTCAGGGATGCGGAACGTTTCGCCAGTGGACCACTTATCAGACAGGCAATACCGCTTGCCCTGGGTGATAACTATCGGGGGTTCCGTATCGTGGGTACCAGCAAGAACTACTCAGAACTTTATGGTGCCCGGCTTGCGGATGGAAAATGGTGGAGTCGAAACATGGACGTCACACTTGGCTCTGCAGTTGCTGCGCGGACTGGATTAAAAACAGGCGACCATTTTTCAAGCGCCCATGGTCTCACTTCCGAAGGCCACGCACATGAACGGCCCTATCAAGTTACTGGTGTTATGCTTGCAACGGGGTCGATATTGGACGATTTGATACTCACCAACGTCGGTAGTATTTGGGAAGTCCACGATCTATGGACTCCCAACGATCAGATAAACGCGGCCGATAGCAACGCTCTTGCGATGCGGTCGCCCATCATACCCGATGTTCTGCGTGGTGATTCCATCAAGGAGATCACGTCTTTATTAATCCGATACCGTTCTGCTCTTGGCGCTGTTCAACTTCCCCGAGTGGTGAATTCAAACTCAAGTCTGCAGGCAGCATCGCCTGCGTTCGAAACCGCGCGCTTATTTTCAATTATCGGAACGGGCGCTGATCTGCTGCTCGCCTTTGCTTACCTGATCATTGTCATTGCAGCCGTCAGTATTTTTATAGCCCTGTACAACTCACTTCGTGAACGCCGCTACGATATGGCTATTATGCGTGCAATGGGAGCGGGTAAGTCAAGATTATTTTTAATGGTAGTGCTGGAAGGTACGCTGCTTTCTTTTTTGGGATGCGTGCTTGGGCTGGTGCTGGGACACCTTGCTCTGACAGGCATTGCATTCTGGTTGGAGCCAACATCGAAAGCGGGTATCACTGGATTTTACTTCCATGCTGTGGAGCTACTGTTGTTAGCTGCCAGCATGGTTCTGGGCATACTGTGCGCAATAGTTCCGGCAATCGAAGCTTATCGAACCGATATTTCCGATGTTCTCGCTGGAAACCGCTAGGAGTTGAATAAATTTGATTTGTTATGAGCGTGGTGCAGATCGCCAGGCTAACAGATATTGCCATTCACATTAGAGTTATGATATGAGGTTCTTCATGGTAATCGCGGTGGGACTCGTAATAGTTGTCAATGCGCAGGGTCAGGCTAAAACCGATTCATGGGGCTTGTTTGCCAGGACTAAGTTTGAGCCCAAATACCATGAGAAGGCACAAGAGTATCTCATGCATCCTAACTTTCCGTCGGATGTTAAGGCAGCAGAAGGTAAGGATATCGTGATTGAGGGCTACTACCTTCCTTTTGCCCCCGAGGGTAGCAGTTATATTATAATCTCCAAATTTCCAATGAGTCAATGTTACTTTTGTGGCGGCGGCGGGCTGGAGTCAATCGCTGAAGTGAATTTTGCCAAGAGCCAATCGAAGTTCCAGATGGACGATCTCATTACGGTAAAAGGTAAGTTGAAGTTGAATGCGGATGATATGGATCACATCAACTTTATCGTGGTGGATGCTGAGTTACTGAAGCGGTAGAAATTGTCAATATTGAGGACGACCGCTGGCCTGATTAATAATGATGTGATTTTTCTGCAGGCTTTACTATTTTGCGCCATTTATTTAAACCACCACGCTTGGTATGGTAAAAATTGGACAGGGGAAACTGTCATACGTCGACTTCGAAAGGGTATTGTACCTCGGCGAGCAGATTGAGCTGGCCGACTCAGCTTTGAATAGAGTTGAAAAGAATTACCAGTTTTTGCAGTCATGGGCCGAAAACAAGATCATCTACGGTATTAACACGGGCTTCGGTCCGATGGCCCAGTATAAAATAAGTGAAGCCGATCAACACCAGCTTCAATATAATCTTATCAGAAGTCATAGTTCTGGTAGCGGAGCGCCAATGTCGGAGGACATGGCACGGGCAACGATGCTTGCCCGACTCAACAGTCTCATTCAGGGATATTCAGGGATTCACCCGTCGGCGGTTGAACTGTTGACAAAACTCCTCAATGAAAAAATCTCGGCTTGTATTTTCGAACGCGGGGGCGTAGGAGCAAGTGGCGATCTCGTTCAACTGGCGCATCTCGCCCTGAATCTTATTGGTGAAGGCGAAGTGCTGGTCGATGGAAAGCTGCAACCGGCGTCTGATGTGTTTTCTTCCCGCGGCATCGCGCCGCTGGAGGTTTATCTTCGGGAAGGTCTTTCGCTCATGAACGGCACATCTGCAATGACTGGCGTAGGGATGGTGAATATCATTCATGCAAATTACCTCATTGGATGTTCTGTGGTGATGTCGGCAATCACGAACGAACTTATGAAGTCGTTTGATGATCATTTTTCGTTTGAACTCAACCATGTTAAGCATCATCCGGGACAATCAAAGGTGGCGGAAGCTATGCGCCATGTCCTTGCTGACAGCAAGCTAATTCGTAAGCGCCCTGATCACTTGTATCATCGAAAGATTGTAGAGGCAGTGTTTACTGACAAGGTTCAGGAATATTACTCTCTAAGGTGTGTGCCTCAGATCTTAGGTCCGGTGTTAGACACTATCCTGGATGTGCAACGTGTGCTTGAAGATGAGGTCAACTCTGTAAACGACAACCCGATTGTAGATCACGAACGGGAAAATGTTTATCACGGCGGAAACTTTCATGGAGATTATGTTTCGCTGGCCATGGATAAACTGAAGATTGTTGTCACGAAGCTTACAATGTTATCAGAGCGACAGTTGAATTACTTATTGAATGACAAGTTGAATCAAAAGCTGTCGCCTTTTATAAACCTTGGAACGCTTGGTTTGAATTTTGGGCTTCAGGGGATGCAATTCACTGCAACTTCGACCACGGCTGAAAATCAAACGCTTTCTTTTCCGATGTACTTGCATAGCATATCCAACAACAACGACAACCAGGATATCGTGAGCATGGGCTGCAATGCAGCGCTGATGACTCGCAGGGTTATTGATAACGCTTTCGATGTATTGGCGATACAGGCGTTGGCGGTTGTGCAGGCGATTGATTTCCTGAAATGCCAGGCTCGTTTGTCGCCGTTTTCACATTCATTGTATGAGAATGTTCGGGATATTGTTGGTCCGATTGTGGAGGACAAACCGCGATATAATGATATCAGGAAAATGCGGGAGTACATGGTGAAGCTGGGTTCGACTGTAAAGCTTTAAAATAAATCAGCCATTTGGCGAAGCGTCGTTGTCATATATAAACAATCAACACATTGGCATTGGACCTGCTGAGACAACCTCAAAGCAGGAGGTTATAATTTTATAAAAGATTCAAACAGATGAAGTACGCGCTCGTAACAGGTGGTTCGCGGGGTATCGGTAGGGCTATTTGCCTCAAACTGGCAGAGCAACAGTATAACGTCCTCATCAACTACCGCAGCAACGATGCCGAAGCTCAAAAGACTGCGGATCTGGTTACTGCTCATAACGTGACGGCTACACTGCTAAAGTTCGACGTTTCAAACAAAGCAGAAGTTGACGCCGTACTTGGAGGATGGGTTGATACGCATAAAGAGGACGTTGTGGAAGTGCTGATCAACAATGCAGGAATACGCGAAGACGCTTTGATGGTGTTCATGACCGACGATCAGTGGCGCAATGTCCTTGGAGCTAGTCTCGACGCATTTTATTATGTGAGCAAAGCTGTGATGAATCCGATGCTGGCCAATCGTTACGGTCGCATTGTTACCGTCGTTTCGTTAAGTGGCATCAAAGGCATGCCGGGGCAAACCAACTATTCTGCGGCAAAGGCCGGAGTTATTGGTGCAACTAAGGCCCTTGCTCAGGAGGTTGCACGTCGTGGGATTACAGTTAACGCAGTCGCGCCCGGGTTTGTTCGCACCGATATGACGCAAGATCTGAATGAGGCAGAACTGAAAGGCCTGATCCCCATGAAACGATTTGGCGAACCAGAGGAAGTGGCTGATGCTGTGGCTTTTCTGGCGTCAAAAAAGGCATCATACATTACCGGAGCCGTATTAGCTATAAACGGCGGCCTGTATACCTAGAATCTCTTTATCCCAAGCCCAACCTTGTTACAGGGAAGCACGTTCTCTTTGTGCATAACGCGTGCGGTGTCGGAATTTTTATCCTATTTTTGCGCCTTATAAAAAATTAACCACTGCCGCTGCACCACGATTTTTAGATGAACCGGGTCGTCATAACTGGAATTGGTATTTATTCAACTATAGGCAAAAGCCTTGATGCTGTAAGGGATTCCTTGTACCACGGAAAGTCCGGTATTGTTCTTGACCCCGTACGAAAGGAGATGGGTTATCGGTCCGGCCTAACCGGATTTGTAGAGCGGCCATCACTGAAAGGAGTCCTCGACAGACGCGCACGAGTCATGTTGCCTGAACAGGGCGAATTTGCCTATATGGCTACGCGTGAGGCGTTTGGGCTTGCTGGCATCGATCAGGATTACCTTGACAAGCACGACGTCGGGATTATTTATGGCAATGACAGCTCAGCTCAGCCTGTCATTGAAGCGATCGACATCATTCGCGAAAAGAAGGATACCATGTTAGTGGGTTCCGGCAACGTATTTCAAGTGCTGAACTCAACCGTTAACATGAACCTGGCCACCATATTTCGTTTGCGTGGTGTCAATTTCACGGTAAGTGCGGCGTGTGCGAGTGGATCTCACGCGATCGGTCTGGGAGCGATGTTCATCCGCCAGGGCATGCAGGATATCGTGGTATGCGGAGGTGCTCAAGAGATCAATAAGTACTCAATGGGCAATTTTGATGCGCTGGGAGCATTTTCGGTTCGTGAAAACGATCCCCAAACCGCTTCGAGGCCGTTTGACAAAGGCCGCGATGGACTTGTTCCAAGCGGGGGAGCGGCGACGGTGATATTGGAGAGCCTTGAGTCTGCGCGACACAGAGGAGCAAAAATATTAGGAGAAGTGATTGGATATGGCTTCTCATCAAATGGAGAGCACATTTCTAACCCGACTGTACAAGGGCCGGCGCGATCCCTGCGAATAGCGATGCGCGACTCGGGTCTGGACATCAGCGATATCTCATACATCAATGCGCACGCCACCTCGACGCCATCGGGCGATGCCAGTGAGGCAAAGGCAATTTATGAAGTGTTTGGAAGTGCTCGTACTCCGGTTAGCTCGACTAAGTCGATGACGGGACACGAATGCTGGATGGCAGGTGCAAGCGAAATAGTGTACTCGATGCTGATGATGGAAAATTCATTCATCGCTCCTAACATCAACTTCGAGACGCCAGACGACGATTCAGCGCGCCTTAACATCATAACAAAAGCGTTGAATAAAAATATTGATGTATTTTTGTCAAATTCTTTTGGTTTCGGGGGTACAAATTCAACCCTGATAGTTAAAAAGTGGAAGGAATAACAATGGAAGAAAAGGCGATCATAGAAAAGATCAATGGCTTCCTGGCTGAGGAATTCGAAGTCGATCCCGAGAAGATGCAGCCATCAGCCAGTATTCGAGAAGTTCTTGAACTCGATAGCCTGGACTATATTGACCTCGTCGTCGTAATTGAACACAACTTCGGCTTCAAGGTCAATCCGGAGGATTTCAACGGCATCGATACGTTCAAGACATTCTACGAGTACGTGATCAAACGCGTAGCGGAAAAAGTTCCACACTAATATGGCGCAGTGGCAGGGCCGCTCCCGTGCAACGCCGCTGGGCTATAGGATAATGGTGTTCGTCGCGAGGAACCTGGGGATGTCTGTGTCCTATTTTATCCTGCGATTCATAGCATTCTACTATCTTCTCTTTTCACGTGACTCAACACGCGTGATATATGACCTGCTTAAACATCGTCTGAAATTTGATTGGTGGTATTCCGTCCGTGGTACCTATCGCAACTACTACATCTTCGCCCAAACATTGCTCGACAAGATTGTCGTGATGGCTGGTATAGAAAATAAACTTACTTACGAATTTGATGGTGAGGAGAACCTTCGTGAAATCGTTAGTCGCGGGAAAGGTGGAATTCTTATAAGTGCCCATGTTGGAAACTGGGAAGCCGCAGGACACTTGCTGAAGCGCCTGAATACGAGGATCAATGTTGTGATGTACGATGGTGAGCAGCAACAGATCAAAGAATATCTGGAGAGTGTTACGGGTAAACGCAATCTCAACGTAATCCTCGTGAAGCCCGATCTGTCGCACGTATATGCGATGGGGGAAGCACTGCAAAATAATGAGCTGATCTGTCTGCATGCCGACCGGTTTCTCGAAGGGAACAAGACGGTAAAGCAGGAGTTCCTGGGGGAGGAAGCGAACTTCCCGCTCGGACCGTTTATCCTGGCCGCGAGTTTCAAAGCTCCGGTTTCCTTAGTTTTTGCCTTCAAGGAAACGCGATCGCACTATCATTTCTTTGGCAGCCCTATTTTGCAGAGTCAGGGCGATGAGAGCAAGTCGGAATTCAGGGATCGCCTGCTGCGCGCGTTCGTGGAAGCCCTCGACCAAAAAGTGAAGATGTATCCTGAACAGTGGTTCAACTATTTTAATTTTTGGGCAAAATGATCAATTTTGTAAACTCTCATGTTGGCTAACCGCGAAGACATACTCAACTTTATACCTCAGCGTCGGCCAATTGTCATGGTTCACAGACTGGCATCCGCAAATGACGATACGGCTGTAACTGAGTTTGACATTGAACCGAACAATGTCTTCATTTCCGAGGGACGCTTTGCAGAGCCTGGAATGGTGGAGAATATTGCCCAGACTGCTGCTGTTCATATTGGCTATCAGTGCTCACAGAAGAATATTCCAATTCCCATAGGTTACATAGCCGCGATAAAAGATTTAAGGGTAAAAGACAGGCCTTTGGTCAACTCTTCTATAACGACCTCCGTTAAGGTCGTCAATAAAGTGCTTGACATAACCGTGGTGCAAGGTATGATCACGCAGGGCAACGAAACGCTGTGCACCTGCGAAATGCGTATATTCGCCAAGTTGCAGGCCTAGAATTGAAATCCCTTATAATCATTCATATGAACCTCAAAAAACACCTTCTATTTCTTTTCATTCTTGTAACATCGGTCAGTGCAGTACAAGCGCAGACCAAAAGCGACGTTTTTAACAAAGACACTGAGATCACCTGGCTTGGGCTCGATTTTTCTAACGCCAAATTGCTTGGAGATCGTGAAAAGTTTGGATCAGAGTCGGATGTTCGCCACCTGATGACTGCCTGGAACGAGCTTATTCTCAATGAGCCTGAAAAGTATAATGTGGCGAAAGCAGTTGAGCGCGCGAAAGTGACTAATGCGATAGACGTGACTGCCGAAAGGAATGGCGAAGTGGATGTGCAGGGAATGTTTACCGACAATCAGAAAGATTATTTGCACATTCAGCCATCAGATATTGATAACATAGTCTCTGGATTTGACTTCAAAGGCAAGACCGGCATTGGTTTGGTATTCATTGTTGAAACGTTCAGCAAGCCGAATGAAGAAGGATCCATCTATGTTACTTTCGTGAACATGGGATCGAAAGAGACGTTGTTTTCAGAGCGACTGGCTGCTGAGCCTAAGGGATTTGGTATGCGCAACTTCTGGGCTGGCTGCGTTTTCGGCGTTCTGACGAAGATGCAGAAGAAGGAGTTCGCGAACTGGAAAAAGAAGTATTATCGTCCTTAAAAAATAGTATTCGGAAAGGAGATTCGTGCTAACGCATCAAACAGAGGTTACCGTCAGATTCAACGAAGCAGATCCACTCGGCATAGTGTGGCACGGGCATTATCTGCGCTACTTCGAAGATGGGCGTGAGGCTTTTGGGCGCGAACATGGAATCTCCTATCTGGATTGTTTCAATCATGGCTTTGCCGTTCCGGTAGTTTCCGTTAACTGCAATTACTCGAGCCCGCTCCGATATGGAGACACTGTAATTGTAGAGACTACCTATGTGAATACGGCAGCCGCCAAACTCACTTTTAATTATCGCATCCTCGAAGCGAGGTCAGGCAGACCTGTCGCAACGGGCAGCTCCGTCCAGGTTTTTGTTGACGCCAAGTCATTTGCACTTCAATTAACGGTGCCTCCTTTCGTAGAGGCCTGGAAAAAATCCCATAATCTGATCTAGGCCGATGAAACGAGAGACCTGGATCGCGGCAGACAGCATAGTGTCACCCCTGGGCTATACGTCCACCGAGAATTTTGACAATATTCTTGCAGGCAAAACCGGGATTGCCGCTATAATGGACGAGTATCTTTCAAAAGAAACATTCTACGCCTCGCGGATAGCCGGTGTCGGTGAAACTGCGGAGCGGACAAAACTCGAGAGTATCACCGTTAGTGCGATTGATGATGTGATCGCTCAAACAGGAGTCCCTGCAGATAAAAGCATATTTATACTTTCAACCACTAAGGGCAACATCAGTTTTTTGGAGAGTGGTCAAAAAGACCACCCTCGCATACCTTTGCCAGCACTGGCTCAGCATATATCCGATCATTATGGCTTCAGAAGATCGCTTGTAGTTTCAAATGCGTGTATCTCCGGAGTTATGGCGCTTTTAGTGGCACAACGTATCATTCAATCGGGAGAAGTTGATCACGCAGTTGTTGCCGGAGTTGATGTACTAAGCAAGTTTATTGTTAGCGGTTTCCAAACGCTTCAGGCTATGAGTCCTGAGCTATGCCGTCCCTTCGATGCGGCCCGAAAAGGAATAAATCTGGGGGAGGCAGCAGCGGCGATAGTGCTATCTGCGAAACCAACTGAATTGCGGCATAACAAGAAAATAGAGATCGTCGGTGGAGGATTAAGCAACGATGCGAATCACATCTCAGGGCCATCCCGAACAGGCGCGGAACTGGCATTTGCCATCAAACAGGCGATCGGTGAATCAGGGATCGATCATTCAGCGATTGATTTTATTTCTGCGCATGGTACGGCTACCATCTACAATGATGAAATGGAAGCTAAGGCGTTCGCGCTCGCCGGATTAACCGATCGTCCTGTGCATAGCCTGAAAGGCTACTATGGTCACACACTTGGTGCTGCCGGTGTCGTCGAAGTTGCCCTGAATGCGGAGAGTCTTCGACGCGATGTGTTGTTGCCATCACGGGGATTTGAGCATTTGGGTGTATCCCAACCGTTGAACGTTATAACGGGCGTGTCATCACAATCGTTGAATGTTTGCTTGAAGACGGCCTCCGGTTTTGGTGGCTGTAACGCGGCCATCATATTGAGGAAAGAAAACAATAACTGAGAATGAATTTTTACGAGAAAGAGAAACTTTCAGCTATCAAAGCCATGGAACACGCGCAATGGATTGCCTTTGCGCCGTTTGTGTTTCAAGCCACACGTATACTCCGAGATAGTAATATCCTGGCTATTGTGGAGGCAAAGAGAGATGGCATTACACTGGATGAGATTCAGCAACAGGTGAACATGTCACCTTACGCTGTTCGTGTTCTTGTTGAGGCGGGGCTGGGTATGGGATTAATCATTCTGAATGATGGAAAATATAAAGCGACCAAGACAAGCTATTTTATTCTTCACGATGAGCTGACACGTGTTAACATGGACCTCACCCAGGACGTGTGTTATCAGGGGATGTACCACCTGGAGGAGAGTCTGAAGAATGGAAAGCCTGAAGGCCTTAAGGTGTTGGGCAACTGGGACACCATTTACGAAGGGTTGTCCACTAACTTTCCACCCAAAGCGAAAAAGAGCTGGTTAGCGTTCGATCATTATTATTCGGACAACTCTTTTCCATTGGTGCTGCCCCTGGTGTATCAATACAAACCAAAGCGATTGCTGGACATTGGTGGCAATACAGGAAAGTGGTCGATTCAAAGTTTCGGCTACGATCCCGACGTACACATCACTATCATTGATTTACCGGGCAACGTCGAAACGGCCCGTTCCAAAATAGAAGAGCTTGGATATGGAAACAGAATTTCATTCTATCCCTGCAATGTCCTGGACGAATCAAACCCTTTTCCGAATGGATTTGATGCGATTTGGATGAGTCAGTTCCTCGATTGTTTTTCTGAGGAGGAAATTACGTCAATACTGAAGCGTTGCAGAGGTGCACTCGCTCCCGGCGGCAAGATTTTTATAATGGAATTGTTCTGGGATCGTCAGCGTTTCGAGGCATCTGCATTCTCGCTACAGCAAACATCGCTCTACTTTACGGCGATGGCTAACGGAAATAGCCAGATGTATGATTCAAAAGTATTCAACAAATGCATCGAAGCGGCGGGTCTGCGTATCGTAAGTGAGACTGACAATATTGGTGTGAGTCATACGCTGCAAGTTTGTGAACCTGTGTAGGACATTTTTTAAAACTAGGCTAATAAGAAATGAGTAAGATTGACGTGTTAGTAATCGGAGGGGGTCCGGCAGGATCCATTTCGGCGGCTATGCTGCACAAGAATGGCTTGTCGGTGCGTGTAGTCGAGCGGGAGAAATTTCCTCGCTTCGTCATTGGTGAAAGTCTGTTGCCCCGCTGCATGGAAGTTTTAGATGACACCAATCTGCTGGAGGCAATAAAGAAGAAAAATTTCCAGCAGAAGTTTGGCGCCAAGTTCATGAAGGGAGAAAAGGTTAGCGACTTTAATTTTTCAGATCAATTTTCAGATGGCTGGACATGGACGTGGCAGGTGCAGCGTGCTGAATTCGACCTGACCCTTATCACCGACGTTGCAGAGCGTGGTGTGCCCGTCGATTTCGAGACGACGGTAACGGCAATAGAATTTTTACCAGACGAGAGTTCAATCACGACAGTTCAGAGAAAAGACGGCTCTACAGAGAGGATAGAAGCCCGGTTTATTGTAGACGCCAGTGGTTACGGCAGAGTAATACCTCGCCTGTTTAATCTGGACAAGCCGTCGAACCTGGATCCGCGCAAAGCCATCTTTGCCCATGTGAACGATATTCATCGGAACAATCACGACGAGCCGAATCGCATCATCGCCGTGATGTATGCACCTGGAGTGTGGACGTGGATCATTCCCTTTTCAACAGGCGTCACCTCACTTGGTTTCGTAGGCAATTTTGAATTCTTTGATGCTATTCCGGGAGAGCTTGCTGATAAGTTTAAGGCATGCATCGAGGGCAACGAATATTTAAAGAAACGATTCGGCGATGTGTCGTGGGTATTCGAACCGAGGAAACTGGAATCATGGTCGGCAACGACAGATAAGTTCTACGGTAAGGGATTTGTACTGACCGGTAACGTAACTGAGTTCCTTGATCCAATCTTTTCATCGGGCGTAATGTTCGCCACCGTATCAAGCCATCGTGCAGCTCAGCTTGTTGTCAAGAAGCTGAAGGGAGAATCAGTAGATTGGGACAAGGACTACACGCATTTCATTCGACAGGGCGTCGATGCTTTCAGAACATTTGTCATGGCATGGTATGACGGAACACTTGAAAAGATTTTCTTTTCGAAGAATCCGGATCCAGTCATCAAAAGGCAGATCTGTTCAGTGTTGGCGGGCTATGTATGGGATCAGCAAAATCCGTTCGTGCGCAATCATGAGAAGGCCCTGCGCGGACTTGCCCGTTTGATCGATATGCAGGAACAGAGCTAGTAAAGAGATGGCTGTCATCACCCGCTATTGCCACATTCGACAGCATACGCTGCGTGATGGCGGTAGAATTATATTTCAGGATGCGTCACGATCGCTTGATGAATTCAGCGAAGAGGCATTTCGTCATCTGGGAATCCAGTATCCCAAGTTTTACAAAATGGATCGAACTTCCAGGCTCGGCATTCTGGGTGTGGAAGTTTTACTACAAAACACTGACGTCTCCAAACAAAGTCCGGAGTCAGTGGCCGTCGTCCTCTCGAACGCGCATGCAAGCCTTGACACTGATCTTCGCTACTTTGATACATTGAAAACTATTGCAAGCCCTGCGCTGTTTGTTTATACGCTGAGTAATGTGGTAACGGGCGAGATCTGCATACGACACGGCTTCAAGGGCGAGAACGCATTTTTTGTTACGTCTGCCTTCGAACCGGTAACGATGGCAGCCTATGTCGACAGTGTTTTGTCAAAGTATAACGCGATAAGTTGCATCGCAGGGTGGATAGATGTGCTGGGTGAGCAACACGATGTTTTCTTATATTTGGCGGAGAAATCGAAGGGTGGGAATGCGTTGTGGTCTCACGACGCGGAAACTATAGAAAAACTTTATTTGAGTTGATTATGGAACAGTTGATAGCCGATTTGAAGAAGCAGATCATCGAGTCACTTAATCTGAAGCATTTGAAGCCGGAAGACATCGGCGATGATCAGCCATTGTTCGTAGAGGGGTTGGGGCTGGACTCCATTGATGCACTTGAGTTGATTGTTTTATTGCAGCAGCATTATAACATCAAGCTGGCCAATCCTGCGGACGGCCCTCAAATATTCAAGTCAGTTCGAAGCATTGCAAACTTCATCACTGAGCACCAAACAGCAAAACAGGTTTGAAAGGTCGGGTGTACGTAGCGGGCCTGGGCGTCATTTCTGCGATCGGTGATTCTGTTGCCGCATCGCTTGAATCGTTCAGATCGCATCGTACCGGGATCGGCAAGCTCACGTTATTCAATTCGGTGTACGCAGATACACTCCCGGTGGGACAAATAAACCTCACCAACCAGGAACTGGCAGCACAGCTTGACGTATCGAAAGACTTATCCAGAACTGCATTGTTAGGTTTGCATGCAGCCCGACAGGCTGTGATTCACTCTGGGTTGAAACTCCGTGACTGGAGGTCAGGTGTCATATCAGCAACGACTGTTGGTGGGATGGATAAGACCGAGGATTTCTTTACTGCCTTCGCTGCCAACCACAACGCGGGTCGCCTTCGCAAGGTGATCGACCACGAATGTGGAAAGAGCACTGAGCATATAGCAGATGACCTTGGCATTAGACACCATATCTCTACCATTAATACAGCGTGTTCGTCTTCCGTGAACGCCATTGCATTGGGTTCACGTTTGATTCAGAATGGAGTTCTTGATGTTGTTGTCGCCGGCGGTACCGATGCATTGTCGAAGTTTACACTGAACGGATTTAACAGTCTGATGATCCTCGACCAGCGACCGAGCCGACCATTCGATGCCAGTCGCAGTGGACTCAACCTCGGAGAAGGGGCAGGCTTTGTGGTGCTGGTCTCGGAAGATGTAGTAAAACAAACGACCCAAGGACGTAAATATGTTGTGTCGGGCTATGCTAATACTAACGACGCCTATCATCAGACGGCTTCTTCGCCGGAAGGTCGGGGCTCATTTGCTGCGATGACCGGAGCTCTTGCCATGGCAGGTATCAACAAGAATGATATCGACTACATCAACCTCCATGGAACTGGAACTGTGAACAACGATCTGTCAGAGGGAACTGCGATCAGGCGGCTGTTCGGAGATGACTATCCTCCGATGAGTTCAACGAAAGCATTTACCGGGCACACCCTTGGTGCAAGTGGAGGAATTGAAGCCGTATTCTCACTCATGGCACTTGAGGCGGGTTGCCTTTTGCCTAACCTCCGTTTTGAGGCAGCCATCCCTGAGGTGGGGATCACACCACAGCAAGAATATCAGGATGGAATCAATATGAAGCATGTCCTGAGCAACTCGTTTGGCTTCGGCGGGAATTGTTCGTCTATTGTGCTCAGTAAGTTCAATCCCGGCGCCTGATTATGGCATGTTACATTAACGGAATAGGAACAATCTCACCGCAGAAACAATTTAGAGTTCAGGATCTGCTGGCTGAACCTGTAGATCATACGGGCGAACGGATAACATGTGTTGAGCCAGACTACACGCAATACTTCGATGTTCGGCAGCTTCGGCGTATGAGTCGAATCATCAGAATGGGAATGGCTGCCGGCCTTGATGCACTGCGTGAAGCCGGAATAAAGGTGCCGGATGGGATCATAACCGGTACCGGGTACGGATGTCTCGATGATACAGGCATTTTCTTATCCAAGATGATCGAGAACAATGAGCATGCCCTGAATCCAACACCGTTCATACAATCGACTCACAACACTATTGGATCACAGCTTGCGTTGTTACTACAATGCCAGGGTTATAATCAAACGTACACCCAGCGCGGATTGTCGTTTGAAAATGCTTTGAGTGATGCGCTGATGATGATTGCCGATGATCCCACCCAACGGCTACTGGCCGGAGCGGCAGATGAAGTCACGGATATTAGCCATGACGTCCTGCGACGATTTGATTTGTACAGACGCAGCAACCCCGGTAGTTTGAGCTTGTTCGATTCCGGTGGGCATGGCACCTTGAACGGCGAAGGCGCCGCGTATTTTCTGCTGAGCAGCAGCGCTAATCCCGGAGCTGTGGAGCTAAGAGGTGTACAATCTTTCTATAAATCATCTGATGCGGAATTGGAAGCCGGCATTTCGCAGTTTCTTAGGGCGCATATGACAAACCCGGATGATATCGATGTTGTCTTCTCCGGAAAATGCGGCGATGCTGCTGCTGATCACGGCATCGATGCATTGCTCGAAAAGCATTTCGGAACTTCATCACACGCTGTGTTCAAACATCTTACCGGGGAGTTTCCCGGAGCACAGGCAATAGCAATGGCAATCGCATGCCGGTCTATACAGGGAGGGCATCTGCCCGCAGTTGTTGTTCAACGCGACAGGCAACGGCAGCCCAAAAAGATTCTCATTTATAACCGGTATCTTGACACCTATCATTCTCTCATCCTGCTCTCGGCAACGTGATGTCTAAAATCGTAAACTGGATATTCCTGATCGTGTTGGCTGCTCTTATTGTGGCCGGGCAATGGATATCTGTTTCCGGATGGGTCTATGCTGCGTGGTGTTTGATTTACATTGCAGTGCAGGTATATGGAAGTTCTGTGCTCTCCGCACAATACTATCTTCCCGTTCGCTGGCGTGGCTCTGTGGAGTCACGTTCCGTAGCCATTACCTTCGACGACGGGCCAGTTGCGGGTCGTACAGACAAGATTCTGGAGATATTGCAGCGCCATAAAGCACCAGCAGCATTCTTCTGTATTGGTAAACGTGTTCAGGCGCATCCTCAGCTTGTAAATAGGATGCATGGAGAAGGACATTTGGTAGCGAATCACAGTTATTTTCATGGAGCAACTTTTGATTTGCAGCTACCGTCGTCCATAACGAAGGAACTAGCGGATACTGATGTCGTAATTGAACAGGCCATTGGATTAAAACCTATTTATTTCCGGCCGCCATATGGAGTTACAAATCCAATGGTGGCGACGGCAGTAAGGAAGGGGAAATATGTGACCGTTGGATGGAGCATACGGTCATTCGATACTGTCATCGAAGACAGGAATCGCCTGCTCACCCGCATCACTCGTTCGTTGAAAGGTGGCGATATTATTTTGTTGCATGATCACGGACGGTGTACAATGGATATTCTTCCGGACCTGCTCAATAAGATCTCGTCACTTGGTTTAAAAATTGTTAGAGTTGATCAGCTGTTAAATGAAAAGTCGTATGCCGAAGTGTGATGTAGGGAAGGTACGTTTCTGTTTGATGATGGCGATCATATGTGTCGTGGGTTCTCCTGACGCCTTAGCGCAACCCAAGGGATATACAGCTGTTAAAGATGTTGCGGCATTCCGCCAATCATTTTCACGGGAGTCTGCCAAAATACAATCTATTGAAAGCGCCTTTCGTCAGGAGAAGGTTTTGAGTGCGCTGACCGAAACTATTCAATCGCGCGGTCAATTCTGGTTTAAACGCACGAACAAAGTCAGGATTGAATATCAGTCGCCGTTTTCCTATACGATGGTATTGAACGGCGACAAGATGACCGTTCGTGACGGCGATAAGCAAACTCAGGTGAACATGAGGTCCAATAAATTGTTTCAGCAGGTGAACAGAATCATGATCGATTGTGTGCAGGGAACAATCCTGGACAGTAAGGACTTCAGCCATCGCGTGTTCGAGAACGGCGACAACTATCTGCTCGAACTGACACCAACTTCGAAAGCATTGCGCGAGTTCTTTCAGCTTATCCACCTCACTATTCGAAAGGCCGACTATGTTGCGTCTTCTATCGAAATGAACGAGCCCGGTGGCGATAAGACAACGATTTATTTCATTGACCGCAAACTTAATACTCCAGTAGCGGATGCGGTATTTAATTTATAGTGCGCTTGTCTTTCTGCTGGTCCAGTGTAAGTCTGACTATAGCGCGCTTGTGCCTAAGGCGCAGGACCAGGCTTGCGTTCCCGTGATCCCATACCTGACAACGTCATCTCTATACAAGGCGAGCATCGATGTTACCGGTCATCATCTTAGTGGCTTGTTGGTGATCAAGGCGATGGCGGATAGTTCTTGGCGAGCAGTCTTTACTAATGAGGCAGGCGTAACATTTATTGACTTGGGCTTTCAAAAAGATGGTTCAATGACGGTTCATCATGCCATCAGGCAATTGAATCGTAAACCAGTGCTCGTTACCCTTGGTAAGGACTTCTCCCTGATCATTGGTCTTCCTTTCCAGCGTAGCCAGATTTCACAGTCAATAGCAGGTGAGGAGGTGTATTTTCAAGCCCGGCAAAAAAAAGAAAGCTACTATTTCATAACGAGCAAAGATTGTGCTTCTTTACGCAGGATGGAAAGAGGATCTGACAGAAAGCGGGTTGTATCCGTTGATGTTACGGGTACCAGCTATCCGATGCCGTCGCAGCTGATGTTGCAGCATCATACGTTCGACATGCAGATTAAACTGAACCGTATCGAAAAGGAATGATCTTGTTGAATGATTTTTATACAATGGCTCAATTCGAACCTGTGCCGGGTGCCATTAAGGCGAAGATCTCGATCAACAAGGATCATAGCATCCTCGAGGGGCATTTTCCGGGCCTACCGATTGTACCAGGAGTTTGTATGATGCAGATCATACGTGAGATCATGGAAGTGATGTCGGGTAAAGACCTTAAACTCACTGCCGCAGATTCAATGAAATTTCTGTCGGTAATCAATCCAAATCAAAACAGCGAAGTTGACGTGGATATCAGCTATGCAGAACATCCAGATCACTATACTGTGAACGCAACACTTTTTGCTGCCGCTGTTACTTTTTTCAAATTGAAGGCAACGATGACTTTCAGTTGATGGAGCACGCTGAAATACGATCTCTGTTTCGACTTCACAAGATATGCGTACTGATTCCGACGTATAACAATGCTCAAACACTTGAGCGCGTCGTGAATGATGTATTGTCTTACACAGAACAATTGATCGTTGTCAACGATGGATCTACGGATTCTACCAGCCGAATCCTTGAACAGTTTTCCGATGTACGCAAAGTGAGCTACGAAAAGAATCGCGGCAAAGGATATGCGCTGCGTACCGGGTTCGCGTTCGCTCTGTCGGAAGGATTCGACTACGCCATTACAATGGATTCAGACGGACAGCACTTTGCCGCTGACCTGCCTTCTCTGCTGACGGCTTTCAAAGAAATTCCCGAGGCTATAATTGTTGGTGCGAGGAACATGGATCAAACCACTGTTCCTGGTAAAAGTAGTTTTGGCAATAAGTTTTCGAACTTCTGGTTTTGGGTTACGACCGGGATCAGAATGCAGGACACGCAGAGCGGTTATCGATTGTATCCGATACGCCGCATGCGGAACATCAATTTCCATACACGCAAGTTCGAATTTGAGATCGAGGTACTCGTTCGTTCATCATGGGATGGAATTCCTGTTGTGAATGTACCGGTGAAAGTATTCTACCCTGAGAAGGGCAAACGCATCACGCATTTCCGGCCTTTCAAGGATTTTACACGCATATCGATACTCAACACCGTGCTCGTAACCATAGCGCTGTTATACATCAAGCCACGCGACGCATGGCGGGCGATTAAAAAAAAAACATCAGACAGCTCTTCCGCGAGCAGCTTCTCAATCCCGACGAGTCGAATGCACTGAAGTCTTTTTCAGTAGGCTTCGGAATCTTCATGGGGATATTTCCTGTGTGGGGATTTCAAATGCTTATCGCCATAGCGGTTTCTTTCATATTCAGATTGAATAAAATGCTGGTTATCATCGCGGCGAATGTCAGCATTCCTCCGATGATTCCGATAGTCATATATCTGAGTCATTTATGCGGGGCGCTGTGGATGGGAGATCGCGGGCAACGAATATCTTTTGATCAGGAATTGACTTTGGATAGCGTCATGAACAATCTGGTTCAATATATTTTAGGCGCTGTCACACTTGCCGTAGTAGCCGGGGCACTGGGAGGTGCCATCACATACGTCGTTCTGAAAACCTTTAGAAAGACCTCATCGGGAAGGTAGCCATGGTGTTTGTTAAACTATATGACTATTTCCGTATTCATCGTTCTTTGTTCTGGACGGGCGTCGCGGTCGTAATTGCCCTGATGGCGCTTGGTGCCTCGCGCATTGATATTGAAGAAGACATCAGTCGTATTTTTCCCGACGACCCAAGAGTAAAAGACCTTCGTGATGTCTTTCAGCGATCTCGATTCGTTGAACGCCTTGTGCTCATGGTTGGGCAGGCCGATACAACGGCAACTCCGATACCTGATAGTCTGGTCGTTGTTGCCGGAGAACTGGAGAGCCAGCTGAACGAAAAGCTGAAGCCGTACGTGAAGGAGGTGTCGGGGCGTGTAGGCGAGGATCAGCTGTTAGTCCTTTACAATATTATCCATCAACATCTTCCGATTTTTCTGGACGATCGCGATTTCGCTGTGCTGGATTCAATCAGCCGCGACGAAAACGTACCGGCCGTTCTCGAAGCAAACTATCGTCGGCTTGTCTCGCCCTCGGGACTTGCACTGAAGCGGGTCATTGTGAACGATCCACTGGGATATTCATTTCTGGTTTTGCGTAAGCTGCAGCAACTGCAGTTTGATCCCAACTATGATCTGTTCGATGATTACATCGTAACGCGGGATCGGCGTACGCTCATGATGTTCGTTGAACCCGAGTTCGACCCACAGGACACCAGACACAACGCTGTTTTTTTGCACGATCTGGACGAATTGATCAGTGATATGTCGAAGCGCCATCCCGACATCAGGGTGACGTACTTCGGTGGCACCTCGGTTGCTGTTGGAAACGCAAATCAATTGCGAAAGGATAGTCTTCTCACGATTACGATCATGATCGTATTGATAGCTGTCCTTCTGGTTGGCTATTTCCGAAGGAAGCGCGCACCGTTCTTGATTCTGGTGCCGGTAGTCTTCGGTGGTTTGTTCGCACTTTGCTGTATCTATCTGGTGAAGGGCTCGGTGTCTGTATTGGCATTGGCAGCAGGCTCAGTCATATTGGGTATTGCCGTAAACTACGCGCTGCATTTCCTTGTACACATGTCGCATGTGAGAAACGTACGCGTGGTAATTGGTGAGCTTGCATGGCCACTCACCATTGGTGGAGCCACGACGGTACTTGCTTTTTTCTGTCTTCAATTTGTCAATGCCTCTGTGTTGCAGGACATTGGACTGTTTGCAGCCTTTAGTTTGATTGGCGCCGCGTTCTGCACCCTGGTGATCTTGCCTCATATCGTTCAACCTGATATGTTCAGAGACAATTCACATCGCGCGCATCCCTTACAGAAGATCGTATTAGCGCCGTGGGTAAAGAAACCTGCACTTGGATTAGTTGTTGCGCTTACCGTTGTTTTTTTCTGGTTTGCCGGAGATGTTCGGTTTAATACGGACATGAGTAAGTTGAATTTCATGAACGAATCAACGCGAGCGGCTCAACGACAGTTGGAAAACATTAACAAGGGATCTTTGGGTTCTGTCTACGTGGTGTCCCGCGGATCAACTTTGGAACATGCGCTAAGAAAAGCTGAAATGGCGCGACCACTATTAGAGTCGCTCAGCAAAAAGGGAATTGTCACAAGGTTTACAACGCCGGCGCTATTGCTTGTTTCGGATTCGCTGCAGCGTATTCGTATTGAACGATGGGAAAATTATTGGAACGAGGCCCGACGAGCCCGCACATTGGCGGTGGTACGCCAGGAAGGAGCGAAGTTGAAGTTTTCGCCAATGGTAATTCAGAATTTTGATTCTCTGGTTAACAAGTCCTATACCTCAACAACTTTTGCAACGCTTCAGCCTGTCCGCGAAGCACTGTTTGAGAACTTTATAATTACCGGGGGCCAGGGTGATGTGATCATATCGCTGGCACAGGCTGCACCAGCCAACAAAGCACAGGTCATTGATGCATTTAGCAGAACTCCCAGCGGAGCGGTCGACCGGCAGATGCTTGCTAACATGTTCGTTGAATACGTTCATTCCGACTTTGATTTCATTGTGATGGTGACAGCAGTGCTTGTGTTTGCCGCCTTGTTTCTATCCTTTGGACGAATCGAACTCACGCTCATCACTTTTGTACCCATGTTTATTACCTGGATTTGGATCCTGGGTATAATGGCGCTGCTTAACATCGAGTTTAATATTGTCAATGTGATGGTATCCACTTTCATCTTTGGCCTTGGAGATGACTATGCCATTTTTGTCATGGATGGTATGCTTCAGCAATATCGAACCGGCAAGGAGAACATGACGTCCATTCGTGATTCGATTGTTATTTCTTCGCTGGCAACAATCGCCGGACTTGGCGTACTTATTTTTGCCCAGCATCCTGCGTTGAGATCAATAGCAGCAATCTCGATTATCGGCATTGTGTGCGTGTTGATTATGTCACAGCTTATTGAGCCGTATTTGTTCCGATGGCTGATCACCCGGCGTGTCGCAAGAGGACTTTCTCCAAGAACATGGCTGGGAACACTTCGTACTTTTTCAACTTTTACATTTTTTGTGATTGGCTCGCTGTCAATTACTGTCCTGGGCATTTTGTTAAGCATCATTCCAGGGGCAAGACGAGTCGCCCGGTACATTGTTCACGTAGCAATTTGCTACAGCAATAGATTTCTCATTTATATCACACCAAGTCTGAGAAAGAATATATACGGGCTTGATCGCAACACGTTCGCGCAACCAAGTGTGATTATTGCCAATCATGGATCCCTGCTCGATATTCTATTAGTGACTATGCTGCATCCTAAACTTTTGTTGCTCACTAATAAATGGGTGTGGGCATCACCAGTCTTTGGCGGAGTAGTGCGGCTGGCAGATTATTATCCGGTGACTGAAGGTGCTGAGGATAGTGTGAGTCGGTTCCAGGCCAGGGTTGCAGAAGGGTATAGCATTGTTGTGTTTCCAGAGGGTAAGAGGTCAGATGATGGAACGATTGGCCGGTTCCATAAGGGTGCTTTTTACCTGGCGGAAAAACTGAATCTGCCCATTCGACCGTTGCTGATTCACGGTGCTGCTGACGCAATACCAAAAGGAACGTTTTATATTAATAAAACCATTCTGTCAATTAACTTCCTTCCGCTTATCATGCCAGACGATTTGTCGTTCGGTGATGGTTACGCCGCCCGAACAAAAGCAGTGAGCCGTTATTTTAAGGCAGCCTTCACCAGCCTATCCATCTCAGAGCGAACCCCAGTGTATTATCGTCAGAAATTGCTATCCAACTTTTTGTACAAGGGTCCGGTGTTGGAGTGGTACACCAGAATAAAGACCCAATTAGAGGGTAACTATGTGCTCTTCGATAAGATACTTCCTTCATCGGGCCGCATCGTTGATCTTGGCTGCGGTTACGGATACCTCAGTTACATGCTTCAGTTTATGAGCGGGGAACGGACAATTACTGGTGTTGACTATGACGAGGGCAAAATTGAAACGGCACAGCATGGCTACTCAAGAACGGGTCGTTTGGAGTTCGTTCATGGCGATGTTACCACGTACCCCCTGGAGCAGGGAGCCGTGGATGGTATTGTGATCAGTGATGTTCTGCACTATTTACCACACGAAGCGCAGGACGCTTTGATCAGGCGATGCATTGATGCGTTGTCTGAGCATGGAGTACTCATCATCCGTGATGGTAATGTTGATCTTGGAGAACGCCACAAAGGGACGCGGATGACAGAATTCTTTTCGGTCAATCTGCTTGGGTTCAACAAAGCGGTAAACAAACTTCATTTTGTGTCCGGGGCGCATATTCGTGAGGTGGCATCCGATATGACGATTGAGGTGATCGATCAGGCAAAGTTTACATCGAATGTTATTTTTGTGTTGCGAAAGAAAATTCCAGCGTCGGATAAGCCATGAGCAATTCAAATCAGGAAACCGTCATCATTGGTAGTGGATTGGGCGGACTCGTATGCGGAGTTATTCTTGCGAAAGAAGGGCATCGGGTAACTGTGCTCGAAAAGAATAAGCAGATAGGGGGGATGTTGCAGATCTTCGTAAGGGATCGGGTAATATTTGATACGGGTATCCATTATGTAGGTGGACTTGAGAAGGGGCAAAATCTCAACATTCTGTTCAGCTATCTTGGCATAATGGATAAGGTGCGGATCAGACGCATGGCCATAGATTGTTTCGACGCCATCATGCTTGACGGAGATCCGGTCGTTTACAAGTTTGCGCAGGGATACGAAAACTTCGTTCAACAGTTGCTGCAGCATTTTCCCGATGAAGAAACTTCGCTCCGTGCATTCTGTCAGGGTATTCGCGATGTGTGCGACAGCTTTCCATTGTATGGCGTGAATACAGGCAACTATGCCAACCTTGAAGGTGCACACGGGATCAGCTTGTTGAAATTTCTCCAATCGATCACTAAGAATCAAAAGCTGATCAATGTTCTGGCGGGCAGCAGCCTGCTATACGCTGGTGAGCCCGACAAGACACCACTGGCGCCCTATGCGCTTATTATCAATCACTATCTGGAAAGTTCCTGGAAGTTTGTCGACGGAGGTAGCCAGATCGCCCGTTACCTGGCCCGGGAAATAACGCAACGGGGAGGCCAGGTGATTCGTCATGCAAACGTCACCAGATTAAAGGAAGAAGACGGGAAGATTGCATACGCGGAATGTGAAGACGGCCGACGCTTTAAAGGCGACTTTTTCATTTCGAATGTCCATCCCGCCCAGACTTTGCAGATGACAGAGACGGACAAGTTTCGTGGGGCATTCAAGAATCGCATTTCAAATCTGGAGAATACCATTTCGTTTTTCTACGCCAACGTTGTCATGAAGGAGCAATCGCTTCCCTACATGAACACTAACCTGTATGTGCTCGAACAGAATGATGCCTGGTGTGGTATGAACTACACAGACGAAAACTGGCCACAGAGCTACGCGATCTTTTATTCCGCGACATCCAGACAAATGGAATTTGCAGAAGGCATCACCATTATGGCATACATGCGTTTTGACGAGGTTAAAGAATGGACAGAGACGTTTAATACCGTCGACTTTGAATCGACCAGAGGAGAAGCCTACAACGCATTCAAGGAAAGAAAGGCCCAGCAGCTTTTTGATGCCGTAGAGAGGAAAATACCCGGCTTCAAACAGGCCATTAAATCGTATACGACCGCGACGCCATTAACGGCCCGCGACTACATAGGCACCGACGATGGATCTATTTATGGTGTGGCGCGCGACTATCGGGAACCATTGAGGTCAAAGATTTCTCCGCGCACGAAAATTCCCAATCTGTTGTTAACGGGACAGAATGTGAATATGCACGGTGTTCTCGGCGTTACGTTGAGTGCGGTGGTTACATGCGCACAGCTACTGGGGTTGGATGCATTGATAGAAAAAATAAGGAAAGGATAGGAGATGCGGGATCGAATGCTTCGAACGATATTGTGGATACTCGGGGTCTTGACAGTACTGATCGTGCTGGTGATGATCTACGCGAGAGCAGTTTCCAGTGTACCTCCTCCAGAAGGATTAAGTTTGCAGGACACGGCTGCCGTAGTGCAGGAACCGGTGCCCGGTCTGCAACGTCTCGGAAACAACTGGTTCAGACATAGTGAGAGTGGTCTTTACGAATTATACGTCGAGGGTGATGCTTTCGAACGCGGACTCGCAAACGGAAAACTTACACGTTCATTGGTCCAGTACCAGGAAGAGGCTTTCACTTCTCAGATTCAGCGACTCGTACCCAGTGGATTTTACCGGGGCATGTTAAAGTACTTCATAGGATGGTTTAATCGGGACCTTCCTAACTATGTTATCGATGAATACAAAGATGAGATCTATGGAGTTTCACAGTCGGCGTCACATACTTTCGATGATATAGGAACCCCCTATGAACGCATACTCAATTATCATGCAGCTCACGACATAGGCCATGCACTACAAAACATGTCGCTGGTAGGGTGTACTTCATTCGCTACATGGAATGAAAGATCACAGGATAGCACATTGATTGTGGGAAGAAACTTTGACTTTTATGTGGGTGACGATTTTGCGCGAGACAAGATCATCGCTTTTTATAAGCCGACTGAAGGCTTTGGGTTTATGATGGTAACCTTCGGTGGGATGACAGGTGTCGTTTCAGGGATGAATGATCAGGGCCTTACTGTAACGATCAATGCGGCAAAATCTGATATCCCTTCTGCGAGTGCCACTCCAGTTTCGTTGGTTGCCAGAGAGATATTACAATACGCGTCTACGATAAAAGAAGCTTATGCCATCGCGGAAAAGAGGCAAATGTTTGTGGCCGAATCATTCCTGATAGGTTCCGCGAAGGATAGGAAGGCAGCAGTAATCGAAAAAGGCATCGAGGGTATTGACCTGGTTGAGCCGACCTTCGGGCAAATCATTTCCACCAATCATTTCCGGGGTACAAAGCTTGGGGCTACCGAATTGAACCAGGAACACATCAGGACTAGTGCATCACCCTATCGCTATGCGCGCGTCGCTGAATTGCTGGCGGCGATCGATAAGAACTCCGTTGAAAAGACGGCCAATATACTCCGCGATCAAAAAGGCCTCGAGGGCGCTGACATTGGTATGGGGAATGAAAAGCTGGTCAATCAACTGGTCGCTCATCATTCAATCATCTTTGAACCAGAAAAGCGTCTTGTATGGATCTCTACCGCACCCTGGCAGTTGGGTAAGTATGTTTGTTATGACCTGACGAAAGTGTTGTCACTTCAGCCGACCACCAACGATGAAATTTATGAATCTAATCGCACGATAGCGGCTGATCCGTTTACACAAACGCCAGAGTATCGCCGATACCTGAAGTTTCATGTGTACCGTTTCCCGTTTGCGCCCCGCACCGACCTCAATCCGGATAGTATTGTTGCCTGGAATCCTCGTTCATATCATAGTTATATGCTCGCAGGCGATTATTATCTTGGCAAAAAAGAGTGGGCCAGGGCTGCTGAAGTGTTTTCAGAGGGCCTTAAGCAGGAAGTCGCCACAGTACAGGAGCGTGAATACATGGAACGGCAGATAGCCGAATGCAAAGAGCAAATGCAATGATTGTTGGTATCGGCATTGACATGATAGAGGTTGATCGCGTTCAGACGAAGATCGAAAAAAATGAGGCATTCAAGACTTCGGTTTTTTCCAGAGACGAAATCGAATGGTGCGAGAACCAGGCGAACAAAGGAGAGAACTATGCCGCTCGCTTTGCGGCGAAGGAGGCGTTTCTGAAGGCGACTGGTCACGGGCTCTTGTTGGGCTACGAGCTTTCAAAAATTGAGGTGGTGAATGAAGCGTCCGGCAAACCATCGCTGCGACTTAGCGGTGTTTATCAGGAGGAGGCAATCAAGAACAATTGGAATCGCATTCACGTGACATTGTCACACCTTAAATCGACGGCGTGTGCTGTAGTAATCATCGAGCAATGACGATCATACCTGAAATAGAGAGACAATCGGCTTCCGACATCCGGCGATTCCAGGAGGAAAAAGTAAGGCAGTTGCTGGCGCATGTAGCAGAGCATTCGCCCTACTACCAGAAAGTGTTTGCCGCAATGGGTGTCAATGTAAACGCGTTCCGCAGTTTAGATGATCTCACACTTTTTCCGACGACAAGCAAAGACGAATTCCACAATCACAATTGGGAGTTTCTTGCTGTTCCGCCCAGCCGTATCGTTGAGTATACCAGTACGTCCGGAACGTTGGGTAATCCGGTTACGGTTGCTCTAACTGAAAATGACCTTCAGCGTCTTGCATACAACGAGTGTATATCGTTTACATGTGCTGATGGAACCGCCAATGATCTTTACCAGCTAATGCTCACGCTTGACAGGCAATTCATGGCGGGTATGGCATATTATGAGGGAATTCGAAAACTTGGCGCTGGATTAATTCGGGTAGGGCCAGGTCTTCCGTCGATGCAATGGGATATTATCCAACGGCTCAGACCAACGGCACTTGTTGCTGTACCTTCGTTCCTCATTAAGCTTATCGAATACGCGCATGCTCAGGGTATCAACCTGGCAACAAGCAGTGTGAAAAAAGTGATTTGTATTGGTGAGGCCCTTCGTACGTCAGACTTGCAGCTGAACATACTGGGCAGCAGGATCAAGGAATCGTGGGATGTGGCATTATATGGGACCTATGCATCAACAGAAATGCAAACCGCGTTCACGGAATGTGAACATGGTCGTGGGGGGCATCATCATCCGGAATTGATCTATGTTGAGATACTCAACGATGCAGGAGAGTCTGTTCCCATGGGAACGCCCGGAGAAATTACCATCACGACATTAGGCGTGGAAGCTATGCCGTTGCTTCGCTATAAAACGGGTGATATCGCTGCCGCTTACCAGGATCTTTGTAAGTGCGGCCGCAATACAATGCGGCTTGGTCCCGTGCTTGGACGGAAGCAACAAATGATCAAGTTGAAGGGGACAACGGTATATCCTCCCGGGGTATTCGATGCGCTCAACGAAGTTGGAGATGTTATCGACTATGTTGTTGAAGTCGTCAGCGGTCGACTGGGAACCGACGAATTGCGACTTCATTTGCTGGTGAAGGAAAATGCGCAGGAGACCGCAACCGGACGATTGTTGGAAGTTTTTAAGTCACGCTTACGGGTTGCGCCTACAATTATGTTTGTAACGCAGGCTGAAATGGACAAGCTTCAGCTTATTGGCAAGAGCCGCAAACCCAAACGTTTTATTGACAGCCGTTCTTAGTTCTTAAGAATCCCTGGCACAATGAAGCAGTAGTCGAAAAACATAACGATATTAACTCCCAAAATACCCCTGTCATGAAGCAATTGCCGAAATTGTTGCTGCCGTTATTCTGTTTTCTGATGACAACTGCGGCGTGGGCGCAATGGCCCAAAGAGATTACAGCACCGAGTGGAACTGTGATTACCATCTATCAACCTCAACCCGAGTCATTACACGGCGACAAGGTGAAAGGGCGCGCAGCTTTTTCGTCGCAGGACAAATCTTCCACCGACCCTTTGTTCGGAGTGGCCTGGTTTACGGCAACCATACTGACAGATCGGGATGATCGCACGTTTACACTCGAATCGATACTCATCACGGACGTGAAATTGCCCGGCATTCAGGACACCACACGTATGGGCAAGTTGCGTACGCTCCTTGAAACCGAAATACCCAAATGGGAAATATCTGGCTCCATTGCCGACCTAACTGCGACAATTGAACAGGAGCAGGTGAGTTCCGGGGATGATCTGAAGCATGACCCACCAACGATCATATATGAGGCAAATGAAACATTGTTAATTCTCATCGATGGTGAGCCTAAACTTCAGGATGATAAAAATCTGAAAATGAAACGAGTGATCAATACTGCGTTTCTCATCGTGCAGGATCCGACGGATAAAAAATACTATCTGAGCGGCGGGAAGTATTGGTATGCATCGTCAAGTGCAACGGAGGGCTACATGCCGATAACAACACTTCCCAAATCAATTGCTGCCATTGATAAGCAGCTAAAGGAGCAGGCGAAGGACAAACAACCTAAGGAAAGTGAACAGGCACCTGATTCAGGACCGCCTGCCATTCGCGTAAGCACTAAGCCCGCCGAGCTGATTCAAAGTAAGGGAGCAGCATCTTTTGCGAACATAGACGGTACAAATTTGCTTTATGTCAAGAACTCTGACGACAACATATTTAAGAGTGTAGACGATCAGTTGTACTATGTTCTTCTGTCAGGGCGCTGGTATACCGCGAACAAGCTTGAAGGTCCATGGAAGTACGTTGCATCGGACAAGTTACCTGCTGATTTTGCTAAGATACCTGAGGGATCAGACAAGGACAATGTGTTGTCGAGCGTAGCGGGTACACCTGCCAGTACTGATGCCATTCATGACGCGCAGGTACCTCAGACGGCAAAAGTCGACAGGAAGAAGGCTACATGTACGGTCACGTACGATGGTGAACCAAAATTCGAAGCGATTGAAGGAACTTCACTTGAGCTCGCGATGAATACCAGCAGTACAGTTTTGAAGCAGGGCAAAAAGTATTACTGTGTCGACAATGGAGTCTGGTTTGAATCAAGTGCTGCTAAAGGGCCGTGGAAGGTAAGCGATGAGAGGCCAAAAGAAGTTGACAAGATACCCGCGAGTTCGCCGGCGTACAATGTGAAGTATGTTTATATCTACGAGTCAACTCCTGAAGTTGTTTATGTCGGATATACTCCAGGATACATGGGTTGTTACGTATATGGCCCAACCGTTGTTTATGGCACCGGTTATTATTACTCACCCTGGTACGGGCCTTATTACTATCCGCGTCCTGTAACTTTTGGATTCAGTATGCACTACAATCCATGGACAGGATGGGGAATGGGCTTTCATTACAGTGCCGGTTGGTTTAGCATGAGCTTCTATGGCGGAGGTGGATATTGGGGCCCTCCCATGTATCGCCCGCCATATTATCCACCTTATCGCGGTGGCATGTACGGCGGTCGTCCTGTACAGATCAATCATTATGGTGACATCAATATTGATCGGTCAAATAATATCTACAACAACCGTAACGATGTGAGCACACGTGATGTGAAGCGTGGAGACCGAAATACTTCAGCGTCGACGCGGGATGTGCAGCGCGGTCAGAATCCATCAGTATCGACCAGGGACGCGCAACGCGGACAGAATCCCGGTGCAACGACCCGCGATGCACAGCGCAATCCAGGTAACAACAATGCCGGCGCTTCTCAGCTTCCAAACAAAGCGGAGAGGCCTCGTGATAACAATGTTTATTCTGACAAGAATGGCAATGTTTATCAAAGAAATGACAACGGCACCTGGAACCAGCGCGATGGAAATCAGTGGAAGCAAACGCAACAGTCGCAGCAGATGAACCGCGACTATCAAAATCGCCAGCGAAGCACTCAGCAGAATGATAGCTTCAATCAGATGAATCGCGGCGGAAATATGGGAGGCTCTTACCGTGGTGGAGGTGGGGGCGGTGCACGCATGGGTGGCGGGGGAGGCCGACGCAGATAGTATTGTAGATTCCTGATTCTTGCAACGGTGATGGCGTGTCTGTCAAACACGCAGTCGGGTCTGTGTTCACCGATGCGCAGACCGCGTTGATCGAAAAAAATTCACGGAACCGTTTCATTGTCTCAACTTTCGTTAACATTAATCAGAAAGACATATGAGACGAGCACTGGTAATTTTTGTTGGATCGTTATTCCTCCTTCAGGGATGCATCGTAAAGTCGTTACATCCCTTCTACACGTCAAAAGACGTTGTGTTTAAGAAGGAGTTGATCAATCACTGGACAGATCAGGATGGCAATCACTGGCAGATTGCTCCTGTGAAGGAAAGCAATATAACCTACGAGCTAAGACACTACAGAGACAGTGAACAGCCCGAAGAGATTTTTATCGCACACCTGTTCAGTTTGAACGAACAGCTATACCTGGATTTCTTTCCCGTAGCGAACGATAGCCAGGCCAATGACATGATGTTCAACATGCATTTGATACCCGCGCATACTATCGCGCGTGTTGTAAAGTTATCCAATAACGAAGTTCAAATCAGATGGCTGAATGAAAAATGGCTGCGTTCGCTTTTTACTCAAAACAAAATCAAGATATCACATGAGGTGGTGCGCGATGTAAATGTTGAGGACGACAGCGATCTTAATTATGTGCTGACAGCGTCAACGCAAGAACTTCAGAAATTCATTGTCAAGTATGGCGATGAAGATAATGCCTTTATAGACGACAATACAGTATGGTTGAAATTGATGCGCTAGACACGAAGGGTACAAACAGCGCATATCGATTGAGGATATCGTTGCCAGTCGCTCTCTTTAAATCCGTTTACATCCAGCTCGCCTTCTGGATTTCAACATACTTCGTATTCTTAAATATCTTTTCGACATCGGGTACCTGGCACAGTATAGACTACATATACACGGGAATTTTCATGAGCACCATGATGGTTGCCGTTTGGGCCAATGCTTATTACCTCATCCCGAAGTTTCTCCAGGCAAGGCGTTATTACTACTATGTTCTATCGGTCTGTGCAGTAACACTGGCATCGGCATATTTTAACTACTTGTTATTTGATAAGTTGATAGACTTCATTCTGCCGGGCTATTATTTCATAGCGTATTACAGCCTGTTGGACCTTCTGAAGTTTTTTGGATCACTGGTGGCATTGGCGACACTTATCCAGCTTACACTGGAATGGTTTCAATTGCAGGAGACTCGTCAATCGGCTATCTTGTTAGAAAAGGAAAGAGTAGCTGCGGAGTTGCAGTCCTTGACGAATCAGGTGAATCCGCATTTTCTTTTTAACAGTCTTAGTGTTCTTTATTCGCTTTCATTGCAGGAGTCAAAAGACGCACCAGCCGCGATCATGCAATTATCGGATATGCTCAAGTATGTTATTTACGAGGCGAGTAAAAAAACTGTACCACTTGGATCGGAGGTGGAGATGATCAAAAACTATATTGGTCTTCAGCATTACAGAGTGCATGCCTCAACAAAGATTGAATTTAATGTGAAGGACATTGATCCTGCATTTCAGGTGATGCCCATGGTGTTTCTCCCGCTAATTGAAAACAGCTTCAAGCATGGGACACATGTTGAGACACAAAACACGTATGTCACAATTGATTTGCGAACCAGTTCAGAAGGAGTTGAGTTCCTGATCACTAATAACCGATCACAAAATGATAACTCAGTATCGGAAGGAGGATTCGGTCTCAAAAATATTATGAAGAGGCTGGAATTGGTGTACAAGGGGCGACATGTTCTTAAGATAGTCGAAAGTGCGTCTGAATTTGAAGTACAGGTTAAACTTCCCCGATTGCATGATGAGAATTAGCTGCCTGGTAATCGAGGATGAGCCCGCCTCTCAGGCGATTCTTAAAAAGTACATCGACGACTTTCCGCGACTCGAATGTATTCGGTATTGCAGTAATGCTTTCGAAGCAGGAGATGTTCTTCAGCATGATCGTGTTGACCTTATTTTTTTGGATATCAATATGCCTCGTCTTTCAGGTATGCAATTCTATCGATCGCTGATGGATCCGCCCGCGGTAATATTCACGACCGCATATCCTGAATACGCTGCCGAAGGATTTGAAGTAAGCGCAGTAGATTACCTGGTAAAGCCCTTTCCTTTTGATCGGTTTCTCAAGGCTGTCAATAAGTTTATCGATCAGCGTGAGGCAACGACACCGGCAGAAAATTATGTCATGCTGATGGCAGATAAGAAGATGCATAAAGTTGATTTCGAGAGCATCTTATTTGTTGAGGGAATGGGTGACTACGTCAAGGTCTTTACTGAAAGAACAACGTTGATCGTACTTACAACTCTCCAAAATCTTCAGGAACAACTTCCCGGGAACATTTTCAGGAGAGTTCATAAATCATTCATAATATCCCTCAATCGTCTCGAGTATGTGGATGGTAACACAGTCGTCATCGGCAAACACCAGATTCCAATAGGGCAGACCTATCGTTCTGAGTTTCTCACATCACTGCAACGCTCCAGGCGCTAACAATCGCGGCAGCTCCCTGGTATCCCTGCACGTTAAAGAGGTTAATCCTGGTAGAGGCTACTCCTGGTAAAAGAAAAAGGGCTGTCTCGTCCAGACAGCCCTTGTTCATTTGTTTACAGGGACTAGATTTTTAGCTCAGCTCCTTAGTGAGTTCATCAATCTTAGCTTGAGCTTCGCTCTTGCCTAAAGAGAGTGACAGTTTGTAGAGCTCGAGTGCTTCGCGCTGAGTTTCTTTTTCTTGCGTGGAGCGAATTTCGTACGATGTGCAGCAGTTTCGAGAGCTTGTGCCTGAGCGAAGTAGAGATCTGCCTGGCTAGCCTTTGATGCAGCATTCACTTCTTCAACTTTCGCTTCGAGTGTAGCTACGTCTTGCTCGCGCATTTTGATAGTTTCCAGGTTCTGGTTGATCGTGGAATCGCGCTGCGTAACAGTCTTAGCAAGTTGTGTGTTTTCACCACGCATTTTTTCAACTTCGCTTTGCAGCGCAGTGATTTGCTGTGTGCTAAGTTCGAGGTCAGCTTTCAGCCTCTTGATAGTAATCGCATAAGTTCCTTTTGCGGACTTAAGATTCTTCTCGAGACCTGCAATCTTTTCTTCAGTCTCGCGGATGTGGTTGTTGATAGCTTGAAGACGGCTCTTGTAGTCCGTGTAAGAAGTACCTTCAACTACATCAGTGCGAAGAAGCTGTCTGCTAGCGTCGATCGAATCGATAAGTACGCCAACTTCCTGAAGCTGAGCAGCTGTCTGCTGGCTTGCCTGAAGTTCTGTACGTAACGAATCGTTCTGAGCTTGAAGTGCTTCTCTCTCTTTCTTATCGCAGCTCCAGAGCATTGCTACAACCGGTACTGCCAAAATCAAATTTCTAATCATAAACAGGATAATTTTAAGGTTGCCAGGTCTAATACAAATGAGGGGCAAGTCAGAACGAGTTGTCTATTTTGGCGATGAACGGTAGTTTTCGGGGGTCGAACTGCATGAGCTATCAATTTTGTCCTTTTTGACTTCGAAAATCTGGGGTATTAATACCCAAGGTGGGGTTAGCCCTATTACACAACCGCAACTAGTTGCAGGCTATTAAAGCAGAAAGGCCGCGAGGCGGCCTTTCCAGTGAGATCTTTTCTGTAACGTACTTCCAGCCTTGCTAACCCGCAACTGCTGGCAGCCGGTTTTGCTACTATTTTGCTCCTTTCTTGATAAAGGCTCCCAGCTCTTTGCCGGCCTTGGCGTAGGATTCCTGAAGGCGAGCACCTGTTTCGAAGTCATAGCCAAACACATCGCGACCCGGAGACTTTGTAATCGTAATCTTGGCTATAGCTTTATCCGGGCTATCGCTCTTCACAATCCAGGCTTCACCATCTATATAGGCAGGGGCGCGGGTAACGCCCACATTCCATCCCGGTTCTGTCTTTGTCGTTTTGAAAATCAGCGTGTATGGCGCGTCCTCAGCGACGGTCGACATGCTTGAATACTCCGCAAACAATTCCCTGAATTTGGGCTCGAAACGCTCCTTGCGGTCGTCGAACCATGCTTTTTCCCATTTATCGCCACTACCAGGCTCCTTAGCGTTGTAGTCGCCCTTCTTTTTTGCTATGTAGTCGGCCTCTTTGGGAAATTTACCTACCGACATGTCGTCGTACGAAAAGATAGTCTTTACGCCCTTTTGGTCCTTAAGCACGCTTAGATCGCCTTCAACCAGCTTGATCTTTTGAGCATAAGCAGCCGATGTCAGGGCAACCATCAGGATCAACAGTGTTTTCTTCATGTGTTTATATGTGTTTTGAAGTATTCGAATGCTATGAACGAACGATTACGAACAGGGTTTTATCAATTGAAATAATTTATGGCGTACGGTCCGGCAAAGTTTGTCGGACATTCTTAATTTTCACCCTTTCTAAAATACGAAACTTTGATTACAAAAGCCTTAAGACTATTAGTAGTTGCATTAGTGTTCGCCGTAATTCAGATAAACACCTACGGACAGCAAGCCAAAAAAGATTCCACTTACATGCGCGCGAACTATGAAAAGTTCGAGTATCAAATTCCTATGCGCGATGGGGTCAAACTCTTTACGATCGTGTATGTACCCAAGGATAAGTCATCGAAGTATCCTTTCCTGATGAATCGTACGTGTTACAACGCTTCTCGTTATGGCGAATTCAAAACGGGCAGCCACCCGTCTCAATTCCTGGTTCGTGACAAGTACATCCTGGTATTTCAGGACGTACGGGGCAGATACATGAGCGAAGGTACCTTTGATAATATGCGTCCTAATGTTCCGGGCAATGACCTGAAGAACAAGCAAGCCATAGACGAGAGCTCAGATACCTGGGATACGATTGACTGGCTGGTAAAGAACGTAAAGGGTAACAACGGAAACGTTGGCCAATTTGGAATTTCTTATCCTGGGTTCTATACGGCCGCTGCTCTTCCGGATGCACACCCGGCGTTAAAAGCATCATCACCTCAGGCACCTATTTCTGATTTTTTCTTCGACGACTTCCATCATCAGGGAGCATTCCTTGAAAGCTACACCACAGCGTTCGCTGTGTTTGGCTATCAGAAAAACGGACAGACGAAAGACAACTGGTTTGAAGAACAATACAAACGCTTTGACCTCAAGCAAGCTGATGGCTATCAATTCTTCCTCGAGCAAGGGCCGCTAAAAAATATTACCGACAAGTTTCACAACGATAATTTTTTCTGGCAGCAGATAATCGATCATCCCAATTACGATGACTTCTGGCAAAAGCGGAATTTGCTCCCTCATCTGAAGAATATTAAACACGCTGTGATGGTTGTTGGAGGTTGGTTTGATGCGGAAGATCTTTATGGTCCTTTAAATATTTATAAAACTGTCGAGCAAACCAGTCCTTCAGCGCGCAATACTATTGTAATGGGACCATGGGGGCATGGAGATTGGGCACGGGAGCGCGGGAAGTCAACACACAACCATATCTACTTCGGTGATAGCCTTTCCACGAAATATCTGCGGGATGTTGAACGAAAGTTTTTTGCCTACTATCTGAAGAATGAGGGAACGTTCAATCAGGCCGAGGCCTACATGTTTGATACCGGCCTGAAGCAGTGGCAGTCATACACAGAATGGCCTCCCAGGAATGCGCCCAGGCACAGGCTTTACTTTGGCGAGAATGGAAAGTTATCGATCGATGCGCCACTGGATCAGCAGGCGGTCTTTGATTACGTATCCGACCCTGCCAAACCCGTTCCATACACTTCGCAAACCGAAGGCCTCGGCTTCACGCCGCGAAGCTATATGAGCGACGATCAGCGACATGCGTCTAGCCGTCCCGATGTCCTTACATTTCAAACTGAGCCGTTGTCCGATGACGTCACAATTGCGGGTGAAATCCTGTCGCGACTTAAAGTGTCGATGACAGGAACCGATGCTGACTTCATCGTTAAGCTGATCGATGTCTATCCTTCTGACCATCCTAACTACGAGCACAATCCGTCGAACATCGTAATGGGTGGCTACCAGCAATTGGTAAGAAGTGAAGTATTCAGAGGTCGATTCAGAAATAGCTTCGAGAAACCTGAGCCTTTTAAGCCAGAGCAGATAACCGATGTGAACTTTCCGCTTCAGGATGTCTTACATACTTTTAAGAAGGGTCATCGTATGATGATCCAGATCCACAGCACGTGGTTTCCGTTTATAGACAGAAATCCTCAGAAGTACGTTGATAACATCTACAAAGCAACTGCAGAGGATTTTATTAAATCCACCATTAAAGTCTACGGTACATCTGTGGTCGAAGTTGGCGGACAAGGTGAGATGAAGGCCAAAATTGATTCAAAGAAATAGATTCCCGAAGTGTCGATATTTTATCGCCGAAATCGGAGACAGACAGTTTAAGAGTATGGGTAGAAGTATGAAGACAAAGTTTGCACTCCTGGGGTGCTTATGCCTCATGGTGTCAATTGTTGTGGCACAGCATAAGAATGTTGAAATCGGCAAATTGCCCGATGCTGCCAAACGCTCCATCCCCACGGTAGCTATCAGTCGGAAGGATTCGAAATTTGTCGTTGTGAAGGGCGCAGACGGAACATTTTATCTGAGTGCTGATGGTGGCACAACCTGGCAACCAACGACAGTGGAAGGGATGGAACGCGCTGAATGGATGTCGCTTTGCCCGGACTCGAAGGGTAACTTTTTTGCGGTATACTCGATAAAAGCGGAAAATCAATATCGCGTCATGCTTTCAGTATCCCGTGATAATGGAAAAACCTGGGTACCGGCTGTGGCAGTATCTCCAACGGGAGGCGATCAAAAGTATCCATCTGCATCTTTCGACACCAAGGGTACTTTGCATGTTAGCTGGACGGAAACAGGAAACAACGCTGAGGGAAAGTGCGAGTCAACGATCATGTTGAGTACAACATCGAATGGCACCAAATGGTCGAAGCCTATGCGGATGTCGCAGGTAGGAGGCGGATGTGAAGAAAATAATCAATACGCAACGGCCGGGGTACCTGCTGTTGCGGCCGACGGAAAGTCATTTGTGTCGTGGTATAATAACGGTAAGATTTATCTTGACAGGTCTCTCTCAGGAAGCATTTGGCTGGAGAACGATATCGTCGTTCACGACATTACGCCCGGATGGAAGATCAATGTTCCCGGTCATGGCAATGTCACCAACGCGCCGCAGTTGGTAGTGGATCAATCAAAGGGCACCTATCATGGCTGTATCTACCTGGCGTGGTCAGATCAAAAAGATGGCGAAGGCGATACGAATGTTTTATTTACCCGATCAAACAATTATGGCGACAACTGGGCAAGTCCATCAAAACTGAGTGAGAGAGATTCAAAAGGTGAGCAATACGGTTCCCGGATGGCAATCGATCAAACTACAGGTTTTATATACGTGCTTTTTTATGATCGCGGCGCGCATGAGGATGATCAGACTGATGTTGTACTTGCCTATTCATCAGAGAGTGGGGGAAGTTTTAAATCAATTGTAGTCAGCGAAACACCATTTCTGGCCGACGATAAAAGTGATGCAGGCGTTTATCTGGATATCGCCGTTCACGGTGGGGCTATTGTTCCGGTATGGACGAGTACAAAGGATGGTCAAACAAGTCTATGGACTACTACGATCAAACAGGACGAGCTGATCAAGGCGGTCGAACAATCAAAGTCTAAGAAGAAAAAATAGTAGTAGCCGATTGTCGTAACCGAATAACGATCCTGCCTGTTAGTTCTGTCCAGGATAAGTCCGATTATTGATCAGACCGCGTTAACAGTTACCTTCGGTTGAACAGGTGTCGCCATCTACTGCGACGGACTTGTTCAGTTCGTCAAACACCTTCAAAAAGGTATCTGTCGCCTGCGCACCAGACACACCGTATTCATTGTTCAAAATGTAAAAGGGAACTCCACGGATACCGAGCTTTTGCATTTCATTTTCCTGAGACGCGATCGAGTCCAGCAATGCTTCACTTGTTATGGCGGTCTCTGCAACGGGTCGATCGAGCCCAGCTTTGACAGCAATATCAATCAGATTGGCGTCTTTTGATAGGTCGACTCCGTCGGTAAAATACGCCTTGAAAAACGCTTCAGTCACCGCGAGTTGTTTATTGGCATTTCGGGCGGCAAAGATGAGTGCGTGCGCTTTTCTCGTATTGGGAAGCACGGACTGTTTTTCAAAATTCATATCGAGTCCTTCCTGTCCGGCAACTGACGATGTGTGATTCGTAATCGATTGATATCGTTCATCACCTCCAAATTTCTCTGCCAGGTGCTCGCGTTGGTTTACGCCTGATTGAGGAGTTCCGGGATTTAATTCAAAAGGATGATAGGCGACTTCAAACGTGTATTTGTCTGATGCTTCGCTTATTGCCTTTTCCAATCTTCGTTTCCCAATATAACACCATGGACAAACAACATCAGATACGACATCGATTCGAATAACAGGTTTTAAAAGGCCTGTTTTCAGTGCCCCGTCTTTGATATTTATTTCCGGATTGCTCATGAAATCGTTTTTATCTGATCACAACAACAACAACACGTCAATAGTTCGACGATCAGTGTTGCGCTTTCGTTGCCATTCAGCTATGAAATCACGTCAACCGTTATGAATCAACATCAAAGTCGTGAATCATATCACCATGGAAGTGTTTTGAAGACACGCAATTTGCTTACCTACAGTGAACGTACAGTGAACCAACAGTAGATCGGCTTTCGACCGGCTTGCAACCGGCTGTGTACCTACTCGCTACCGGCGCTCTACCGGTTGTGTACCGGCTTTGTCCAGGCTCTCTACCAGTAGTGTACCTATTATGTCCAGGCTCTGTACCGGTTTTCCCAGGCTTTGACAGTTAGCTATTTATAAACCTTTGTGTTATTTTTGCCGATCTTATAATAAAGCAAATACCAAATTCAAATGACTGTCGACGAGAAAAAGTTACCCTACAAGGTGAAGGACCTCGGGCTCGCTGCTTGGGGACGCAAAGAGATCAAATTAGCTGAGGCCGAAATGCCTGGCTTGATGGCAATTCGCGAAGAGTTCGGCAAGCAAAAGCCATTGAAGAACGCGCGCGTTGCAGGCTGTCTTCATATGACGATCCAAACCGCCGTGCTGATCGAGACGCTTGTGGAACTCGGCGCGGAAGTAACCTGGTCTTCATGCAATATTTTCTCCACTCAGGATCACGCTGCTGCCGCCATTGCCGCTGCCGGTATCCCTGTGTACGCATGGAAGGGAATGAACGAAAAGGAATTCGATTGGTGTATTGAGCAAACGCTCTATGCATTCAAGGATGGTAAACCTCTCAACATGATTCTCGACGACGGAGGTGACCTGACCAACATGGTTTTGGATCGCTATCCTGAATTGGTTGCCGGAATAAAAGGTATCTCTGAAGAGACAACAACTGGTGTACATCGCCTTATCGAACGCATGCACAATGGTAAGCTGCCATTGCCTGCAATCAATATCAACGACTCAGTAACGAAGTCGAAGTTTGATAATAAGTATGGTTGCAAGGAGTCGCTCGTTGATGCTATTCGCCGTGCGACAGATGTGATGATGGCGGGTAAGGTTGCCGTTGTTGCTGGTTACGGAGATGTGGGTAAAGGATCTGCCGCTTCCCTTCGTGGTGCAGGTGCGCGTGTAATTGTAACTGAGATCGATCCTATTTGTGCCCTGCAGGCTGCTATGGATGGCTACGCAGTAAAGCGCATGGATGATGCAGTGAAGGAAGCCGACATCGTAGTAACCGCTACCGGAAACTACGGCATTGTGTTGGGCCGCCACTTCGAATCAATGAAGGACAAGACTATTGTTTGTAACATTGGTCACTTCGATAACGAGATTGATGTTGCCTGGCTTAACAAGAATGCTGCATCCAAGGATGAAGTTAAACCCCAGGTTGACTTATATACATTGAAGAATGGCCGTCAGGTGATTCTTCTTGCAGAAGGTCGTCTCGTAAACCTTGGCTGCGCAACAGGACACCCTTCCTTTGTAATGTCGAATTCATTTACGAACCAGACTCTTGCACAGCTCGAGCTGTGGACCAATGCTGGTAAGTACGAGAACAAGGTATATATGCTTCCAAAACATCTGGATGAGAAAGTTGCCCGTCTGCATTTGAAGAAAATCGGTGTTGAGCTGGAAGAACTTTCTGAAGGTCAGGCTAAGTATATCGGCGTGTCCGTTGCAGGTCCATTCAAGCCTGAGTACTACCGATACTAGGTTTCTGATTCAAGGGGAGTAGTGCCCCTCCATAAAAATAAAAGCCATCTCGAGCCCTTGTGCCGGATGGCTTTTATTGCTATGCATTTTGCTAATTTGGCCAGTGAAATTGTAATCTATGAAGTGCACCGCTGTTATCGGATTCCTTGCTTTGTTTCTGTCCATGGGCTTCAGTCCCTCGGCTGATCAGGCAGATGTTCAGCTGACCTGCTTCAAGGCGCATAAGGCGACAAATACCTGCCATTTCAATTTCACCATCGATGGTGCACACTATCGCTACGTTGACATCGGATGCAAGTACAGCAAGAAGCAGGACGAGGTATTAGAAAAGGCCAAGGATGGTACCCTGGCCCTTGCTCGTGAATGGAAGATCGACTGCGGAACTAAGAAGGAGCAATAGAGTTTGAAATGGCCTTCGAGCTGGGAGTGAAGTGGACAAAATGACACACCAGCGAGGGAGCACTATATTGACCGACCCTCAATAAACCCTTAATGAAAGGTCAATAAAACCTAGACATACTTTCATCGCAGTGGATGGGTTGTCGTAAACAGGTCCTCAGGTAGCTATTTTCTTCGCCTAAGCGGGACGAAATACACGCAAGCTGACTTATCGTCATGAGCTGAAGAGCCCCCATATCCGCTTAGATTTTGTTCTCTTTAGCTTTCCGCTCTTCAATGATATAGGACAGTCCCAGGCCGGCACCTCCGCAAATAAACAGCATCGAGAAGTACGCTACTTCGTCCATAAAAGTGGCCGAGTCCAACACATATCCCAGCAACAGTCCTACGCCGGCACCAATGAGCAGCAAAGAGGCCCTGAGTGGCAGGGAGGTATTTCTGTAATTGCGCGAGCGAAACAGACTGGGGTCAAGTCCTTTTTCAATCATCGACATACGTTCCAGGTTTTCAAATTTCCTCAAGTAAACGACCATAATAAAACTTCCGATAAGGGCGACGATGGGGACCATCACGCCAAGTGCAGCGACATCCATATAAGTTTGTTGTTAAACGTTAAGACAATTCCAGTTTAAAATGTGATCCTGTATTGTTGAACAGAATTGCCTCTATGACGCAGCCTCCAAAAGTCAGGTTACAGGGAAATGAAAATTGTGTGAAATGGGTGAGTACCCTGCGCTATTCTGTGCGCAGGGCCTTTGTTGGATTTGCTGTCGCTGCCCGGTAGGACAGAAGCGCGATGGTGAGCCAGGCAAAGACCAAAACGCACAAACCTGCCAGAACAAATCTTAGCGGGTTGATGGCAGCCTGCAGGGTAAAGTTTTGCTCCCATTTGTTAATTAGAATCCACGTTATAGGTGTCGCCAGAATCAGCGCGACGCCGATCAGCCACAAGAATTCCTTCGCGATCAGAATTACAACGCCTGCCACTGAAGCACCCAGCACTTTGCGAATGCCGATCTCTTTTGTGCGTCTCTCGACCGCGAAGGATGTGAGTCCCAGTAGTCCCAAACATCCAATAAAAATGGCCAGTCCCGTAAAGATGCCCGCTACCTTGCTCAGCTGATGGTCTGCTCTATATTGTCTGTCGAAGGAGACATCGAGGAATGTATAATCAAATGGAAGATTTGGCGCGAGCTCGCTCCACTTTTGTTGCACGCGATCGATAGTGGAAGTGAGGTCTTTATTGTCGATGCGAATTGAAATGCGATTCGGCCAATACGTAAGTGCAATCATCAAAGGTGCCACTTTGCTGTGCAGCGACTGATAGTTAAAATCTTTGAACACTCCGATGATCTTTCCTTTGTTGCCGTGGTCAACCCTCTTAGCCAATGCCTGCTCAGGAGTCCATCCAAAGTCCCGCGCTGCTGTTTCATTAATTATAAAAGCAGTGGTATCGTCAGCTTTAACGTCGCGGCGGAAGTCACGGCCAGCAATCATTTTGATTTTGTATGATGAGAAAAAATCATGATCAACAAAATTGAAGTTGATATTGGTCGGTGACATCTTACCGTCAGTCATTTCAATCTGCGTATAGTGATTGGTTGTTGATTGACCAGGTACAGTAGAGGATCCGGCGACCGATAACACACCCGGTAATGCCTTCAATTCATTTTTAACCACCTCGAGGTGGTTCATGATCACCGTATCTCCGTTTGTAGGCACAACAAGGGTAGCGTCCATATTGAAACCGAGGTCCTGATTTTTCACGAGCTCGATCTGATCGCGCACGAGCAAGGTTCCTGCTACCAGCATGATTGAAATAACAAATTGAACTGACACAAGAACCTTTCTAAAGTTCTGATGGCTGTAAATGCCTTTAGTACTGGGGCGGAATATTTGCAGTGGTTGAAATCCTGAAATAATCAAAGCAGGATATGAACCAGCCAGGATGCCGATGAACAATACAAGCATGAATGCAGCTCCGATGATCAGCCAGATGTTGGGTAGTATTGTTAAACTTAATGGTGAGTCGACAATCGTTCTGAAATAGGGGAGCACGATCCACACGATGAGCGCACCGAGAATCGCGGCAATGAAGGCAACGATAATGGATTCACCCAGAAACTGCGCGATCAGCATTCTTCGCATGGCTCCCAGCGACTTACGCAATCCAACTTCTTTCAGGCGTCTCGATGCCCGTGCGGTAGCAAGATTGACATAGTTGAAGCAGGCAATCAGCAATATGAACACGGCAATTATAGAAAGGATATAAATATTATTGATGCTTCCCCGGGTTCCGTTTTCCCATGAACGTTGCTGTGTATCCATGTATATGCTTGCGAGCGGTTGCAGCGGAAGATCTTCGTAATACATGCCCCCTTTCTCAATATTTTGCGTAATGAAGCCCTGCATTTTTGCCCGCACTTTTTCGATTGATCCGGCATCGCGTAAAAGGACGTAGGTATGAAACCCGTTCCAGAACCACTCGTGATCTTCTGCTTGTTTGTTGTTCCGGCTCCAGGTCGAGAATGATATCAGGTTACTGAATCGGAAGTGGGAATTTTCAGGCACGTCCTCCATCACGCCTGTCACCTTGAAATTATCGTTGTCCATCTTGATCGTCTGACCCACGGGATCTTCATCCGCGAAATATTTTTTTGCCATAGATTCAGTAAGCACAATGGAGAATGGCTCGCGGAGCGCTGTCTTCCTGTCTCCCTTTATGAGTTGAAAGCTGAAGACATCGAATACTGTACTGTCGGCAATGTAGGAGTCACGTTCATAATAAGAGATGCCGTTTCGCTCTGCCAGGAGATTCCAATTTTGAAAACGAGTGTAGCTTTCCACCTCAGGAAAATAAGTTAAGAGGTGAGGACCCATCGGCGGAGAGCTGACGGATTGAAACAGCAGTTCATTTTCCGTTCTTAAATTTTCAACGATGCGTACGATGCGGTCTGCATTCTTATGATATCGATCGAAGCTTAATTCGTGATACACGTAGAATGAAATCAAACTAAAGGTGGCCAGTCCCACAGCAAGACCGATAATGTTGATCGCTGAAAATCCCTTGCTTCTGGCAAGAGAGCGAACTGAAGTGATAAAATAGTTCTTAAACATAGGTGATGGATGAGAGAGAGGTGATGAATTTAGTTTTCGTATAATCCCCCGCCTGAAGAGGCGGAGTACATTCAAAGCAAAAGACCAGTTTGCGCGCCTAACGGAGTGGCTATCCACATCACGTGAGAACATTTCAGTGAGATCACCCTCGATGTCTTCAACGATCATGGGATCGCAAAACCATCGAAAGAAGCGGATGAGAATTTCCGGGGGACGTGTACTTGATGGAATCTTCATTGTTTTGGAAATGCCATACTCGGTATGGCTTTGAACAGTTCTACTCGTTGTTCCTGATTCTCTTTAAGTACACGCGATCCCAGAGTTGTGAGGAAGAAATAACGCTTTCTTTTGCCTCCGCGTACGCTTGTTGCTTCCCCTAACTCAGACGAAAGGTACCCCTTGTCTTCCAGGCGGCGGAGTACGGTTTGCAGTGCGCCGATGCTTACTTTCCTTCCAAGACGCTGCTGCATTTCGTCTATGATGGCCACACCATAAGCTCCCTGATACAGAATGCCCACGGTTAGCATCACGACTTCTTCGAATTCTCCCAGTTGGTGTCTGTTCACGTCATTTATATTTGCCTTAAATGTAGTTATAATACTTAAAGGTTATCCGGAGGTTACACCTTCAGCGAAAATTTGTTTGTGAGAATCTGCTCCGCCTATTCATAGGCGCAGGTGCCCCAATAACGGCAGGCCCATGAGATCCAGGTACTCCAGTTGGGTCCGGTGCTATGACCGCCCGCATGTTGACGGAAAGCTATTTCGCCATCGGTTAAGGCGGCTCCCAGTCGCGGGAATGTGGTTGTGCCAAGGTCTTTTTTCCCCAGGAGCCGATAGACAGGTCCGGCGTGAACTCCACCCAGGAACATTCCTTTAGCGTCTACCCACTGTCCTTCGACCTGCGGTGAGCCCGAGCTGATGAACACAGGGCGCGGAGCACAAAGAGCGATCAACTCATGGGCATCGACAGGGACGTCCTGGGCGGTACGCTTAGCTGCATAGTTGATGAAATTACCAGCGAACCAATGATATTCTGATGATGAGCATAAGTTTTCAATTTGCTCTCCAAAGATGCGCCGCAGTATTTTGGCACCACCCGCGCCTGAAGATCCAATAAATGCGAGAGAGAACCGCGGTTCAAACGCCATGGCCACTGCTGTGGCCTTACCGTATCTGGAGAGACCTTCTATGGCGAGCCTTTTACTGTCTACATCTTTATCCGTTTCAAAGTAATCAATCACCCTGCTTGCTCCCCAGGCCCAGGCGCGCAATGATCCCCAGTCGGTAGGTTTTCTATGCTGCCCCTTGTTAACCAGTCCGATGATACCCTGTGTGAGACCAGCTCCATTATCTGCCTGGATGCTGGCAGGGACCAGAATTGCGTATCCCCATCCCCGCATGATCAACTGCTCTTTCCAGGTTGGTTCGCCTGCCGATCCCAATCCAAGCGGTTGCACGGGGCTTCGATTGAATGGATTCTTAATCCATCCGAATTCGGTCACCACAGGCACCGGATGATCTGCTTTCACAGGCGTAGCAAGTAAAAGTTCGATTTCAACTTTTACTGATGGATATGACGAATTGTCGACAACACCTTTTAGCAGCTTCTCTCGAATCGGCATCGCGCCGACAACGGTGTCTCTAACATAAACAGTCTCCCATTTAACTGACGGAATGTTCTTAGGTAATTCGCCATATACTTCATGCTCGAAGTCTGTCACGATCTCAGGTCTTCGGATGTTCCACCATTCCGATACGGATTTTATCTTTTTACCATTTTTCAGCTGAAGCGGATCGGGCAAAACATATGTATTTACTTTTTCTTCGAAACGATTTGCTGCATTTGGAGCAGTTGGATCCCCCGAAGGACCGCGACGCATATCGTTTCCGGACAGCCCTAACTGTCCCAGCATTTGAGTATAGTCTGACTGGGTTATTTTATTGAGCGAGTCTCGCGTTGCCTGCGAAAGTTGTCCGAAGACGGGAATATTAAGGAGAACTCCAAAGCAAAAAATGATCGTGGGACGTGACAGATGCGGGATTCTCATCATAGCCGCGTTGGCCTGGATAATTAGTCTGGTTTGAAGAGTACTCATGCTTGTGATCAGGGTATATTCCCTAATTAAGCGACTATTTGATATAACTCCGTCCTATTGTTGGTTCAGCGGTGAAATTTTAACTAGTATTAACTGGGCTGTAACTTCGCACGCGTTCGTAGCGTCAAAACACCGTGAACCACGATCCGGACGTTCCGATAATCGACAGAATTCTTGCCGGTGAGCAATCGGTGTATGCAGATCTTGTTAACAGGTACAAGAGCTATGCATTTACTATTGCATTTAAGATCGTTCAAAACAGGGCGGAGGCAGAAGAAATAGCGCAGGACGCTTTCATTAAGGCCTACCACAACTTAAAAAGCTTTCAACGCGAATCGAAGTTTTCCACCTGGTTGTATCGGATTGTATTCAATACGGCCATTAGTCATCGAAGAAAAAATCGTCCCGAATTTCAAAGCATTGAGACGACGCGATTAATTCAGGGACACGAGGGAGAAGATCGGTTGGAGCGAACGGACAAGCGAAGATTCCTTGAAGCAGCAATGAATCGCCTGAATCAGGCAGATCGGACGGCGCTCACGTTGTTCTATCTTGAAGAGCTTTCACTGGAGGAAATTGCCGAAGTGACAGGTATGCAGGCAAACACGGCGAAAGTACGCATTCACAGGGCCAGGCAACGGCTGGCTGATGAGCTAAAGGCAATATTAAAATCAGAGGCATTATCTTTATAGTGATGAAACAGCTAACACAGCAGGATCTGGATGACCTCGCTAAGTACATCGATGATGAACTGGGCGTGAAAGAACGAATGGAGTTCGAACATCGATTAGGTGCCGACAAGTTGTTGCAGGAGAAATTTGCATCGTTGATGGAGGTGCATGAAATAATGAAGACGCAGCCACAGTTGTCGCCTTCCAGGAATTTTACTCAGCGGGTAATGGAGAATCTGGATCATTATAGTCCACCGGCATTTTCTTTTTCCATCCGCAATGGTCTTTTTTTACTTGCTGGCGTGCTCGTGGCTGGATTGCTTGCTTTATATCTTGCAGGGAGTGGTGTCTTTGATGGCCCCGTTACTATTGCAAGCCCTGTAGATGGCGTACTTCCAGACAATCTTCTTCAGCGTAAATTTCCTTCATTCACTTTCGACGGAAAAATTCTCGTTAATGCGATTGTGCTGCTCAACCTTATTCTCGGATGGATTGTGTTGGATCGAACGATCTTGCGTCCCTGGTTCAATAGGCGAATGGCTGAAGGTTGATCTTCCTGTTTGCAATAACTCCTGTTTGCAATGAGTTGATCTTGGTGTTCGCAATTAAAAGGATGGAGCGTTCGTTGAAAAACGTTTCAACATTAATACAGCATCTCGCTGCGTAATCACTCTTCACGTTGTTAACATAGATATCATGCCACAACAGAATGTTGTGCTGTGAATAAACATCTGTTTATCTCCGAAAAAGAACAAACGCTGTAGAATTATAAGCTCAACGTGTAGAATCATCCTACGGATTCACTACGCAGTTGTAATTTTTCATATTTCTAAAGTATTGAAATACAATGTTTTGTAATTCACTTTTTTGCTGGCACATCGTTCGTAATTCACCTCATCAGTAAAAACAAATGTCAAACTAAAAAGTTAAAGACCATGAAAAAAGTAATGTTTGCCTTTGCCGCTATGTTAGGTAGTGTAGCATTTGTCAATGCCCAGGATGCCAGCACAAACGCTGTTGCACCTGCAACTGAGCAAGCTGCTCCTCAGCAAGAAGAAAAGACTAAGATCAAGTCTGAAGAACTACCTGCTCCGGTAAAGAAGGCTCTTGAAATGCAAGACTATCGCGGTTGGTTGATCGACGCAGCGTACAAAGTGAACGCTACTGAGCAGTACGAAGTTCACCTGAAGAACGGTGCCGAAACTAAGATCGTGAAGTTTGATAAGGATGGTAAGGTAGTTGGTTAATTCAGCTCAATCATCACTTTAATCAATAAGAGAAAGCTGGAAAATATTCCGGCTTTCTTTTTTATTTTGCCCCCCTTATGGCCAATATCCTTGTCGTAGAAGACGATCTAACATTTTGCAGGATCCTTGAGGGGTTTCTCAGCAAACAAGGCTTCGCAGTTACCGTGGCTCATCAGGGGGGTCAGGGATTGCAGCTTTTCTCGACCCGCACGTTCGATCTGGTCCTGCTCGACTATCGACTTCCTGATATGACAGGAATGGATGTTCTAACAGAAATGAAAAAAGCATCCCCCGCAACGCAGGTCATCATCATGACGAGCTTTTCAGACATTCGCACTGCCGTTAAGGCCATGCAAATCGGCGCGTTCGAGTATATAACCAAGCCTGTCAATCCTGACGAGCTGTTAATGATTGTGCAGCAGGCCCTTAAGAAGGACAAAGTCGGGCCCTCAGTCAGCACACCCCGAATACCACCTCAACGTAAGTTTGTTGAGGGAACCAGTGGTCAGGCCAAGCAATTATACAATCATGTGAGGCTTGTTGCCCCAACCGATATGTCGGTCATCATAGAGGGTGAAAGCGGAACAGGAAAAGAAAATGTTGCGCAAACAATCCATCAACTTAGCGCGCGGGCTAAATCAAAATTCGTCGCGGTTGATTGTGGTGCGATTTCAAAGGAATTGGCAGCCAGTGAATTATTTGGACACGTTAAGGGTGCATTTACCGGCGCGGTGCAAGATAAAATTGGACAGTTTGAAGAGGCTCATCGAGGCACACTGTTTCTTGACGAAGTTGGCAACCTGTCATACGAAGTTCAGATCAAATTGCTGCGGGCGATCCAGGAACGAGTGATTCAACCGGTGGGAAGCAGCAAAGAAATAAAGATCGATGTTCGGATTCTCACAGCTACGAATGATGATCTGTTCGAAAGTGTGAAGAAGGGAACGTTCAGAGAAGATCTCTATCACCGTATAAACGAGTTTAAACTGCGGGTTCCGCCCTTGCGTGATCGGGCCGAAGATCTTGATGAGTTCCTTGAGTTCTTCCGGGAAATGGCAAATGCAGAACTGCAGCGTAACGTGATCGGATTCGATGATGAGGTAACTGGCATTCTTAAGACTTATGACTGGCCGGGAAATCTTCGTGAGATGAAGAACGTTGTAAAACGTGCAGTTTTATTAACAAGTGAGGGTAGGGTGACCGTTAATGCACTTCCGCCCGAAATGCTTGAGGAGATTCGCAATCCTTCGTCGAAGGCCGCTCCCCAGGCTCCTGTGTATGATCTCAAAGCATTACAGGAAACTCAGGAAAAGGAGATGATTATGAAGACGCTGAAGGAGGTTCGTTACAACAAATCAAAAGCGGCGCGTATACTCAACATCGATCGTAAAACGCTGTATTTAAAGATCGAAAAGTACGGCATCGAATAAGCCAGGAGATTATTATAGAGATCGATCAACGCTAACGCTATACGTACAATGTTAGCGCTCTGGAGGCAATAAGGAATTAACTATTAGGTCACTTCACCAGCTGCGTTGCTTCCGGCCCGGTCATCTGTTTTACTTCTTCAATCAGTAATTCAACTTTCACAGCAGCATAGCGAAGGTCGTCCTCCATTCGTTCCGGCGATTCTCCATTGACCAGACGAACTTCAAGACCGCGGAGTGCTTTCGACAAAACTGTGGCACCGACCTGACCAGTTCTACCCGCAAGTTTGTGTACAACTTCCCGCACGGCGCCTGGTTCGGGAGACTTAATCAACTCTGCCAGGTTTTCAATATCAGAAACAGTCTCTTCGATAAATTGCTGAAGTATTGTATGCAGGAGAAGATCGTCTCCTGCGGTCATGATTTTAAGCGATGAAAGATCGAGCATAGATTCAACGATTCCATCCGCGAGATCTTCTGAAGGTTGAACAGGTGTTATACCCAGGCTGCTGAGCAGATCATTCTCACGGAATGGCTTCAGCATAACCGCGTCGAAACCTTCATCCAGGAGTTGCTTTTGTTCCTGAGGAAACACGTGTGCGGTTAGAGCAATGAATTTGGTATTCTTCGGATACTTACGACGCAAAGCGTGGCACAAATCAATCCCGTTGATCGACGGCATACGAATATCCATAAAGACAAAGCTGACCTCGGGATCAACTTTCATTTGCAATAGCTCCCGACCATCGCTGAAAGTCGTATGATTAACCCGATTTCTTTCAAACACCAGCGAACACAAACGAAGAATCATCGCGTCGTCGTCCACGACAAACACCTTGCCTTTAAATGGCTCGACAGGTTCAGATGTTGGTTTCGGCGATGACGCTACATCTTCATTGGCTCTGTCGAAACTCAGATTGACTGTAAATGTAGAACCCTGGTTGGGAACACTTTGCACTTGCAGGTTGCCACCCTGAGCTTCAATAAGAGACTTCACAATTGTTAGTCCCAGGCCCGTGCCTCCATATTGACCGCTAATACTGTTGTTGGCTTGTTCGAACTGATTGAAAATACGAGAGATGTCCTCTTTGCGTATACCTATACCGGTATCTGTTATTTCAAACACGCAGTGAATCGGATCTTTTCCTACGCGTGTACGGACATTCAGCCGAACATATCCACGAGATGTGAACTTGATGGCGTTGCCGAGTAAGTTGTAAAGGATCTGCCTCAGACGGAATGGGTCACCAATAATTCTGAGTTCAGGTGGAAAAGCAAGATCCACCAGAAGATTCAGGCCTTTGCGTTCTGCCTGAACATGAAGTGCTGCAGTAACTTCTTTTATCAGCGGAGCCAGCATGAACGGATCTTTGTTCATGATGAAACTTCCACTTGAAATGCGACTGTAGTCGAGCACTTCGTCAACAATATGCAATAAATGCTCTGACGAGCTGTTGATAGCGTCTATTGCTTCCGGATCAGATTTCTTCTGCGTTTTTAATTGTTCAGCGAATCCTATAATGGATTGAAGAGGTGTACGGATTTCGTGACTCATGTTCGCGAGAAACCGTTGCTTGATCTGGCTCAACTCCTGCGCTTCATCACGGGACTTTTCAAGTTGCTCTTTGTAATAGTTGGCTCTTGTGATATCGACCCAGATCAGATAAACGAGTAGCGCTGCCCCGATAAAGAATATGATCAGCAAAAGACTAATACGCCAGATGCTTTGACTGACCAGTCCTGCTGCGCGGTCATTGTTTGCATGCATCTGTACCACTTCTTCGTTTTCAACGTCATGAAGAATGCTGAGCAACTGATTTATGAAAAGACTGTTCGCGTGAATAAGCTCAAGCTCCTCCGTAATCAAACGCTTGCTTTCTGCACGCTGTTCAGTTTCCAGGTCCAATATGATTTGCTCCACTTCGTCCATTGCTTTGTTCTGCCGCGCAACGGATAGGGTATCTACAACTACGCTGAGTTGTTCTTCAACTTTGACGTGGGTTGTTGGTTGAGGTACATTTTTTTTCCGGCCAAATATTTTCCCCAGGCCGGTTTTAGGCTTGGCAGCTTTAACTGAGTCTGTGACGTAGGTTGTTATTGTCTTCTTTTCCGTCGTGACCACGCTGGTATCATAGGCAATTCGTTCCTGGGCCATGATCTTGGTGAGTGTATCAAGTCTCTCAGTCAGACTTCTGTTATCTACCATTCGCGATCGGAGTTTCAGATACGACAGGAAGAGACGATTGCGTTTCTGAAGAATCGATTTAATTTCCTGAAGTCGATCCTGCTGCGTGCTATCCCATTCCAATAGCTGCAGAGAATCTATTTTGTTAACAAAGGCTTTCGATTGTTCGAGATATATCTTGTAAGGATTACGCGGATTGCTAATTGCTTGTGCGCGCTGGGCTTGTTCCAGCGACGTAATCTCCTGAAAGATCGTATTAAGGGCATCAAGCTTTTTGTTGGGTTCAGACAGTTTGTCAACAGTCTGCATCATTTCGCTGAATCCGAAATGTGTAATAGCAAGGGCCATCACAATAGCGACAAACACCAGCAGGAAGCCTGCGATAACTTTCTTCGTGACAGAGGTAATGGATAGCTTCTCGCCGAAAGATGCCATATGCGCTATTCGGATGCGTTTCAGCAAGTTAATCCAGATATTGTGCCAACCTGCTCCGGCAATCGAAAATTATGCAGTTTCGACGGTGCCTGCCGATTGCGATTCTCGCGATAGCATCGACTTCCTGGAGTCGTCCTTTAGCCGTAAATCCAGGGAATTAGCGTCAGTGAAGCAATTAGAATAATCAATATAGAAACCACGTCCAGGACGAGACCAGCCCAAAACATGTCTTTTATGCGAATATAACCTGATGAGAATACGATGGCATTTGGAGGTGTGGCAATGGGAAACATGAATCCTATGCTTGCACTCAGCGTTACGGGCATCGCCAGAAGGACGGGTGCTACACCCAGTCCATCAGCCATTCCGAACACGACGGGAACAAAGATCTGGACGAGAGCAACATTGCTCATGACCTCAGACAATCCAACGGTCACTATGATCAATCCGAAAACGATCCATCCACTGTATACATTTCCCTCTGAAATCCATTTTCCGAGCGCCTGGATAATACCAGCATTTTCAAGACCCGCTGCCAGTGCCAGTCCTCCACCGAAAAGAAACAGAATTCCCCATTGAATGTTTGCTGTATCGCGCCAGGTAAGTAAGAACTCCCGCCGTGAGGCATCAGCAGGAACAAGAAACATCAACAGTCCGCCCATCATTGCTACATTGGTGTCATTGAGGATATCGTGACGAAATACGTACGCATTCAATGCCTCCTGAAAGATCCAAAGGAAACAGGTTATGGCAAAAATGATAAGAACACGTGCTTCTTCACGTCGGATGCTGCCGAGTTCAGCGAGTCGTGATGAGATGAGGACTTCTGATCCTTTTACGTGGGCAATTCTGTTGCGGAACAAGAGTTGTGTAATCATGAAATAGGTGGAGAAGAGTAACGCAGTGGCTACTGGTACGCCGATGAGCATCCATTTCCCAAAGTCGAGCTTTTGATCGTAGAACTCTTCGAGCAATCCGGCAAATACCACATTTGGAGGCGTGCCGATGATGGTACCCAGACCACCCAGAGTCGCTGCATAACCGACCATGAGCATAAGGCCGAGTGCAAAGTTCCGTTCATCGGGAGGCATCTCGTGTGGTTTCTGCTGGTCACTCGTGCGGACAAGGTTAATGACAGAAGCAGCGATCGGCAGCATCATCATCGCGGTTGCTGTATTACTGATCCACATGCTGATAAATCCCGTTGAAATCATGAATCCCAAAATGATGCCGTTACCAGAGGTGCCGGTTACTCTTATCAGATTCAATGCTATTCTTTCATGAAGCTTATGCTTCTCCAGTGCGGAAGCCAGTAGAAACCCACCCAGGAACAGGAATATAATCGGGTTGGCATAAGCAGCTGAAACAGACTTCATATTCATGATTCCCAGAAGAGGGAAAAAAACGAGAGGAAGAAATGCGGTAACGGCCACAGGGACCGCCTCCGAGATCCACCAGATCACCATCCAGGCGGCCATAGCCAGTACTTTTCCGGTCACGGGGGAGATAAAGTCATCAGGCACAATTGCAAGGAGCAGTGCGCCGCATAAAGGTCCGGCAAAAAAGGTCGCGTATTTTTTCAGAAAATGTCCATTCGGCGAAGGCTTGATCTTAAATCTAGTTAATCTGGGTATCAATTTTTGCGCGTATCAATCGAATGCAATCCTTGAGTTGAGTGCTATTTATGTCAAATGATAAGTTATAGTGCGACCTGGCGAAGAACCTAATAGACTGAGAATGTTGGGAATTAGCCTCCGAATGCCCGAAGTTTGGCCGGTCGTTTACTGTTTTTTTTCAGAATTACTGGAAAATAACCCGGTATCGCTACAATATTCCCTTCGTCGGACCCGACTAATAGGTCACAAGCAAGAGGCAAGGGAATGGACATGAATATGGCCATGCAGATTAAAGAACAGACTTTTCTCAAAGAGAAAGATAAACTGTTGGGATTCATTCGCAACCGGGTAGGTTCGGTGGAAGAAGCGGAGGACATCCTGCAGGACGTGTTCTATCAATTCGTCGCGGGTTACGATACTATCGAATCACTTGATCGTGTTACGTCGTGGCTGTTTTCAGTCGCGCGCAATAAGATCATCGATCGGTATAGACGTGATGCCGCGCGTCCGCAGCGAGCCGAAATAGGGATGTCTGCCGGAATGGATGACGATGCACCCTTGACGTTGCAGGACATCTTACCCGACTTGGGTAATACTCCGGAGGATGCCTATCTAAGGGATGTGATCTGGGACGCCATCATGGAAGCCCTGGATGATCTGCCCGCCGAACAGAGAGACATCTTCGTAATGAATGAAATTGAAGACCGTAGCTTTCGTGAGATTGCAGAGGAGACGGGTGTTTCGATTAACACTTTGCTCTCTCGTAAACGCTACGCGATTCTTGCGCTGCGCAAGAAGCTTCAAAAGATCCACAACGATATTTAATAATCTCAGGATATTTTAATTCTACACCTATGAACAAGGTTGGTAAAATTGCTGCGTGCGTGCTGTTGGCGATAACGGGAATTTTTGTGGTGGGCTTTATCACCATGCAGCTTTGGAACTGGCTGGTTCCAGCACTCTTTCATGGCCCTATTGTTACGATATGGCAGGCGCTAGGTTTACTCCTGCTGTCCAAATTGTTGTTCTGGGGATTTGGTGGAGGTAAGGGGCATCACTACGACCGCAAACGCGCATTCTGGCGGGCGCAGTGGCAGCAGAAGTTTGCATCAATGTCGCCCGAGGAACGCGAAATGGTAAAGCAGAAGATGAAAGACAAATGGTGTTCCTGGCAGGAAAAAAGGTCTGCTTCTCATGAAGCGGGTTCAAACGATTGAGAACCTCAGTGTCAAAAATTTCTTAAAAAAATCACGTCAAAACCCTAACAGAATGCCGAATTGCGCGTTCAAGGAAACTGAGGAAACTTTTGTAATGTAGAAAGTTTCCATAGTTTTGCCGGCCGTTATGGAAGACACCAATATCAAAAAGAAAATCATCAGGGGTGCTGAAAACCTCTTCACCAAGTATGGTGTGAGAAGCATCTCCATGGACGACATCGCCCGGCACCTGGCCGTATCGAAGAAGACGCTTTATCAGCACTTCGAAGACAAGGAAGAGATTGTGACGATCGCCGTGCAGTCTCATATCGAGCGGATCATGGCTGAATTTGACGCAGTTCAGAATGCTGCGTCTGACGCCATCGATGAGATCGCGAGAATCTCACAGTGTCTCAAGCGTACGATGAGCGAGATCAATCCATCATTGATGTTTGACCTTGAAAAATATCACCCGCGCGCGTGGAACGTGTGGGTTGAAAATAAAAAGAAGTTCATCCGCGAATCGGTCATCCGTAACCTGAAGCGCGGAGTGGAGGAGGGATACTTCCGACCGGAGCTCGATCTCGAAATAGTTGCTACCATGAGAATGGAACTCGTGCAGCTGGCATTTGATGATCGCGTTTTCCCCACGTCACAATTCAAGATTACGGAAGTGCAGCTGCAGCTGTTTGAACACTTCGTGTTCGGACTGCTCACTGAAAAAGGCCGAAAGAAGTACCTGAAATGCAAAGAAACCCAAGTAGAACTCTCAAACTCCTGATATGAAACGTTTATCCCTATTCCTGTTCGCGATTGTAATGACGATTGGTGCGGCAATAGCGCAGCAAGCACCTGCGCCACAAACGCCGACATCCTTCACGTTGGATGACTGCATTCGCTATGCTATGGAAAACACCATTGCCGTAAAGAATGCGCATGTTGATGAGCAGATAGCAAAGGCAAAAGTAAAAGAAACAACCGGTATCGGTCTTCCTCAAATTGACGGTAGCGTAGGTGTTACGCACAATAACAAGTTGCCCCGATTTTTTGCGACGTATGCAACTGCCAAGGGATTCAATCCAAATATCGATCTCGGCCTTCCTGATGATGCCGTTGTGGCATCTCCTAACTTCTTTCAATTGCCAAGCAGTGGTAACGCCGGTTTGACTGTCAATCAGCTGCTGTTCAGCACGACATACCTTGTTGGTTTGAAGGCTGCGGACACTTACAAGCAACTGGCAGTTCGTGCCGCCGAGCAAACAGAGATCAGCGTTATTGAGAATGTTACAAAGGCTTACTATGCTGTGCTCATCAACAATGAGCGCATCGGTCTTTTTGATAACAACATAGCACGTGTTGACTCGCTTTTGCGTACTACCAGCGCAATGAACGCCAATGGATTTTCAGAGGCAATCGATGTTGACCGTATACGTGTAACACTAAACAACCTGAAATCAGAAAGACTGATATTCCTGAATCAACAGTCGCTGAGTATTGGACTGCTGAAATTCCAGATGAACTATCCAATTGAAAAGGAGATCATCATCAAAGGAAGTCTCAGCGATCTGAAAGTCGATGAGAACCTGTTCACTGAATATCAGACTGGCTGGGATTACAAGAACCGTATTGAATATAAGATGCTTGAGACGCAGCGTCAGTTACGCGAGCTGGATGTGAAGAACTATCTATCCAGGTCACATCCATCGTTGGTAGGATTTTGGAATGGTGGATATAGCACACAATCCCCTACAGTGGGAGGCGTTTTCAAAACGAATACGGCTATCAGTGATAACGGTCTGGTCGGTCCAGACAAGTGGTATCCCTATTCGACATTCGGTGTTTCGTTGAACGTGCCGATTTTCAGCGGCTTGCAACGCACTTATCAGACGCAGCAGGCAAGACTGGAATTGCTCAAAGTTGAGAACCAGTTTGTTTCTCTTCGCGAAAGCATAGATCTCAGCATTCAGCAAAATACCCTTATGTATAAGAATGCTTTGGAAACATTCAGGTCTCAGAGAGAAAACATGGAACTTGCTGACCGCGTTGCTAAAATCACTAAGATCAAATATGAGCAGGGCGTTGGATCCAACATAGAAGTTGTTGATGCAGAAAATAGTTTACGTCAGGCACAGGTAAATTACTACAACGCGCTATTCGATGCGATTGTGTCGAAGACCGACCTCGACATCGCTTATGCTAAGGTCGATCCTACGAAGTACCAATCCCAAACTACAACCAAGTAACCACAACCCCTTAACACAAATGAAAACTATTGATATGAATACGAATATATACAGCAGGCTTTCGGTGATTGGACTTGCGGCGATTTTGGTGGCCTGCAGTGCCACATCGGCCGATAAGGATAAGAAGGCCAGGTTGGAGAAATTGAAGACTGAGCAAGCGGCATTGACCAAGGAAATCAAAAAGCTCGAGGATGAAATTTCAAAAGAGAATCCACAGGCAGCAACAGTAAAGGCCAAAGAGGTTGTCGTTAAGGAACTTCAACCTTCAAAGTTTGAACACTTTGTACAAACTCAGGGCATGATCGAATCGAATGAAAACATTCAGGTTAGTACAAAGATGCCCGGTGTAGTTACAGAGGTATTTGTTCAGGAAGGCCAGGACGTGCGCAAAGGACAAACACTTGCGCAGGTCGACAACTCATTGATTCTTCGCAATATCGAGGAGTTGAAAGCATCGCTTGAACTGGCTAAGACGGTTTATGACAGACAGAAAAATCTCTGGGATCAGAAGATAGGAACCGAAGTACAATACCTTCAGGCTAAGAATAGCAAGGAGAGCCTGGAGAAGAGACTTGCTGCCTTAAACGAGCAGAACGAACAAACCAGAATTAAGTCTCCTATTAACGGCGTTGTTGATCAGGTGACAGTAAAAATTGGCCAGAACATTATGCCGGGAGCACCTGCCGTTAGAGTTGTGAATAACTCTGATCTGAAGGTTAAAGCGCAGGTATCTGAAGCCTATGTGCTCAATATCAAGAAGGGCGACAAGGTACTGGTTACTGTGTCTGATCTGAAGCGTGATATTGAAGCAAAAGTAACCTTCGTGGGTAGAAGCATCGATCAGCTGTCCCGCACATTTACAGTTGAGGCAAAGGTGACAGGAAATAACGATCTCCGCGCAAACATGTCGGTTGTGCTGAAGGTGGTTTATCAATCTTTCCCTAGTGCGCTCACCGTGCCTGTGAATGTTGTTCAGGAAGTGAATAGCGAGAAAGTTGTTTACGTTGCCCAGGAGCGCGATGGACATGTAGTAGCTGCTAAGAAAGAAGTGGTAGTCGATGGTGTGTTCGATGGCAAGGCTCAAATTCAGGGGCTTACAGCTGGCGACAAGATCATCACGGTCGGATATCAGGGCCTGAGCGACGGCACCATCATCAAAATTTAATGACCACGTGGTAGGGCGCAGCACTATGGCTGCGCCCATACCCTAACCCCAGACTTATGCAAGACGCAGGTAAAGAATTCAAGCCCACCAGTTGGGCCATAGATAATAAGATCAGCATCTACGTAGCCACGGTCATCATTACACTGGCCGGAATTATGGCTTACAACGGTATGCCTAAGGAACAATTTCCCGAAGTGGTTTTTCCTCAGATATACATAGCAACGGTTTATCCGGGTCCTCCTGAGGACGTTGAGAACCTGATCACAAAGCAGCTGGAGAAGGAGATCAAGTCGATCTCTGGCATCAAGAAAATGACCAGTAACTCTTTGCAGGATTTCTCGAACGTCATTGTCGAGTTTCAAACGGATGTCAAAATCGATAAAGCAAAGCAGGACGTAAAAGATGCCGTTGACCGCGCAAAGCAAGACTTGCCGAGCGACCTTGAAAACGATCCTGAAGTAATTGATATTGATATTTCCGAGGTTCCAATCATGAACCTTAACATCGCAGGTGACCTTAGCCTCGAGCAACTCAAGAAATATGGCGATGACCTGCAGGATAAAATTGAATCGCTAACAGAGATCCGCCGTGTTGATATCGTTGGTGCGCTGGACCGCGAGATTCAGATCAACGTAGACATGTTTAAACTTGCGCAGGCAGGTGTAAGCCTTGACGACATACAAAGTGCCGTTGGATACGAAAACAGAATTATCCCGAGTGGTCAGATCACAGTCGATGGTATGAAGCGCTCATTGGGTGTGAATGGCGAATTTGCAGACGCCACACAGCTCGGTGAACTTGTGGTGACTTCGACTAAAGGTGGCAGGATCCGCCTCAAGGACGTAGCAGAAGTGATCGATAGCCATAAGGAGCAGGAGAGTTTTGCCCGCCTGGATGGAAAGAATGTTATTACGCTTAACGTCATCAAACGCGGCGGTGCTAACCTGATCAATGCGTCTGATAAGATCTTCGAAATGGTAAAAGATTTCGAAAGGAATGTATTGCCTGACGGAGCCAAGATCACAATCACTGCGGATCAATCAGAGAATACCCGCATGACACTTCATGATCTGGTGAATACAATCATCATTGGTTTCGTGTTGGTGACGATCATTCTGATGTTTTTCATGGGTGCAACCAACGCTATTTTCGTTGGTTTGTCGGTACCGATTTCCAGCTTTATCGCCTTCATTGTCATCGACAACGTGTTTGGCTTCACGCTGAATATGATGACCCTCTTCTCATTCCTTCTGGCCTTGGGAATTGTGGTAGATGACGCCATTGTGGTAATCGAAAATACCCACCGTATCTATGACAATGGGAAGGTTCCAATCAAACGCGCAGCGAAGATTGCAGCCGGAGAAGTATTTCTCCCGGTACTCACGGGTACGCTTGTGGTATTGGCTCCCTTTAGTCCGCTCATTTTCTGGCCCGGTATTATCGGAAGCTTTATGTACTTCCTGCCTGTAACACTTATCGTCGTGCTGGTAGCCTCACTTTTGGTGGCTTACATTATGAACCCTGTATTTGCAGTTGATTTCATGAGCGAGCATGATCATGATCATCAGGAGAGCAAGATCACTCGTGGCTTCAAAGTCACTTCTGTGGTATTCGGTTCGATGGCATTGGTTTCGTACCTGGTAGGCCTATACGGGTTCGGTAACTTTGTAGTATTTCTTTATCTGGTGTTCTGTCTTTATCATTTCGTTCTGGTACGCGCCATCAGTGGCTTCCAGACGAATGTATGGCCAAGATTTCAGGGATGGTATACACGACGCATCACCTGGTTGTTGTATCGCTATCGTCCGCTGTGGGTAGTGGCGAGTATCGTGGTGTTGTTCATATTCTCAATTGTGTTCACCGCGATACGCAAGCCGGATGTCGTACCATTCCCTAAAGGTGATCCGAACTTCATCTTCGCTTATGTACGAATGCCAATTGGTACAGATCAGCGTGTGACTGATTCAGTTACCCGTGTTGTCGAGCAGCGCGTATCAAAAGTGATGGGACAAAGCAACCCAATTGTGAAGTCGATCATATCCAACGTTTCGATTGGAGCAAGCGAGAATCCATTTGAATCCGGCGCTCAGACCAACCCGCACCTTGGAAAAGTAACAGTGGCTTTTGTGGAGTTCGCTAAGCGCAACGGACAGAATACCCGTGATTACATGGACAAGATCCGTGAGTCTGTTAAGGGTGTCGTTGGCGCTGAGATTACCGTTGACCAGGAACAAGGTGGACCTCCAACTGGTAAACCAGTGAATATTGAATTCTCGGCCGATAATTTTTCAGATCTCGTAGTTACCGCAGCGCGTGCCAGGAAGTTTCTTGACTCACTGCAGATCCCTGGCGTGGAAGAGCTGAAATCTGATTTTCAAGCTGACAAGCCGGAAATAGTAATTAACATCGATCGCGAAAAAGCGAACCGCGAAGGTATTGCTACAGGGACAATTGGTATGATCCTTCGGACGGCGATTTACGGTGTTGAGGTGTCGAAGTTCCGCGATGAGAACGACGACTATCCTATCCAGGTTCGTGTTGCTGAGTCACAGAGAAACGACATCAATACGCTCTTGAATATTCCGGTTACTTTCCGCGACATGACTTCAGGTGGTCAGGTACGGCAGGTTCCATTGTCAGCGATAGCAAGCGTCGACTATTCAAATAGCTACGCTGGTATCAAACGTATTGATCAGAAGCGTGTGATCACCATTTCTTCCAACGTTTTGAGCGGTTATAATGCAAACGAAATTGTGCAGCAGATCAAGGACGAGTTGTCGGACTTCCAGATGCCTAATGGCGTAGAATACAAGATGACAGGTGAGCAGGAAGACATGGCTGAAACAACTGCGTTTCTTGGCCGCGCATTCGGTATTGCAGGTATGTTGATCTTCATGATTCTGGTACTGCAATTCAATTCGACAAGCAAGCCGGTTATTATTCTCTCCGAAATCCTGTTCAGTATCATCGGCGTTTTGATTGGTTTCTCTCTGTTCAAAATGGAGATTTCAATCGTAATGACTGGCGTTGGTCTGCTGGCACTCGCGGGCATTGTCGTTCGAAATGGTATCCTGCTCGTGGAATTTACTGACCTTCTGATTGCGCAGGGTGTACCTCTTAAAGAGGCTATCATTGAGGCTGCCCGTACTCGAATGACTCCAGTATTGCTCACCGCGCTTGCAGCAACAGCAGGCTTAATTCCGCTCGCGGTCGGATTGAACATAGACTTCGTCGCTTTGTTTACGGAGCTAAATCCGCACATCTTCTTCGGAGGTGACAACGTAGCGTTCTGGGGGCCTCTCTCGTGGACGATGATCTTCGGGTTGGTGTTCGGTACGATCCTTACGTTGGTTCTTGTACCGGTGTTGTACTTGCTTGTTGCGAAAATTAAAGCTCGCATCTTCCGCAAGCAGCCCAAGCCTGCAGAGACAACTGAATCGGACGAGAGCGCTGTAGCGTTGAACTAACGATTGCTATGAGGGTGGGAAGCTCAGTTGCATTAAGTTCCCATTTGATACTAAAATAACTTTGTGAAAAGGTCGTCTTACATGAATAGGACGACCTTTCTATTTGTTATCACCCTTTAGGTCAACTTATCAGCAATCATCATGAAAGCCCGGATTATGACTACCGTCTTTTTTGTACTCTTTTTTTTCGTAGTTGACTACTACTTGTACCAGGCAGTATTAGCAGCGACAGCATCTTTGACGCCGCCCTGGCAGCAAGGGTTGAGGCTGGCTTTTTGGATGCCGACGCTATTGGCTTTAATTGCGTTGGGGTGGTGGATGTTTGGAGATCCCTATCAATACAGTGCGCAGGTTTCGAACCTGGGTGATGACAGGTATCGTGGCCCTGTATTTTTCTAAGATATTCGGTGTGGTAGTTCTGTTCATAGACGATGTTACCAGGGGAGTTAAGTGGGTATCCGGGTTGTTTAATAAATCTACCGAGGCTATCCCTGGAGAAGCAATACCACGATCAGAATTTTTGTCGAAAGCCGCTTTACTTGCTACAAGTGTCCCATTGGGAGCAATGGCATATGGTGTCATTTCAGGCGCGCATGATTATCGGGTAAGGAGGAAAACTATATACCTTCCAAATTTGCCGAAGTCATTTGATGGCATCCGGGTGGCTCAGTTGTCTGATATACATAGTGGGAGTTTTTTTAACAAGACTGCCGTGAAAGGTGGCGTCGAGATGGTTTTGAATGAGAAGGCCGATGTTATCTTCTTCACAGGTGATCTGGTCAATAATGAAGCGACAGAGGTCAAGGAGTACATTGATGTCTTCAATAAACTGAAGGCTCCATTGGGGGTTTATTCAATCACGGGCAACCACGACTATGGAGACTATCATAGATGGTCAGGTCTGAAAGAGAAACAACAGAACTTCAGAGATCTGATGGAGGCGCATCGAATCATGGGGTTTGATCTGTTGATGAATGAGAACCGAACCTTGAAGCAAAACGGAGAGGAGCTGGCCATATTGGGTATCGAAAACTGGGGAGGCCGTGGTTTTGCCAAGTATGGGAAGTTAGATCAGGCCTATGCCGGAGTGGAGCACGCACCAGTGAAGCTGTTATTATCGCACGACCCAAGTCATTGGGATCTTCAGGTGCGGGAACAGTATCCGGATATAGACTTGATGCTTGCAGGGCATACACATGGATTTCAGTTTGGCGTAGAAATCGGAGGTTATCAATGGAGTCCGTCACAGTATGCCTATAAGCAATGGGCGGGATTGTATCAGCAGGGAAGCCAATACCTGTATGTAAACAGGGGCTTTGGATATCTAGGCTATCCGGGCCGCGTGGGAATGCCGCCAGAGATTACAATACTCGAACTTAAGCGAGCCTGAGAGGGCCCATTTAATCCTATGCCACTGTTCGTTGGAGTGCGTTCGTCTTGATCATGAAACCGCCTTCGACGATACAAGTTGCCTTAGCGAGCCAAGGGCTTCCATCTCGGCTGTCATTTTACTGTAAAGAGAACGATAAACTTTTGAGGTAATATCATACACAGCACGGTATTCAGGGCGGGGCATAAACGTGGTTCGCGAAGCTTCGGATTCGAAATGCAAATTGTCCATTAGACCAGCAACTCCCAAACCGATTAGGGCAGCGCCGATAGCAGAAGCATCTTCATCGTGTATCAATACAATTGGTTTGTTAAACATGTCGGCAAGGATTTGCAACCACGCCGACGAGTGCACGAAGCCACCGCTCACGTGAACTTTATCAATTGCAAGACCATCTGTTTCCATTTCAAGCAGGATAGTATACAGGGCCATTGATATTCCCTCGACGACAGCTCTGGTAAAGTGAGCCTGCGTGTGATAGTTTCGTATTCCAAAGAAAGATCCACTGGCCTCGCTGTTCCAGATTGGTGCTCGTTCCCCTAACAAATAGGGAAGAAAGATGAGGCCATTTGCTCCCGGCTCAGTGTCAGAGATCGCTTCGAGGAGTTTCTCATAATCTGCTTCCGAAGCAAGCGTGCGTTGCAGGAATTTCTCAGCGTACCATTTAAGCACTATACCTCCGTTGTTGATAGGTCCACCACTGATGAACAAATCATCGAACAGTTTGTAATTGAATATCATCGCGCGATAGTTTAATGTAGGCTTTTCACCAGCCACACGTATCGCGCCGCTTGTTCCAATCGTTAATGCTGCAGTGCCCGGAGTGGTGGCAAAGCTTCCAACATTAGCAAGGCAGCCATCTGATGAACCCATCACGAAGAGAGTCGATTCAGCAAGATTCAGTCGCTTAGCCAGATCACGGTCAATACCTCGTGAATGATCAGTAGGCACTAAGTCACCGAGTTGATCGGCGCGAAGCTGACATAGTTTCATCGAACGATCACTCCACTTATTGTGCTGTATGTTGAACAGGCCCATCGCTGAGGCAATAGCATAATCCGTTTCGTATACTCCGAACAGACGAAACCAAATGTATGTTTTGATTGATATAAAATGAGCCGCTCTCTTGAATAACTCTGGTTGATGATCTTTCAACCAGATGATTTTGCAAAGCGGCGACATAGCGTGAATGGGTGTTCCGGTTTCGCTGTATATCAATTCGCCATCTGCTGACCTGCGTAGTTCTTCGGCAATCGAAGCACTGCGGTTGTCGGCCCAGGTGATCATGTTTGTTAGAGGTCTGCCGCTTTCCTCAGTGAGCAGTATGCTGTGCATGGCACTACTCAAAACCACAGCAATTGGAACATCGTCTATAGCTGCTGTGAGATCTGTTATGCATTTGACGAACGCATTAAAGATCACTTCAGCGTCTTGTTCGCTGTAAGTAGGCTGAGGTTGCAGGGTAGGGTAGGATGCTTGACACACTTCCAGGACTTTTGCAGTCCCACTTACAGCAACGGCCTTTGTACTGCCTGTGCCTATATCAATTCCGATTACGTAGCCCATGAACTATTCGTGAGGGCATGAATTTAATAATTAAAACATAAGGGCACCTGTTTTTTCAGGTGCCCTTCGGTCTGGTTAGGTAAACTTCCGTTTACAAGGTGTTTTCAACGGTGATTAATGGTGCTCCAGGTGCGCCTGCTCATCCCGACGACGGATATTGTCTACCGAGAATCGGCCCGCGCCGAATATGACAAAAGTTATAAGTCCGAGCAGCACGACAATTGAGAGCCAAAGCTCCATGTGCTGGCCTAAAGACAAAAATCCCTTTGGCGCATTCACGAGGAAAACTGCACCGATGAGGATCGGCAACTGTATCAGACAGGCAAAGCGCGTATACACGCCAAGCAAGATCATTGGCCCTCCGAGAATGTGAGCGAAGGCCACATAGTGAGCAATGTTTATTCCCGCAAAATGCGCATTCAAGCCCTGTGTAGTGATCTCCAACGTACCGATGTGAGTAATGAAGAAGAGTCCCTTGTAGGTGATGAACAATCCGAGAATAACACGAAACAGATCCAGAAATCCGGGGCGATGATTATTACCCCAGCGTTCCATGTCAGAGATAATATTCATAATTGATGTCGTTTGGAACTATACAAAGTTTACGAAAATTTCGGCAGAATTGAAAGGAAGCAAAGTCCTAATAATACCTGATGCACGTGGTTGATTGCAGATACCAGGAACCTAACCAGCAGGATTTGTTTTGCGACAAGAGCGCTTTGTCTACCTGTGTTTTTATATTCAATGTTTGATTGTTATAGCAGTCATCGTGTTTCAGCATTGGTACCGAGACCAATATAATTTGACAATAAAAAAGGGCCGCCTGTTGGCAGCCCTTCGAATAACTAGCGTATATCTGTTCGCTGAAATCAGTAGTCGTTATTGCGGCGGTTAAAGCCACCGCCACCGCTGCCACCACGGTATCCACCACCGCCACTGCGAGGTGCATCAGTCCTTGGTCTTGCTTCGTTCACTACGAGGGTCTTTCCTAGAAAGTTAAATCCATTAAGGCTCGTGATCGCCTGACGTGCAGCTGATTCATCTGCCATTTCAACAAACCCAAAGCCGCGGCTGCGTTGGGTAACCTTGTCCATTACAATTTTGGCAGAAGAAACTTCGCCATACTCTTCGAATAATCCCTTCAATTCTGGTTCTGATGCTTTGAATGGGATGTTGGCAACGTAAATGTTCATTGTTAAAAGTAATAAATGAGAAATTAGTTTAGGTCAACTGACAAACTTTGACTTCAACTACTCGCGGTTTAGAGAGGGCCGGTACAAAATAAGTTCAATCAACAGTTAAAAGTAGCAATAAAATTTGACTAAAGGGAAAAGATTACAATGTGGTTTTTTTTGATATTTCGTAACGTTACGCAGTGTGTAGTATTTTCTACACGTTTTTTGGCGCCGTTTGGAGTCAACGATTGCACGTAGTTAACCGCTGAAAACTGCAACTTATCTGTCAAAATCTGCATTTTGTCGCGAAAACCTACATGATAAGGCCCTGTAACTAGACAGTAATGCCAAATATTCTATCGTCTGCTACCCGGAAAGGAGATGATACATTTTGTCTCGGGATCCCCGGAAAAAGGCGAGATTAACCCGTAACCGACAGGCAGGACGGTACGGGTCACTCCATTTTAGGCAAGTATAAAAAGAAACTTTGACCTAGTAAGCTCGCTCAATTACGCCTGAACCGTATATCTTTTTCTGGGCTGTTTTGGTGTTGCCCTTATGCTTTACGGCACCGCTTCCAAGGACCATGGCATCAAGCGTGTTGGTTACGTTAAGGAAACAAGAGCCAGAACCAGTCACTTTTGCCTTGGCCGTTTCCAGGTTACAATTGTATGCATTCACGGCACCAGTGCCGCTAACGAGCGCGTCCATTGAAGATGCATAGCCACGCACATTCAATGCGCCCGGCCCACTGACCTCAGCCTTAATCGTGTTGCCTTTCAAATCAATGTCAATTGATCCGCTACCTGAAACACCCATTGTCATATAGTCAGAGGCAATAGAGTTTTCAGTTACCACCTTTCCTCCGCCGTTAACTTGTATGTCGTTAATGTTCTTCACGCTTACATAAAGCTTCATGGTTGGGTTCAGTTTTATGTCGTCGATTTTGGCCCAGATGCTTTTGTTAGGATTGTCCGGCTTACGCTCAACGTTCACCATCAGGATGCCATTTTCAACCTTAACCTCAGTAAGTGAAAATATCTCTGTAAGTGCCTCTATCGTTACCTCCTGCTTGTTGGTCTGCTTGAGGTAAACGGTGTAATTAGAGTTTACATAGATACCCTTGAATTCAGGAAGTTCGAGTACTTTTTTGGTTGTTTGTGCGAGCCCCAGTTGGGTAAATCCCATAACCACCAGCGCTATTGCAAATACACGTTTCATAATAGTTGTTTTTAGGTAAGTCAAATAACCTTCCAAATCGGTTCAATTTGAAATCTTCCGACGAGCCATATGGAAACTGGTCGGCCGGGGGACTGGAATATTGGCTTAATTCGGGGAAAACCTTACTTGCCCTTCCTGAAAATGGCCTTCATTATGAGGATAAAGGCTATTCCGCCGATGCACATGATCAGTATGACTTCGGGGGTTATTTGTTCAACCGCGTGCATAATTGAGAAGGCAAAAACGAAAACTAGAATTGAATACGCAACTGAAATCGTACTTCTCTGTCCGCTGCATAGTGTTCGATTTGAATACCCGGTGTCAGATTCTCCGGAAGTGATATGGTCGTTTCTGCGTATCTCAACCAAATGGTTAGTTCTTTAGTAATATTGCATTGCAGCATTAGCATCTTGCGTATACCCATTCCGTTATAAGCCGGCATTGAATAGGCAAATAGCACATCATTCTCATATGAGTATAGCCGATTGTCATAGTTGTCAGTATCGAATATCGCATAGCGGGCTACAACCTGATACCGACTGAATTTCAAACTTGACATCCTGCGAGAGAGCAATGCCACGACTCAAAGTTCCATTCTCAGAAAATCTGCTCATCTGAAGTTTTGTCCTGAATCTTACTTGTTCGCGCAGCCCGGTTTCTACGTGAACCCAATAGTTGTGCTTCACTCCTTCAATTTGCAGATAGGTCAATGCATCCACAGGCAAGTTTCTTGATTTGGATTCCCGCCTTCCCTGAATGAACATCATCATGTTCCGTGAAGGCTGATAGGCAAGTCGCCAAAGCCACTCATTTCCATATGAAGGTGCATATGCCCGGTAACGGAGCCATGGAAATGTAAATAGGTCGACGTATCCTGTTAGCGAGACTTTTCGATTGAACTGGTAGCGCCATCCCAAATAGACACCGCGCTCGTTGGTTGGAGTACTGTTTTCGCTTATTGCGTTTGTAAAACGCGATTGAAACTCTGGTGCATAGTTTCTGATAAGTAACGCAACATCCAAACGAGGCGTGATCGAACCCAAAACTCCCGCAACCAATCCTCCTCTTTGTCCGGGCATAATTGCCAATTCACCAAAGGTGGAGAATCTACCGATATTGTAGTTGAAGAAAACTCCAGCATGAGAGAGAGTCTTTCCCTGCAAAGCAAACTGATTATACGGCGTCGGATCAGGATTAATTGGGAGGCTAAAAACGCTGTGGTCTACGAGTAGCCCGGCTTCCAGGGCGCCCTGACGTCGAATGAGTGCTAATCCAAGCTGGGTGTCACCAACTTGTTGCCTGGCTAATAACTCGCTGTTCGTCCTGTGAAGCCCGGATTTCTGCAATGATCGGATTACAGTTTGGTCTTTAAGCCTCTCGATAGTCGCATCGCGGTGTGTTCTTGAACAGAGCACACTAAGCTCCAGCTTTCCCGACAATGCTAACGTCAGTCCAAGGCCGCGCATGTTCCCCGCTTCGTATGATGAGGTATACGGCAGTAATCCCACGTTCGCGCGGCGCATGGTTGTAATGGTTTCAGCTCCCTTCCCGGGGCCGAAAGCCCCTCCAAACACCAGGCCCTGCCCAAATTGAGCTTGCATGTCTCCTATAATCAGATTTTTGATCGCGCCCTTATTTTGAAGCTGTGCATGAAATGACCATCGGTCAAATCCATAGTACCGATTGTTTGTGTCCCACTTCATAGGCTCTCCTGAATCTTTTTCAGTAGTAAATCCGAAACTGAAGTCGCCGGAACGCTGCGACCTGAATCTTAGAAGCATGTGCTCCGGGGATCCGGAGTACAATGGATGATCATCTGTAGTGTTGGCCCATTTTCTCGATATCCGCGTAATCAAATAACTGTCACTTTCATTTCTAATGCGTTGAATCAGCCTTTTGTCGACTGATGCCGTTTGCGCTGTCACGGTTACAAACGGCCGGAGTTTTTCAATAGTTTCCATTGAAAGCTCCGACACAGCCTGCAATTCATACACAGATACAAAATCACCGTACTTCGATCTGTATGTCTGAATGCTCCTTGTTTGTTCCAGTGAAAGAATCCCAAGAGAAACCAAAGCATCAAGACTGCCTCCGTTCAAGTTTAACGGTCGCGACAGCGCCTGTATCAGGCCTTCATAGGAAGACTCAATTGATTCCTCTTCGGGTGTTCCGATAAGATCTTCGGCCATTCTGGCGATGTCTGCTTGCCTTTCTGAGTCCTGGCATAGTGCGTCGGACGTACTGAACAGGTAAATGAAAGCCACTGCTACTTGTATCGTAGTCAACAGATTCATTGCGCTTTCGTAAGTTGATTGTTTGTGCTGCTAAATCTGGGAGCAAAGCAAAGAGATACCTGATGCCGCATTCCCAGACTTTGAACGTAAACAATGCTGTAGTCAACCTTAAAACCCTTCATCCGGAAACCAAAGCCACCGCATAAAGCCTGCGGATTGATCTGAAATCCTAATCTTCCTGTAAACTTCTTATGGATAATGAATTCGAGTCCTACGCGTCCCGTAGCTACGTCGTTAATTCGTTTCTCGACTTCTGTGGTAACAATAACCTGTTGCTCGAGTGTAAAGAGCAAGCCAGCTGTCAGGATAGTTGGCAGACGTTCATCAAACTGCTTTGATAACCACGGTTGATTGATATTGGCAATATGAGCGCCTACCTTGAGCCATGATAATAATTCTGTTACTCCACCCATGCTAAGCGACCATACAGATTTGCTACCCAGGCCGTCGGCAGCATAGGTGATGTAATTCACTTTCATTCCCACTTGCGTGTGGCTCCATTTTGTTGCAGCGCCTGCGGTAACGATTTGCTCGTGATATCCGGCATCTCCGAATCTGTATAATGCGACGCCGCACGCAACTATCCCTGGGCGCGTTGCACTTACCGCTATCTTTCTGAATGCCGGCAAAGAAGGTAACGCGTCGTAACTTATGGCTAAAGCGCTTTTCGTGGTCCCGGCGATGCCAGCGATATTGTTTAGCACGGACCATTCGTCTGCCAGGCAGGCGGTAGCATTCCCCATAGCCTGGCCCCGCGCACCCATTAAAGCGGTGCTGCTCTGGGCCAGACATGGGCTGGACGTACAGAAGAAAAACGTTCCGGCGACCAGGATGCAAAGCAATAAGTAATACACAACGATGGATTTGCTTTAACAACATTGCAGGAGCAATATCGGCAGACACAATCACTCAGCGCAGTTGTGTGGAGTAGCATTTCCTTACTGATAAATGACAGGATAATTGTGTGAAATCATTGACGCAAAATCTGAGGGAAACACAACGGCTACACGAGCGTGATGAAGTTAAGATTGCTATCCGCGATTTCACTGATGGTGATCGCTGGAGTGAATGTAGCCCTGGAGCGGGTTTGGCGTTAACAGTGAACAGTATTATTTCGGCTGTCTGTTATAGATCAGATGATTCAAAACTCCTTCTTGATATGAAAGAAGAAACCGTTTTCACCTTCACCATTAAATGAGTATTCCAGACGAAGCACAGCATCGTAGGAAGCCACTATATCGATACCGCCACCTACACCCGTGAGAAGTTTGTTCGCCATTCGACTACTGATCTCATAGTTCACATAGTTCTTCACGTAACCAAGATCGGCGTAAGTTTTTACGTATATGGAAAGCGGCAGGTGTCGGAATTGTCGTATAGGCATCGCGTTGAGATTGTACACGCGCGAGAAGATTCGTTTCTTAAAAGTCGTCTTGTTGAGCACGTAGTTCTGACCCTCAATAACATAGATCTCATATCCGCGAACGATACGACGCTGGTAGCCTAGTCCGCCATTCAGAACGTAGGGCAATGACGCCTGAGCGCTGAGGTAGCCCGTCGTAGCGTTTGAGAGATAAAAATTATTACCGAGATTAAAATAGCCGGCAAAAGTTACTGAACCTTCAGTCTTGTGCACATCATCGCCTGATGTCAAACCATATTGTGTAAACTGCAAATTCAAATAATGCCCGGTGAGGGGATATCCAATATAGTCGCGGTGATCATTGGTGAAATTATAAGAGATTGTACTGTATCTCGCGTCAAGGCGAGCGTCGCCGAGATAGTTAGGATTCAGTAAGGCAACAGTGTCGTTGATCGAGGTGGACCTGAACTCGTATCGCAATGAATGTGATGTGTAGAAGGACCTTCGATAGGTGTATGTAACCCCACCGCCACGCGTAACGCGAAGAAGGTTATCAGCTTCAAGATAGTCCAGCTTGTGATCCAGCGTTTGGTACGCGAGGTTTTTCGTTTCTGCGAAATCAAAATCAACAATAAGCCCTTGTTTCTGCTTTTTGTCAATGTATGGAATGCGGTACGAAATTTCGAAACGACGTTGGAAACCGAATTGTGCCGTTAAACGAAGTGTTTCATTTCGTCCGCGCATGTTGAACTGGTAAAGCTTTAAACCATAGTTTACCCGGCTGAAGTCGTGATTGTAGTTCTGCCACCATTCATTAAAGTTTCGATCGGCAAGTTCGAAGATTATTGATGGGAACGTATACCACCGCTCATTCACATCAATCAGCAAGTCAATGGTTCCATTGGCATAATCCAGGACCTTGATTTCTGCAGTATTAAAAAGGCGTGTATTGATAAGCTTCTTCCGATCGAGGTCAATGATGATAGGAAGTTCGGCGCTGTTAATAACATCACCAGGTTTTACTGTGAGCTCGCGAAGGATAATCTGCTCTTTGGTTATCCTGTTCCCCATGATGAGAATTCGATTGACAACCAATGGAAGCCCTGTTGAGTCTGCCGGCAACCGTCCTCGCGACGGTCTCTTGATCGTATCAGCAGGGCTTAGAGATGCGCTGTTGGAACGCACGATGGCCTCCGTAGCCAAAGCACACTTAAAACTTAACAGGCATAAAACACAAACCAAGGCTACCCGCATTTCGCATCTCTAAGACTGCCGGATGGCAAAACGTTTAATCTATTTTGACAGCACGTCACTCGGGCGTTTCATGGTATACGAGCGGGCCAGAATGACGATACCAGCAATTACCAATGGAATACTAAGAATTTGTCCCATGTTAAGAACCATGTTGTCTTCAAACGACTCCTGATTCTCCTTGAGAAATTCGAAAACAATACGAAGGCCGAAGCACCAAATGAGGAATATTCCGAGCAGTCGCCCCGGTGGTAAATCATTCTTGTAACGATTCCAGATCAGATATAACAGTACAAAGAGGATTACGCATGCGATGGATTCGTATAGCTGAGCTGCGTGACGTGCTATCCCAAAAGTGCTGATGCGCGCAGCAACAATTCCATCAGCAGTGGTAGTCACATCAGAGGTCATATTTTCGCCACCCGCGTCAAAGAACTCATAAAGATTATGGGCGAGGATGTTACGTGCGTTGAAGTCTGTGAAGTTACCTGCCTGTTGCTCCGTCGTTCCTTTCTTGAAGAACAAGTAGATATTTATCGGAACCCGACCATTCGAGCCCAGAGGAATTGAGTCGTTGTGTTTATATATCACACTTTCAACAATGTCTTCCCGATCTACACGCGAATCTGTAACGGCCTCTGTAAATTTATTTACGAATACAACCCCGTACGATTTATCGGTTGGCTTTCCTATGATTTCCGAATTAAAGAAGTTACCTAGGCGAATGAGGGCACCGGTCAAAGCGACTACAACGACGATCCGATCCACGACCTGGAGATAGCTTTGTCCAGGCTTGTTCTTACGTGAGTATAGCCAAAGCGCGAAGAGTATACCGAATGCTCCACCGTGGCTGGCAAGCCCCTGCAACCCCGTAAATCGAAAGGGACTAAGTTCAAAGGGCAGAAAGACGCTTAGCGGTTCCTCCCAGAGCATTTCCGGTTGGTAAAACAACACGTGTCCAAGTCGCGCCCCAACGATGGTAGCAATGACCATGTATATCGTGAGTGTATCCACGTCCTTCTCCGGTTTGCCCTCCTTTTTAAACATGTGGTAGAGCACCTGTTGGCTGATGAGGAATCCCAAAGCGAAGAACAGGCCGTACCAGCGAAGTGCGAAAGTGCCTTTTGAAAAGATCTCAGGGCTTCCGTTCCAAATGATGAAGTCAAAAATGGTCATAGTCGGCAAATATAGACAGTATTGGTATGGGTTGAAATAAGGGCATTGTCAGCTCTCGGCCTGCAGCTGGGCCAGTTCGTCCGTAAACCCGGACGACAGGATGGGGAAGCGGCACCAGGTACGTGGGTCGACGTTGATATCGTCGAGGTGGAATGCCGGTGCAAGGCGTTCGCGTTTCCATTGATTGGCTGACCATAACCGAAAGAACTTTGTAATATGCAATTTCAGTTTGGCACTGTCGTGTGAAGATTTCATTAATCTATACACCTCGACAGGTGATCGCCGGTGTTCGATTGCATGTTTTTCAATTTCGACAAGAATGCGATAGGGCATAAGATCATCCTCATCGGTTTGCTTGTTGTCTGGCGGTCTGAGTTCAGCAGTGGGTTGAAGGTTGTTAACAAACGCGAGACCTTCATGCCCCAATGCTCCCTGTGCCCAGCGTAGCCACTCGAGAATGAACACTTTACTGAGACCCGCGATAGGGGCAAAGCTTCCACTCGTATCACCATCCATAGTAGCATATCCAACGTCGCCTTCACTTCTGTTCGAAGTGGTGAGCAGCACTGCACGATGAACATTGGCCAACATCCAGATGATCGGAGACCGCGCACGTGCCTGAATATTTTGCATCGTGATATCATCCGCAGACCACGTAAGGTTGCGCTGGATAGCCTTTTCAATTTTTGCTGTATACGAAGCAACCTCATCATCAATCAGCCAGTGATGAAACTGTGCTCCAATTGACTCAGCGAGATGACGAGCCGCATTAAGTGTTTCCTCTGATGAATTCCGTGTGCCCTGGTAGGCACAGATTAGTAGCTGCCTGACCGCTGATTTCCAATCCTGGGTTGAGTTGTCAAGTCCGAATTGGGAGTTGAACGCATCCCATCCAAGAGACGTCGAGGCGCGCTTTATCATTTCCGCTACCATGATCGCACAAGTGGACGAATCTGCTCCCCCGCTGAGAGAAAGCACAAAGCCTTTCGCCTTGCTCTTGCGCAGATAGTCAAATAACCCGAGGGCTACTGCCTGCGCGAGTTCCTCATTTCTTTCCTTGTTATCCTTGCTTTTAACGACCTGAGAACGACTCGGATCGTGAATGTCGACCTCAGTGGCCAGGACCTGGAATCGATCGAAAGAAAGCCTCTTGTTAACGGCCAACAAACGCCCAACCTGTCCGATGATGATGTCACCATCGTAAATCATTCTACCCGCCTCGTTGCCAAGCAGGTTTGCAAATACATAAACGCATCTGAAGTTTTGTGAGCCTTCAATAACCACCTCTTTTTCACGCAAAAGGCTCTTCACCATGGCAAAGTGGCTCGCGCTGGGATTCATGATCACATCCACGCCACGCTTGCAAAGTCGAAATCCCGGACGGTCCTTTTTGCGCCAGGCGTCTTCGCAGATTTCGAACCCAACGCGTACGCCGTCGATCGTGTATATAAGGTCTCCGGCTTGTATAGTTTCGCCGAACCGTTCAATTTCAACGACCCGGTCAGACTTCCATGCATCAAACCAACGGGGCTCGTAGTGTACACCATCGCGGGCGAGATTCTGCTTGAAAGTAATTCCTAATATCTTACCGTTGCTGATGAGGCAGGCGCCGTTGTAGGTTATGTCGTCAATGCGAACTGGCAGGCCTACGGACACAGAGATTCCCTGGCAGTGTTCCCTGATCTTAAGAAGTTCTTCCCAGGCGCGGGTGGGCACCCATTCGCTGAGGAACATATCCTCACATCCATATCCCGTAATACAAAGTTCGGGGAGGCAGAGTAGTTTAATTTCCTGACGTTTCGCTTCCGCGATTGCGTCGACAATGTTCTGTGTATTGTTTTTCCAATCTAACGGGATCTGGTTAACTGTCGCGCCTCCGATTTTCACACTTGCTCAAATTAGTTCAACATGGTCCTATGCTGCGACCGTCCCACTAGCTATTGATCAGATTCAACATTTCACAGGTTTTAAGGGCGGCATCCTGCTCAGCTTTCTTCTTGCTATTGCCATAGCCAGTTCCCTTTGCCTCGCTGTCGACCAAAACCTGTGCAGTGAATTCTTTATGGTTACGAGCCTTCTTCACATTTACGATTTCGAACTTCACATCCTTGCCCTCCCGTTGGGCCCACTCAATAATTTTACTCTTGAAATTTGTATCAGAGTTAACCAGATCATCGACATCGTAATTGGGATTAATCAATTTGTCGATGACGAATTTCTTTGTCCTGATATAGCCCTTGTCAAGATAAATGGCACCGACAATGGCCTCGAGTGTGTTGCCGAGTATTACCTGCTGAAGATGCGCGTTCTTTTGATCGAACTGCACAATGTTGGCGACACCGATCTTACGGGCGAGCAAATTCAATGCTTCCCTATTCACAATGCGCGATCGTATTTCGGTAAGAAATCCTTCTGGTTTGAACGGGAACTTCTTGAATAAAAAGTCGGCAACTGCCAGCTCCCAGGATCGCGTCACCGAGATACTCTAACCTCTCATTTGATTCTTTATACCCACGGCCGTTTTCTTTCGCTATCGAACTGTGCATGGTGGCCAGGCGGTACAACTCCAGATTCGAGGGCGTAAAGCCCGCGATGTTCTGAATCGCAGCCACAAGAATCTTGTCCTTATTCGTTTTCCCCTTGGGAATTTTAAGAATCTTCCAAACCAAGCGAAATGGTGCTAGTTAGTCAGCGCTAAGTTAACAAATAAGAGCATTGGAATGACATCCCCGGATACTCCCGGGAAACGAGGGACCGCAAAAAAAAAACGGGCCACTACGGCCCGTCTGGATTTTTGCATTCTCAATTGTCATTTCTAAGCCTTGTGCTTAGAGAAAATGATGGAGAAGTTATGACCCCCAAACCCGAAAGTGTTGCTTAGGGCAACGTTCACGTCGCGCTGCTGAGCCTTGTTAAAGGTCAGATTCAAACGAGGGTCGAGACCAGCATCATCGGTAAAATGATTGATGGTAGGGGGGATGATTGAGTGATTGATGGCCATAAGGCACGCTATGCTCTCAATAGCACCAGCTGCACCGAGGAGGTGACCTGTCATACTTTTGGTGGAGCTGATGTTGACCTTGTAAGCATCCTCACCGAATACTTTTTGAATAGCCTTAATCTCACCAAGGTCGCCTAATGGTGTAGACGTACCGTGGGTATTGATGTAGTCGACGTCACCAGGGGTAAGGCCAGCCTCTTCCAGGGCATACTGCATAACCTTGATGATTCCTGCGCCTTCCGGATGTGGTGCTGTGATATGATAAGCGTCGGCGGACATGCCTCCTCCGAGTACCTCACCATAAATTTTTGCGCCCCTTCTTTTGGCGTGTTCATATTCTTCGAGGATAAGAGCCCCGGCTCCCTCTCCCAACACGAATCCATCGCGATCCTGATCATAAGGTCTGGATGCTGTGGAAGGTGAATCATTTCGCTCCGACAATGCTTTCATGGCGTTGAATCCACCAACACCAGCTTCGCATACAGCGGCCTCGGATCCTCCGGATACTATGATGTCTGCTTTACCCAAACGGATAAAAGTGAATGCATCATATATAGCATTAGTAGAGGAAGCACACGCGGATACCGTAACGAAGTTAGGACCGCGGAAGCCATACTTAATGGAGATGTGACCTGCGCTCAGGTCAGGGATCATTTTCGGAATGAAAAAGGGATTAAAACGCGGGTTGCAATTCCCCTTTGTATAGGACTTAACTTCCTCCTGAAAGGTCAATAGCCCCCCGATACCTGAGCCCCAGATCACCCCAGCACGGTCGGGGTTGAGCTCAGCTAACGGGAGGTTTGAATCTTTAATAGCCTCATCCACAGCGACCATAGCGTACTGTGCAAAAGGGTCCATCTTTCGAGCCTCTTTCCTGTCTATGAATTGCCCCACGTCGAAGTTCTTGACTTCGCAGGCAAACTTGGTTTTAAACAGAGAAGCATCGAAGTGGGTAATAGGCGCAGCTCCGCTCGTTCCAGACTTCAGGCCTTCCCAATATTCGGGCAAAGTGTTGCCGATGGGAGTGAGTGCACCAAGTCCAGTAACGACTACTCGCTTTAACGTCATTTTCGATGGGATGTGGTTGTATGGCGGAAGAGCCAGTTCTTACTTCTTCACGTTTTGCTCCAGGTATGAAATTGCCTGGCCAACTGTTGAAATATTTTCCGCCTGATCGTCAGGAATAGAAATGTTGAACTCCTTTTCGAATTCCATAATAAGCTCAACGGTATCAAGCGAGTCAGCGCCCAGATCATTTGTGAAGCTCGCCTCAGGAGTAACTTCAGACTCCTCCACGCCGAGTTTCTCAATGATGATCTGTTTTACTTTTTGTGCAATTTCAGACATGTTTTTGTGGTTTAATGATTTTAAAATCTGTGCAAAGAAAGAGATTTGCGACAATATTGTCAAACTTTTTTGATCTTGCCGAAATGGCCTGAAACGTGGCTTCCAGCGTTTGAAAATGAGAAAAAACAAGTTGATTATAGAGTATGAATATGACTTCAACTTGATTGGGATCATATCAACCGTAAAAGGCTACAAGCTTGCCTGGGAACTCAACCAGGCTCTCGGGATTCATCTGGTCAAGCAGCCTGATCTGATCGTCGGATTCAAGAACAACGTGGAAAAAGGCTTCGATTACTACAATCATCAGACGCAACTCAATCGTTTGAAAGTATTCAAAAACCGACCCGCCGAGCTGGAAGCGGGAAAGTATTTTCTAATCCCTGAATTTCCTCACTACGATTTCATAATTTTGGCGGCTATGGAAGAATACGATAAGGTGCAACATCTTGTGCTGTCATTGAAGTCAATCAATTCCATACAGTTAGCCGCCATCATTCCTCTTGAGGGTCTCAAGTCAAAGTCGAATTTTATTTTTTAATTGCGATGTATTGCAATCCAACTGTAACGATCACTACATCGAACTATCTATAACCATATGCTTGATAAGACATCGTTTAACAAAACGAAAATTGTTGCCACTGTAGGGCCGGCGTCCAACTCAAAAGAAATGCTGCGCGCCCTCATCAAGGAAGGTGTTGCTATTTTCCGTCTCAACTTCTCTCACGGCACGCATGAAGATCACCTGAAAGTCATAAAATTTGTTCGGGAACTGAACGAGGAAATGGGGACGCAGATTGGTCTTCTGCAGGATCTTCAGGGACCAAAAATCCGGGTAAATGAAATGTTACCTGACATCACCATCGAGCGCGGACAGAAACTAACGATCACCACCCGCGAGTTGGTTGGCAATGGCGAGATTGTCAGCACTTCATATAAAAGCCTGCCTAAAGATGTCAAGACCGGCGATATGATCCTTATCGACGATGGTAAGATTGAGCTGAAAGTATTGGAGGTGAAAGAGGGCGATGTAGTTACTGAGGTAGTTTACGGTGGGCCGTTGAAATCACGGAAAGGAATTAACCTGCCTTTCACTAAGGTATCGGCTCCATCACTCACTGAAAAGGACCTTCGTGATTTGGAATTTGGTCTTCAAAATGAAGTAGACTGGATTGCGTTATCATTTGTTCGCAAAGCTGAGGATATCAATCAAATGCGTTCGATCATGGACGCGGTAAAATCGAGTGCGCGCATCGTCGCTAAGATTGAAAAGCCCGAAGCACTGAGTAACATTGACGAGATTATTGCTGTAACTGATGCTGTAATGGTTGCCCGCGGCGACCTGGGGGTTGAGATCTGGATGGAAGAAGTCCCCATGGTTCAGAAGATGCTCGTTGAAAAGTGTAACGTGGCTGGCAAGCCAGTGATCGTTGCTACCCAGATGATGGAAAGCATGATCGAGAACCCAAGGCCTACACGCGCGGAAACGAACGACGTTGCTAACGCGGTCATGGACGGCGCCGACGCAGTAATGCTTTCTGCAGAAACCGCTTCCGGAAAATATCCGCTTGAGGTTATCCGAAGCATGGTACGCACCGTTGCCTCTGTGGAGAAGAATCCGATGATGTACAACCGCTTCCGCGAGGTCAACAAGAAATCAGCAACCTACATACACGACAACTTCGTACTCGCTGCCTGCAAACTTGCGAAAGACGTTGGTGCGAAAGCAATTGTCGGTATGACGCAGTCTGGCTATACGGCATTCAAATCGTCATCATATCGGCCGAATGCAAATATCTTCGTGTTTACCAGCAACAAATCGCTCATTAACAAGATGAACCTGGTTTGGGGATCACGTGCTTATCTTTATCAAAAAACTACCTCGACAGACGAAACGATCGCTGACGTGGAGTCAATTTTGAAAACCAATGGTCACGTGAAGTCAGGCGACATCTTTATCGTACTCGCCAGCATGCCGATCCAGGAAAGGTCACGCACAAACACGATCAAGATTAACATCGTGAAGTAATTGACAATCTATATATTGACAATATTGTGGAGGCCCCGTTTGGGGCCTTTTTTAATTCAAGCCAGCCGGCTGCACCAGCATGACCGTTTCTCTCTCCACCACAACAGCTCCGGCCGGATCGCCTTTGCGTTTCCTAACAAACTTTCTGGGTGTTACGGACACTGGACATAACGTATCTGTTTTGCGCTTCGAATACCAGGCCGCCAGCTGAGCGGCTCGTTCAATCACAGGCTTCGGAATTACTTTTCCCGACTGGTGTTTGATGAGCACGTGCGAACCTGTCACGTCTTTGGCATGAAGCCACAGGTCATCTTTGTAACCGTGTTGTTGAAGCATTGCATCGTTTGACTGTGCATTCTTCCCAATGAGAATCCGGTATCCCATAAAATCCGTTTCGTGAAATGGAGACGTTTCACTTTCATCCGTGCCTGATCGAAACGGATGTCTTCCCGCCAGGGCACGTACCGCCTTCAAGTCGTCCATCGCCGATAAAGATTCCAGGTCTGCCTGAAGAGAATTGACCTCTTGCTTCTTCTGCCCGATCAGGGATTGAAGATGTTTGATCTCTATTTGTTGCTTCTTCGACTTCGCGTAATAAATGGTAGCATTCTTTTGCAACGTCAAATCTTTTTGCAACCGAATCTCCTCAGGTTTATTCTCATTGTAAAAATTTTGCAGCACGATGCGTTCTCCGTCTGGAACGGCATTCAAGTTCGCCATAAGGAGATCGGCCCAAATCTTAAATCTATCGTATGTCTCCAGCGACGTTAGTCTCAAGTCGGCTCGTTGTCCGGTATCTGCAGCCAGTGCGATCTTCCTTTTAAGCCAGTTTTCAATTTTTACAAATTCGTGCTCAAAGGCCTCTCTCGATCGATACCGTTGCGAAAATTCCGTGACTGCAGCAACGGGGTCATCATATTGCTTCTGTATGCTGCCAACAGGCAGCAGACTAAACGTGACTTTGCTATCTAATAGCGTGATGTAGTAGCGCGGCTGCGCGAGTAATGCAAATAAATTCTGAATCGCGTCCCATTTTGCTTTTATGTCGTTGCGGGCAAATCCGTTTTCATTAAGGTACAACCATGGAATTTTACCAAGCGTAAAGTAAAGGGATGGCAGCCTGTGCTGGTTTTGGACGAATGCATCATAGCTTGTGTCCATAGAGCGATTCAATTGATCGGGGAGTAGCGTCTGATCGGCGACAATGTTCGTTCGAAACATTTCCTGCAATTGACCATCAACGTAAAAAAGGATGTTCGACCTGTTCCCGTGAAGTTTGAACAGCAACAACAAACCATGAGAAAGCTGAATTGTAAAACTTCTGTCGTGTTGCTGCTGTTCGATACCAGTTACCCTGTGACCGATCAATGCTGGGAAGAGATCAACAGAGTTCTTGCGCGCCCTCTGAAAATTCCTCGGGAACGAGATACATACAAACGCAGGACTGAGATTGGCGCGCAGGTGAAATGAACCCTCATGCGTTTCAAATCTGACAATCAACTCTGCTTTTTCCTGAGTGTAACATTCCGAAACAACGGCGTTCGTAAGAATCCCCGATAGTGGTTGGGTAAGCTGTCGCAGGAAGTAAAAGTTATTCTGCATAAAGCGTGTATCCGCAGCGTTGATTCAATCGGAGCCTGGTGACCGACGATTGAACTCTCATCAGAACGCCGCTATGTATTCTGTGAGGCTAGTCCGACTGAATTTCCAACCCATCGTAAGCTAGTTGCACATTGGAAGGAAGGCGCTTTTCAATTGTGCTGTGCAATCCCAAACGATGACTTATATGAGTAAAATAGGCGCGCTGTGGTTTGACAATAGACACAATCTCCAGTGCCTGTTCCAGATTGAAGTGCGACAAATGTTCTGCGATCTGAAGAGCATTCAATACAAGGACCGATGTGCCTTTCAACAGTTCAAGCGTTTTGTCTGGAATGTGATTGGCGTCAGTGATATAACTAAAATTGCCGATTCGAAATCCCATAACGGGCAGCCGCAGATGCATCACTGGAAGAGGCTGTACCTGAATTCCACCAGCTTCAAAGGCTTCATTTCCAATTTCATGCAGCTCTAGTCTTGGTAGTCCAAAGTATGGTTGCTTTTCAAAGATGTAGGCAAAGTCGGTCTGCAACTGCTTAAGAACCTCAGGTGTTGCGTACGTCGGCATATCCATTTCCTGCTTGAAATTGAATGCCCTGATGTCGTCCAGCCCGGCCGTATGATCGCGGTGTGCGTGGGTAAACAGTATCGCATCAAGTCGCGAGATATTTTCACGCAACATCTGTTGACGAAAGTCTGGTCCAGTATCGATGATGAAACGCTTGCCGTCTACTTCTACGCAAGCCGATGAGCGAAGTCGCTTGTCGCGATAGTCAAGTGAACGGCAAACTTCACAGTCGCACCCGATGATGGGTACACCTTGCGACGTGCCGGTTCCCAGAAAGACTATTTTCAAGCTGCCTCCGTCTGATGCGTAAGCTCCTCGTATAACTTCTGACTCTTCTCGGTAAAGCGCGTGCCGTCAAGCTTCACGCTTTTCAAAATCTCAAGGAGTGCATTGATTTTGCCTTCAGTCGTGTAGAACTTGTTGACGATGATGATCTTTTGCTCTTTCAGCAAGCAATACCCCGACTTGAAATTCCCCTTCTCATAGCGGAGCGTGTAATCCGACTCTGCTAACATATCCTCCAATTTAGTCAGAAACTGAACCGTGTACTTAATCATCTATCGTGTGGTTTTCTGGTGCGAAAGATAGCGAAAACCACCCAAGTAGTAAAAGGGGTGTTAAATTTGGACTCCTAATGGGAAATCGTCAGAAACTGATCGTCATTGCAGGCCCCACTGCCGTTGGAAAAACCGCGGCGGCCATTAGTCTCGCACAACATTTCTCGACGCACATTGTTTCAGCAGACGCCCGTCAGTTCTATAAGGAAATGAACATCGGGACAGCCAAACCGACGCCCATAGAACTTCAAGCTGCACCTCATCATTTCATCGATTCACGTTCTATTACACAATCTTATGATGCCGCTGAGTTTGGAGAGGAAGCGCTGGCATGCATTCATACGCTATTTCAATCGCATAGTCACGTTGTGATGTGCGGAGGCTCAGGCCTCTACATTAAGGCCGTATTGGACGGCTTCGATGACATCCCCGAAATCGACCCATCTGTCCGACAGGACCTTCAATTGGCCTTTTCCGTGGGCGGACTTGAAGTTTTGCAGGATAAGATGAAAACGCTTGATCCGGTTTACTATCAGAAAATAGATACCCGCAACCCGCAGCGGCTGATGCGCGCGCTCGAAGTCGTGATAGGAACGGGACAATCAATCACCACTTTCCAGCAACGGAAGCGACGCACGCACGATTTTGACGTTGTGAGGATAGGGCTGGAGTTGCCGAGGCCGGAATTGTACGATCGAATTGACCGACGTATGGATAAGATGATTGAAGACGGCCTCTTCGAAGAAGCGTTATCATTGTTTCCCTATCGCACTTACAATGCGTTGCAAACAGTGGGGTATCAGGAGATCTTTGATTTCATAGAGAGGAAATACGATCGGAGGGAGGCGATTCGACTGTTGAAGCAGCACTCGCGGCAATATGCCAAGCGCCAACTGACCTGGTTTAAGCGTGATCCTGAGATGGTGTGGTTGCAACCCACCGCCATAAACGATATTATTGACGTCGCTTCGCGCTGAACATGGATACATCAAAGAAGGTACTCATCATTGCTTACTACTGGCCTCCGAGCGGTGGAAGTGGCGTTCAGCGTTGGTTGAAATTCGTCAAGTACCTTCCGGAGTTTGGATGGAAACCACACGTATTTACTCCTGAAAATCCTTCATACCCTGTCATTGATGCGTCTCTTGAAAAGGATGTACCTGCAGAAGCTGTTGTGATACGCTTTCCGATCTGGGAGCCCTACGACGCATTTAGAAAATTGTCTTCGGTATTCGACGGAAAAAAAAATACGCGCCCCGCCGGCACATCGATGGTATCAGCAAAACGAACGAGCACGTTTCAAGGCGTAAGCACCTGGATTCGCGCCAATTGGATGGTTCCTGATCCCCGCGTGTTCTGGGTGAAGCCATCAGCAATCTTTCTTCACGACTACATTCGTAAGCATAACATAAGACGAGTAATTACAACCGGGCCTCCTCATAGCGTGCATCTGATCGGTTACGAACTGAAATTGAAGAACCCGGATATCGTATGGATAGCTGACTTTCGGGATCCCTGGAGTGAATGGGGTTTTCTGGATAGCCTGGGCGTTGGCCCACGCGCGCGATCGGCGCACCGAAAGGCCGAACAAAAAGTACTTCAACAGTGCGACATTATTCTCACGATTACGCCGTTTTACCAGCGCCAGTTCGCTAAGCTTTCAGGTCGCAGCGTGAGACTGCTGACAAATGGTTTCGATGATGCTGATTTCAAAAATCTCAAGGTATTACCGACCACTAAATTTGTAGTCCGGCATGTGGGCACCATTAACGAAAAGTGTGACCCAAGGCCTTTCATGCTTGCACTGGCTGATCTCATTCGAAGTGACTCAGACTTCCGACATGACATTCACCTTGATTTCGTCGGTGACGTTCATCCACAATTCAAGGAGTTTGCAATGAATCTTTCCGACGTTAACTCCGTAGCCGAGTTTACGCCGCCTGTGCCACACGCCGCTTTGATAGATCTTTACGCGACGTCAAGTCTTTTGCTACTTGTGCTCACGGGCTACAAGGACGCCGAAGGATACATGCCGGGAAAACTATTCGAATATATAGCGACTGGATTGCCGATATTGGGTATTGGACCCGAACAGGGCGATGCTGCTCAACTGCTGAACGAAAGCGGCGCAGGCAAAATGGTCGACGGTACTCAAGCAGAGAATATTAAGATAGCCCTGAAGGATGCTCATCGTCATTGGAAGGACGGGGATGCGTTAGCGCACCGATCATCAGATGAACGTTATTCCCGTCGCGGCATTGCCAGTAAACTGGCCGCCCTGCTGTCGGGTACCGAAGGCGAAACTAAGCACGGATGATTAGCAAACGCTTTCTTAAGAGCTCCCTCATCTACACCATCGCCGGCATTTTGCCTATGGCGAGTGCCCTTATCCTTTTTCCGCTATATGTGTATCATCTCTCGCTGGATGTTTATGGCGCACTAAGTATCTATCTGGCATTCATCACGCTGGTTCAGATTCTCATCACATTCAGCTTCGATACTTCAGTGTACGTTCATTACCATGAATACAAAAACGACTCTGAAAAGCTGGCCGATTTCATAAGCTCAGCATTTGCGTTCATGTTGTTGTCGGGTGTGGTTGTAGCCACCTTACTTTCCCTGGCTGGTGAATTGATATTCCGAGTTGCACTTCCGGGGCAAAACATATCGTTCTTCCCGTACGGGCTCGCGTCGGTTGGAACAGGTGTCTTTTTAGCAGTGTTCAAAGTCCATAGCAGCCTGTTGCAAACACGAGAGAAGCCTGAGATGTTTCTTTGGTCCAATGTATTGGTGCTTTCATTAATCGTCGTGTTTACAGTGATCGGAATGCGCTGGCATCCGCACTCTCTCGCCGGACCAGTGTACGGCCGATTACTGGGGGCTTTCATTCCATTCCTTTGGGTGTTATGGCGCATTTTCAAAGAGTTCGGTCTGCGATTCAATTTTCATTGGCTTCGCGGTAGTCTGGCCTTTAATATCTATGCTTTCATATACCAGCTGCAACAGTGGTTTATCAATCAGTTTGATCGCGTTGTGATGTTGTTATATCTGACGCTTGCTGATGTAGGCGTTTACGACGTTGCCTTGAAATGTCTGTTGCCTATTGAGCTGCTGATGAACAGTCTCCAGAGCGCATTCTATCCACGCGTTGTATCTCAGTTGATGGGCAAAACAGATCAGCGGGGAGCTGAGGAGGTGAACCGGTACTATCATGGCCTCATCGCCGTGGTTATGCTGTTGGTTACAGGTAGCATCCTGGCGTTTCCAATTGCCATTAAAGTCTTTGTTCTCAAACTTTTTTCTAACAAGGCGGCCTATGCGGACGCTGTTCAATACATTCCGTATATAGCTGTCATTTATTTGTTCAAGGTTATACGGATGTACTTTGCCATTCCCTACAACACGTTAAAGTACACACGCCCACTTCCTGTCATATACATGATCGTCGTTGCAGTAAAGATTGTACTGATGATCGTCCTGATGCAGAAGATGCAAATCTATGGAGCTGTAGCGGCATCGTTGGCGAGTGCGGCCGTCGAGGTCTACCTCATGAAGCGATTTATGAAGGGTAGATTCATCTATCGATACAATGTTTATAAAGTCGTTGTAGCACCAACTATGCTGCTGTTGTTGATCATCGCGGTCGAGCCGTTAGTACCCGGCGACTGGAAGTGGTTAGCACACACGATCTACTTCATCCTCTGTTTCGGGCTGTTGCTATGGACGTACAGGAATGAGTTGAAATGGGTGAATCCCTTCGGTCAGAAGAAGGAATAAAGCAGGTTGTTTCGACTGCCGTTCAAATTCTTGCAATCGCTATAATCGACGACGCATAAGTAAAGTCTAGAGCTGGTTTTCCACCGAGCATGCCAGCAACTTTGTGCTTGATCAGATCCATTGTATCTAATGGTATTCGGTTAGCGAACTTGATCTCTTCTGTCACCATTCCTGACTGATAAAGTACCTTAGCCAGCGTATATGGTGTAAACCAATATCGATGATCCGAGTTGATCATCTCAATGGAGGACTTCGCCATGCGCATGGTGATTCTCGTCCAGGCGTTTGGGACAGTGACAACGATACGATCGATGTGGCCTGCATAATTTGTTCGAATCGAAGAGAGGAACTGAACGGGATTGTCGATATGCTCCAGCAGTTCGCCCAAAATGGCGTAGTCCCACTTGTTGTTCATGATCCTGTCAAACCTGTCAGTAGTGAAGTTACCCAACACGATGTTATCGTACCCAAATGTGGTTTCAACATAGCGGAGCGTTTCTTCATCGATATCTACTCCTATGCAGGCAGATGCTACATCGGTTAGTTCCTTATGTAACCATTGACGGCGTCCGATCTTCTCGGCAATAAGGGGCTTGTGATCCAGGCAACCGAGATGCACAACCTTCTTGTTCCGCGCCATTTCAGTAAGGAAGTTAACGCGATTAGGAATCGGCTCTTTATAGGGAAGTGGAACGTCTATTCGGTTTTTGAATTTCTCACCGCGCAGATATCGCCACGTTTCGTCGTCGAAAGTCATAAGAGCTTTTGGATGTCAGCGACAAAAGTAGAGAAATTCTTATCGGCGTTATAGTTTGCTTTCCAGTTTTGGAAGGCCGCTGCACGCATAGCCTTTACGTCGCCCGGAGGAAGCTCAAGTATGTCAATTATCAGCCGGGCGATCGCCAGGGGAGAAGCATCCACATCGAACAACCCTCCTGTCTGATCGGTTACGATTTCCGCGATGCCGCCTACACGAGGGGCCACGACCGGGATCCCAAACGACTGTGCTTCCATGATAGTCACAGGTATTCCTTCAGCGGAACTTGTGTTGATGAACAAATCTATATGCGTGTCGCGATAAAATTGCATCAGCTGGGTATTGCTCTTCGATCCCAGAAATTGATAGTTGATATTGTTCTTTCCAGCCAATCGTTCTTTCGCCTTTGCCATGATTTGCTCCTCAAGTGGGCCGCCACCGATGTGAATCCAGTTGATGTCGAGACGGTCGACCTGCTGAAGGGATTCAATGATGAGATGTACGCGCTTCACGGCAACAAGGAAAGAGCAGCTCACCACGGTAAGCCTGTTGCCCGGTTTATCAGGTGCTTTGCCTGCCGTTGTTGTGCCGAGTCTTGCCACCTGCACCTTTAGACTGTCTGCATCGTTTGTTTGTCTCCTGAGATGAGCGACTGCGTCATCCGAAATGGCAAATACGCGATCAAGCTGATGGATTAAAGTACGACGGAATGGCAAATAATGATTTTCATTTCGATATTCATACACGTCACCGCCGTGTGCTCTCGACAGCTTTACGATCCGGAGTTTTTTCGATGAAACGAATGTTAATGCAAGAGCCGATGATGTAAGCCAGTAAGAGTATAGCACCACATTTCCCGAAAGGCCTTCGATATTTATGACCTTCCGTATGTGATGTGCCGTCTGTAGCGCTTTGACAAGATTATGTGTGATTTCATCAAGCACATAGGTTGTCAGTTTTCTATTGTGCTCTTTTAACCAGCGCAATTCGTCTTGTACGTACCGCCAAACTTTTAATCCGTACCTAACACATAGCAAAGCCGTTATGAAGTTTTCTGCCATTGAGCTCCTGGGATTGACCCTGTGTACAGATGCTCCATGAAGAGGACGCTCGCCCGCACTTGTAACATCCCGGCAAACGATAACAACCTTGCTGAAGTTTTTAGTCAGCGCGGGCAGCTCGTTCTCAAGGAAGGATTCGTACAAACCGTAAGGGAAGTGGTTTGTCAGCAACACCAGGTTTGCAGATGATGAAGACTTTATTTCTTCTTTGTTTGATGAATGTGTGCTCATAGTGAAGCAACTTCATTGACCAGACGCAAAATGATAGCAGCATTCTTTTCTGCGTTGAGTTCCCGCGCTGCAATCGCCGACCGATTCTTGAACGAAATGATATCGGTTGCGGTAAGAGGCGCAAGCTTGTCAGCAAGAGCTATTGGTGTGAAATCGTTGGCTACTACGCCATTCTTATACTGGTTCACGATCTCGGCCATTTCAGGAGTTGGCCCTATTGCAACACCTAATCTTCCCTGAATGAAATCGAAGAGCTTGTTTGGAAGCGTATTTTCGTAATTAAAATTGATTGGAGGAAGCAGGAAGACACCAATATCATATGAATTGACCGTCTTGACCACCTGCGTTATGGGAACAGGATTAAGAATCGTAATCCGCGCGTCATTACCCGCCAGTCTCTTAAGTTCTTCAATATAGCCTGCAGTGGCAGCCGACGCAAACCCAGGTTTTAAAAGAATGAGATCAAGCGTGAATCGTTGATCGAGATCGACGCATCATTTCGATCATCAGTTCAAGTCTGCGGGACGGCGTAGCGATGCCGTGGTGGACAAGTCTGATTTTATCAGCGGCAACTTCTGATGGCTGTATGTCAGTGTAGATATTGGCGTTCATGACAACCTCTGGTCGCCTGCCAAAGTTCTTTTCATACTCACGCGCGAGGCCTTTGCCAACGGTCATCATACCCGAAACGCGGGGTATGTATTTTCGGCAAAGCCACGTATTGAAGCCCTGGAAGAATAAACGCCATGAACGTTTATCTTCGAAGTGACGTGGAGCGTATTCATGTGCATCAAAGATCACCCGCGCATTGGAGGGGAATCGAAACGCTATGGGTAACGTCTCTACGTCGTTCGCTATAATGATATCAAAATTCCGACTACTCAGTTCTTCTACCAGATAATAGTAACTGTGTAGAATGCGATGTGCCAATGAATACCAGCGAAGCAACAGAAATACACTGGCAACCGCCTTTCGTAAGAATGTCAGATTGGTGGGAGTGATGGAAATTACTTCGAACCCCTCCTCCTTTTCGCCCGAGAAACATACGACCGTCGTTTCATAGTGATCCTTCAATGCAAGGACCTGCCGCCGGACACGAGCGTCATGCTTGAAGTTACTCAGGACGATAACTAAAAGCCTTTTTTTCATGCTGACAACTTGGTCGGCTTGATACGTCCCGGATTGTCTTTAACAAATCGTTCCCACGATGGGGTAGTCGCCTTTGTCGCATTCTTTTGATAGTGATGGCACAACGCCACCGCCAATGCGTCGGTAGCATCAAGCAACTTTGGTAGCTCCTTCAACGCGAACAATGTCATGAGCATCTTTGCAACCTGCTCCTTCGAAGCGTTACCATTCCCGGTTACTGATTGTTTTACCTTTTTCGGCGCATATTCGACTATTGGCAACTGTCTCGACAAAGCGGCTGCCATCGCGACACCTTGTGCGCGCCCCAGCTTCAGCATCGATTGTACGTTCTTTCCAAAGAACGGCGCTTCGAGTGCAACTTCATCGGGACAGAATTCCTCCACCAGGGTGATAACACGCTCAAAGATCTTTTTGAGTCGCAGCTCATGACCGGCATACTTGCTCAAATGTATCACTCCGAACTGCCATAGATTCACCCGGCTGCCCCGAATCAGAATAACACCGTAGCCCATTACATTTGTGCCAGGGTCGAGCCCGAGAATGATCTTTTCCTTTTCTACTTTAACCACGCAGCAAGATAGGCAGTCAGAATAAAATATTGAAATTGCGCCATGACCATCATTGTTGAAGCAGCTGTCGGAATCTTTTTTACATTCTATGTGGTAGTCATTTGTGCTTTATTGATAGGTTGGAAAAAAGCACAAGGAATGTCGCCAACGGCATGTCATCAACCCACCCGGTCAAATGAATGTACACTTGTTTCCGTAGTGATTGCCGCTCGAAATGAGGCAAACACGTTGCCTTTCCTTATTCACGACCTTCAGCAGCAGCAAGGCTGCAGGTTTGAAGTGATAATTGTCGACGATGGTTCTGAAGACAACACGATAGCGAACACAAGACAGTCTATCAATGATGATCCTCGGTTCACTATTTTACCGTCGACGCAGGCAGGAAAGAAGTCGGCTTTATCACTGGGTGTGCATCATGCGAATGGCACCATTATCCTCACGACCGATGCCGATTGTCGGGTTGGCGCTAACTGGATTGCGAATATGACTTCGGCTTTCATTGATCCTTCCACAATGCTCGTTTTCGGCCCGGTGCGAATAGCTGGAACTACTCCATTCGATGAGCTTCAGGCAATTGAATTTTCGACCCTTGTGGGTACAGCAGCGGCTACACTGGCGATATCCAGACCAACGATGTGCAATGGGGCAAACCTTTCTTACCGGAAGGCGGCTTTTATCAATGTGGGAGGTTACACAGGGGACATAGGCATTCCATCAGGTGACGACGAGTTTCTGATGAGAAAAATACTGAAGATATATCCTGAATCGGTTCGGTATTGCAGTGCCCAGGAAGCATGGGTAGCAACAGCGCCCTCCGAAACTATCAAAGCATTTTTTCATCAGCGTGTTCGTTGGGCGGGAAAGTGGAAATTCAATGAATCGCCAACCTCCCTGCTATTGGCAGGATTTGTTTTCCTTTTTCACCTCATGGTAGTCGCCATACCCTGCCTATTGGTCATGAAGCTCGTATCCCCAACGATTGCTGTCGCAGCACTTGCTGGTAAAGCTGTGTTCGAACTTATATTCGTTAATACGGTTCGGCTTGCATTGGGAATCCGCTGGAATTGGCTCGCTTTCGCTGGCCTGCAGCTTTTTTTACAGTTATTATGTTGTCATTGTGGCAATCAGCAGTCACTTCGTTGAATTCGAGTGGAAGGGGAGGAAACTGAAGTCGTTCATGACAAACCCATCAATAAGTTAAGAGATACGAGACTCATATACTTGTTGTAAGGCCTTGCAACAATTCGGACCATTCACCAGAATACGCAAAAACAAGTAAAACAAGCAGGTATTAACCTATTCTTAATCTCGGTTTTCATGATAACTTTACAGGATAATGACCGAGCAAAGTCTTAAGGCAAAATTCGAAATCAAAGAGCTCGAACTCAACGCGTTGCTTGAGATCACCCAGGCTATTAACAATAACCTCAGCGAAGAGTCTCTATATAAAATCTACAACTTCACCCTCCGGTCCAACCTGAACATCAAGAAGCTAGCGCTTTTTGTGTTGGATGAAGAGTGGAGCTGCAAGGTGAGTTTCGGCACTGCCAAGACTTTTTCGAAAGCTCATCTTTTACCCGAGTTCAAAACCATCCAGGATATCACCCATCTGAAACACTTCAAGAAATGCGAGTTTTCAGTGTTCGATATTATCATCCCTGTCACTCATAAAAGTACCACGCTTGCCCTTGTATTCGTTGGCGGACTTGAAAAAGGCGACCCTCGATATGAAAATGAGGATGGTATCAAGTTCGTACAGGCGCTCAGCAACATCATTATAGTTGCTATTGAAAACAAAAAACTGGTACGCAAGCAACTCGTGCAAGAGTCATTTCGAAAGGAGCTAGAGATTGCCAGCGACGTGCAGCAATTCCTGTTCCCCGACAAGCTTCCAAACACGCCGAAACTTAAGATCGAAGCCAGTTATCTTCCTCACGACATGGTGGGCGGGGATTACTATGACTACATACCGATCAACAAGAATCAGTTCTTGATTTGCGTAGCAGACGTAAGCGGCAAGGGTATTCCTGCCGCGCTTATGATGTCAAACTTTCAGGCTTCGTTAAGAACATTGCTGCGACAAACGCCCAACATCCGCGATATCGTTGAAGCACTCAACTTTCAGGTATTGGAAAACACCAAGGGCGAAAAGTTCATCACTTTTTTTGCCGCGATTTATGACATCCGGCTAAGAACGATGGTGTACGTTAACGCCGGTCACAATCCACCGATATTGATCGACAAGAAGAATGGAATGACTTTGCTCGAAGAAGGTTCAACTGTGCTGGGCGCAATGCATCCATTGCCGTTTCTCAACGAGGGCTTTGTTCCGGATATCGACGACTTTCTGCTTTTTTGCTACACCGATGGTCTCACGGAGACGGTCAATGAAGAGGGTAAAGAGTTTGGATCGGATCGGCTTGCAGAGTATTTTCAATCGGAAGACATATTCGTTAAGGACCTGAACACGATCCACCAGGATATCATCGTGGCGCTCGACACTTTCAAAGGTGTAAGGGGGTATCACGACGACATTACAATATTGTCCTGTCGGGTAGGGTAAGGGTTATTTTGCCCGTGTTTTACTTCTATCATGGTTCATCGAACGCCATTTTTTTTCCCCTGGCTATATCCAACGCTTACCTGGCGCATACCCGATGCAACAAAAACTCTGTTCCTGACTTTCGATGATGGGCCTGTTCCGGGACCGACGGAATTTGTTATCGAAACATTAAAGGCAGCTAATGTAAAGGGGACTTTCTTTTGCATTGGCGATAATATTCGGAAACACCCAACTGTATTCAGGTCAATGATCGCTCAGGGCCATCGTATCGGTAATCATACGTTTAATCACCTGAACGGATGGCGAACCACGAGACAAAAATATCTCGACAACGTTGAACAATGTGCCTCCGTGATTGAAGAACCAAGTGGCCCGGAAGAGAAGCCTCTTTTTCGTCCTCCCTACGGACGAATCACGCGTGATCAGATTTCAGGACTTTCATCATTCAAAATCATCATGTGGGACGTGCTCACGATGGACTACCGTCGCACATTAAGTCCGGAGCAATGCCTGCGAAATACAATTGGTGCTGCTCGTGATGGCTCTATCGTCGTCTTCCACGATAGCCTGAAGGCCGAAAAGAATCTTGTTTATACGTTACCGAGATTTATTGATCACTTCAAATCCCGTGATTACGAATTTAGCGTTATCCCATCATGAAGGTCATCATTGCTATTTTGGATTGGGGGCTGGGTCACGCTACGAGGAGCGTTCCGCTGATTCGCGCGCTGCTTGAACGTGATATCAATGTGGTGCTGACAGGTAACGGCGATTCACTGGAGTTCCTCGCCCTGGAGTTCCCGAACCTCAAAAAGATTCAGCTCCCGGCGTATGCTGTGGAATATCCCAGTTCCGGCAACATGACGTTGAAGATACTTCGACAAATGCCTCACCTTCGTAAGGTGATCAGGCGCGAGCATACCGCTCTTGAAGAAATCGTTGCACGCGAGGGAGCGGAGCTCGTCATATCCGACAACCGGTATGGCTGCTGGTCAGCAAAGGTCCCTTCGATTTTGATCACTCATCAAACTACGATCCTGCTACCCGCATACATGAAATGGCTTAGAAGAACCGTGGGCTGGTACAACCGGAAGATGATTTATCACTTTACGCAATGCTGGATTCCGGACTATCCTGGAGCGCATAGCCTGGCCGGTAGACTCGCTCGCTTTCCCGACGGTATTCCCGCGCGATTCAGATACATTGGAAATCTTTCCAGGTTTTCAGGCTCACATTCACCAATAGATTCCGAAAATAACTACGATGTCGCGGTCGTGCTTTCGGGACCGGAACCTCAGCGCACAATTCTGGAAGACACGATATTGGCTCAATTGCCTAAAACATCTCTTCGCGCATTTGTAGTGCGCGGCACTCGACATCCTGTGAAGCCGTTGCCAGATGGGATAGAGGGTGCTGACTTTATGAATACCGCTGACCTCGAAGCATTGTTGAACAAATCTGACTGCGTTGTCGCCCGTAGTGGCTACAGCACCATTATGGATTTGGCAAAGCTTGGTAAGAAGGCGATCTTCATTCCAACACCCGGGCAAACTGAGCAGGAATATCTTGCGCGGCGGCTGAAGCTGATGAAACTTGCATACTCAGCATCACAGCGCCAATTTAATCTCAAGCGAGCCTGGCGTGCTTCGAAGCAGTATACGGGCTTCAACTTTATGCCCGACAGGTTTAATATGCTACAGGAGAATTTATCAATTCTTCTGGAGTGGATGCAGAAACGCAATCTTAAAAAGGCCATACGATGAAGTATTTTTTCAAGAGCTTTGTTTACGCCATTCATGGCATATGGTCAGGCGTTGCTGACCAGCTAAATCTCAAAGTACAGATCGGCGTAGCGCTGTTGGTGATCGGCGCCGGCTTCTATTGCCACATAACCCCAATGGAGTGGTGCGCTATACTGTTGTGCATTGGTCTGGTGTTAGGCCTTGAGATGATGAACTCAGCGATTGAAAGTCTCGTAGACCTCGTCACGCTTGAGCGAAATCCACTCGCAGGAAAGATCAAGGATATAGCTGCTGGTGCAGTGCTTCTGGTATCATTCATTTCAGTAGTTATTGGCGTGATCGTGTTCCGCAAATACCTGAATAATTAGTAATGAGTAATGAGTAATTCCCGGTACGTGGTGGCTGCTCACTGCTAATTATTACTTTTGCGCAATGAATTATTTTGTCGATACGCACGCTCACATTTATCACGAGGACTTCAAACCTGACCGTGATGATATGCTGCAACGCTGCCGTGATGCCAGGGTGGAACAGATTTACATGCCCAACGTTGATCATGCCTCAATCGATAGCATGATGGAACTTGAAAGCCGTTCCGGGGGAATGTGCCACTCTATGATGGGCCTACATCCCTGCTCAGTAAAACGCGGCTTCGAGAAAGAGTTATACATCGTCGAAAACTGGTTGGCGAAACGGCAGTTTGCCGCGGTGGGTGAGATAGGTACGGATTTGTACTGGGATAAAACGCTTTTCGATCTTCAAACAGAAGCATTCAATATTCAGATAGCCTGGGCCAAACAGTACAAACTCCCGATTGTTATTCATTGTCGGGAAAGTATCGATGAGACTATCACATTAGTGGAAAAGGCGAAGGACGACAACCTTACAGGAATATTCCATTGCTTTTCCGGCAATGCCGAGCAGGCAAAACGCATCATATCATTGGGTTTTCTTCTTGGTATTGGGGGAGTGGCAACATTTAAAAACGGAGGACTGGACAAGGTGCTTCCGGAAATTTCGCTCGATCATCTTGTGCTCGAAACGGACAGCCCCTACCTCGCACCTGTGCCTTATCGCGGCAAGCGAAACGAACCATCGTATATCCCTATAGTTGCATCACGCGTCAGTGAAATCAAACGAGTAACAACAGATGAGGTTCGAATCATTACTTCAAAGAATGCCAGCTCGCTTTTTAATCACGCTTAGAACATGAAACTTCGGAAAGTAAATGTCAACACAGCTTCGCCGGGACAGGCCCGCGCGCGCATTCTTGTGATCTATACGGGGGGTACGTTCGGCATGAGTTACGACCGCGACGGTGTATTGGTACCATTCGATTTTGAATACATTCTGACACAGCTGCCCACGCTGAAGAACCTTGCCCTTGACATCACTGCGTATTCTTTCATCGAACCCATCGACTCATCGAACATCAACATCGAACACTGGCAATTGATTGCCGAGTTGATTGATGAACATTACGACGACCAGGAGGGTTTTTTAGTGCTGCATGGTACAGATACCATGGCCTACACGGCATCGGCGCTAAGCTTCATGCTGGGAGGACTGGGGAAGCCGGTTGTATTCACCGGCGCTCAACTTCCCATAAGCGACCCGCGTTCCGATGCCCGTGAACATATGATTACCGCACTGGAGATCGCCTCAGATCAGGCTAACGGTGTGCCTATTGTACAGGAAGTATGCATATACTTCGACTATGAATTGCTCCGCGGTAATCGCTCGAAAAAAGTGGAAAGCATGCAGTTCGATGCCTTTGATTCGGGCAACTATCCGGCACTGGCAAAGGCCGGCGTTAAAATCGATTATAATTATCCACTGATACGGAAAAGTACAACGTCAGATAAGTTGACGCTTAGGAAGACCTTCGATACCAACGTTGCCATCCTTAAGCTTTTTCCAGGCATATCTCGACAAGTGGTTCATTCAATTTTAAATGTTCCGGGCATCAAGGCGGTAGTCATTGAAACCTATGGTGCAGGCAATGCGCCGACATTAGACTGGTTGATTGATGAGCTGAAGGACGCCATCGACAGGGGAGTGCTGCTCTTGAACGTATCTCAATGCCCGGGCGGCCGTGTCCTGCCGGGGCGTTATGAAACAAGCCGGCTCCTGCAGCAGATCGGCGTGGTCAGTGGTGCCGACATGACCACTGAGGCCGCTGTAACAAAGCTGATGCTGCTTATTGGCGAGTACGGCGTTGAAAAAACGCGAACCACGATTGGAAACGAACTGGCAGGTGAGTTGGCTCTTTAGAGCACGAAATTGAGCCATTTTGGCCTTTGGAAAACGCGCGATTTCTGTATTTCTTTGTGGCCCATTTCCTGGAGAGGTGTCCGAGTGGTTGAAGGAGCACGCCTGGAAAGTGTGTATACTCGAAAGGGTATCGCGGGTTCGAATCCCGCCCTCTCCGCTGTCTTGTTTTGATGTCATTGATCAGATCTGGTCTGATATCAAATGGTCAATTCCCGATTTGCACAACTCTATGCCGCACGAACTTGACTATGCCTTCCAGCTAAATATCAAACTACCCGGCCCCTCACTTGTCGCGTTCTTTTCATAGTTTACATCACCTTGCGTTGGCACGAAATCCTGCCGCAATAAAGAGTTTAATGTATGAGCAAAAATTTGATCATAGGAACACCATACAAATCGTCCGCTCTTAAGGTCATGATGCTGGGCTCCGGCGAGCTCGGAAAAGAAGTGGTCATTGAATTCCAACGTTATGGAATTGAAGTGATAGCAGTCGATCGATACGATCATGCACCGGCAATGCAGGTAGCTCATCGCTCGTACGCGATCTCCATGCTCGACGGCAACGCTTTGAGAAATGTCATTGAAAAGGAGCGTCCTGATTTTATTGTTCCGGAAGTTGAAGCAATCGCTACAGACACACTCGTGGAAATGGAGCGCGAGGGATTTACTGTCATCCCTTCGGCTAATGCCACCAAGCTGACAATGAATCGTGAAGGCATCCGTACACTGGCCGCAGAAAAGCTAAAGCTTAAAACATCACCGTATTACTTCGCCTCAACCAAAGATGAATTTGGAGGCAACGTCCAACGGATGGGCTATCCTTGTGTTGTGAAGCCTGTCATGAGCTCCTCTGGCAAAGGTCAAAGTGTTGTGAGGTCTGAAGCCGATATAGAAGAGTCATGGCGTTATGCGCAGCAGGGGGGAAGGAGTGGCGGAGGCCGCGTGATCATCGAAGGATTTGTCGACTTCGACTACGAGATTACATTGCTGACTATACGACACCGAAATGGTGTGTCCTTCTGTGCTCCCATCGGGCATCGGCAGGAACACGGCGATTACCAGGAGTCGTGGCAGCCGCATCCTATGCCAGATGAAGCTCTCGTCAAGGCTCAACACATTGCTACAGCCGTCGTTGATGCGCTCGGTGGATATGGCTTATTCGGCGTTGAATTTTTTGTGAAAGGTGATACCGTATACTTTAGTGAATTGTCACCACGACCCCATGATACGGGAATGGTAACGATGATCTCACAAGACCTTTCTGAATTCGCGCTGCACGTTCGCGCAATTCTAGGACTTCCTATTCCTAACATCGTCCAGCACGGCCCATCAGCTTCCAGCGTAATCCTTGTCCGGGGAAAATCATCCAATATCTCGTTCGAAGGCCTGGAGCAAGCCTTATCGCTTCCCGATACACAAGTCAGACTGTTCGGCAAACCCGATGTCGACGGCGAACGAAGAATGGGCGTATGCCTCGCCCGTGGCGGGACAATAGAAGAAGCAAGAACGAAGGCCAATAGTGCCGCGCGACAAATCAATTACATCATGTCATAGCGCAATCAGTGGCAGTCTTATCACACATGAGTAATGGCTCAATTACATTACTTATTGCTAATTATTCTTCTTAACCGCCGGACTAGGATAAGCTGGCGGTACAATCTTCACTTCACCACCCTGCGCCTCCAGTAACTTCAGGGCCTCTGCCACAGCCTTCTCCAGCTGAGGATCACCTCCCTTAGACAATGATACTGCGTCTTGCCGCACTGCTATGTCTGGAGCAACACCCTCATTCTCGGCAATCCATTTACGGTTAATCGGATCGAATACTGCATTGTCAGGCGCGGTGAGTCCACCGCCATCAACCATCAAATAATGAACTGATGATTTCACTAATCCTCCCCAGGTGCGTGCTCCGATAAGCGGACCAGTCTTTTGTTGACGAAAGACCCATGGGAAGAAATCTCCACCGGAGCCAGCAAGCTCATTGATCAAAAGAACTTTTGGACCGAGAATACCTGCAGGGAGTCTGTAGGGATTACCATTGGGCACTTCATTGGTAATGGCCGCGCGCAGTTTACGATTCATGAGATCTACCATATAATCATCAAGTAGTCCACCACCGTTAAAGCGTTCATCGATGACCACTCCTTGTTTATCCTGCTGAGCGAAGAAATACCGGTTAAAGGATACAAAGCCACTTCCGCCGGTATTGGGCACCCAAACGTAAGCCAGTTTTCCATTCGATAATTTGTCGACCATCCTGCGATTGTCTTCTACCCACGCACGCTGACGCAGATTGTTCTCACTGCTGATAGGCTTCACAACCTCCTTCCAACTACCCGCGAATGAAGGAACACTGTTGATGTGTACGGTGGTCTGTACATCGACAGTTCCATCGAGGAATTCGTAAGGATCATCCGCATCAGTAAGCTCGCGGCCATTGATTCCCACCAGGTAATTACCTTCTTGAATTTTCATGCCGGGACGGTCGAGTGGACTCGAAAGTTCAGGATTCCAGCTTTCAGTGGTATAAATACGAGCGACCTTCCATCGCTTGTTATCAGCAACAAGATCGGCTCCCAATAGCCCGACCGTTTGCTTGTCTACTTCAGGGTAATCTCCTCCGAATACAAAACTATGTCCCACCGACAATTCACCATTTACTTGATCAAGCACATATGTGAGATCACTTCTGTGTTTGATATAGGGAACAAGCGGAGCATATCGCTGATGTACATCATTCCAGTTTCGTCCGTGCATAGATGGATCATAAAAGAAATCACGCTCATAGTGCCACGCCTCTTCGAATATTTGCTTCCATTCCTCAGTGCGGTTGAGACGCATCTTTAGTCCGATGTTCACGCTTGTACCTTCACCACCTGTCGGCTTTTCAGTATCCATTACCTTCCAGCTGCCATTCATACTTGCCAAAAGCTTCTTGCCATCCTGAGATATGGAAAGCTGCGACGCTTGCTTCACAAACTCTTTACCCTTGCCTTCCTCCAGCGTGAACTTCTGTACGATCAGGCCTTTCTCACCTTTCTTTTGCTCTGCAAGAAATACTGTGCCGGCAGGGCCACTCAGTAATACCTGATAATTTGCGGGTGGTACTGGTAGTGCCATTGTTCGCCTTTCTATTCCATCCGAATCAATTCTAACCGCATCGGGTGTCTTAGCTGGCTCTTTCTTGTCCTCTTTCTTCGCATCCTTCTTCTTGTCCACTTCCTTCGCACCAGAATCCTTTCCTTGATCAGTCTTCTTTTCTTCAGTAACGTTTTCTTCGTCGCTCTTGGGGACAAACGGAGAAGCATCTTCCTTCCGGAGATTCATAACGTATACACTATACGCAGGTGCCGAGGTGAGCGCGCTGGTGTTTGCCCATCCCGATCCTAGCGCAAGATCAGTACTAGCCAGAAAATACAGATGCTTGCTGTCGCGATCCCACGCAGGTGCGAAGGAGTTTGCAAACGGGTTCGTTAGAGTGGTTGTCTCGCCTGTAGCCAGTGACCATGTTACAATCCTTTTGAAATTGTTGGAACCGGTTTTGGCATAAGCCAGCCACTTTGAGTCGGGTGACCATGTCAAACCAAGATCATCCCTTTCTATATTAATTCCACCGATATCAACAGTCTTGATAGTGCCTGCATTCACATCCACAATACGAACGCGAACCTTATCGTCTGTAAAGGCTATGTACTTACCATCCGGCGACCAGGTGGGCGTCCATGCCATTTTAGACTCACCGATGCTAATGCTTCTCGGTTTTGACAATCCATCCTGACCCGCCAACAGGAGCTGATAGCCTTTACCTTCGTTGTCGGAAAACCAGGCGATCTCTGAACCCCTGGGAGACCACAGCGGAGCGTGATCAGCTGCCTGGGATGTCTGCGTAATATTTCGTGCATCTCCATTCTCTACAGGCGCTGTAAAAATTTCTCCACGCGATTCCATAAGCATGCGTTTACCTGTTGGAGAGATGGAAGCAGACTGAACACTTTTGCTCACATCTTCCCACTTTGTCTCAGCCCAGGGGAAATCTCCTTGTACAGTGATTGAAAGCGTCGTGGTTTGATTCGTGGACAAGTTTAACAAATGAAGAAGACCATCTCGTTCGTATATAAGATCATTTCCGAATCCGTCCAATGCTTTGATATCTGAACCTTCCAGCGAAGTAATCTGCTTTAACTCGCCGGAGGAAGATGTAAAACGCCATACATTCATCGTCCAATCCCTGTCTGACAGGAAATAGATATTTTCGCCTAGCCATACCGGTTGAATATCAACAGTCGGGGACGCCGGCATCAGTTTCTCCGATTGATCGGCCGGATTGAGAATGAGTAGCGGTGTGTTTTGTCCGCCACGGTAATTACGCCACTCAACATCCCAACGATCCATACGATCAACAACCAACAACTTGCCATCCGGCGAGTAGGCTCCGTCATTCCCCCATTGATGACTGACCATCCGGGAAGGTCCTCCTTCCACGGGAACAACCCACAGTCGCCCAAATGAAACCGGCACAGTTTCCCGACTCGAAGTGTACAGTACGCTTTTACTATCGTGCGTCCAGGCCTTGGGATATGACCCGGCCGGATGCCATGTCAAGCGTTTCAGGCTGCCATCCTCGATCGAAATTACATACACCGACGCTGTTCCCGACCGGTTCGAGCTAAAGGCCAGCCATTTGCCATCAGGTGATAACTGAGGGTCCGACTCTACGGCAGCCGTGCTCGTGATACGACGCACATTATTTCCTGAGCGGTCGCTGAGCCAAACGTCAGCTCCATAGATGAAGGCAATATGATTGGCGTTAATCGAGGGTTGCCGCAGGAGTCGTGTTCCTTGCGCCAGGGCGATCAAAGGACCAAACAGAAAAACAAACATTAACGCTACATGAGGGATGGGTGTTTTCATGGGAGTGGGAAATAGAGTGCTATTAAGCAATATAATGGATTGTGGCCTACCAGTATACACTTGTTTCAGTGACGCCCGGCAGCAGTTCAGACTTTCTCCAGATTCAGGCACAACCTTTATCTCCGTGAGAATCATAACTACCCTTATCTCAGTCTTGTTGGTCGCTACGAGTGCGTTTAGCCAGGTCAGCAAGGTCACGCTTTCGGGAGTCGTCAAAGACGGTTCCTCAAAAATAGCACTGCCGTATGTTAATGTCGTGCTAAAAAAAGAAAGCGACAGTTCATTTGTCGCAGGAACAGTAACCAGCGAGTCCGGACAATACACATTACCATCGATTAGTCCCGGAAACTATGTGCTTACGGCGACCTTCGTCGGATTCAAAGAATACAAGCATGCAATTTTGGTAGGACGCCTTAGCGAGTTCCTGGACCTGGGTGAAATAAGTTTGACCGAAGACATAACAGCACTGAATGAAGTTGTCGTAGCAGGGAAAAGAGATGCAGTTTCAGAGACGATGGATAAAAAGACTTTCTCCATTGCTGACAACATAAACCAGTCCGGCGGTTCATTGCTTCAGGTAATGAATACGCTTCCAGGTGTTACGGTTAGCGAAGAGGGCACCGTGCGACTCAGAGGAAGTGACAGGGTAGCTGTTCTTATCGATGGAAAACAAACTGCGCTCACCGGATTCGGAAATCAACGGGCACTGGACAACATACCCGCGTCGGCAATCGAACGAATAGAAGTGATCAACAATCCTTCTGCCAAATATGATGCTAATGGCAACGCTGGTATCATCAACATTATCTACAAGAAAGAAGTTAACGATGGACTCAATGGAAAAGTAGGTCTGGCGGCAGGCCTCGGCGCGCTGTGGGTTAAACGTGAAAACTACCCCACGATCGCAGATCAATATCAGAATACACCAAAGATCAATCCTTCTCTGTCTTTGAACTATCGAAAGAAGAAGGTGAATCTCTTTCTTCAGGCGGATGATCTGTTTACAAAGACATTGAACAAAAATGAATTCGTCGATCGCTATTACGACAACGGTGATGTTGTGCGTCAACAGACGAGAAGAAACCGGGACACTAACATTGTTACAGCAAAGGGTGGAATCGACTGGTATTTGAACGATCAAAATACGATTACTGTCTCTGGATTATTTAGCAGCGAAAAAATTCTCGATCACGGTGAAGAGCCGTTCTTTAACGAGGATCTTTCCGAACGCCTTCGCCTGTGGAGGTTTTTGGAAGACGAACTGAAAACCACGGTGACTGAGATGGCAACGTGGCAGCACAAATTCAAACAGCCCGGAAGACACTTGAACGTCAGTGTGAACTATACATTTCATCGTGAGGATGAGAAATACTTTTTCGAGAACATTATGCCAACGTACACCGGACTTGACTCATTCAAGTTGATATCAGATGAGCATGTTGGTGATTTCGCGGTTGATTACGTGCAACCTTTAAGGTATGGACGATTCGAAACAGGTGCCAAATTTCGAAACCGCTACATCCCAACAAATATGCAATTCATCCCGGGACTGAATTCTCCTCTCGATGTCAGCGCGGGTGGTTGGGCCAACTATAACGAAGTGATCCCTGCCGTATACGGAACTTACGTATTGGAAACTAAGGACCTTGAAATAGAAGCGGGATTACGGGTGGAGTATGTCGATATCTATTATGAAGTAAACCCTGATCACAACACCTATAAAAGTGATGGCTATCATTATACACAGCCATTTCCTAACCTCAGGTTCGCCTACAAGTTAAACGATCACAACACGCTATCGGCGTTCTACAATCGTAGGGTTGACCGGCCCAACGAGGTGGACATCCGCATATTCCCTAAATACGACGACGCCGAAATAATTAAAGTAGGCAATCCGGGACTTCGTCCTCAGTTTACCAATACAGTGGAGGTGGGATACAAATCTAACTGGAACAATGGCTACTGGTACTCTTCGCTGTATCACAAATCGATGGACGCAACCATTACCCGCATTGCCAGTACAGTGCCGGGAAGCAATTTGATTTACAACATATTTCAGAATGCGGGTAAAAGCTATACTACAGGAATAGAGATCATCTTGTCGCAGAACATTGAAAAGTGGGCGTCCTTCAATCTGAACCTCAATGGATATCAGAATATCATTGAATCTTTTACCGTAGTGAATAAATATCCCGAGGAAAACACCTTCACCGCGCCGCGCCAGGAAATATTTTCCGGAAGCATAAAGTTCAATGCAAACTTTCAATTAAAACGAAAGCTCGAGTTTCAGCTTACCAGCGTATACATGGCACCTGACATCATTCCCCAGGGAAAGATCTACGCCAGATTTTCGATCGACCTTGGATTGAAGAAGTCAATACAGCGCGATAAAGGCGAACTGTTCCTGAACGCTACCGATGTGGCGAATACGATGCGCCTTAAGAAGCAGATCCAGGGCGATGGTTTTCATTACGTCAGCGCAGATTATTACGAAACGCAGGTGATACGTCTGGGCTATGCTTATAAGTTCTGAAATGTGAACTTTAGAAGGACTCAAAGCGGAGAGAAATGGATTTTGCATGGCAATTCCGGCTCGCGTTAGTTTGATAAGTATCTCGGCAAGAGGGTAAAAATTAATCACGCAAACTTTACGACGATGCAAACATGGATGATATATGCGATCTTGTCAATGATCTTTGCAGGAATCACTTCCATACTGGCCAAGTATGGACTTCAGAATGTAAGCGCGGACTTGGGATTGTTTGTCAGGACGATTGTAATTTTTCTCATTATTATTCTCATCAATTCTGTCGGGAATAAATTCAAGGAATTTAGCCAACTCACGACGGTGCAAATCGTGTTACTCGTTGCATCCGGCGTTGCCACCACATTAAGTTGGTTGTTTTATTATCGCGCGATGAAGGAAGGCCCTGTGTCGTACGTGGCCGCTATAGATAAAGCTAGTATTCTGGTAACATTACTTCCATCCTTTACGCTTCTCAAAGAACCGGCCTCACCAAAGATTCTGATTGGGGCTGGATTGATTTTCATCGGTCTGGTTGTGCTGGTCTGGAAATGATCTTAGCGCAACCATACTTTTTTTTCACGTTCGCCGAGAATCCAGAGTCGCTCCAGAATCAATTCGTTAGTTTGATCATAACATGAAACACTCACTTTATGAAACACCTTTCAGTGTTCTTCGTATTGCTATGTCTGGTTTGCTCTTCAGAATTGATCATTGCACAAGATATTCACTCAGATGAAGTGCCGACGCCAGTCAAAGCGGCTATTGCAAAAATCTATACCGGAAAAGGTATTACATGGAGCAAAGAAGAGTTGGGGTACGAGGCAACGTTTAAACAGGATCATAAAGAAACTTCGCTCGTGGTCGATGCATCTGGCAACGTTCTGGAGACGGAAACTGAAATTGAAAAGGCTGATCTTCCGGCATCTATCCTCGAATCAATTAAGGGCGAGTATAGTGCATATCGTCTGGAGGAAGTGGCAAAGATTGTAACATCCAGCGGGGTCGTTACTTACGAGACTGAAGTCGAAAAAGGCAAAGATACTTTTGAGCTGATATTCGACCATACCGGGAAACTTCTGTCGAAGAAACGCATAGATAAACATGATTGATATTACGCTAGCGAAATAGCTTTAGCTGTATCATTCATTTTCAGCAGTCATGATGCGTCGATATTTAACTATAGTATTGTTCTTTGTTGGATGCAATACATTCAGCCAGCCACTCAGGCACTCCTTCAATTCATCACATGCTTCGGTAACCGACAGCGCATACGTAAGGAGGTCTTTGTTCAAGCCAGAACTTTCACCTGCAATAGCGGTCCCAACCTTGCTTATAAGTGCGGGCCTATTTTCCATGAGCGACAATGACGTTCTCAATAAGTATGAGGTGAAGGAAGAACGCGATGAGTTTCTGCCGCACTTCAGCAATCACACCGATAACTACCTTCAGTTTGCGCCTATTGCCGCAGTCTATGGTCTGAACCTCGCAGGTGTCAAGGGTCGGAACGATTTTACAAACCGAACGATTCTGCTTTTGAAATCAGAACTCCTTGTGAGCGTACTCACTTATTCTTTAAAGCAGATTACGGCTGTACCAAGACCAGATAGTGGAAAGCCAACCTCTATGCCATCGGGTCATACCGCCCAGGCTTTCGCAGCAGCAACCTTCATGGCTAAGGAATACGGACAGCGTAGCATCTGGTATTCGATCGGCGCCTATGCAGTAGCAACGGGCGTGGGCGCAATGCGTGTGCTAAACAATCGCCATTGGGTTTCAGATGTGCTTGTTGGTGCGGGTGTCGGTATACTTTCAACCAATGTTGCATATCTCACGCATCAGTATAAGTGGGGAAAGCGGCCAAAATCTGCAGGTTCTACGCTCGTGTTGCCATCGTTCGATGGACAAAGTTATGCACTCGCGGTGGTTCATCAGTTCAGATGAGCGGCGCATTCGCATCACGAATCATATGGAAAATATTCGGCGCTACTTGCAAATGAAGAGTTAATTCTGGTATTTGGTGTACTACATAACTAGTACACTATGATATCAATCCGGGACTTTTACTTTAGTTACGGAAAAACACCCGTATTTACAGGCGTATCAACGACGCTCACACCAGGGCATATATATGGAGTGCTCGGCAAGAATGGAACAGGAAAATCTACGCTCCTTTATAACATCGCCGGACTACTTTATCCAACCAGTGGTAAAATAACAGTCAATGGCCAGGACCCAGGTCGTCGCGAGCCCGATTTTCTTAGCGACATTTTTATGGTTCCGGAGGAGTTTTACCTTCCTAATATTTCGATCCCGTCATTTGTCAAATACTACAGCGTCTTTTACCCGAAGTTTGATCGCGTTGCGTTCAGTAAATATCTGGAGCTGTTTGAGATTCCATTGCAAAGCCTTCTTCAGGGCATGAGCTATGGACAAAAGAAGAAGGTGTACATCTCTTTTGCCGTCGCTAGCAACACATCTGTGTTACTGATGGATGAACCTACCAATGGGCTGGACATTATCAGTAAGGGTCAGCTTAGGAAAGTAATCGCGAGTTCCGCTTCCGACGATAAAATTCTCATGATCAGTTCACATCAGGTTAAGGACCTGGAGAATCTGATCGACGAGGTAGTAATCCTTAGTGACACAACCATAGTGCTGAAGGAGAATCTTGATCATGTATCGAAGAGGACTGTCGTTTAAGCTATCATTTGATGCAGCTGACCTCACTGAGGCATTGTATGCCGAGTCTGTTTTGAAAGGCAATACTGTTGTTATGGAGAACGACGCGCATGAAGAAGGTAAGGTGGATCTGGAGCTTTTTTATAAAGCAACGATGTCCCAACCCGGTAAGAATAAAGTCAATCCTCAAATAGATCCAAATGGTTGCTAATATAATCCACCCTGGCAGGACGGTCATTTATTTCAAGAAATACGTTTTCGAAAATGGCCGAAGCTTTGGGTTATTGTGCCTCGCTATCACAGCGTTTTTGTTGTGCTTTGGCTTGGCGTATATCTCAATTTTACCAATCCCTTCCTGTTCAGCATGCGCAACCAGGTAGCGTATTACTTTGTTACTCTGTTTCTTTCAGGGTGCTCTGTCGGCGGCAGATATGCTATCTGACCTTGGATCAAAGGATGAAAATCCATTCACTACTTTCTTGTACCTGCGTCAATACTCGAAAAGTACCTGACGAGCCTGTTCTTTGCCATTGTCGTGTTCGCGGTCAGTTGCACTTTCATATATTCTGGCTCATTGATTTAGCAGCAGTGAACATTGCCAACAACAAGTTTGACACACATTGGGAGGTGGTGAACCCTCTGACATTAAACAAATATCCCAATCCCTTTTTCGAGGGACCACTGACTGATATTTTTTATCTCTATTTTCCTATTCAGGCAATTTTCATTTTGTGTTCAGTATATTTTAAAAGATATGCATTGTTCAAGGCAATTGTAGTTATGGGACTGCTATGGGTTGTGTCTATCGCGATGTTCATTGGATATCAGCGACTGGTACCCATTGGAATATTTCATGCTTCTACCGGTTCATTTGAAGTATTGGAACCTGGCGGTGACAACAAGATGATCGAAAACTTCCGGGCTGGGTATTGGCAATGAGTTCCATTTTACTCAAGTATTTACTCACGCCATTGTTGCTGGCCGTTGCTTATTTCAAGTTGAAGGAAAAGGAACTATAGTAGTAATGGATTTTCACGAACAGCAACCGATCTATCTTCAGATAGTTGACTACGTCTGCGAACGGGTTCTGCTAAAGCATTGGAACAAAGGTGACCGCGTACCATCTGTGAGAGAGCTCGCTGTTACGCTGGAGGTAAATCCTAATACGGTAATGAGAGCCTACGAATTTCTTCAGCATAAGGAAATAGTGTACAACCAGCGGGGATTGGGGTTGTTCGTTGCTGATGATGGAATAAAAAATGCAAGAGCCTATCGACAGGAGGAGTTTATGCAGAAGGAGGTTCCGGCATTCTTTGCCAGTATGACGCTTCTGCAAATAAGCGTTGAGGAAGTGGAGTCATTGTTTAAGAAGTATAAGAAGTCAAAAGTTTAAGCCATGCCGCGAAGAAATTCATACAGATCAAAAATGAAGATGAGCACTTTTTTATTGCTGTTCATCATGGTGTCAATTGTTGTTTGCCTGACTTCATTTGTTGTTGCGATCAGGACCCAATACGCGACCGGCGATTACGTTTTTGTGAATGGTGACAACTTAAAAAATGAAGACGTTAACCTTCCTCCCTCCAAAGTCATTGTTATTAACGACATTGAAAATTGCCTGTTCATCTCGTCAGATTCATTGAAGCTTCAGGTATTAAAGGATGATAGAAGCCGATTACACGTGGTGTCCTCCGGAGATTCTGTCAGAATATCGGCAAAGGAAAGGACCAATGGAAGACTGTTGTTGTACGTGCCGACAAATTCGCAGGTAGTTGCAATACGCACTAACATGACGATGACCGGAGCGTTTGATTTTCTGGAATTGCCTTCGTATAGCATAACGCTGGATAACAGCAAGCTGGTAACGTTAACTCGCGAGAATCACGCCTTCATACAGCAGCTTCGTATTATCGGGAAGGGTGAGGCCGTCGTGCAGGTGTCGAAGCGCTTTCACATTCATTCACTGGATGTAACCAATACGACATTCATAAGCATCGCAGAGGGCTGGCAGATCGGTGCCCTGAAGACAACTTTCAATGAGGGATTTTCCAGCGAGATGGTTAAGGTCGGCGATAGTGTTTCTATTGTCGGTCACTTTGTTACACCGAACTGAGTTTCGTTGGAATGTAATATAAGAGCCGGGCTGCTATTGGTCCGAAGAATTGTAGGGTATGTATCCTTCCCAATACCAGGGTGTGGTTTTATTGCCAGTGATTAGATCGATGAGTTCCTTGTAAATACTCTCAGCGTTGTCGCTGTTTGCCATTAAGATTAAGGCATACTTCCTTTCCGGAAACCCGACAACATAATGCTGCCAACCTTCAAGATGACCTTCCTTAAAGAAGGCCTTGCCATATGGAGTTTGGTAAAGCCCGAAACCAAGACCATAAGAGAGCTTTATGCTATCGTTGTCTGCAACAGTGACAAGAGAGTTTGGGCCGAATTGCTGTTTCGAAGTAATGGCAATTTGAGGCGTTATCATTTCGCGATATTGTTCGTTTTCCGATAAGACCGCATGGATGTATTTGGAGTAATCTTCCAATGTAGTGGATAAAGAACCGGCGCCATTGGCTGTATTGGATTTTGGAATTCTAAGGTTGTTGCCATCGCCGTCGTGGCCCACACAATACTTTCCTTCATAGGCTTTTTGCCAGACATAACTTGTTCGCGACATGTTTAATTGAGTGAATACCTTTTCGCGCGCCAGTTCATCAAAGCTACGATCGACCAATTTCTCAATAACGAATTGTAACAGATGCATCCCTTCGCCCGAGTAGCTGTAGCGTGCGCCTGGATTCGATTTGATCTTTAATTTTCTGTCATCCTCAAGCCATCTCCAGTTGGGCAATCCCGTTGTATGACTCAGACACATGCGCGCGGTTATTTGCTTGTATCGCTCGTCGAATCTCAAGTCGGAATAATCCACATAAGCTGACCCAAGGAGACGTTGAAGTGTCGTTGTCTTGTATTCGTACAAAGGTCTATTTAGGTACTTGTAAAGGGGAGTGTCAAGGTTCAGTATGCCTTCGCTGGCCAGCTGAACTGCTATGTCAGCGAGTATAGGCTTGCTTAATGATGCTCCGTAGAAGATGGTGCCGGCTTCAAAGGTTTCATGTCGTGAAAAGTTCTTATACCCGAAGTATCGTTGATAAACAGTATTGCCATCGTTCGTGACAGACAAGGCAAGGCCGTAAACTTTCGCGGCTTTCATCAATCTCGAAACGTGAACTTCCAGTGAATCGGATGACAATAACGTCCCATCAAGCCTGGCGATAGCGGAAGGGTTGGTGAAGTCAGAGAGTTTAGACTCTATTTTTATGTCGTTGTGTCTGCTGAAAGATAAATACAACACAGCCACAAGTGTGAAAGCTGCAACGGTGATGAGGATGGTAAGCAAACGACTTTTTCGGAACTGGAATGTCATGGATTGTCTTGGATGTTACTTTTATCAAGGCTATCAAAATAGAGAATGATAAGCAATTCAGGCGGCTGACTTTGAAGAGCATTGCAGGGCAATTTTTTCCCCACGCTCGCCACAATTATGCATCCGAATACCGGTTTGCACATCTGCTGCTTAATCAAAATTGCGTCTTGAAGTGCTGCATTGTATTTGCAATTGGATCAGACCAAATGAGGTAATGGTATTTGCAACCTGCACACAAATCCAGCATATGATAAAAGTCATTTCATTAATATTATTGATTGTCGGCGTAGTCGGACTCATTTTAGGCGTTTTAGGGATATTTGGTCGGGACCTGGTAACGATTAATCCGTGGGGATTAGCCATCCTCGGAGTCATTTTCTTCTCATCCGGAATCGGTCTGATGAAGCGCCAGGTGTAGCGCGTCTGGTCGTTCGTCCATTTTGGCATTCTTTTTAAAGAAACCTGATCATCGGCCAGCCACTCATGATTAGATTTCTAAGAGCGTCATCACTGTTCTTCATCCTTATTGGCGTCGTCAGTACGTCGTTCGGACAAAATACGACTAAACCTACCATCACCGGTCAAACCCCTTTACCTCTTACCACGCCCCAGGGAACGCCAATAACAATCGAACGTTCAAATCTTGTCATTGCTGATCCTGACCCGGAGCCTGCTTATCCTGATGGGTTCAGCCTTGAAATTAAGGGTGGAAAGAACTATAAGGTTCAAGGTAATGTAGTGACGCCAGATGCTGCCTTTTTCGGGATGCTTTCTGTAGAACTCACGGTGAGTGACGGTAAAAACAAAAGCGACAAATTCAATCTGCAGATCGACGTCGCAAAAACACAGAACGAACCACCGGTAATTACCGGTCAACAGCCGTTGAGCTTGCAGCAGGGTGAAAGTATCACTCTTGATCTCAGTAATCTTACTGTTGATGACCCTGACAATAGTTATCCTACAGGATTCACACTTACCGTCTTCGGAGGGAAAGACTACACATTCAATGGCACAACGATTACACCTTCGGCGAACTTCTCGGGAAAACTAAGCGTACCAGTTACCGTCAACGATGGACAGAACGAAAGCAAACGCTTTGATCTGAAGATTGACGTCTTAAAAAAACAAAACGTTGCTCCGCAGATTACAGGTCAGACGCCATTGACAGTAGATCAGGGTGGAACATTAACAGTTACGTTAAGCAACTTGACTGTTACCGATCCGGACAACGCCTACCCTACAGGCTTTACTCTAAAATTATTTGCTGGCCCTAACTACAAGGTTAACGGAACGTCAGTGACACCGGCAGCGAACTTCTCAGGTGAGCTTATAGTTCCTGTATCTGTGAATGATGGCGAAAGCGAAAGCAATCGGTTCGACCTTAAGATCGATGTGATAAAAAAGCAAAATATAGCCCCTAAGATCACAGCTCAGCAACCATTAAGCATGGATCAAGGGGGAACTCTTGCCATTGCATTTAGCGATTTGACGGTTACGGACCCAGATAATAGTTATCCAACAGGTTTTACACTTACTGTGTACGCAGGAAACAATTATACATTCAATGGCGCTGCGATTACGCCTTCTGCCGACTTCTCCGGAAAATTGACTGTGCCAGTCACGGTTAACGATGGCGAAGCCGAAAGCAACAAATTTGATCTGAAGATTGATGTAAAGAAGAAAAAGAATATTGCTCCTGAAATTACAGGTCAGCAGCCGTTAAGCATAAGTCAGGGTGGTAGCCTTACCATTGAGTTGAGCAATTTGATTGTAACTGATCCCGACAACATATTTCCAACTGATTTTACCCTGAAGATATTTGGAGGAAAGGATTACAGTTTCAGCGGCACAACTATAACTCCGGATGCAGCCTTTTCGGGGCAATTGACCGTTCAGGTAATCGTCAACGATGGTCAGAGCGAAAGCAAGCGTTTCAACTTAAAGATTGACGTGATCAAAAAGCCAAATATTCCGCCGCAGATCACAGGCCAGCAAACAATAACAACGAATCAGGGAACAAGCCTTACTATCGAGCTTGGTAACGTAATTGTCACCGATCCCGACAATAGTTTCCCCACCGGATTTACACTGAAAGTCTATCCTGGAACAAGCTATTCATTCAGTGCAACTACCATCACACCCTCTGCAAATTTCACAGGACAGCTTACAGTCCCCGTTACGGTAAATGATGGAACGAACGAGAGCAATAAGTTTGATTTGAAAGTCGAAGTCACTAACAAGCCCAACGTCGGTCCACAGATTACAGGCCAGCAGGCCTTGAGTGTGAATCAGGGTGGAAGCCTGACTGTCGAGATGGCCAATCTCACTGTTGTCGATCCTGACAATACCTATCCGACTGGGTTCACATTAAAAATACTTACGGGTACGAGCTATTCTGTTTCTGGAAGTATCATCACACCATCGCCAACTTTTATTGGAACACTCACTGCGTCGGTCTCCGTCAATGATGGAACAAACGAAAGCAACGTATATCCTTTGAAGATAGAAGTGGTCAAAACCCAGAACGCTCCTCCACAGATCACTGCGCAGGTAGAATTGAAAGTAAACGAAGATGAGTCCATTTCATTAAGTCTCGCCAACCTGACCGTCACTGATCCGGACAATAGTTATCCGCAGGAGTTTACTATTAAGATCAATGCAGGTTCCAACTATACAGCATCTGGCACGACCATTAAGCCGGCTCCAAATTTTTCAGGAGACCTGTCTGTGCCAGTTGTCGTGAATGATGGCAGCAATGACAGCGCACCCTTTAATGTCAGGATAACCGTAATGCCGGTGAATGACGCACCAGTGATTACGGGTCAAATACCACTGACAACGAAAAAGAACACGTTGATCACTATTCCGCTTTCAGCGCTTACCGTTACCGATCCGGACAACACCTATCCAACCGATTTCTCATTGAAGATACTGAGTGGCGATAACTATTCTGTCGCCGGTAACATACTTACGCCAGCAATAGATTTTGTTGGTGCGTTGACCGTCTCCGTTATGGTCTATGATGGCAAAGCGAATAGCCCCGTGTTCAACCTCAAGGTCGACGTTGTTTCACCAGACAACGCTGCACCTACTATCACAGGACAAAGGCAGGTGCGAACGGCTCAACATACTCCGGTTACTATTCAACTATCGAATCTGATAGTAGTCGATCCTGACAACGAATATCCACGAGGCTTTACGCTAAAGGTTTCTGCTGGAACGAACTACACAGCATCGGGCACGACTGTAACCCCTGCTGCCTCTATTACCGACGGAACGTTTGAGGTTACAGTAACGGTTAACGATGGCGTGGCAGACAGTCCTCCATTCCAACTGAAGATTGAAGTGATTCCATCGACTGCAAAGCCGCGCATTATCTCACAAAGAGAACTGACCATGCCGGAAGACAGCACATTGACGATCAGTCTTTCGGATCTTATTGTAACGGATGCAGATAATTCCAATTACCCGGCAGGATTCACCCTGGCAGTATCGGGATCGCACGAGGGAAGCTATTCAAAGAACGGAAATTCGATTACTCCGGCGCCAGATCTGAATGGCTTCATTGAAGTAGGTGTGACCGTAAGTGATGGAACAAACACCAGCGATGAGTTCAAGGTTGCCATACTCGTTAAGCCCGTGAATGACCCGCCAGAATTCGTCCGCGCTGACACTACGACGCTGGCCTATGCGCCGGGACATGATCCTGTTTCTGTGTTCAAAACAATTGAAATAAAGGATGTCGACGACGATCATTTGGTATTAGCTGAAGTTGGATTTGAAGGCAATTATAGTCCGCTAAACGATCAATGCAACCTTGCTACGGAGAATCCATCCGTAAGAGCTGTTTATGATTCGGCAGGCAAATTATTCCTGATAGGATATGCTACTGTAGATGAGTACGTCGAGGCGCTTCGAACGATCGAATACAATTACCAGGTAACTAAAGACGAAAACGGAAACCTTATAGAGGTGCTCGATGGAGCACGCACCATGTACCTCACTGTTTCTGATGGCCACCTGGCCAGCACAACGATCAGACGGAAGATTTCTATGGACGTTGAAATATTGCTTAGCATTCCTAGTGCTTTCACCCCCAACGGGGACAGCGAAAACGATACCTGGCATATCGATCTGCTCAACGCTGATCAGGTAGATGGGGCCAGAGTGAGAATATACGACAAGCGCGGAAGCGTCGTGTATGAATCAGTCGGTCTTGAAAAGGATTGGGATGGTTCAATCAATGGACGAATGCTGCCCGTCGATACTTACTATTATACAATTGATCTGAATCTTTCTTATACGCGCAAAAGTTATCGGGGAACTGTTGTCGTTCTTTATTGACAGACGCAGAAACGGGTTTTTCTTTCAGAACATCACCAGTAATATTTGCTCCGGTAATGCTATACAATCCAAACGAGGTCAACTGCTAAAAAACGGCAACTGCCTCATCCGCTTGCCCGTTGCTGCAAACAACGCATTACCCAGAGCAGGAGCAATAGGGGGGACGCCTGGCTCGCCGACTCCACCGACGTCAGTACTGCCGTCTACAATATGAACTTCGATATCCGGACATTCGTTGATGCGCAGCATTTTATAGTCGTTGAAGTTGCCCTGCTTTACGCGACCTGCTTCGATGTCAATCCGTCCGTATAGGGCTGCCGTTAGCCCATAAATGATTCCACTCTCCATCTGAGCCCTGATACCTTCCGGATTAACAGCGATGCCACAGTCGATGGCGCAAACTACCCGATGAATCTTCGGCTTGGATCCTTCCATCGAAAGCTCAACGATCTGACAAACGAAACTATTCATTGCCGAGTGTACTGCTACGCCGCGAAAGCGACCATTTGCAGGCGCGTTGGACCATCCCGACTTTTCTGCGGCCACTTTCAGCACACCTAGAAGACGAGGATGCTCCCGCAGCCAATGCTTGCGGAAATCAACGGGATCTCTATGCGCCAGATGAGCGAGTTCGTCAATGATGGTCTCCATCACGAACGCGGTATGCGTATGGCTCACCGAACGCCAGGGTAATACGGGCACATTAATCCGCGCGGTGTGAAGCTCCACACGGTGATTTGGAACGGCCTCGAGATACGCAGAACCTTGCACGCCTCCAATCGAACTGTAGTCAATGCCATCAACGACAATGTCCTTTGCCAACGGCGTATTCTCAAAAAGCGATTGTCCTACTACCTGATGATGCCACGCATCGGGTATGCCGTCGTCGTTCGTTCTGATACTCGCCTTATGGTAATAGACAGGACGATAATAGCCACCCTTGATGTCGTCTTCGCGCGTCCACACTAGTTTGATAGGCCTCCCAGTGACCTTCGCGACATGCACAGCCTCCATCACCCAATCGCCACCGAAAGATCCACGGCGACCAAAGGCGCCTCCCATAGTAGGTGTATGAAACTTGATATCATCGGCGGCACACCCAAGGTATCGGGCTACCTCCATCTGATGAGGTATCGGTGACTGCGTGCCGCACCACACCTCACCACCCACCGCATCGAGCCTGACAGTGCAGTTAAGTGTTTCCATAGGTGAATGGGAGAGATAGGGAAAATCAAATTCAAACGTGAGTACGTTCTGAATATTTGCCAGTGCTGTACTGACGTCTCCTTTTTCCTGTGATATACGACCTGGCTGGCCGCTCATTGTTCTGTAGTTAGAATGAAGCCTTTGGGATGATATACTGCCAGACTCTGTCATATCCCATTCAGCATCAATAGCTTCGCGGCCTCGCCGGGCTGACCAGAAGTTGTCTGCGAGTACAGCGATGCCGTCCGGTACTTCCACAACATCGCGAACTCCTGCAATGGCAAGCGCACGGCTTCCGTTCCATGATTTTAATTTCGCGCCGAATGCCGGACGGTGCATCACTACAGCAGTGAGCAGACCTGGAAAATGAATGTCAATACCATAGACGGCTGAGCCGTTTACCTTCTGGGAGATATCGAGTCGCTGCGTCGGCTTGCCTATTATCTTCCATTCCGATTTTGCGCTTAGAGATACCGTTGGTACTGGAAGAAGAGCCGCGTCCTCGGCAAGCTCTCCATAAGAATATGATTTGTTGCCATTGCTGACAAAGCCATTTTCAGTCTTGCATGTGGCTACGTCGACATTCCATCGACGTGCGGCCTCGTCCAGGAGCATCCTCCTTGAAACAGCTCCGGCCATTCGATATCGCTCGAACTCCGAACGCGTAGAATCCGATCCACCGGTACTCAAAACATACATGCTTTCGGCGAAATCTTTACCCTTGCCACTGGGTCTGTTCCCAACAGTTACTTTCTTCCAGTCGCAGTGCAGTTCCTCAGCCACGAGCATTGCCAGGGTGGTGGATATACCCTGACCAAATTCCACTTTCGTAAGGATCACCTGAATAGTGCCGTCGGATCCAATGTGAAGCAGGCTATTGAATTCGTGAACTCCAACACGTCTGGTGCCGGCCATCGAAAACGCGGGTGCTATTACCATCAGCCCGCCAAAGGCAGCCGTCACTTTTAGAAAGTCTCTTCTTCGCATATGGCTTGCGTTGGATTAGCATTTTTTCGGGCCAGGAATTTCCGTTGGAGAATGGTGGATTGGCCTCCTTCGAAGATAACGCATCTTCAGGTGCAGATTTGAGTTTTTCACCCGGACGACGTTCCCTTGTTCCCTTACGACGCCTTGCTTATGATGAACGAATACTCTCCGTCCGTCCCAACTTTTACATTTTACATTTAGAGTATTTAGAGTTTTACATTTTGCGGTTATCAGAATTTAAAGCATTTGGCCCATACGTACACAAACCACAATCTGAATTCTTTTCACCCAAGTACTGCCGGATAACGAGATGTGACGACCGGTGCTTGTCATTCCGGATAATTGCCTATATTGGACAATCGATTGCGCATTCGTTGTCCGGACCAGCGCCTTCGGTAGCCTTAACCAAGCACTCCCGTGGAAAAACTTTCATCCGTCAATGAATCCGTAGGCAAATACCGATGGACTATCTGCGCGCTCGTATTCTTCGCTACGACCGTTAACTATCTGGATCGATCCGTAATAAGCCTCCTCAAATCAACATTGACAGAGGAGTTCCACTGGAACGATGCGGACTATGCCAATACGGAAATTGCCTTTAAGCTGATGTACGCTTTCGGCATGCTGTTCGCCGGCCGCCTTATTGATAAACTCGGCAGCAAGACTGGCTATTTGCTCGCTACTCTGTTTTGGAGCTTTGCAGCCATAGGTCACGCATTTGTTCAAAGCACTATGGGGTTCATCGTAGCACGTGCCGCGTTAGGCCTCACTGAATCGGGAAACTTCCCTGCTGCAATCAAGTCAGTCGCTGAATGGTTTCCTAAGAAGGAACGCGCGTTGGCCACCGGAATATTTAATTCAGGCACCAACGTCGGTGCCATCATCGCGCCGTTGACGGTTCCATTTATTGCAGCATCGTGGGGATGGAAGTGGGCCTTCGTATTGACAGGCTCTATAGGTTTTATATGGCTGATACTTTGGATCATTATGTTCGATCGTCCTGAAAAGCATCCGAAGGTTACCGCCGAAGAATTAACTTATATCAACAGTGATAAAGAAGAGCCTGCAACAAATGAAAAAGAACGCGTGTCATGGTTCAGGCTGCTCACGTACAGACAAACGTGGGCCTTTGCACTGGGCAAGTTTATCACGGATCCTATCTGGTGGTTCTATCTTTTCTGGCTACCTGATTTTTTGGAAAGTCAGTACGGCCTTAAGGGTACCGCTGTATCGATGCCAGTCGCGATGGTGTATGTTATCTCCACCTTTGGCAGTGTAGGAGGTGGCTGGTTGCCATTGCGCTTCATTAAAAATGGATGGCCTGTTTTCAGAGCGCGACGTACCTCCATGTTAATCTACGCGATTGTCGTCCTCCCAATACTTCTTGCTCAAGTCGCCGGCGAAATCAATATGTGGCTTGCGGTGCTGGTCATAGGGATTGCGACCTCTGCTCACCAGGCGTGGAGCGCAAACATCTTCACGACAGTCTCCGATATGTTTCCGAAAAAGGCAGTTGGTTCAGTAACGGGAATTGGTGGTATGTTCGGTGGACTCGGCGGTATCTTGCTCACGATGCTCGTGCAAAAGAATATGTTCGTTTATTATCGCGGCATTAACCAGATTGAAACGGCCTACTTCATTATGTTCTGCATTTGCGCTGGTGCGTATCTGGTGGCATGGTTTGTAATGAAGGCATTGGTTCCCAGGCACAAAGTGATTACCGATTTGTAATAGGGCTGATCCGAATGTGACTTATACTACGTTTGCCTACAGGTAGCGACGGCCAATCAGCATGTCTGTTTCTCGACGAGAATAGACCAGCGATGCTTATTTCTTTCGCACTGATGATTCGCGAATAACCAATTCGGGATTAAGCACGATCTTCTGAGGAATAAACTTCTTATCCTTTGATGCAAGCTCTTGAAGAAAGATCTCCGCTGCAGCATTTCCCATTCGCATGCTGTGCTGGTCTACGACAGATAGGGAAGGCGTTGTGTACGATGTATAAGGTTCATTCGTGAAGCCCACCAATGCAACGTCCTCTGGAACACGGAAGCCGTTTTCCTTCAGCACCTGCATGGCTCCAAGAACTCCAAACGCGCTGGCCGAAAATACTCCATCGACCTTGATGTTGTTGTCCAGTAAATATTGCATACTGCTTCGTCCATCTTCTAACTGCAGGTTGCTGGCTACTACTAATGACTCATCGTATTTGATTCCATTTTGCAATAACGCTTCCCGATATCCCCGAAGCCGTTCACGATAGATGGAAATCTTAACTGTATTCGTGAAATGCGCAATGCGCTTACAGCCCTGTTGAATAAGATGCTCGGTAGCTTTGAACGATCCGAGATAATCGTCAACGACCACGTGACTAACTCCGAGTTCATCATTCGAACGATCGAAAAGTACGATGGGAATACCGCGATCCTTTACTTTATAGAAGTGATCGAAGTTCACAGTCTCTTTTGCATGTGAAGCAATGATACCATCCACACGCGAGTTCAGCAGCGCATCTACGGTTGCGACCTCCTTATCATAAGTGTCGTACGTTTGACATATGATCACCTGGTAATGTGATGCGTTGGCAATCTCCTCTATCCCTCTGATCACGGAAGAAAAGAAAGTGCGGTCGGCCATAGGTACAATAATGCCAATGATATTGCTCTTTCCGTTCCTTAATGCAGCTGCTATATTGTTGGGCTGGTAATTAAGCTTGCGCGCCGCTTTCAGTACTGCGGACTTCGTTTCTGCACTGATGCGTGGATGATCCCTCAACGCGCGCGATACTGTGGAAGCAGTAACGTTGAGCTTGCGCGCGATGTCGTGGATCGTTGCCTTTTCTTTCTTCATTTTACGCACCCTCCTGGCGCTTACAGCTCGTTAGCTGGTTTTCCTATAGTTGCCAATATACCACCGTCGACATAAATAATCTGACCGTTGATGAAATTGCTGGCTGCCGACGAAAGAAATATCGCGGTGCCCGCGAGGTCGTCCGGATCTCCCCATCTGCCTGCTGGCGTACGTCCAACAATAAAGTCATTGAACGGATGGCCGTTCACACGAATGGGTAACGTTTGTTCTGTAGCGAAGTAACCTGGCCCGATGCCGTTCACCTGTATATTATATCTGGCCCATTCAGTGGCCATGTTCTTCGTTAGCATTTTTAATCCGCCTTTTGCCGCTGCGTAGGCCGTGACGGTATTTCGTCCGAGCTCACTCATCATCGAACAGATATTGATAATCTTTCCGGCTTTTCTCCGAACCATGTACTTACCAACAGCACGTGACACAATGAAGGGACCAACGAGATCAACATCAATTACCTGTCTGAAGTCAGCAACATCCATATCCAGTATTGGTGTACGTTTGATGATACCCGCATTGTTAATGAGAATGTCTATAGGGCCACTGGCTTCAATCTCATCAATCGCCTTTTGCGTGGCGGCATCATCTGTTACATCGAATAGGTGACCTTCCGCCTTTATGTTTTGATCTCGATATTCTTTCAGTGCGCCGTTCATTTTTTCAGGTGAGTGTCCATTGATCAGGAGCGTCGCTCCGGCCAGACCAAGTCCTTTCGCCATAGCCATACCCAGTCCGTGGGTACCACCGGTTATTAATGCTCTCTTGCCTGTAAGGTCAAATAACTTCATCACCTCAGCTCGTTTGGCTTCACAATATCCATGTCGCTGTAATCGAGATTCTCTCCGGCCATTCCCCAGATGAACGCATAGTTGCTCGTACCCGATCCGGAATGAATGGACCACGGTGGAGAAAGTACAGCCTCGTGGTTACTCATCCATATGTGACGTGTCTCCGTCGGTTTCCCAAGAAAATGGCAAACCGCATTTCCATCAGCGATATCAAAATAGAAATACGCTTCCATTCGTCGCTCGTGTGTGTGTGGCGGCATAGTGTTCCACACGCTTCCTTTCTTCAGTTCCGTCAATCCCATCTGCAACTGGCAGGAGGGAAGCACACTGTTAACGAGGAGCTTTCGGATCACGCGATGGTTGGAAGTGTCGATTGAGCCGACTTCAACGGTCTCCGCTTCTTCCAATGATACCTTTCGTGTTGGATAGGTTGCGTGTGCAGGGGCGGAATTGAAATAGAATCGGGGAGATGCACCTGCCTCTTGCTGAAAGATAACTTCTTTCACACCCCGTCCTACATACAGCGCCTCCTTGTTGCGCAAGGTGAAAACCTTTCCCTCAACTTTTACAGAACCTGCGTCGCCAACATTGATAATACCGAGCTCCCTTCGTTCGAGAAAATATTCTGCTTTTAGTGAGCTATGCGTCTCCAGTTTCAGTGAGCGGGAAATTGGATAAGCCCCACCAACGATAAAACGGTCGTAGTGCGTGTAAACGGCTTTGATGTCGTCAGCTACAAACAGGCCCGGAAGATGAAAAGCAGATCTCAGTTGGGCGGTTGTGAAGTTGACATACTGGTCGGGATGCACTGCGTGCAGAGAGTCGAGAGTCATAGGGTTGCGTAATCGGTTGCGCAATATATAAACAAAATTAGACTTTTGGCGCCGTGGCATCAGACAAAAGCATAGGAGGTGTAATTAGTACCCGAACGCCCTTCCTGTAAGAATTCCCCTTGGTCAGCGCGAGTTTTTGTGAACTGCTTCAGAATTTTTTGTGATGATTCCTTTGCTAACGTGGAATGTAAGAGCGAATATGCAATCGATTGTCTGTAATTGCTCATTTAATCTGCCAACAATGAATGACGTGGGCCAGGCAACACTCAATCTTTTCCTGATATCGTTGACATCGCATTATGATGAGAGGCTACAACACCATCCATTCATCAGGCATTCAAAAAGCAAAAGCATGCATTGCCATGTTCGCCTTACTGTGCACGTTGACCAGCAATGCGCAGCAGAAATCCTGGGGTGTACAAATGGCGGAATCAATTATTCATACTTATCCCGACTCCATCGTCGTGAAAGCAGCAGGTGAAACCTCTTCATCAAGACCGAACCGTCCCGCTCAATGGAATTATGAGTATGGCGTATTGCTTAAGAGTTTTGATCAGCTCCGGCAGCAAACAGGAGATCGACGATACTTCGATTACTCAAAAAAAATCATCGATCATTTCATCCGCGATGATGGAAGCATTCGCACTTATGATCCAGTTGAGTTTAATATCGATCACATTACCCCGGGGAGGGTCGTGCTGATCCTCTACAATGAAACGAAGCAGGAGAAATACAGGAAGGCGGCCGCACTGTTGCACGAACAACTCGTGTGGCAACCGCGAACGAAGGAAGGGGGCTACTGGCACAAACTCCGTTATCCTTACCAGATGTGGCTCGATGGATTGTATATGGGGGAGACGTTTTCTGCAGAGTATTCCATGATGTTTAACGACCAGGCAAAATTCGACGATATAGCGAACCAGTTTGTCTGGATGGACAATCATGTTCGCGACCCCAAGACGGGACTGATGTATCATGCATGGGACGAAAGTAAATTGCAGCGCTGGGCGAATCCGGAGACAGGGCAAGCGCCTGGCTTCTGGGGACGAGGCATGGGTTGGTATGGGATGGCATTAGTTGACGTGCTCGATTATTTTCCAAAGAACCATCCAAGGCGAAAGGATTTGATTGCAATCCTGCAGCGTTATGTGATCGCAGTAAAAAACTATCAGGACGCAACGTCAGGCCTATGGTACCAAGTACTGGATCAGGGCACACGAAAAGGCAACTACTTTGAAGCTTCCGCCAGTTGTATGTTTACCTACGCACTTGCGAAAGGCGTACGTATGGGCTATATCGACAAGAGCTATGCTGCCGTAGCAAAGAAAGCTTTCAATGGAATCACAACAAACTTCATCGAGACCGACGAACAGGGATTCATTCACCTTACGAAGGTCGTAAGCGTCGGCGGGCTGGGCGGAACGCCTTACCGCGACGGCAGCTTCGAGTACTACATCAGTGAACCTCTTCGCACAGACGACCTGAAAGGCGTCGGTCCATTCATTCAGGCAAGCATTGAAATCGAACTATTGAAATAAAGTATGCGATCAATTCTTTTATTCATCACGTGCGTTTCGGCGATTCTGCTCGCCGCCGGACAAACTTCTCCCGAAAATGAATTTCCGAAGTCGTTCAAAATCGTAGTCACCAATACGCTGAATGCGACACGGCAAAGTGTGATGGTGACATTGTCGCCCACCCAAATCTCGAAAGTGAAAGACTTCAATCCTAAGGCGTTTGTCGTGATGGACAAGCAGTCGGAAGTTCCGAGCCAATTCAATAATGGCAATCCGGAGAAAGGAATTGTCTTCGTACTCGCCAGCATGGCTCCCAGCGAAAAACGACAGCTGATAATTCGCTATCATCCAACAGCAACTATCACTCGCAACTATAAGAAGTTAACTCAGGCGGAGTTGTCTTACAGAACTGGTGGTGAGTGGAAGAATCGTGAATACATAGGAGGAACATTTAAGAATACGAACTTTCTGCGCGTACCTAAAGAACACAAGGACCACTCATGGTTTCTTCGCTACGAGGGGCCAGGCTGGGAGTCAGACAAGGTTGCCTATCGGATGTATCTTGATCAAAGGAACGCCACGGACGTATTCGGCAAGAAGACAACGGAACCTATACTTCAAAACGTAGGGCAAGACGGATTTGATTCTTATCACAACATGCAGCCCTGGGGAATGGACGTGATGAAAGTAGGAAAGTCGCTGGGGGTAGGATCAATAGGTATGATGGAGAGCGGCGTCGCCACCCGCGTTGAGAAGACCGATAGCGTCAATTGTACGATCACCGAAAACGGGCCGGTATATTCGTCAGTGTTGACCAATTATTTTGGCTGGCTTGTCAATAATAACAAACGCGACGTACAATCGCTGATATCCATTCATGCAGGAACGCGCTTGACTCACGAACAGTTAAAAGTAACCGGCAAGGCCGATCCGATTGTTACGGGAATCGTAAAGGACCCGAAGGCAAAACTGGTAAGCAGTAAAGGTGACGCGCAACGGTGGGGCTATATTGCGACGTGGGGCACGCAAAGTTTGAACAACGATGACCTGGGAATGGTCGTGTTCTTTGAACCTGGAAGCTTTGTTAATTTTACGGAAGACGAGTTCAGCCACATCGTTTCGCTTAAGCCTGAAAGCAGCAAGCTCGATTACTACCTGGCTGGAGTTTGGTCAGGCGAGCCGGGAGGCATCACTACTGAAGCACAGTTCATGGATTACATAAATGCAACGGCAGCAGAATTGGCGAATGCCGTGCGAGTGGCGGTTGCCTCAAAATAGAGACAATTACTGCTCAGATCTGATAGAATCTACTGGATTGGCTGTTGCCGCTTTATATGCCTCGAGGCTTACTGTCGCTGCAACAAGCATCAGTACAAGTAAGCCTGGTAGCAGGTAAAAGAGTCCATCGAGTTGAACTCTGTACTCAAACTTCTGCAACCATTTGCCAACAAGAAAGCCGGCCAGGGGCATGCCTATTGCAAACGAGAAAGCTACCAATCGCGCGTACTTCGAAGTCAACAGAACAACGACCTCCCGGGTTGATGCTCCCAGCACCTTCCTGATTCCGATCTCACGCTTTCTTTGTTCAGTTGTATAAGCAGCAAGACCGAATAGTCCCAGACAGCCGATCATGGCAGCAAGTATTGAGAAGTATGTAACAATAGCCGCCGCCTGACGATCCGTCTTGTATAAAGCAGCGAATTGCTCGTTCATGAAAGAATATTCGAACGGCGACTTTGGAGATATTTTTCTCCAGGTTTGTTGAATCGATGAAATAGCATCAGCGTAATCTTTCCCCGATAGTTTGATGTACATGTGTTCGGCGGCCATAACGTTACAGTTGATGATCATAGGCTGAATCTTTTTCGTCGCAGACGCGCAGTTGAAATCGTTGACAACGCCGATGATGGTTCGTTTCTTTTTAGTTCTAACATCTTCGAGTGTAACTCCCAGTGCGTGTTCAGGATCAAGTTGAAGGTCACGCAACGCGCTCTCGTTGATCAGTATCTGAGTTGTGTCCGATGCAGCAATACCCGTAAAACTTCTTCCAGATCGCAGAGTCAGATCGAACATCTCCGGAAAGTCATACGAGCAATCAATCACCTGCCAGATGAACTCAGTCTCGCGCAGCAACGGTGCTTTGAGACGAACATCGTTCCAACCAAAGTGTTCCTGTCGTGGCAGATGTGTGGCAAGTGACACATCGGCAACGTATTCACTGTTGGCCAGTTCTTTTTTACAGTCGCTATGCTTGCCGAATCGATAAGACCTGTAAGTCGTACTGAAAATATCTGATCCTCAAACTCGCTGAGCTTGGTCTTATTGACATACTGCATTTGGCTTCTTATAACCAGCGCAGATGCTATCAAAAGTAAGGTGATCGAGAATTGAAGGACGACGAGCGTTTGTCTGAAACCTTCTGCCTTGGCGCCGGCTTGAAGCTTGCCTTTGAGCACAGCCACAGCGTTAAATGAAGAAAGGTAGAATGCAGGATAGGAACCCGAAAGTAACCCGAGTGCAAGAGTGAGAATTGCGAGCGCTGGCAATACTTTGCCACTCACGATATCAGTGAGCGAGAACAGCTTTCCTGTGAGTGTGTTGAAGTAAGGTAGCAGCAGGGTACACAACAAACCAGCAACAGCAAGGGAGATAAGGGTGATCAGAATAGACTCACCAAAGAATTGTAAAAGGAGGGTGGTCCTGCCAACTCCAAGAGTCTTACGCAGTCCGACTTCCTTTGAACGCCTCATCGACCGGGCTGTTGAAAGGTTCATATAATTGATGCTTGCCATCACAAGGATCAAAATTCCAATCGAAGCAAATATGTACAGGCTGGACTTTTCTCCTGGCGCCTCAAGCTCAACAACTTTGCCGGGAGTAAAATGTATCTCTGTCATTCGCACAACCGACGGCCAAATGAATTTTGCATCGTCCCCAAGGTGGTCATCGAATACTTTTCTAAGACCTTTCGATAGATCGTCCTCCGTTGTACCATCGGTTACTTGCAGGTAGGAATATGTGAATGCGTCCCGCCAGGAATTGACGCGATCCTCGCTATCCCTTTTCCAAAGCGCATTCAGTGCCTTGTTGCTCGCGATAAACTGCGGATGAAAATGCGCGTTCGTTGGAAAGTCTTTCATAACGCCGGCCACGATGAAAGGGAAGTCCATTCCGTCCCGGCTATAAATGATTTGATGTCCATTGGGATCGGCGTTACCAAAGTATTTTTTTCCGATGCCCTCAGTGATAACGATTTTGTTTGGACTTCCGAGGATTTCTCTAATGTCACCTCCTGAAAGCAGATCGACCTTAAATATGTCGGTGAAGTTGCTATCTGCCCAAAAGAATTGCGACTCGACAAACACTTTTCCGGACTTTTCTTCGCGGACCATTCCCGGATAACCAAACCTGGAGAATCTTGTAACCGCTTTAATACCGGGCATGGATTCTTTCATTGCTAACGCCCAATATCCTGCGGCCCGGGCGTCGGTCTCTTCAACGCCGTCGCCGTACCTTTTGTAGGAATATCCGATGCGGTAAATATCATTTGCATTAGGATGAAATGAATCGAACGACATCTCATCGACTATATAGAGACCAATCATAAGTACACAGGTGAGGCTTATGCCGAGTCCTGTGATGTTAATCACGGTCGTGGTTTTACTCTTTACCATATTGCGTGATGCAAGCGTAAAGAAGTGTTTGAACGCGTCCACGAAGCTGGTAATTGATCGGGGTCGAATAGCAGTATTTCTGGTAGGGTACACGCGGATGGCATGAATAACATCCTTGGCGTACGATATTCTTGCGTGCATCGACCCTTTGCTGCCAACGCGTTCTTCGAAACATTGACGCAGGTCGCCCTCCACTTCTTCGATATATTCAACGGGACAGAACCATCGAAGAATTTTGGTAAAGAGGCGGGGAGGACTTGGGCGCATAGATGTGCTGTTATTTCTTTTGAAGTATGACCGTGGGGAGTTGTGACCACATTTGCTGACGAAGGTCCTGGGCCTGATGCAATGACTTAATCCCCGCTGCCGTCAGTGTGAATATGCGTTTTCGTTTTCCTCCACGTACCTCGGTAGCTTCTCCAAATCTCGATTTCAGATATCCCTTCTCCTCCAGTCGGTGGAGTGCCGTGTGAACCGCGCCTATGTTAATCTCCCTGCCGCTCTGCTCTTCCAGTTCAACCCGGACGGATACTCCATATGCACCTTCCTTTAAAATGCCGACCGCCAGAAGTACGATCTCCTCAAATTCTCCGAGGTAAGTTCCTTTCATTGTTGCATATAATATTTATAAATGTATATAATATAACTGAATCGCGAGCATTTTTACATTTTACATTTATCGTTTTACATTTTGCGGTTAATACCAGTTCTATGAAAAGCGACACTCGATGTTGCCACAGGCCTTGTATCAACCACCAGTGACTTCCGTTCCGGGCATTCGAACCAGTTTTTGCGCACCGCCAGAGTTCTAGTACATTCCCGTCGTCTCCGCGTACTTGCGTCGGTACTCCAGCGGATTGTAGCCGGTGAAATTTCTAAACTGACGATTAAAGTTGGACATCGTGTGAAATCCGCTTTCATCTGAGATTTGCGAAACAGCAATCTTCTTTTCAGCGAGCAGTTTGCATGCATGACCAATTCTGATCTCAGTTACAAATTCCGAAAATGTCTTGTTTGCGTGCACCTTGAAATAACGACTGAATGAAGTTGGCGTCATGTTGGCAATAGCAGCAGCTTCGTTCAATGTTATCCTATCCCGGAAGTTGGACATCACATATGCATGCACATCGTTCATACGCCTGGTATCGGCATCTTTCAGCGTATTCGTATAGCCCGCCGTTGCGAGAAGAGAAAACTCATCGGTATTGGCAAGTTGGTTCAACAGTTGAAACAACAGAAGCACCCTGTCAAAGTCGCGGGCCTCCAATACCGAATACATAATGCGTTCAACATTGTCGGCTGCGTTTCCCGTGAACATCATGCCGCGTCTGGCGTGTGCAAATAGTTGGCGCAGCTTATAAGCCTCGTTTGTCTTGAGAAAGGCGTCACCGAGGATGTGCTCGTGAAAATAGATGACGATTCCCTCGGTTGACATCCCTTCGTCGTGTACAAAGTATTCCTGGTCACTGCGCCATACGTGTGGAAGATTAGGCCCCGTAAATACAACATCACCTTTTCTGAATGGGTGAACTGAGTCGCCAATGAAACGCGTGCCTGTGCCCTCAAGTACCACGAACAACTGGAACTCGGGATGAAAATGCCAGTTCGGATCGAAGTGAGGTGCAGTCAGACGCTTGACTTCCAGTGAGTGGTCCGGCGATATTGGTGACTTCTGAAGCGCTTTCATAGTACTTATTTGTCCGTTTCGAACCTTTGCCGGTTAAATACATGGTAAAATACAGTCAAAAGTTGACAAAAAGCAGGAATCGTTTGCATGATTTTACTCTGAATTTCATCCTTCGTAAACCTGTTCCCATGAAGTCATACTGTAGAAGGGCCTTTGCCCTTATTTTAATTGCGATATCGGTGGCTGCTTGTCAACGAGACAATGGACCGCGAAAGATCGAAGTATTGTTTTTGGGCCATAATAGTGAGCACCACAATTCGGCAGTTAACATGCCTGTGCTTGCATCTGCCCTCGCAACCGAAGGGATCAACTTCACCTATGCCAGCAATCCATCGGTCCTGAATCGCGAAACGCTCGATCAATACGATGCAGTGATGATCTATGCAAATCATGATAGCATCACCAGTGAGCAGGAAAAAGCATTGCTGGACTATGTTGCCTCCGGAAAGGGTTTTCTTCCCATTCATTGTGCAAGCTTCTGCTTCAGGAATTCTCCGGAATACATAAACCTCGTAGGTGGACAGTTTCTAAAACATGACACGGCAGTATTTACGGCTGAGATTATTCAAAAGGATCATCCGATCACTCAGGGGCTATCTGCATTCGAGAGCTGGGATGAAACTTATGTGCATGACAAGCTTTCTGATGATCGCACAGTACTCATGGAACGCGTCGAAGGAGATCACCGCGAGCCATGGACGTGGGTAAAGCAACATGGAAAGGGACGCGTATTTTATACTGCATCCGGTCATGACGAACGCACCTGGTCGAATCCCGGTTTTCAGCAGCTTGTACTTCGCGGCATATCCTGGTCAGTGAGCGACGACGTGCGCAAGCAATGGGAAGCCTATCGAAGCCAGTTGCCGAAGCTAGCCTATCGCGACGAAGCTAATATCCCCAACTATGAAAAACGTGATCCTGCTCCACGTTATCAGGAACCTTTGTCTCCGTCGGAATCAGCAAAACTAATACAGGTGCCAGTAGGATTCGATCTTGAATTGTTCGCTTCAGAGCCGGATATCATCAATCCCATCGCTATGACCTGGGACGAGCGCGGTCGACTGTGGGTAATCGAGACCGTCGACTATCCTAACAACGTGCTCGAAGATAAATCCAGCGGCGACGACCGGATAAAAATATGCGAAGACACAGATGGTGACGGCAAGGCAGACAAGTTTACAGTGTTTGCCGACAAGCTCAACATTCCTACCAGCATCGTGCTGATCAACGGTGGGGCTATGATATCTCAGGCTCCATACTTTCTCTTTCTGAAGGACACAAACGGCGACGACAAGGCCGACGTCAAGGAAGTGATTTGCGAAGGATGGGGCACCTTTGATACACATGCCGGCCCTTCAACACTTCAATATGGATTTGACAACAAGATTTGGGGCGTCGTAGGTTATTCAGGATTCAAAGGAACACTTGCTGGTCAGCAAATGCAGTTCAGCCAGGGTGTATATCGTTTTGCTCCGGATATGTCGTCATTTGAATTTGTGAGTCCAACAACTAACAACACCTGGGGTCTGGGATTTACCGAGGATAACGACATCTTCGCCTCTACAGCAAACAATACCCATAGTGTATTCGTGGGTATTCCATATAAAGGTGCACAACGTGTCAACGGAATGCCGATCACTGGCAGTGCCAAACTCGATGGTCACTATGCCATGCATCCCATAACCTCAAAAGTGCGGCAGGTCGATGTATTCGGTGGATTCACAGCAGCTTCAGGTCATAGCTTCTACACTGCGCGCGCATATCCCTCGGGTTATGTGGGTAATGCATTCGTAAGCGAACCAACAGGTCACCTTGTGCACGTGGCGAATATATCAAAGACGGGTGCCGGGTTCAGCGAAAGCGATGGCTGGAATTTATTTGCTGCAGCAGATGAATGGGTAGCACCTGTCGATGCCAAAGTCGGTCCGGATGGAGCAGTGTGGGTATTGGATTGGTATAACTTCATCGTGCAGCACAATCCAACTCCTACTCCCGAGCGGGGTGGCTACAATGCACAAACAGGAAAAGGCAATGCATATGAAAATCCATTGCGCGATAAATCGCATGGCAGAGTCTGGCGCGTCGTAAGTAAATCAGCCAAACGTTATAAGCCATTAACGCTGAGCAAAGAGCATAAGGATGATCTTATCGACGCCTTATCAAACGATAACCTCTTCTGGCGAATTACCGCGCAGCGATTGCTCGTTGAGCGCGCCGATAAGGATGTTGTGCCAGCGCTCATCAAACTAGCTGGCAACGCATCGGATAACAATTATTATGGAGCATTACACGCCTTATGGACGATCGACGGGCTGAAAGCTGCATCGGAAGGCGATGCCAAAGAGGCGCTTATCCGTGCCACTTCCAGTAACGTCGCGGCTATACGCAAGGCTGCATTGCAGATACTCGCCCGTAATGGTTGGTCGGGTAACGACATTATTGCATCAAAGCTCATGAGCGACCCCGATCCTGGAGTTCGTCTCGCAGCAATCAACGCCGTGCAGGACGTGTCGTCCTCACCTGAAGTTGGCAAAGCATTGTACGAGGCCTCCATTGACCCAATCGTATCGAAAGACTATTGGCTGTCGCAGGCGGCCTATGTTTCAGCGGGTATGCATGCAAGCGACTTCATGGCTGCATTTAAGGCTGCGCATCCGGAATTTGATGAAAAGAAAATCCTTCATCGTGAATCGCCGGAACTCAATGACCAGGCCTGGAAGTCAATGGAATTGCCTCAGCCTATTGAAAAGGCAGGAGAGGATATTGACGGCATAATCTGGTTCAGAAGAAAGATTGATCTTCCATCAGCAAATACAAAGACAACTGTCAGCCTCGGCCAATTGGATGATGAAGGAGAAATATGGTTCAACGGAAATTATATTGGAAAGTCAGAGCGTGGTAATGCCCAGAAGCTCTATGATATTCCTGCACAGCACGTAAAGCGCGGAGCTAACTCCCTTGTCGTAAAAATCGAGGATCGCGGATGGCGTGGAGGATTTGTTGGAAAGCCAGAAGACATGTTCGTGCAACAAGGATCAAGAAAGATCAGTTTGACAGGCCCATGGAAGTATGAAGTGGAACGCGTGTATGGTCAGGGCAACGATAATATGTTTGCAGGCACTACGATCGCAGAACGCTTCGCTGAAAACTATCTCGCACAAAGCAGCAAGCAGGTTGTTTCTTCAAACAAAGATGCATTCGTCATCAGGATAAGTGTCATCAAGAATCAGATGAAGTATGATAAGACGTCTTTCGAAGTTCCTGCTGGCAAGCCGGTAGAAATCGTCTTTGAAAATCCGGACTTCATGCAGCATAATCTGGTAATTGGTGCTCAGGGTTCTCTCAAAGTAATTGGCAAAGCTGCCGACGCACTGGCAGCGGATGCGAAAGGAGCGGAGATGAACTACGTTCCCCGAATAAGTGAGGTACTGTTCTCAACGAGGCTTGTGAATCCGCAGGAAACTATCACCTTGTCGTTCATAGCGCCTTCGAACCCCGGAGACTATCCATTTGTGTGTACCTTCCCGGGTCACTGGTCAATCATGAACGGATTGATGAAAGTGGTAGCAAACAAACCGCTGTAGTTATTGATGACTGAAAACGCGTTGTCAAATCTCTCAAACATGAGCCTGCGATAACTTATGAATATCAAATTGGGTGTTAGTACGTGGCTGTGGACCTCACCCTTCACGACCGAGTCCGTAAGCCTGTTTCCAAAAATAAAGTCAATGGGATACGACGCGGTGGAGATCCCGATCGAATACCCGGAACTTATAGACGGAAATAAAGTTCGCGAAGCACTGCAGGCGGAGGGGCTCACCCCAATATCCTGCGGTGCATTTGGACCTACGCGCGACCTGACGCACGACGACCCCGCAGTGCATGAGGTTTGTTTTGATTATCTCCGTCGTTGTTTTGAATTGTCAAATATTATCGGGGCCACCTTTGTTGCGGGTCCGATGTATTCCGCAGTGGGCAAGGTCAGAATGCTGCCTCCCGACGGCCGCAAGAAAGACTGGGATAGGGCAGTTACCAACCTTCGCCGGGTATGCAAAATGGCCAGCGATCACGGTATGGCTATTGCTCTTGAGCCGCTCAATCGTTTTGAGTCCGACATGGTGAATACCGCGGAGGACGTCGTGCGATTGGCAAATGATGTCAATCACCCGGCAGCACGCGTAATGCTCGACAGCTTTCACATGTCTTTAGAGGAGAGAAATCCTGAAGAAGCAATCGTTCTGGCGGGAGATAGACTGATCCATATGCAGGTATCAGAAAATTATCGTGGCGTTCCTGGCACAGGACAGACACCCTGGCCACTCATCCGGCGCGGCCTCGAACGAATAAACTACAATGGCGTCGTGTCAATAGAAAGCTTTACTCCCGAAGTGAAGGAACTTGCCGGTGCCGTTTGTATTTGGAAAAACCTGGCACCGTCGCAGGATGGCTTTGCTAAAGATGGATACAAATTTCTCCGGGAACTCTTCAGCGTGTAGAACACTTTTCTTCAACTTTACTAACTTCAATACCTATGAGTAACAAGGTAATTAACATAGCGATCATTGGTTTGGGATTCGGTGCCGAGTTCATTCCTATTTATAAAAAGCATCCGAATGCAAAGCTGGTTGCTATTTGCCAGCGTACTCAATCAAAGCTGGATGAGATAGGGAACGCTTTTGATATTCCAGGCAGGTATACTTCATACGACGAGTTGCTCAAGGACCCTTCTATCGACGCTGTTCACATCAACACACCGATCCCCGATCACGGCATTCAGTCGATTAAAGCATTGAAGGCAGGTAAGCACGTCGCTTGTACTGTGCCCATGGCAACTACGGTAGATGAGTGCCGCGAGATCGTTCGACTGACCCGCGAAAACAACCTTACCTATATGATGATGGAAACCGTCGTCTATGCCCGCGAGTTTCTGTTCATGAAAGAACTTTACGAAAAGGGCGAGCTTGGAAAGGTGCAATTCATAAAAGCAAGCCATCAGCAGGATATGGATGGCTGGCCAAACTATTGGCCCGGCCTTCCTCCAATGTATTATGCAACACATTGTGTTGGCCCCGCATTGGGTTTGCTGCGCAGTGAGGCTGAATATGTATCATGCTTCGGCTCTGGCGAGATCCGTAAAGAATTGCAGCAACACTACAACTCGCCTTACGCAGTGGAGACTACTCATATTAAGTTTAAGAATTCTGATTTGTCGGCACACATATACCGGTCGTTGTTCGACGTGGCACGGCAGTATCGCGAAAGTTTCGAGGTTTATGGATCAAAGAAGTCCGTCGAGTGGCCACTGATAGAAGGAAAACCACTGGTTGTTCACACAGCGAAGAAACCTGAACCGGAGATACCCGAAGAAGTTCACAGCCCTGACTATGCGAAGCTGTTGCCAAAGGAAATACAGCCATTTACAACAAGAGGCGTGTACGATGCGGATGAACATCAGCATCTGTCCTTCACGCAGGGAGCTGGTCACGGTGGGTCGCACCCTCACCTGGTACACGAGTTCCTCAGTGCTCTTGTGAACCGCCGCGAACCCTATCCAAACGCTGAACAGTCTGCGAACATCACCTGCGTCGGCATCCTCGCACACGAATCTGCTAAAAAGGGAGGCGTAATTATCCCCCTGCCAGACTTCACGTTTGTTCAGTAAGCGGCTAGTGCTCAAAACTGGGAACCCAAATTCTTAATTCTTAATTCTTAATTTTTGTCTACCGCTACCGTTGTACCGTTCGCGTGCAACCCATTACCCATTTGTTGATGGAACGCCACACATCGTTCTGGAACGTAGTTTCCTGGTAAAGCACAAAGGCGGTATTCAGCACACCACAATGCCGTCGCATGCTGCAACGACCGGCTCGTAATTTGTCCTTCTACGTGGTGTGGATATGAAGATGAAACACGATACTGGTGAAAAGTCATTTTGGAAGAAGTATGGGATGCTGATCATATCCGTAGTTCTGATTGTTAGCCTTGTGATTTGCTACTTCTCGATGCCAGAATTTAAGCAGGGTGTTCGCAATGCCTGGGACGCCATATCAAGTAACGACCAAGAGCGGATACGATCCTGGGTAAAACGATTTGGCATCCTGGGGCCCATCGTGCTAATCCTGGTGATGGCCGTTCAGATCTTTCTCCTGTTCATACCCAACCTGTTACTTTTTGTTATCGCTATCATGTGCTATGGACCGGTGTGGGGAACCGTGATCAGCTTAATAGGCGTCACCGCATCGTCGTCGCTCGGTTATTATATTGGCGGTAAGCTCGGACCACGTGCTATCGACCGCTTCGTTTCTGAGCAAGCTCAGAACAAACTCGCGTTCTTTGTTAAACGTTATGGTGCCAAGGCGATTTTTGTATTCCGACTTTCTTCTCTGTCTTCAGATGCGCTTGGATTTGTTGCCGGCATCCTCGAGATGAGCTATAAAAAATTTGTGGTGGCCACACTCGCTGGTATAACTCCAGTATTGATCATGCTGGCTATCTATGGAAAAAATGGAAGGATAGATAAGGCGCTGATATGGCTGGGTGCATTCGCGGTGACTTCACTTTTGATTTATGTCCTGTTCGACAGAAAGAAACGCAAGACGGCATTAAAGGAAATTGAAGCAAACAATTAGGATGGTGTACTGGTCAGCTTGTATAGAAATACAAACTGTCGGTCTTCTAAAAGGGCAATCCAAATCCAAACACGGGCCCCCAGAGTGTACCCTTGTTTTGCCACAACCACTTATATCCGTCCGGAAAGAATGGCGCGTATAAGATCGCTCCATAGTCAGCTCGAATGACGAGGAAGGTAACATCAAGCCGCAATCCAACGCCCGCTGTAAGATAGCTGTCCTGCGCAATTTTGCCCCAGCGGATTTCACCGTTGGGACGATAAGGGTCAGGGCGAAGGAGCCATATGTTACCTGCGTCGGTAAAGACTGCCGCGCTCAGCCTGGCATTGAAATTGAAACGATACTCGAGATTGAACTCCAGCTTAATGTCACCAACCTGATTTACTTCTCCTTGTTGAAGTTCAATATAACGCCCAGGGCCCGCGGTGCGTGCGCTGATAGGACGTAAACTATTGCTGCCGCCTATGAAAAACTGTCTGATGTACGGAAGCTGCGACGAATTTCCATACGCATAACCGAATCCACCAAGGTGCCGGAAGGCGAGCACGCTTCTGTTGCTAAGTTTATAGTGGCTTCTGAACTCATAACTGAGCTCGACAAATTGTGAGAAGTCAAGTCCGAATACGCCGTCCTGATTTTTGTTGTCCAGCAGGCTGACCAGGTACAATGAATTTCCAGCGAACTCAATCTTACCTTCGAAGTACGTGCCAAGACGTTTATTCCGAAGGGAGAGGTTGTCGTATTTGAATGAATAGTAAGATCCCAAAACAAATTGATCGACAAGACTTGTGGCCAGCGAAGGATTCTCTGCAACCAGGCTATCATAAAGTGATGTTGCATCGCTGATATCCGAGAACGTCACTTCGATAGGAGATAGCCTGTGCGTTACTTTCGGACCACTTCTCCACGACATCGAATATCCAAGTGTGATACTGTTCATGGTGAAGTAGTCTTCGCGTTTGTTGAATTCCGCACCGAATGTGAAGTGCTTGCGTGGAGTTGCGTACGTACTCTTGATGAATCGGAAAGGTGGACGAAGCAATGGAGCCGACAAGGTCGAGCGAAGGGAAAAACCGGAAGAGGGTGATATCTTTTCCTTGGAAACACCGACAGGATAATAGTAATAGCCGTCGAGGTCGGTCGATAGATTTTCTCCTCCTCCAAAAATATTCAGCTGCGTAAGGTTGAGCCCCAGGGCCGGTCCGAAATATCCGGTGGCACGGTAAGCACCCTTGGCATTGAAGGTGACAGATGTTTCTTCGAGCGTATGCATCGACAGATTCGCGTTGAGTACAGTGGAATCACGTGACCCAACGGTGAATGCATATTGCGGATTGGCGAATAGTCCAAGTTCGTTGATATTGCGCATCGTGCGACGTACCTTCGAAAGTGAATAAGGTTGCCCTGATTTCACAGTAATTAAACTGTCAAGGATGCGTCGTTTAAGCCTCCCGTTATACCAGTCGTAGTCTGGCCCGTTGCCATCCTGATGAACGGTGTCAATACTAACGCTTGTCTTTCCGATCGATTGTTTGGTGAAGTAAGCATCGGGCAGGTCATGATCGAGTCGCACACGAATATCAATCTTCTTGTTGCCAACGCTTGTATCGGCCTGTACCAGGATATGGTCCTTCTGTAAATAGAAGAAGCCACTGTTTTGAAGTGTACCCCACAGCTTGGTCTTCTCGGCACGTATGGAGTCAAGGTTGAATTCGTCTCCTGGTTGAAGGACGCTTTTTTCATGATAAGCTGTTGTAAGCTCCGTAAGTGGTGCGTGCGTCGTATCCGTTATGTGCTCTATTGTTCGGTACGTGTAAGGCTTGGGTATTCGTATGTAATACCTGACTGATGCTTTTTTTCTGTTCTTGTTGTATGAAACGGTATTCGTTCCAGTAGTGCCGAAGTGTCCGTAGTTTTCAAAGATGTTGACAATCTTTTCTGTCTTCAGATCTGGATTGATTGCACTGATGAGCACTGGCGGCTCACCGAAATTGTTCATCATCCAGTGCGAAAATCCCTTCGGCTTTTCAGTGTAGAACCAGTTGTAGAATATGAGACGGAATGGAATAAGACGAAAGGAGGGAAAGCCTGCAAGATCTCCATTAGGAAGATCCCATATCGCCCAGTATGCTCCCGCTTTCTTAAGAAAACTTTGTTTGATCGTCCATCCATCCGACGGGACCTTTTGCAAGCTAATGCCTCGCGTGCCAATGTATAAAGTTTCCCCTGGCGGCAGATGTTTCGTGCCCGAGCAGGAGGACAGCAGGAATACGATAAATGCAATCGTCGCTATCCTCATTCCTTCGAACGTTTTTTGTGGGAGTTAAAAAGGTTGCGAAAGCGCTTGATATAGGTGAACCCAAATGAAGATTCATCGACGTTGCCATCTATCACACCGGTATACACATTCGCCTTCCCGGCGCGCAATGTTACCGTTGGATCCTCTCTCAGTACATATTCAACTTTGACATCGGTCATTGATGGATCCGCTTTTCCAGTGAGGTCCACACTGCCACCAACAATGATGCGCATTTTTTTGTTGGCAAGCCCCTTTGTAATGCTATACCCAATCTTATTTGAACTTCCGTCAGGTGAATTTGGTCCACGGCTTTCGTCGTAGAAACTCACATCTGCACTCTTGATGTTACGGCTCGATATCTCGTTCATTTTCGAGACCATAGTTTGAGTAAGCAGATTTACATCAGCAGTGCCGCCAGTATTGATGCGACCTCTGAGCAGCAAAGACACTGCGTAAGCTTCCCTTGTCTCTGGGGCGAGCGTGCTGATCCAATCTGTGACCTGATTGTTCGTACTCGACAGATCGAAGTCCAGAACAAGATCATTTAGCGCCCGGTCGTTTACCTTCGCTATAACCGAAATCGGCCACTTGTCCGTCTTGTTCGTAAAGAGTGACGAGATTTCATTGGGAGTTATTCTGAACGTTTGTGATCCGTTAAACGAAAGCAGGGGTTTGCCTACATCGCCAACCCATCGGACGCCCGCCTTTAAAATGATCATCCGGAGATCCGACATCATCGGCACATGATAGACGATGTTGCCAGAGTTACTTTCAATAAGTCCATACGCCGAAGGTTCCGCACTGCTGCCTGTGGTGAAAGCAACCTTACCACTGGCTGTCGTATTGATATGATCCTGATTAACTGCACTGAACAGTACGTTCACATCAATCTTACCAACTTCGAATGTTACATCCCAGTCAAGTGGTTTTTTTGGCCTCCGTCGCTTCGGACGTTCCCGCACAGCTTCTTCCTCTTGCGTGAAGCTTACAAATTCCATTTCGCGCTGACGATCGTCCAGCGAAACCGTATTCTTATAGAGATAGGTCAGTGTAGCGCCATCATGAGTTCCGATTCTGCCGGAGACTTTATAGTTTCCTTTTTGTCCTCGTACCCTGACATCACACGTGAGATCGACCTCGCCTGAAAGTGTCGCCTTCTTTTGAGTTCGGTCCAGAATGCGAAAGCGATCACTCTTGATGGTGAAGTCCATTGACTGACTCGGAAGATTGGCAGTTCCTCTTATCGTAAGCGGATTGCTATATCGGTCCCTAAACACAAAGCCTTTCAGAGTGGCCGTAGCGCCGTCTAAAACGAGGGAGTCCTGATCCGACTTTAGAAAGAAGTCATATTCTTTTGAAATGATTTCTGTATTCGGAAGAGTAACATAGCCTTTCATTTTCAACTTTTCTCCATAGCTGCCCTCCACGTCTGCATTCAGGATACCATCAACGGTAAGGGTAGACGAAGGCACCGGAAGTAATGACGAGAACTTTCGAAGATTTACGTTGTCCACCTTAATCTTGAAATGCGCATCCTCGCTCTTCGGTTTGCTCATCAGTCCAACAACATTATACTCTTTACTTACGAGTTGCCCGCTTACTGACAATGAATCGTCGGTCATCGAACCTCTGAAAGAGAGGTCACCAAATGTTACAGTATCTATTGATGTTCCTTTGAGTGATCCATCCCATTTGAATATTTTTTCCTTAAAGTTGCTGGACACAGCAGCGTTGATTATTCCGTGAATAGGCGGATCTGCAGCAATTGACTGAGTAATGGGAAACAGGTCGAGTCCTTCGAGTCGCCAGAGAAGTTCCTTGCCACGGCCGCTGAGTATCGCAGTTTGTGCGCGATGTCTTATACCCAACTCTCCGGAGAATTCGTCGAACGACCGGTTGACAAAGAGTGACCCGCTTTGATTTGTCTTCCAGCGGTTTATTCCAAGGAGGAGTACACTGTCCCCGAAGGATATGCGATATCCGTCACGGAGCGAAGCAATTCGGTAGCTGAGTCCAAGACCACGATCGATCTCCGGAAGATATGTATTCAATGAAACGGTGAAGGCACTGTCACGATGCGTAGCTACTTCAAATTTCACGCTGTCAAACAGTGTTAGCGGCGTGATGACTTCAGGTGTCTCTATCTTGCAGCTGAGGTATCCAGGGTGATAGCTCACACTGCCTTCGATGCGATGCGAGTGAAAGTCCTGCCAGTAAAGCGTGTCCGAACTGAAACTAAGATCGATGTTGTCCTTCGTCGATATAATATTGAGTTTTTCAACTTCAATGAAGGCAGGGATTCCGGTGATAGCTTTAACGAGTGTCGTGTCGGCGTGCAGCGACATCGATATTGTAGCCGTAGGGAACTGTAGCAGTTTGTCCTCGCTATTGAGCCAATCCATAACATCTGCGCCCACGAGGGCATTTAGTGTCGCGTATTCATCTACAGCAAGCGTAGCTTTGAATGATTGATCAGGCAACCGCGCAGCTTCAAGAAGACCTTTCGTTGTATATAATTTGTTATCCTGCGTCCTGAACTGCAACGTGTCAAATACTAGTTTGGCCGCCGGATCGCCGGGGCGGACACTGCCACTAAAATGAGTGAACATATGTCCGCTATAAATTCCAATGGCTCCGGCCTGCAATACCCGAAAGCGAAGGCTTCCAGAACAATTTATTTCCTCACCTGAGAGTGCGTCGCCTTTAATATTTACCTTGGCTTCATATGTTCCGTGTTTGGATGTAAGCGCAACAACGGAATGGGTATGCGAGTAAGACGCAACGATCGCCGGTGATTCTATCCATTGTTTTCCGGTGAAGACGGAATCACTGTTCACTTCTCCGTTCACCATGCTGAGCTTATTATTGCCCAATGTCACCGACCCCTTTAATGACAGCCCGACCAGCCTGAAATCGTTCTTGAATGACGTGATCACTTGTCGCGGTTCCACATACGGGGATTCTACCCCAAATTCAACCAGAGTACCTTGCGCAGTCTGATTGACACTTCCCCGATAGCGGAGATCGGTTTCGTGAACGCGCAGTTGTCCGCTTGATTTGAAATGTGCATATGTTCCTTCAATTGCAATTTGTCCTTTTACTGGAAAATCTCTTTGTCCATCTGGAATGGGAAAGCCGCCCCATTTCGATAGTCCAAACAGCGATGATTCAATTTTGTGGACGTTGAGACCGAGACTATCACCGTCGCCAAACTGCAGGCGTCCAGATGCTGATAATGTTCCGTCTTTGCCGAGCAATAGCGTGGACTTTTGAAACGAGACTTCCCCAGTGCGATAGTCAACGTTACCGTCTATTGTCACCCGTGAACCTTCGGGAATCCATTTGCGCAGGGAAGGAAAAACAAAATTGAGGAGATCGGTGTCTATATATGTGGAATCAAGACTCGCCGATACCCCGAAGCCATCGCGATTTGACAACATCAATTCAGGAGCGTCGAAACGCAGTCCGGGAAGTTCCAGAAAAACATTCTTGATTCGGGCCTTATTCTGTTTGTCGACGGAGGCATTGTGAAGTGAGAGATCTACGTCAACAGAATCCTGGTAGCGAAATGCCAGTCGGTGAAGCGTCATGTCCATCATGTCGTGATTGTTCAATCCGGAGAACTGAAGATCGAACTTGTTTACAGCGTAGTTGTGCTCGCCATATCGGATAGCAAAATCACAGTTATCAAACTCAAAGTAGCGGACGGAAAATACAGGAATGGATTGAATAGAGAATGTACCGGATGTGTCCTTGACTGTATCCTGTGAAACACTGGCAGGTTTTGGCGCAACATAAACCCCAATAAATTCGCTGTCCCTGTTGATAAGCGAATCGACAACTATAGTGCCATCGTATTTGACTCCGGTTGCAAGTACATTTCTCAACCATACAATGCTCGAATCGGTTTCGGTACGCCAGATCAATCGCACATTATTAATGTCGGCACGTCGAATGTCAATCAATGGCGCTGTCCCGGTAGTGTCTGTGTCGTCTGTGCCTGTCCGGATGCGAATAGCGGCATCTCCCACAAAGATGCTGTTGCTGATGATGTCTCCGCGGAATAGTCCACGCCATGACCAATGCGCACGGACAGTTCCCGCGCTGGCATCAATTGAAGAATTTTTGAATTGAAGACCCTGAACGGTGAGCGTTGATGGAAATTGAAATGCAAGTCTTTCATAGGAAACGCCCCTCGCACTCAGCACGTGCTTGGCTACCAGAACTACGATGACGCACACCAGTATGATAACAACCGCCGTGATCAGCAGACGTTTCAGCAGGCGACGTATGTTGAATCTGGTTTGCAAGGGTATGTTAGCTCTTTCCTGTATTGCAATTTACCGAAAGGTCCGGCGCTTAGTTTTACAGGATCGTTTTGACCTTCAAGTTATACATTCTGTGCGGGAAAGGAGTTGTTAGTCGAAGGTCACAGTGACGCCTAACCCGGAGTTTATAAACGACAAATCAAAATACGACTGGGCTCTTCCCACTGAGCCTACAAATGAATCCACCTTGCTACGTGCCGCAGAGAAGTCAAGATAAGCCATGATGCCGATCACCCGACTTATTTTGTATTCTCCGTTGATGCCTAACAGGTACGTAAATGAAGGTGAAGTTTTAAAATCAAGGTCGATGCTGGTTGGTGCTTCGTTTGGATTGGGATAAAGCAGCAGTTCAAATGAATCAATGTTGGTAAGGGCAAATCCAATTCCCGTCTTAATACCGAGGTCAAGTTTGGAACTTAAAGGGATATCAAAATAGGGACCGAAGGTTAGGAGGAATGGCCGATATTTCGCCGTGGAGATTTCGGTTTGCACATTCAATCGCTTACTGAACTCTGCAAGACATCGCCTTGTTGTCCAGCGCGTTCTGCTGATAGGAGAGGTGAAGGCCAAGGGAAAAGATCTTTGGCCATGACTTAAAACGCGCCTCGTCCTCGAACATGAAACTCCAACCGGACGTAGCAAAGCTCCCATCACCAACAGACTTCGATGCATAGCTCCCCACGGGCCAGGAAGCGCCCCCGCCGATGGCATATTTCGTCTGTGCACATAATTCAGCACAACCGATGCATCCAGCCACAACTATTAGAGCACGCAAATACCGGTAGTCCATCAGGCACCTGTTTTGTGATAGAAATTCAGAGACTAATATACTTTATTGTTCAACTGGTATAAACTTTGGTAAATTAAAGTTGACCATATTAGTGATCCTTGTTGACCTGGTCAGTGGTAGTTTGGTATCGGCGGCGTGAAATCCTTTCAAGGAAAACCGGTTGGTTGTTAGATCATAAAATCGTCGTTACCGAGATGTCTTTAGTCGAAGTGCATTATAAAGTAAACAGTACACAGCAGCACTGCACCATGTGGGTGCTTGTAGCCACCCCCGTGCTGCTAACGTTAGCGCTATGCGTGCCGGGCTTCAGCCAGGGATGGTATTCCGCCAACGGAGCTGCCGCCTGGAGGTCAGGCGGCTTGCTGCAGTCCGAAGCGCGCATTGCGATGCAACCGTTGTCTATGGTGAATAAAAATCGCATGAGCGCTCATATCGTTGTTGCTTCAGATACGTCGGGGACGATGCAGAAGCTAAATGCCGTGAACAGTTTCATGGAGTGGTACATGCTTTATTTCCCGGTTCCGTTCGGTTCTTATAGTAAGGAAACAAGCTGGTTATTTGGTCTGACGAAATACAACGCCTTCACTATGCGACGTAAAGGCGAGGAAAATTCCGGTACACAGTCGTCAAGCGTGACTGCATTTGGTTATTACACACTCAATACACAATACAAAGCAGTACTGGAGGCCAATCTGATGTTTCCGGACAATCGTGCGATCTGGAAATCAACGCTCGCTTACATCTATTATCCTCTCCTTTATTACGGCATCGGCAATAACACGCATTTGAGCCAGGAGCGTACACTCAATACTTTAAATATCCAGTTCAGTACTTCCTACCTGTTCAGAGTTTGGAAGAATTGGTATGTGGGGCCCGCCTACGACTATTATAATTATTATAAGGTTGAGCTCGATGGGGAGTCAGGCAGTTATCCTGGTGATAGTCTTCGGCTTGCAACTGCCGAGGGTCGGCAATCTGGATTGGGATTCCGTATCTCAGCCGAAGGTCGCGACAACCGGCTCAACGCTAAGAAGGGGTATTACTTCGACGCGAGCTACCAGTGGTTTGATAAAGCATTAGGGGGAAACTTTAACTATCAGTACTTTCAGTTTGATGCCCGTTACTACTTCCCGTTATTCCGGCACATAACCATTGCCAGCATGCTGCGATCCGAGTCCAGGCAAGGTACCGTTCCGGTTCAGTCAATGGCATTTCTCGGTGGAGATTATTTTATGAGAGGCTCGTATCTCGGCAGGTACCGCAGTAATGTCTCTCTCATAGCACAAACGGAAGCGCGCTTTCCAATCTTTTGGATTTTCGGCGGTACATTGTTTGGAGGAATTGGGCAGGTAGCAACGGACTATGTAAAGATCGACATGGGATCATTCCATGCAAACTATGGTTTCGGCTTGAGGTTGAAGGTTGATAGCGCTCATGATGTAAACCTTCGCTTTGATATGGGTTTCAGCGAAGATCAGACGCTGTTCATCATGAACTTCTCGGAGGCATTTTGATGCCAGCGCTCGTACTAGTTTTTGCTGAATTCCAGGTTGAATGTTGATTGCTCTTTGGTATCGAATACAACCTGTACCGAAAGTTTGTTCTTTGTTGCCGGGGTAGCAGGCTTGCCATCCGGCGCACAATTATCAAGATTGAAAAACAACAGCTTGAGTTCGCCCGTAAGTGTACCCTCGTTTATTTCTTTGATCTTAAAACTCTTACCAGACATCCAATTGATGGACTCACTGGAAGATTCTTCGGCTGGTTCGATTTGCCATGACAACTCTTCCGGTGCGAGCCGGCAGGTATAGTATTTCATCACGTGCACGACTTTGTCGCTGTAGGTTATCGCATATTTATTAACGACATCTTTCGCCTGAAATGCCGATGATAGCTTATCGCAGGCGAACTCTTTGACTGGTGCGATTACAACTCCTCCGGACTTACCCGATTCAACTGTGACTTTATCAAGCGTCCACGTGCCCTGCAGTTGCTGAGAGAACCTGGCGACATCCTGTTCAGCGGGGGATAGCGAGTCGTCGCTACAGCTTATAGTCAGCAGTGAAGTAGCTGCCGGAATCAGCAACACTTTTAAGAGTGACGAGATGCGTTCGAATACAACTTTCATATAATGTCAGGGTGCTTTAAAAAATCGTCAGCCATCCAAATAGTCCACGTCCTGGGTGACGTGGTTATCTGATTGAAAACGGCCTATCGTGCCTGAAAAATCGGTGGTAACCAACCGGTTCCTTCCGAAATTTGACATAAATGCTAATTTCAGTACACAGGTAACTGCGTTTGCAGAGGAAAATTAACGTCGCTGGAATCAGGGCTTTTCGTCAAATCCGGGGAGTTCCATGACCTGCCTCGAGCTTCCATTTGTCCAGTCTATCTCGCAGCAGATGTGCGACATTCCATTAGTGATTACGATATAGGATGCTCGGAGTGTCTGATTGTAGGTCGCAGCCTGTTCTATTGTTGCTTGTCGAAGTTTAACGTCGGGAGCCTTGCACTCCACAAGCATCCAGGGCGTTCCTTCTCTTGAGAAGATTACAATATCAGAACGCTTCGATAACGAATTGAACTTCAAGCCACCTTCAATTTTTATTAACGCCTTGGGATAGCGATGGTCATTGATCAGGTGATGGACAAAATGTTGACGAACCCATTCTTCCGGCGTCAGCAGAAGATACTTCTTCCGCAGCTGATCCAATATGAAAACTTTGTCGCCTTCACGCTTCAAAGAATATTCATAGGGTGGAAGATTAAGGGCTACCATGACCACAAATAAATCACTTTTTGAGATGCCTTCACACAATGTTAAAAATGAACTCAGATCGTTTCATTATTTTTGGACATGAAGACAAAAGAAGATATAGTTAACAACTGGCTTCCCCGCTACACCGGGGTTCCGCTGAACCAGTTTGGTGAATACGTGCTCCTTACCAACTTTGACAACTACGTAAGTTTGTTTGCCGCCTGGCACAACGTGCCGGTTCACGGCGTGGATCGCGCAATGCGAAGTGCGACTGCGGAAGGTATTACCATCATTAATTTCGGTATGGGCAGCCCCAATGCAGCCACGATCATGGACTGTCTAAGTGCTATCAAACCGAAGGCCTGTCTCTTCCTCGGCAAGTGCGGCGGCTTGAAAAAGAATGAGATAGGCGATCTGATCCTTCCGATTGCCGCGATTCGCGGTGAAGGAACTTCTAACGATTACTTCCCGCCTGAAGTGCCGGCGCTTCCATCATTTGCATTGCAGAAAGCTATCTCGACAACCATTCGCGACTACAGCCAGGACTATTGGACCGGTACTGTGTATACAACCAATCGCCGCGTGTGGGAATGGGACGAGAACTTTAAGAACTACCTGAGAAAGATCCGGGCAATGGCCATCGACATGGAGACAGCGACGATATTCTCTACCGCCTTCGCGAACAAGATCCCAACTGGTGCACTGCTGCTCATTTCAGATAACCCCATGACACCCGATGGAGTGAAAACGGAAGTCAGCGATTCTGCCGTAACAAAGAACTATGTGGAAACGCACTTGAGAGTGGGCATAGACTCTTTGAAACAATTGATCAACAACGGCATGACTGTTAAGCATCTGCGCTACTAACTTGTTCGTTCTAGGCGTCTTGTGCCGAACGAAGTGCGCGGCTGTTCACGCCCCATAGCAGCAGCATTCCAACAATGAAATAGACTGACAGGAACAGTGCACTGTATCGCATATTCCCGGTGATGTGATCGATCAGACCGTAGGAAAATACGCCCATCACGATTGATATGTTGAAAGCAACATCATAGAAGCTGAAGTACGAAGCGTGATCGACTGTATCGGAGGGAATTAGTTTCGAATAAGTTGCACGCGACAGCGATTGTATCCCTCCCATGATCATTCCAACGAAGACAGCAACTACATAAAACTGGTTGGCCGTTGTAGTGAAGTAAGCGCCAACGCATACACCGATCCAGATCACGTTCATCAGGACAAGTGAAGAACGGTTGCCCCACACGCGTGATAAGCGCGCGAATGTCCATGCTCCAAATGCTCCAACTAACTGAATGATCAGGAATACTCCAATGAGTATATCACTCTTCAGATGCAGTACATCGGTACCAAACAGAGCCGCCAGGTACATCACTGTTTGTACGCCTGAGTTGTAGAAGAAAAATGCAATGATGAACTGCCTGAGGTCGGGTTGACCCTGCAGCGATTTCCATACCTTGCTGATTTCGCGGTATCCGTTCTTCCAGAGATTTGCTGTGGGTGGCTTGCTGTGAATATTTGATGGCAGATGCTTGAACGGTATAGTCGAAAATCCAATCCACCAAAGACCTGTTAGCACGAATGACAAGCGGGAAGCATATAGTTCACCGGCTGAGCCAGCGCCCATTCCAAGATGCCCGGCATTCATGATCATAACGAGACAGATCAGCATCAGAACAATCCCGCCGTAATACCCCATTGAGTAGCCGCGAGCACTGGTTGTATCGTACCTGTCTTCAGTTACTATCTCCGGGAGGAATGCATCATAGAACACCAAACTGCCGGAGTAACCAATGCTGGCAAGTGTGGCACAAAGCAATCCCCAAAGCAGGGAGTCAACACCAGTGAAAAAGTATAAACCACAGCATGCGGCCGATCCCAGAATGACAAAAAACTTCATGAACCTTTTCTTGTCACCCGAGTAATCGGCAACACCTGATAGTAAAGGAAGCATGGCTGCCACCAGCAGGAATGAGAACGAAAGTACGTAGCTATACAATACTGAGTTCTGAACCTCGAAGCCCAGGAACAAAACATGGTCATGTCCATCTACAGTAGTGACAGCCTTGAAATAAACTGGAAACAGGATCGAAGAAATTACTAAGGCGTAAACTGAATTGGCCCAGTCATAGACGTACCAGGCGCGCACGATCTTGGGATTGTTCAATTGGGGGGAAGACGATTCTTTCATAGGACATTAGGCTTCGAAATATAGAAGGCTTGTCCACGCGGAGCAAGCCCCCATAGCCTGTAGTCCATGAAAGTCACGGGTCAATCATCGCACGGTCTTCTGCCGTTTCCTTTACAAGGTAGTAGCGCAATTTTGTAGTGTCCATCTCATCAATGATATCAACGAGATTTTGATAGCGACTGGTGCGCATTGGTTTAACCAGGACGATAAGGTCAGGTCTTTTTGAAGTGGCGTCCAGCAGAACATGTCTGATTCCATCCAACTCATAGTTCGTAGTCTTTATTGCCTCATCCCCAAGAAAGTAGTGGATCTTGTCGTTGTCGCCTAGCAGCAGGGTTAGCACCCGTTCTCTCTTTACCAGTGGTGGCTCTTTCTTGTCATCCTCCTGGTCAGGTTTGATGATTTCTAAAGCATATTTCTTGTTGATGGTCATCGTGAGTACAAAGAAGGTGAGGAGCAGAAATGCAAGATCGACCATTGGAGTCATGTCGATGTGAAGGGAGCGACGACTACCTCGCCCTCCCTTGGGTGCAGTTATTTGTGCCATAGGATTCAGGTGCGTTTAGCTATATAAGCACACCCGGAAGGGAAAGTCACGGATACTGGCAGGACTTTTTACTAAAGTTGGTCAGATCTTCTGGACATTGTCCAGATTGAATTTCATGCGCAGAAGGAGCGGCCTCAGCTTAATTACTTCATCTTGATCAAAGTAATCCTGCTCGACGTTCATGTATACCAGTATAGAATACTTCGTTTCGACGAGATGACTCAGCAGTGCTATTGCTTCATCAGTTTTGTGCAGTCCCATTAGGATTATGGCACGTGCATACATTTTGTCTTCGTCAGTTTTGGGCTCACTTAATTCTGCGAGCACTTTTTCAGCATCAGCGATACGATTTGCCCGGGCATAGATACTTCCCAGAATGCCAAGCATGACCGGACGCCTGCCTGTGATGGCCAGCGCCCTCATCATCTCTTGTTCTGCTTCGTCGTATCTCTTCATTTTAAAGTACGCCATAGATAGAGAGAAGTAAGCTTCGCCATATCCAGGATCCAGTTGAAGTGTGTGACGAAATTGCTCTACTGCTTTTTCCATTTCGCCACGGTAGTGGTACACGCGGCCCAGACCGTTATTCACAGCAACAGACATTGGATCGAGTTCCTGTGCTATCTTCATTTCCCTGAGTGCCTCGTCTGAACGCTTGTGAACAGCGAGGAAGAGTGCATACCATTCATGGGAGGTCGAGTATCCTGGTTTTAATTCAATTGCCCTCCTGAACTCCGCATCAGCCTGATCCCAATCCCAATCAATTCTGAATTTAATATAGGCGAGTGCTGCATGCGCCTCGGCAAGTGTTTCATCTATCGCAAGCGCGCGTTGCACAGCATCGCGGGCCTTCTGGTGAGCTGGACCTTCTGGTAATGAACCAAAGCCGGCTCCGCTCAACAGCGTGTAGCAATAGGCGAGTGTTGCCTGGGCCAGGGCGAACTCCGGGTCCAGCGACACTGATTTCTCCAGGTGAGTTACAGCAGTGTGAATACTTTTTGAAGTACGGGCATTCAGGTAGTGCTTGCCCAGCAGGTATTCTTCAAAGGCCTTCGCATCACCTGTGTAATTCTTGTTGAGTTGTTTCTTCTCGCTGGAAGCCAGGATCACCTGTAGCTTGTTGGCAACGTGTCTCGAAATTTCTGTTTGAATGGAAAGTATGTCCTGCATCTTGCGATCGTACTCCATTGACCAAAGGTGTTCTTCGGTTTTGACATCGATCAACTGCACGGCTACACGTGCGTTGTCATTGTACTTACGCACAGTGCCTGCCAGTATGGATCCCACGTTCAGTTCCTGGCCTACATCTTTTATCGACTTGGTTGTATTCTTGTACTGCATTGTCGAAGAACGAGCAATGACATGAAGGTCATTAATCTTCGAAAGGCTGGAGATCATCTCTTCCGTCATGCCATCGGCGAAGTAGTCGTCCTGCAAATCGCCCCCGATATTGTCAAAAGGCAGAACCGCCAGTCGCAGCAACTTTGGATCCAGCGCAGGCCTGGTCTGGATCCAGATGAACGCGCCAATCGAGCCAATCATGAGCAGGGCGGCAAGACCTGCCAGCATTTTCTTCCATCTCGCAGTCTGACCATTTCTTGTCGGCGGTTTCTCCCATGGTAGTGCGAGCGCGTACACTTCCATTGGCATGGTGATATTTTTAAGTTTACGGCGGCCCACACATACAACGGGAAATTCAATCTTGTTACGGATCTGTCTGGCTACATCTTCTGAAATGAAAATACCTCCCGGATCCGCCAGTGGTTGTATGCGCGCTGCGATGTTGACGCCGTCGCCGTGAACGTGCTGATCAACTCGTACTACGTCTCCAATGTGCAAGCCAATGCGAAGACGGATCTGATCATTAGCTGGCTTTCCCTGATTTCGTTCGTGCAGCACTTGCTGAATGCGGGCCGCACAACATACTCCTTCGACAGCACTGCCGAATTCAACAAAAAAGAGATCACCCGCAGTTTCAATTTCTGTGCCTTCAAATTCCTGAAAGATGGGTCTCAGCAGAGCACGATGGGTCTCCAGTAGTTGGAGCGCGTGCGCCTCGTTCTCCTGGGTCAATGCACTGTATCCGACGATGTCAGTGAACATAATGGCTGACAGGCGTCTCATGGGGGGCGAAGGTTGGACGAGGTTTAGGTTGTTATAAGTTAATACATTTCCCGTTGTTTTTTTGAGGCCGGCTGAAAAATCAATTATGACACTAGAACAAAGGCCGCTGGTTGCCTCTGTTTCCGGGAACGACCAGTGTTTTTACTGACAGAATTACCCTATGTCTAAACACCAAAAATGGAATTGACTAGCCGGACATTTCAGCCAGGTGAACACAAGAAAAGTCATAGTCATTGCAAGCACGCGAAAGGCGACTTTCGAAAGCAAACCCGACGGCAACAACAAAAAGGTAAACGGGATTCTAGAGGAATTTCTTCACATCAGTGTATGGCAACGAGAAGGCATCAGCAACAGCCTTGTATACCACTTCACCATTAATGACATTCAGACCATTGCGGAGATCTGGATTCTCCTGCGCGGCGCGCTTCCATCCCATGTTTGCAAGTCTTATCGCATAGGGAAGTGTTGCGTTTGTGAGAGCCAGCGTCGATGTATAGGGAACTGCACCTGGCATGTTCGCTACGCAATAATGAACGATGTCGTCTATCACGTACGTTGGATCCTCATGTGTTGTAGGACGGCACGTTTCGATACAGCCACCCTGGTCAACGGCAACATCCACCAACACGGTACCAGGTCTCATCGTCTTCAGCATGTCGCGTGTGATCAGCTTAGGTGCCTTCGCGCCAGGGATAAGTACACCGCCAATGATAAGATCTGATTCTTTTATGATGGCACGTATGGCGTATTCATTTGAAACCAATGTTCTCACATTGGTAGGCATCACGTCATCAAGATAACGAAGACGATCGATGTTAACATCCATGATCGTTACGTCGGCACCCATACCGGCGGCGATCTTGGCAGCATTGGTTCCCACTACACCACCTCCGAGGATGACCACGCGGGCGGGATGAACTCCCGGTACACCACCCAACAATATGCCGCGGCCTTTCAATGGCTTCTCCAAATATTTGGCACCTTCCTGAATAGACATGCGTCCAGCTACCTCCGACATAGGAATCAATAGCGGCAGACTACCATCAACACGCTCTACTGTTTCGTAAGCAAGACAAACCGCACCACTTGCGATCATGGCTTTTGCCAATGGCTCATACGATGCGAAGTGAAAGTAGGTGAACACAAGCTGATCTTTACGAATCAGTTTATATTCAGGTTCCACAGGTTCCTTAACTTTCATAATCATCTCAGCAGCACCAAATACTTCAGCAGCATCGCCAGCTAGTTTCGCGCCGGCACTCGCATACTCTTCATCAGAAAAACCGCTACCTATGCCAGCTGTCTTCTGCACCAGCACCCGGTGTCCGCGTTTTATCAGCTCCTGAGTTCCGGCAGGAGTGAGGGCAACACGATTTTCATTGTTCTTGATTTCTTTGGGGACACCGATGATCATAAGTATTTTGTGTTAAGCGGCTAATGAGATCTCAATTTTGATGCGCTGACTTTGCCGGGAGACAAGAGCAAACGCGGCGCAAATATAATAACGGTCCTTCAATTTGGTTGCCCGCTTAAACTCTTTAGTATGAGTCAAATCTCTATCGAATCATTAGGGAATTACGCGTTCTATGGAACGTTGCGAATAGGTATGGAAAATCATCAGGTGTTTGCGAAGACACTGGTTCATTTAAAGACTGTGACCCTTAATGGTTATAGAATGTATTCTTTAGGAGAGTATCCATACGTGATTCGCACCGGACTTCAAAAAGACTGCATCATCGTCGATTTATTTCGTCTCACGTCAGATCTAACCGAACAAATGATATATGAAATGGAAATTGATGCAGGGTATGTTCGTTCAACGGTAACGATTGATGGTATTAAATTTGGTATCTATCTTTTTGAAAAGAGTATGAGCGACGATGAACATGTGGAGGGGGGAGACTGGGTGTCTCACGCCGGAAGTCAACTCTTTTGAATATATCCGCTATTGTCTATTTTTGGCTAGTACTGGCGAAGGCTAAATACAGGCTGTTGACATAAACCCGTATAACTTGGGAGCACTTAAGGAAGTAAGAACGAAATTCTCTCAGGCGAAGGTAAAGGAAATACTTTCCGACTACCGGCTAGCTGTTGAGAGCAGGGAAGCAAGTCTCATCGGGCGGAAGGAGGTTTTCATGGGGAAAGCCAAGTTCGGCATCTTTGGTGATGGAAAAGAAATTGCCCAGATCGCGATGTCAAAGGTGTTCCGTAAGGGCGACTTTCGCGCGGGCTATTACCGCGACCAGACATTCATGTTTGCCATCGGTGAGCTGACGGTGCAGCAATACTTTGCTCAATTGTATGCGCACACCAGTGTTGAAGCTGATCCTGCATCTGCCGGACGTCTCATGAATGGCCACTATGCAACCCGCTTTCTCGACGACGCTGGCAAACTGAAGGATCTTACTCAACTGAGAAATAGCAGCGCTGATATATCTCCGACTGCAGGACAGATGCCGCGCCTGCTCGGTCTGGCTTATGCTTCAAAATTATTTCGCGAGAATCCAGGCCTTCATTCGTTCACCAATCTGTCTGACCACGGTAACGAGATAGCATTCGGCACCATAGGCAATGCATCGACATCCGAAGGTATGTTTTTGGAAGCGATCAATGCTGCAGGTGTATTACAGATCCCCATGCTCACCTCTGTGTGGGATGATGATTACGGGATATCGGTTCCCCAGGAATACCATACAACCAAGGGAAGCATTTCTAAAGCGTTGGCAGGATTGCAACGGACTGCAGTTGAAAAGGGCTTTGAAATCATAACGGTCAATGGCTGGGATTATCCGGCAATTATTGACGCGTACCAGCGCGCAGAGAAGATTTGTCGCGAAGAACATGTACCGGTCTTATTCCATGTTCGCGAAATGACTCAGCCGCAGGGACACTCGACATCAGGCTCACACGAGCGATACAAATCTAAAGAGCGCCTTGCTTGGGAAGTAGAGTTCGACTGCATTAAGAAGATGCGCGAATGGATTATCAATGATGTTCTGATACTTCCGGAAGAAATTGATTCGATCGAAAAGGAGGCGAAGCAGTCTGCAAGACAGGCCAAGGAACGCGCATGGAAAGCTTTCATGGATGATGTTCGAAAGGATCAACGCCTCGTGGCGGGCATCCTGGAATCGGCTAAGAATGAAAGCTCACGCAGTGAAGAAATTTCGCGCATAAGGGGTGGGTTGGTTAAAGCCATCAATCCTACACGACTGGAAACTATGCGTGCGGCAAAACAGGCTGCTCGTCTTATGGCCGGTGAATCAATACCTTCGAGAGAAGCACTTGTTCAGTGGCTTAAGGAGGCTGAAGCTGATAATTTTGACAGGTACAGCTCTCACATGATCAGCGTGTCGGATGAATCGGCACTTAAAGTGCCGGCGGAGTTGATGCTGTATATACACGATCAGTCTCCACTTATTGATGGCCGCGAAATATTGCAGGCTTGCTTCGATGCTGCGTTGTCCCGTGACCCTCGCGTCCTCGCGTTTGGTGAAGATGTAGGAAGAATAGGAGATGTTAACCAGGGATTTGCTGGTCTTCAGGCGAAGTATGGTGAGGTGCGTGTTACCGATACGGGCATTCGCGAATGCACGATTGTAGGGCAAGGTATAGGCACAGCGTTGCGTGGCTTGAAACCAATCGCCGAGATACAATATCTTGATTATTTCATCTATGCTCTGCCGACGTTATCCGATGATCTGGCTTGTCTTTATTACCGGACAAAAGGTGGACAGAAAGCACCCTTGATCGTTCGAACGAGAGGTCACCGTCTCGAAGGCGTGTGGCATGCAGGATCACAGATCGGTATGTTGCTTCATTCCCTTCGCGGAATGTTCATTATATCACCGCGGAATATGACGCAGGCCGCCGGATTCTACAATACTATGCTGAAGTCCGATGATCCATGCGTAATCATCGAATGCCTCAATGGCTATCGACTCAAGGAAAGACTTCCGGATAACATCGGTGAATTCACAATTCCACTTGGCGTTCCCGAGATATTAAGAGAAGGCAGCGACGTAACCATTGTTACTTACGGTTCAATGTGTCGTGTCGTGATGGAAGCTGCTGAAGCACTAGAGGAAATGAAGATCTCCTGTGAGGTCATCGACGTACAAACCTTACTGCCCTTCGATATCAATCACACTATTCTGGAGTCTGTGAAGAAGACCAGTCGTGTTGTTTTTGCAGACGAAGACGTTCCTGGTGGTGCCACATCGTTCATGATGCAGCAGGTGCTCGAGATTCAAAATGCTTATCCTTATCTCGACTCAAAGCCCGTTACAATAACTGCGAAAGAACACCGGCCGGCGTACGCAAGTGATGGTGATTATTTCTCTAAGCCCAACCCCGAAGAAGTTTATGAAGCAGTGTACTTCATGATGTCGGAAGTGGATCCGGAGAAATATCCCAAATTGTATTGAGCAGGAGTTGCCATCGGCCTGACGCCGACGGTTTAACAAAGTGGAAAATCTGTGGTATTGCTTACGAACCCGAGGCGTTACTTCTTGATCTTATCAAGTGTAAAGTCCTCTGTCTGCACATCGTTGCTGACATTCAGGGCCCGATCGCGGATTCGTATTTTCAATCGCAATGACTTCGCTCCAAATGTGGCCTTTATACCAACTGAAGTGAGCGCATACTGAAGATTGCCCTCCAGCGGACCTGGCTTTTGTGTAAGCACAGGAAAACGTTGATCGAACCCGACTTCACAATACTCTTTTTCCCAATCGAATAGGTTGTATTTTCCTGTTCCATCGTTCACCCAAAATTCAACTTCGATGTTGCGATGGTTAGGGTTGTTTTGGAAATAAAACATGTCCCTAACGATATAGATCGGAGGAAAGCCATTGGTGCTTTTCATCGTGTCTATTTCTGCATATGAAGCATCGATAACGCGCTTGTCTTCCTCCATGACGTACACGGATTGAAGTTTATAGTCAGTACATGATGACGCTGCATCAACAAAAGGTGGAAGGTTATCGGAGTAAGCGGGATCGAGTAGTGTTCTTACCGTGACAAGCTTTCCATTTACACCCGGAGGCACGTCAACAAACTGAGGCAAGTCAGTGAATTCTGTTTTCTTGCCTAGCTGTACAACATTCCCGTCACTTGCCAATCCGTAGAAAATGTCGTTGTAAGGCTCTTCTATCTGATCATCATCAAGGCCCAGATCACCATCTCCGTCGCGAAACGAAATTGTGACAACCAGGGAGTCGGTAGGGCTGTTGGTAGTGCCCTCCTTGAAATAAACATTGAGAAAATCAATTTGTGGAGTGTCGGAGAATTCCGGCGGATTAAAACACGCTGTCACTACCGCGGAGACGGCAAACAAGAACAGGCCTTTTACAACTTTCATCACTTATCGCAATTCTATATTCACCGATTATCCTCGGTCTGTTTTCTATGCTGACCTTTGTCTTTTGCCCTTATCTTTAAGTCCAATTTTGGACTTAGAATCAGACAAGTTAAGTAAACCCTTGGAAACTTTTAAAAGTTTTGAATCGGAAATATACCGCGTAAACGCCCAATCCTTCACGGATATTGCGATGAGACTTTTTCGTTTTCAAGCGCAATACAATCCGGTATACAAGGCTTTCGTCCAAAATCTCAGAACCGATGTCGCAAGTATAGCCACGGTCGAGCAGATTCCATTCATGCCAATTTCATTTTTCAAAGATCATACGATTAAAACGGGCGAATGGATTTCGGAAGTTGTTTTCACGAGCAGTGGTACAACAGGAGCGGCCACAAGCAGGCATCACGTGGCCTCTCTGGACTTCTACCTGCGAAATGCGAAGCGAACGTTTGAATATTTCTTTGGTTCGCTGACGAACTATCACTTTCTGGCGTTATTACCATCGTACCTCGAGAGGCAGGGATCGTCGCTGATCGCCATGATGGACTATTTTATCAGTGAAAGTCAGTCCGGTAGATCAGGCTTCTACCTGTACGACGTCGATAAACTGATGCGCGACCTGAAGGAAATACACGATAGTCGCACCGTCGTCTTGTGGGGCGTGTCGTTTGCCTTGCTGGACCTTGCTGAGAATCATCCTGGACGGCTCGGGGCGATGTTATTTGAAACCGGTGGAATGAAGGGGAGGAGGAGAGAATTAACACGTGAGGAATTGCATCAAACCCTTACACGGGCCTTTGACGTCAACATTATCCATTCGGAATATGGGATGACCGAACTGCTGTCGCAGGCCTATACGCGCGGAGGATCCAGATTCAATTCACCACCCTGGATGCGCATTATTGGCCGGGATATTACAGACCCCCTCACAAAGGGGTTACTTAACGAAACGGCTGGTATAAACGTTGTCGATTTGGCAAACCTGCATTCGGTCGCCTTCATCGAGACGCAAGATTTAGGTAAGGTTTTCGACGATGGATCGTTTGAAATCCTGGGCCGGATGGACAATAGCGACGTAAGGGGATGCAACTTATTGGTTAATTAAAACCGTTCGTCTCCTTAAACTTGTGCCACAGTGCCTGTCAATTTGAATTGTGAAAGAGGATTGATATTTTTGTTATAACCAACATTAGAAGAATGAAAAAGCTTGTTGTTTTCGCTGTACTGGCGGCTTTTATATCGGCTTGCAGTCAATATACCTGCCCAACCTATACAAAGAAGGAAGCGCCTAAAAAATCTACTGAGCAGAAGATCTAAGGCGATTTTTTACCCCGCCTTTTCCCCGCTTTTTTAGCTAAGTCCGCTTATTTTTTGGATGTCCCTTTTTAGAAGTTTGACACGGAGATCCCGAAGGTCAACGTATTGAAATCGTTGCTTTCGTTGTTTGTCTGGATGCCTTCACCCTTCCTGAAGAGAGGAGAGAGATTGTAGTTGCAGAACAGGCTGAATCCACCAAAGCCGAGACGTGCCAGTAGGCCGTAGCGAATTGGATTGAGATGGTAGTCCTGTTTGTCCTTCAGTTTCTTCACCTCACCGTCTTCACTGTATTTGATCTTGTTAAAGGAGTCATACATCCAGCCTATGCGGCCGCCTACGCTGATCTTAAAGCTGCGGGATGGATCCTCGGGATTCAACGTATAACGAAGCTCCACAGGTACTTCTAAGTAATTGGTAACCAGCATCGACTTCTTGATATTCGGCGTCGGCAGGTCTCCTGGGGGTAGCATCGTTACCTCATTGTGTGAATCATTGGTATATCCAACAGCGTAGTTGTCTTTAAATCTGTAGCGCTCCAGAGAGAAGCCAATACCCGGAACAACGCTTATGGGAGACTTAAACAGTCTGAAATCGTACTGGTAGTAGATATTGACCGTCCGCGATCCCCAGAAATAGAGATCAAAGTCCACAGGTGCGCTCAAGGCCCTGTTAAAGCCAAAATCGACGGTAAACATCCCCGGAATGTCAGGGCGAACTGATTTTTTCTTGGCAGGTGCCGCCTCCTGGCAAATACCCACAACCGAAATCCCCATTAAAACTAAAATGCCCGCCAGTTGCTTAATCATGCGTTTTCTTGTTCCGTTTTTTAAGAGCCCAAAAATAGGCTTTTTGACATCGCTGCAAAACTCAATTGATTTTGCAGAGTTAAATAATTCTTTACATTTGCAGTCCAAAATTCGCTGCCCGGCGGCGAATCCGCGCTCGTAGCTCAACTGAATAGAGCATCTGACTACGGATCAGAAGGTTTGGGGTTTGAATCCCTACGAGCGCACTCAGCTTTTGCAAGCCAAAGCCTCTGGATAATATCCAGGGGCTTCTTTGTTTTTAGCGCATTCTTGGCCCGACACTGTCCAATGATGATGCCCGAAACCGAAAAGTTTTGCTCTTCAACGATTTGGCTGAAGGAAATTGTATGGCAATGTGATTTCAACTGCGGGAAATTTGTGGCGCAGGCATTCCCCTACGTTCAAAACTGATTCCTTATCTTGGTATTGAACACCACAACAATGAAAACATACCTGCCAGGTTTGATTAGCGCAGCCATGCTTATCGGCGGTTCTGCCTTCTCACAAACCCCAACGCTCGACGTCTCTGGTGCCGGAGTAGGTTCGTATGGCACCGTCAAGTATACCGATCCAACTACCGTCGGAAAGACCATCAAGCCCGACGTTACCTATGAGGATGTAAGGGGACGTTACATGTGGGACAACGATTGGCATAAGGGTTATCTCGTCCTCAAAGGAGGTAATCGGTTTAATCTGGATAATATCAAATTGAACCTCTATACTCAGGATGTTCACTATATCGCCAATGGAGCTGAGCTCGTAGCGGACAAATCATTGGTGAAAGACCTCGTTTTGTTTGGAAAGGACACCACACAAGTCCTGGCTACGTTCCACGCATTTGTGCCTTCAGGAAAAAAGACGACAGAATGGTACCAGCAAATGAATATTGGTGCGACGCAGTTGTTGAAGAAGCAGGCAAGCCACGTGAACAAGCTGCCTTATGATCCAAGCGTAGGGAAGACTGAATATCGATTCGTCACAGAGACCGAATATTATTTATTGGACAAACAGAAGGTGCAATCTTTACCGGCACTCAATAAAACATCCGTTAATTCCGTAATCCCCATCGATGGCGAGGCTGACAAATGGTTGGGATCACATAAGAACAAATTAAAATCCGAAGAGGATGTAGTCAGCTTTTTGGATTTTCATAACGCTCGGCCATAGAAGAGAAGTCCGAAGGACTTCAAACCAAATAGCCACCAGTGGAACTGGTGGCTATGAAGGCGTCGGGATTAGAATTACGGTCAGCATGTATCCCGTACAACGGGTGTGCCGCACGCAACCAGCATCGGTTAAATATTTCAAAGAACGGTCAACACCCCCAGGCCGACGTCGGCAGTCCTGTCCTATCGCGCGCGATCAGTCGGTATTTCGAGAAATCAGCCTTGTGCCTGATCCAAACATATTGCAACTCAGAAAACTACATTCACTATGTTGCAGTCAAGTGTAGTTAAATGCAGTTAATTGTATTCGAATGCTGTTAAGAGGTAGTCTCACTGGCTCCCGACATTTTTTGGAGGTGTTGATCAGGCTTTGGTTAGGCTTTGGTTCTACTTTCTGGCTGCTTCGCTTAGGCTAGCCGTCCGCTAGGTGGCCGCTAGCCGTAGGCTTCGCTTAGGCTTTCATTAGGCTTTGCTTAGGCTTTCATTAGGCTTCGCTTAGGCTTTCATTAGGCTTTTCGCTTTCGTCGATCCATCGTTTCCCGCGGGGGATCGACCATCGTCAGGCTACTCACGCACAACGGCGCGCTGTTCCTAATGTGCCCACTTTTACATTTTACATTTAGAGTTTTACATTTTGCGGTTATGCCTCGTCCTGGAAAAAGTTACCCCATCCAATCAAATGCACGCACCCCTCGCAAGTACCGTAAACCGTGAATCCCCATTCAGCTCATTGCTTGTTCACCGCATTCGCAAGCATCCGCACAAACGCGTCCTGCTTCCAGGCCTCCGCGTTATGACCTATCGACGTATAGAACGTCCGCCCCTTGCCAGTAGGACGATACCATGCAACCGGATGATCTTTCCCCATCCCAAAGTTCTTGTCCTTCATCCAAAGCATATTGCCACTCGGATTGATCGAAGATCCGTCAATATTGTAGATAATGTGAAAACCCTTTGCGCGCGGATTCTCCAGGAATACATACCACTCATCAGCGTGCGTCCACTCTGCGGGTAAGCCAACCGTTAGCGTGCTGTCTGGCACCGGGTTTAAAGTAATCGCAGTGCTTTGTAATTGTGGATCAAGCGGGTGATGGGAGAAATGAGCACCCATCAGATTCTGTTCATACCAGTCCCAGTGATGCGAATTGTCACCTGCGCCGTGAATACCAATGAGACTACCACCGTCATTCACATAGTCTTCAAGTACTTTCTGTTGTTCGTCATTTAACAGGCGACCGGTGCAATTGTTGAATATAACAGTATGAAACTTCGACAACTGTTCAGCATTAAAGACGCCCCCATCTTCTGTGCTGTAGAGATACCAGTCATTGTCAGCAGCCAGTTTGAGGAAGGTTTCCTTTCCGGCTTCAATGGACTCGGCGTGTCTGAAACCCGTCGACTTAGAGAACAGCAACACACTGTGCTTGCCCGACGGGATTTCAATTGATGGCGGTTCCGTTTCGTAAGAAACAGGGAAGCCATTCGTAACCTTGTACATAAACACCGCACCGGCGCCAAAGATCAGGACTACCAGTGCCACGATCGACCACAAAACTATTTTGATGACTCTTTTCATAATGCAGTATTATTGTAAGTGGCAATTATTTCTTCTTGAATTCCAGTGTGGCAAAACCTGCAAACATTTTGCTCGGGTCCTTGCATTTTACTTTGATGATCAGGTCATGCACGCCGCTCACCTGCTTGATCGGAACCAGCAGATCCTGGAATCCAAGATCAGTGAGACCGGGCTCAAAATCTGTTGAAGCAATAGGCGTCCCGTTGTCGCTGTCAACAAACACTTCCAGTTTCCCACCGCTGAAATAAGTAGGGGCAACCGCTACACCGAAGCTGATCGAGCCAACATCGGTCAGATCTACTCCCTGATATTTCATCATTCCTTCATGGCTTGGAAGTACAATCGTGATATCTTCCTTCAGGCCCTTCCAGATCTCAGGGGTCACAAGGAAAATCATCGTCTTCTTCGACTCTGAAAATTTATTTGCAGCGATCATCGGGTAGGAGAGAGCGACAACTTCTGTAGCAGTTAAAGGCTTTCTTCCATTGGCCCCCTTGTCCTCATACGATGCGGTGAAAATGTACGTGCCCTCTTTTTCGCCGGCCTTGTGCTTGTTCATGGCAAAAGTTCCTTTGTATGGCAATCCTGCACCCTTGGTCTTTCCATTCGTGGAGAGTATATATCGAATCATTTTTTCAGTGTCATCAGCACTTAACTGCGGATGTGGTGCCATAACAAGATCTCCCCATACGCCCGATCCTCCTTTGATAACTTTCTCCACAAGACGCTTGACTGCAGAGGCGTCGCCTGCATATTTATTGGCAACCAAAGTGAACGCAGGACCAACGGATTTGTCAGTCAGCTGGTGACACGATTTACAATCAGATTTTTCCAGCAACGCCTTACCTACAAGATGAGCCGATGCTTCCGCGTTTGCCTGATGTCCCTGAATCACCTCTGTCACATCTTTACCTCTCGCCAGGTAGTCCGCAGAGAACGTAATAGCTGATGGGTCAATGCCCTGATTAATCTTGCCGTCCTCGGTGTCCGTTACGCTCACTTCGTATTCAAAGGTTGATTGATCCCAATAGAATGAACGGTTTCCTTTGAAGGCGATTTTTACTTGTGGCAGATCGTTGCCCGCCACGACCAATAGCTCCTGCGTTGCCTTTTCTCCAGATGGATCCGAAACTGTTAACGCCACTCTATATTCACCCGGTTTATCAAACGTAAATGCTGGATTCTTCTCCGATGATTTGCCCAATTCGCCAAACGTCCATTCATAGGACAGTTCATCGCGATCAAAGTCTTTCGAATGGTCACCCGTGAATTGAATGGTAAGGGGAGTCTTGCCTATAGTCTTGTCAGCTTGCGCCACGGCAAGTGGAACGCGATTTGCCGATGAGTAGGTAATGTGGATCAACCGGGCATCCATGTTTTGCGTGAACCAATTGGTACCATATTCCAGCGCGTAGAAGTCTCCGACGGGACTTAAGGCTATGTCGACAAGATTATTGAACAGCATGTTTGGCAGAAACCTTTCCATACGCACGAAGTCGCCGTTTTCATTTAAGGTAACGGCCATTACCCAACCACGCATCCATTCAAAGGCAAAGAACTTCTTATCATAGTACTCAGGAAACCTTCTCTGCGATTCGGGATAACGATTAACATAGAACACAGGCCCTGCCATCGCGCTGCGACCACCTTCGCCCACCAGAGGAAATTCTTTCGTGGCTGCGTATGGATAGTAGATCAGAGGAGGAGTAGCCTCAGGCAATTCCTTAGCACCAGTGTTGTTTGGAGAAGTGTTTACTGGTTTCTTCGGATCAAACATCGGCCCCGACTTTTTCGTCGCATAGTCATAGTGGTTATAAGGTGAATTGTTGCCGATGAAATATGGCCATCCGAAGTTACCTGCTTTGCGCGCCTGGTTGATTTCATCGAAACCTTTTGAACCAAAGCCCAGACTGTCATTACCAGCGTCCGGCCCTACATCACCCCAATACAGAAACGCATTCATCGGATCGACAGAGATCCTGAAAGGATTACGCACGCCCATTACATAAATCTCAGGACGTCCCTGTTTCGCGTCCGCGAAAAGATTCCCCTTGGGAATGGAATACGTGCCGTCATCCTCCGGTTTGATACGAATGATCTTACCCCGAAGATCGTTGGTATTCGATGCAGACTTCTGTGCGTCCCACGCAGAACGCCCCGGGCTTTCATCCATCGGTCCATAGCCTGTAGCCCGTGGACTCGTGTTGTCACCGGTCGATAAGTATAATAAACGATCAGGACCAAAAGTAACTGAGCCTCCCGAATGGCAACATTCTTCGCGTTGGGTCTTCACCGTGAGCAGAATCTTTTCAGTTGCCCGCACCAGCGAATCTCCCTCGAAGTTGAATCGCGACAATCTCTGGAGTGCCTCTTCACCTGGAGGAGAATAATAAAGGTAGATCCACTTGTTCTTTTCGTAGTCGGGGTCGACGGCAAGACCAAGAAGTCCGTCTTCAAGCTTGTTAAAAACGGATAACGTTGTTACCAGGCGCGTCTTCGTTTCTCCCTTTTTAAATAGCTTGATAGCTCCTTTCCGCTCAATAAACAGAACATCTTCGTTCGGAAATACATCAAGCTCCATCGGTTCGTTGAGATTAAAATCCAGCACAACCTTTTGGAAGCGGTTTTCTTCCGGAGCAACGCGTGCGTTATTGTAGTTCACAGGTACGCCAGGGCCCGCTGCATATTGGATTCCTCCCCAAAGCATTTCAAGAAACGCGGGGTCTTCATAGCTTTCGTCAGTATGACCGAGACCTGTATACCACGATCTCCCTCCATCAAACTCACGCGCCCAGGTAATGGGGTGGTTGTCTCCATTCGTTCCCCCTTCATACGACTTCTCGTCCAGGTTAAGCAAAACATTGACCTCCGGGCGTATATCCTTGTAGTTATACCATTCATCGTTCCTCTTCCATGACTCCGGAAGATGTTTCGTTGAAATATGAAACTTATCAACGAGCCTTACGACCGCCTCCCGCACGTTTGGATTATTTGGGTGGCCGTTAAACCAGGCACCAACAAGTTCACCATACCAGGGCCACTCGTACTCTGTATCAGCAGCGGCGTGGACGCCGACAAATCCACCACCCGCCTGAACCCAGCGGTTTAGCTCGAGTTGCTGTTGATCATTCAGCACGTCTCCTGTGGTATTTAGAAACACGATGACATTGTAGTCCTTAAGTTTTTTTTCGTCGAACACCTCTGCGTTCTCAGTAGTATCTACCGTAAAGCCATGCTCTTTGCCAAGTGCAATCAGTGCCTTATTACCCGCGGGAATTGATTCATGTCTGAACGAGGCAGTTTTGGAAAACACAAGAAGTTTGATGTCTCGCGTATCACGGGTCAGATAGAAGTACGCTCCGATTGCGATTACGACAAGCGCAATCAGAACTTTGTAACGCTTCTTCATAGAGAGAAATTGATAAATTGGGGTATATTTGAGTCAGAATGACTCAAATATACATTAAATTTGTTTTGAAGCAACGATCTGTGCTTATTGCCTCGGTTTGCCGCACACAACCATGATTCAAAAGCTTCGCCAATTCATTCGCTCGCTTGAGAAGGAGGCCATACCGCAACTCTCCATCAACTGCGTGATTTTCGGTTTTCACGACCGTGAACTCCAGGTTGTAGTGAACCGCATAGCATTGGAGGGCGCCCGAATCGTAGTGCTGCCGGGTGGATTTGTCGGTCAGAACGAAGATGTCTCTAAGGCAGTCACGAGAATAGTCAAAGAAAGCACGAGTTTGGAGCGAATCATGTTTCAGCAGTTTGCTGTGTTCGGCGATGCATCACGCACTTTCGGTAAGGAGTTCAAGGCTATGGTCGCAAACATGAGCATTGAAGAAAGGCAGGAATTGGCCTGGATATCGCGACGGTTCGTGACCATCTGCTACATGGCGCTTGTTAATTTTGAAAAGATAAAACTGCATCCAACTCAATATCTGGAAACGGCGGAATGGATGCCTGTTGAAAAAAGCAAAACCTTATCCCTCGATCATAAAGAGATAGTGGAAAGCGCATTGGCAACGCTTCGCAAAGAATTGCCATACGCTCCAATCGCGTCTAATTTGTTGCCAGCAAAATTCACGTTGCCTGACCTGCACGCGCTTACCGAGGCCATTCTGGGCCGGACTATCGATCGCCCGAATTTTCGAAGAAAGATTCTAAAATCTGAGCAGATCGTTAAGGTAGGCCAGGATGACTCCGGACAGCGCAGACCTGCCGATCTTTATGCTTTCCGGCATGGCAAACGCACAAGTCTGATCGACGAATACAAATTTGGGTTCTGACGATTTCTCAATCGGCCCATTACAGCCGGGTCTACACTTCATTGTTTTCATCAGGGTCTGCTATGCCAATTGCAAAGAATGGCTACATTGGTGCGCTATGAAGGTACTTGCATTCGGGGAAATTCTTTGGGACATCATTGAACGAGACGAACATCTGGGTGGGGCACCGTTCAATTTTATTGCGCATACAGCGCAATGTGGTGACGATGCATACATCGTTTCACGTATTGGTGAGGATTTTAGAGGCATGAAAGCATTGAACCGTTGCAAGGTGTACGGCGTGAGCGATCGTTATATTCAACGGGACGAAAATCTGCCCACAGGTATCGTCGAAGTTACGTTAAATCAAGGACAGCCGGATTATTTGATCGTCGGGAATGTGGCGTGGGATAACATCACTTTTGAGGACTCCCTCGCCGGTATAGAAGATGAAAACTTCGACGTCTTCTACTACGGTACACTCGCGCAACGAAGCCAGCGGTCGGCCGGGACTCTGGAAAGAATTCTTACCTCATTTCATTTCAGGCAACGATTCTGTGACATCAATCTGCGAAAGACCGGTTACAACGCACCAGTTATACGCCGGGCGCTTTCACACGCCACTATGCTGAAACTCAATCATGAAGAAGTCCCCGTGGTTTCATCTCTGGCAGCAGGTAAGACAATGGACATCCAGGCTTTCTGCACCTGGGTAACGAAGCAGTTTCCTGACATTGGTCTGGTGATCATTACCGCCGCGGAAAAGGGATGCCTGGTTTGGCACGATGGTCGCCTGATCACGGTACCGGGAATTCCGGTTCAGGTAGTCGATGCAGTGGGCGCCGGCGATTCATTCAGCGCCGCTTTTTTACACGTGTTCATGCGAACCGGGAATCCAGAACTGTCAGGGCGTGTAGCCAACGGCGTTGGCGCATTTGTCGCGACACAGCGGGGTGCTATCCCCACCTATACGCGAGAGATCAGACACATGATCAGCGCGTCCGCATAACCGTTGCGTTGCCGCGCTCGCATTACAATAAATCCCCCCGGAATTAATGCGCCCTTTCCATGTGGTGCATTTCCTTTTTGAATTCGTGCTTGTTTGTAGCGGCGCTAGCCTTGCAAGAGCTCAGTATAGGACACAAGCATAAAACGAGCCCTGCGACAGGCAAGAATCTGAAGCTTAACTTCATTGTAGTAGGAGTTTGTGGGTTGGGTATATTCCCGGCCAACTGTTTGGCTGTGGGCGTAGTCTTAAATTAGAGAATTCTAACGACAAATACGCGCGCCGGATGCAATGCACGATCATTTTCTTTCGTGAATTTATGATGTCCCGCAAACCCCACTCAGGAACTGTACTCAACTTCATATTCTTGATTCAAAGAGCTTCATTTGGTTTCCCATTGAATACCAACGAGTTTCATTTATTAACTTTCGGACTAGCCCGCAATTTGCTTATTGTAACAGCATTCCAGTATGACCATTCAACACTCGGTAAAGGTTTCAACCCGTGTCGCATCAATAGATGTTTTGCGTGGCCTTATCATGGTCATTATGGCCCTCGATCACGTTCGTGAGTTTTTTGGAGCAACAGCCTTTCGCGCGGAAGACGTGACACAAACCAGCGTCGCCCTATTTGCGTCCAGGTGGATCACTCACCTCTGCGCACCCAACTTCGTTTTTCTTTCGGGCGTCAGCATCTATCTGTATCAACAGAAGAAGGGTAACATGCGCGATACTACAATCTTTCTGATCACGAGGGGGCTATGGTTGATCATGGTCGAGATAGTAGTCGTCACCTTCTTTCTTGAATTGTCTTACCAGCTTATTCTACTCCAGGTGATTTGGGTAATCGGCTGGTCAATGATTTTGTTTTCATTGATCATAAGATTGCCCCGGAAGGTGATTGCCGCATTGGCATTCCTGATAATAGCAGGTCACAACCTGGTGACCAATAGCGCTACCGACAATGCGCTCGGAGTAGTTGTGGGTATATTTATTCACAGTCCCTTTGTAATCATGAATGGTGCTGGCGTTCCGGTCGTGCTGGTGGCATATACCATTCTGCCATGGCTTGGGGTGATGATGGCCGGATACTGTATTGGTGAATGGATGACGCTCCCGGCAAGTGAAGCATTCCCCAGACTCTGGAAAACGGGCGCTTTCATGCTCACCTCCTTTGTGGTACTCCGGACGATCAATCTGTATGGCGATCCGGCGCCATGGGCGACGCAACCTCGAGGCTGGGTGTTTAGCTTCTTGTCTTTCATCAACGTGACAAAATACCCTCCCTCGCTGCAATTTGACCTTTTGATGGTTGGAATCGGAATATTGCTGCTGGCCGTATTTACACGAATCCAGCGGAAAACCACGGAGTGGCTACGGGTGTTTGGCCAGGTTCCCTTTTTCTACTACGTGCTGCACCTTGCCTTGATTTCATTAGGCGCGCTTGCCTGGACTACCATTTCATTTGGACGCTATGTCAACTTTGGTTTCAGCAATCCTGCAGAATGGCCAAAAGAATATCAACCTGATCTGCTACGGGTGATCTTCGTTTGGTTTCTCGTCGTGTTCATTCTTTATTTCCCATGTCGCTGGTTCGCCGATTACAGAAAGGGCCATCAAAGCAAGTGGTTGTCGTACTTATAAAATTGCCAGCCAGGGCGTACTATTGAACCAACGTGTTGTCGCCGCTGAGATCCTATCGACAAGTGGTCGATTGCAACTGTCGAATTGCCGGATCATGTATTGGCTATGTAACGCTGTTCGTTAAAGTGTCCCATAGGAAGAATAGAATTGAGCCCGCTTGCTCTGTTTCCCAGCATTTGCTTTCAATTCCCTCATTGTATCGAAGACAAATAAATGAGGCAATTTTCCCGGGATTGGGCTCTTTTCTCATCGTCTCCTAATGCGGCTCGGTTTCCCATTTTCATCGTTTGACGCTCAAATTTGTTAACTCGAAGAAAGGACGATTTGAAATACGTTTACGTGAGTTAGTTTTGTCATGAGGCGTGTGAGTAACTTTTAATCGAAGTGAAGATTCAATGTCCTTATTTTTTAGTCTGGAAGCCTGATATTTTTTGAGCTACAAGTACATTGTGTAGACATTCCGACAACACTGCGCTCGCGTTACAGAGGACATCGGGCACTCTGATTAACGCAGCCCTTCTGGAAAACAGAAGTAGTACTTTTTGATGATAGGTCAGTTGACGAACAGGAGTATTTTTTGGGACTACAGTTTTTTCGTTCTACTTGTTTTAGCAATGAGAGTAGTCGGCCCCATCCAATTTCTGTTACACCAGTCCGTTGAAAATTCTGCCAGCCTTATTTGGCTGCAACGGCCCTGGTAAGATTGATCGGGAAGAATTCGAGTTTTTAGGTTTAGGTTAGAGTTATATTTTGAAGTTGAAGGTTGAGCTAAGGCCCGTCCCCCCAGGACGGGCTTAGTTTATTTAGACATTTCTTGATTTTTTGATTTGTCCGACTTTCTCAGAAGCGCGACGAACCTTTACCCAAAGCTAATTCCTATTACAACTGTATAGATAACATCATCCGTATTTCCCCGGAGTAGAAACCTCGCAGTCCCAGTAGTTTGGAAAAATCACTTTTGCCAAACAGGGGGTCGAATAAAACCAGTTCGTAATAGGAAAGCTGATGTGACGTGACGGATAGGGTCAGCATGAGGCCGATGTTTATTCATCAGATTGACGTGTGCCGGGACCGTGTTACAAAATGAATCAACACTCGCTGCGATTAAGTTGACCACTGAAAATCATAACAAAAAAATATTTTAGGTGTGATTGCTCAATGAAAAACACGATGTAATTCAATAGTAAGCCTCCATTGAAACCATTTGCATTTTCATTGATGCTAAAGTTTGTAACACAGCTTTACTGTTCAACTGCAGTTTTCCACGAGGGACTTTTTTTTCGAAGATGCGGGTGAATTTTAAACCTGAATCGCTCTGTTTGCCAATACGTATTTTTACATAAACAGGTATGAAGATTGCGTAGTGATACCTGTACTTTTTGAACACTGATATTTAAAAGAACAAAGCTATGCGAAAGATTAAGCTTGAAGTACAACTCTCCGTAGATGGGTTCATGGCAGACCAGCACGGTAACACCGACTGGATGGTATGGAACTGGGGATCTGAATGGACATGGGACAAAGACCTCCGTCAATATCACACCGATCTGCTGAAAGACACAGATTGTCTTTTCCTGAGTCGGCAAATCGTAGAGGAAGGATTCATCCCTCATTGGAGAAAGATCGCGCAAGATCCTACCAATCCACAGCACGAATTTGCAACTTATATAGATAAAGCACACAAGGTAGTGTTCAGCAAAACACTGACTGCCGATGATGAAATTCCAGGTGGCTGGGAAAATGTTGAAGTATCCCGATGGGACATACGTCAGCACATTCACCACCTCAGACAGCAGGAAGGTAAAGACATCCTGGTGTTTGGCGGTGCATCATTCGTTTCATCTCTTATTCAGGGAGGACACATTGATGAGTTTCATCTGCTGATTAATCCAGTTGTGCTTGGAAAAGGTTTGCCGATATTTAATCGCCTTCCGTCTAAGAAATCATTAAATCTTACGAACAACAGGATGTACTCATGCGGCGTCACGTTGATGAAGTACGATCTGGTTCGCGAGCAGATCGCTTTGCCTCATGCTAGTTAAATGGCGTAAGGAAGTCGGTCCAAAACGTCCAACGACAATAAGATAAAACAATGAAGGCTACCTTTCCGGTAGCCTTTCTTTTTTTAGAGATAATTCTTTGATGTATACTTCAATCGAGGATTTATCCGGTACTGCACATACAGGAGACGTTCATTGCGGGAATTCCTGGAATGGTCTCACTTCGCGTATTGCCATTCCGATCTTCACCATCGGACAGCTTTTGGCAATCTCCAGTGCGTCGTTTAAGTCGTTGGCGTAAATAAGATCGAAACCACTGAGCCCTTCCTTGTCTTTGAGGAAATTCCCATCGGAAGCAGCGCCTGTCTTCGATACATAGTAACCCTCAATAGCGAAAGGTTGACCAGTGATGTACTTGCCAGCTTTCATGAGTTCGTTTACCCAACCGTTCATATCAGGCGATCCGGAGAAGCGTTGTTCGGCTGTAAGCCCTCTCATCTTGGAAAGATCCTCGCGCACTATTAACATGTATTTATTCATAGATACTCTTGAAATGTTTGTGCAAAGTAGGTCGCTACCTGCAATCACGGCAGGGGCATTTGCGTCAAAAGTGAGGCGTTGTTTACACCCATTGGGAGCGAAAGCTGGCAATTGTTAGTAGTTTGCTTCCATCGATACCAAAAAAAGTTTTTTCGCGGTTGTCCATATTTGCCAGCTCCGATTGTAATAGGGTTAAATTTAATTGCTATGAGAAAAATATCAGTCTTCAATTTTCTAACCCTGAATGGATTCTACAAAGGTGTCAATGAGGATATCAGCTGGCACCGCCATGGTGGCGAAGAAGCCAACTTTGCCGGAGACGCCGCAAATCCTGCCGAGCCAAACTCACTCATGTTTGGACGCGTGACGTTTCAAATGATGGAAAGATTTTGGCCAACAGAAGCCGGTAAAAGTATGAACCCACGTGTCGCTGAAGGCATGAATCGTTCAGAGAAATTCGTATTCTCCCGAACCCTTAAATCGACTAGCTGGAAGGGAAGTAATATTTTGAGTGGTGATCTCATCGAAGAGACAAAGCGAATTAAAGCATCACCAGGCCCAAACATCACGATTTTGGGAAGCGGAAGTATTGTATCGCAATTGGCATCGGCCGGACTCATCGACTCATTCATGCTGATGATTGATCCCGTGCTTCTGGGCGAGGGTACGTCGTTGTTATCAGGGATGAAAGGAAAAGTGGATCTTAAACTAACCAATTCGCGCATTTTCAACAGCGGGGTGATTTTGCTGGAGTACGAACCTCAATGATCAGTTCTTTGCTCACCCTCTGAAGTTATTTAGAGTTCACTACTTACGTTTGATTTTATACATGTACTATGGAAGAATATATCATATTAATGCGTCTTGATCTCATCACAAAAGAGGCTCAGCCTTCGCCGGAACAGCTACAAGGCTATATGCTGCAGTATCATGCCTGGATCGATGGCATCGTCGCGGCTGGGAAGTTTGTAGTCGGCAAGGGTTTATCTACTGAAGGTAAAGTGATCAGGTTTGGCAAGGCGATCACGGATGGCCCATTTGTAGAAGTGAAAGAGTCGATCGCCGGATTTATTTCCATTCGCGCATCCGACTTTGATGATGCCACCACCATAGCGGCTGCTTGCCCCATTCTCAATGGCAAGGGGACCAGCGTTGAACTGCGTCGGATTGTAAATCGCGAACAACGATAGCTGCGTAGATACGAACATCAAATTCTTCCTGTCACTAGTGGGGGATTTATTGGAACGACATGACTTCGGATACCAGATTACCACATCTTTTCAGAACAGAGTATCGGAAAATTGTATCGGTATTGTGTCGGACGTTCGGCTTAAGAGATGTTGAAACAGCCGAAGACATTGCAAGCGAAACGTTTCTTACAGCTGCCCAATCTTGGGGTATAGAGGGAATGCCGCCGAATCCAACGGCGTGGCTATACACCGTTGCCCGAAACAAGGCCGTCAACTATTTGAAGCGCGAAAGTATTCTCAATACCAGGGTTCTCAGCGCCTATGTTAATCAACATGACGTCCACGCTGATCTGAGAGACGACCTGCCAAATGAATTTTTTGAGGATAGTCAGCTTCGGTTAATGTTCGCTCTTTGTCACCCATCAATTCCTGCTGAGATGCAGGTGGCGTTATGCCTCAGACTTCTATGTGGCTTTGGAGTAGGGGAGATTGCCGATGCGTTCATGACCGACAGGGAGAATATTTCGAAGCGGCTTCTTCGCGCAAAGGAGCGGCTCCGCGATCAAAACCTCTCATTGGAGATTCCGTCGACCGAACAACTTCACGGCAGGATTGGCCCGGTACTGACAACCATTTATTTATTGTTTAATGAGGGCTACTATTCCAGCAGTGGAGATGATGTCTTGCGCAAAGACCTGTGTCTGGAAGCAATCCGTCTCACGTCAATGTTGATCGAAAACCGCGTGACAAATGTATCTGAAGCCAACGCACTGATGGCGCTGATGTGTTTTCATTTTTCCAGGTTCGACAGCCGAACCGGAGAAGAGGGCCAGATTATTCTGTATGACGATCAGGATGCAACTGCCTGGAACGCGGAGTGGATTTCGCGTGGTGGTTTTTTCCTGCGTCATGCGAGTGGAAGCGAAATGATTACTGCATTTCACATTGAAGCCGCAATTGCGTATCACCACGCAGCAGCTACGCCCGACAAGTGGCCTGATATCCTTCATTTGTATGACCAGCTTCTTCAGGTCAGGCCATCCCCGGTCGTGGCCATGAATCGGGCCTATGCCTTGTATAAAGTTGCAGGCCCCAGAGAGGCAATTGCTTCACTGGAGGGCGTAACGCTAACGGACAGTCATCTTTACCAGGCGCTGCTGGGACACCTTTGGATTTCTCTCGATCGGGATCGCGCGCGAAATCATTTGATCCAGGCAATGAACATAGCCCAGTCACCAGCGGTCAAGAAGGCATTGCAACGAAAATTGAATGAGTTGTAGGGTCAGCTTCGCCATTGGATCGTTATTTTATTTTTTGAGCTCCGTCTGTGCGAGACCCACGATTGCCATGACAAATTCGGCGGAATTGCGAGCGGCTACCGCGTAAAATGATTTAACATCATGAGAGGCATTGTTACCGGCGTTGTCGCTCATACTTCGAATGACCAGAAACGGAACTCGCTGCTGATAACTCACTTGTGCCACTGCCGCACCTTCCATTTCGGTAGCTGCCGCGTTCATATTACTTTGGAGTTCGCGGGTGACTGCATCGGAAGCAATAAAAACATCACCGGTTACAATAATCCCTGTTCGAACAGAAGGTGCCCGCATTCCACTGGCAGTAGCAACTTTCTCCCATTTCATTTTGGCAGAAGAGCGCTGTGCAAGTTTAGTCCAGGTTGTGTCGCACGAAAAGAACGAAGGATTCTCAGCATGCGTAACCGGATCCCGGGTCGGACCGCGTTGCATCCCTGCCGGCGTCACAGTTCCATAATCATGATACCCAACCTTCGTTCCGATCACGATATCACCAGGCATCATTTGCGGATCAATACCCCCCGCGATTCCTGTGAACAGGATGACCTTCGGGTGGAAATGTTCAATCATCAGCATGGTGGTAGTCGCTGCATTTACCTTGCCTATTCCGGTAAGCGCAACGACCACGCGGGCTCCGCGTAGTACTCCCGTTGTGAATGGCGTTCGCTGAATGATTTGTTCCTGCTTATTCTGCACCTGCGTCAGCAATAGTTTGATCTCCTCAGGGAATGCACCCAGTATAGCAATCACGTTAGTCTGCGATGACTCGCCAGCCATGCGTTCAGGCTGAACTTCGACGATGGATTGACTGTATGCCATTTGAACTGCAGTCGCGAACAGGAACGTTATCCCAACGGTTGCAATCAAAAGTTTGTATCGAATCTTGGTTTTGAGAGCTGGCATAGTAGACAGAGTGGAGTTCGTTTCTTTCGGCATATAGTTTATAGTCAACAACACTATTCAAGTGTCAGGGCAACAATGGCGAGTATATCGATGATCCACAATGCAACAGACACTTCACGCGCACGACCGCTGATAACTTTCAGGATTGTCCAGGAGAGAAATCCCCAGATGATACCCTGTGTGATTGAATAGCTGAAGGGGATAAGTACAATAGCCAGGAACGCAGGAACTGCCTCGTCCATTTCCATCCATTGGATTTTAACAACCGGCCGTACCATATAAGCTCCAACGATCACTAACGCAGGGGCCGTGGCGATTGCCGGTACGGCCGACAGCAATGGAGAAAGAAAAAGAAATGGTAGAAACAGAACCGCTCCAACAATGGCGGTTAATCCCGTTTTACCACCGGCCTCAATACCAACAGCAGATTCTATATAGGCAGTACCCGGGCTAGATCCAAATAGCGCGGCAATTATCGTAGAGGTGGCATCAGTCTCGAGAGATCGCTTGATGTTTCGCGGTTCGCCGGATTCGTCCATCAGGTTCGCAGCCTCAGCAAGCGCTACGAACGTCGATAGTCCATCGAACATCCCAGTAAAGACAAATGCAAATATAACAGGCACCAGTGCCCACGTGAGGGAGCCCATGAGGTCGAGCGCGAAAAGAAGACTAAAATCAGGCGCCGCGAATACCCCGTTCCATGTAACAACTGATTCGTTGCCCCATACTCGACCAATGGTCGCCGCCGCCAGCGTTGTTAACACCATGCCCACAAGCAAGGCACCTTTTACTTTTCGTACAATCAGGATAGCAGTCAGGAAGAGACCTGATAGAAAGATCAGGATCGGCGGCTTAAGCGGAGAGATACCAACAACAGTTGCCGGATTGTGAATTACAAACCCAGCATTCACAAAACCGATCAGGGCAATGAACAAACCAATTCCCACACTTATGGCGTAGCGCAACTGACTGGGTATTGCACGCACGATGTGCGTGCGGACATTAAAAATGGAAAGCAGCAGGAACACAACGCCAGCCCAAAACACAGCGCCTAGTGCCACTTCCCAGTCGACCTGCATGCCCTTGACAACAGAAAAGGTAAAGAAGGCATTGAGCCCCATACCAGGAGCGACAAGGATTGGGTTTCGCGCGTAGAGCCCCATCATGAGACTACTGAAAAAACAAACCATAACAGTCGCAGTAAGGACTGCGCCGTACGGCATGCCCGCCTGGCTAAGAATGGAAGGATTGACAACGATGATATACGCGGTGGCCATAAATGATGACGCACCCGCGATGATTTCGGTCAGGTATTGACCAGATGCTTTTGATGTTGTGGAGTTGAGTGGAGCAGACACTTCATGAAAGTAATGAAGATTCTGTTCATGAAGTGTCCATGATTGAATTGTTGTAAACTATTTTGAAAGACCTGCTTCCTCAATCGGATGCAACGCAGCGCTCGCGTTCAAAGCTGTAGTTGTAAAGGCACTTTCAGAAGGCACAACCAGCGTCGTAGCAGGTGGTGTTGATCGCATCTGGCGATGCTGTTCTTCCTTCTTTACCACAACATAAAGTACAGTGATGGCAATGATGATGAGCAGATAAATGAGCGCGATAGTGAGTCTTCTCATCCGAAGATCCCGATGGTGCCGCTTCATCAGCAACCCATAGTTACGATGTCGGGCAATATGACCCTCGCTCATATTGCTTCGTCGAAGTTTTATCTCATTCCTTCCCATCGTACTTGATCCGTAAATTAAAGTTTCTCCTCAACCTGTCCAGCGCCCGATAGGTTCTCATTTTTGCACCGCTTTCCGTAATGTCAAGGATGAAAGCAATCTCCCTGAAATCTTTGTCCTCATAAAATCGCAATTCAAGTACTTCCAGCATTTCAGTTGGAAGCTCCTTAAGATAACTCATCAGTCGCGACAGAACATCCTCATCCCACTCCACATCTGCCTGATCGATAAGCTCGCGTATTCGAATTTCTTCTATACTGAAGACTTTTTCCTTCTTTTGTTTGCGGTAGTGTTTGTTGACCTCATTTGTCGCGATCTTGTAGAGCCACGCCGAGAACGCGTATCCTCTGAATTCGTAGCGGCCGATATTCCGCAAAGCATTTAAAAAGGTCTGTGAACTGAGGTCGGCAGTTAGATCCTCGTCGTCAGTCTGTCGGTAGATGAAATTAAAAATCCGATCGAAAGTACTTTTCGTATAGTTCTCCGAACGCACGTGGGTCCCTTCGCGATTTTTCGAGAATGGCATACTCTCGCCTTATTTCTTCCTCCGACATCCGGGATAGTTTGGAACTATAACGCGAAGGTAACGACAAAGTCACACGTTGAGAACAGGAATTTATTGATTGTCTTAGGCGTCGACAATTTAAAATATGGGAAAGCAAAGCAGCAGTCTCATATGCCTCGGAATTAACCCAGCTATGAAATGCTAAATGTCAACAATGAACCTTATCAATCGTGCCACGCTACCAAATCAACGAGCAACCAAAACTCTATAACTCTCGTGCCTCCACCTTACTGGATTTCTTCGACAAGTCCTACACACCAACCTACAGCGCACGACTATTTGCCAGACTGGGACATGTTATCATCGTACGCAATTCCAATTTCCTGCTTCCATGTTTATTCGGACCGTAGTGTCGAGGCGGGGTCCAGCAACGATGCCTGAATCGCCTGGTAACTCGCGGCACCGAACGAAATCAGCAAACAGAGAGCCGACGAAAAGAGCAATGGCAAGGCACCAATCTCCGTTCTGTAGGCAAACCCGGAAAGCCAGCTGTTCATTGACCAAAATGCCAACGGTAGTCCTAGGGCAATTCCAATGACAACCAGTTTCGCAAACTCCCTGGTAATCAGCCACACGATATTCGATGGAGTGGCACCCATGACTTTCCGTATTCCGATTTCTTTTGTTTTCTGAGCGGCCGCGAATGCCACCAGGCCCAGCAAGCCAAGGCAGGCAATGACAATTGCCATCAGGGCGAACGTCGTGATGATGCGGCCCAGCCGTTGCTCATTGTTGTACATTTGATTGTACTGTTCATCCAGAAAGACAAACTCGAACGGCCGATGGGGCGCTAGATTCTGCATGATAGCTTTGATTGAAGAAATTGCCGGTGCAGGGTTGCCAGGCTTGAGCGCAAGAAAAAGATAATTATAGTTTCCTGGTTCGTTAAACAAAACAAGCGGAGCGATCTTCTTCTGGAGCGAAGCAAAATGAAAGTCTTTTACAACTCCGATGATCGATCCCTTGATCCCATTCATATTGACATGAACACCAATAGCCTGATCTACAGTAAGACCAATTTCTTTCAAAGCAGACTCATTAAATACGAATGAGTACAAGGTATCAGTAGCCGCTTTTTTCATATCTGCCTCAGTGAAGTTTCGGCCACTGAGCATAGTCATTCCCATCGTGGGTATGAAAGTTTCATCGACGGAATTGGCAGTGACAATCATTCCTGCATTGTTACCTGTTCCTTCTGCCGTAATCGAGTAGCCAGCGTTTATGGATGTCGGCGATTCGCTTGCGCGGCCAATATTCAAAGTGAGATCGTTACGCAACGTCTCCGACTTAATTTGAGAATAACGCTCAAGAGTCTGGTCATCAAGAGGGATGACAATAACGTTGTCGCGTTTATATCCCAGCTCGCGATCCTGAATGAACGTTAGCTGTTTATGTACCACGAGTGTTCCGATGACAAGAATGACGGAAATACAAAATTGAAACACAACAAGTGATTTTCTAAGCCAGAGCCCCTTTCTGCTCGTACGAAAGTTGCCTTTCAACACCTCTGATGCATTAAATGAAGTGATCGCCAGGGCCGGGTAAGCACCAGCTGCCACGGCAAGCAATAGTGACGATAACAAATACACGATAACTGCCGAAGGAGTAAACAAAGCCGAAGAATCAAAACTCTTTCCCGTCAGTTCATTGAACGCCGGCAAGGCGAGCTTTGCCAAAAGCAAGGCCAGGCAGAGTGAAAACCATGTAATGATTAACGATTCTCCGATAAATTGCATGAACAGTTGGCGGCGCGCGGCTCCAATTACTTTTCGTATGCCCACTTCACGTGCCCGCTCGGCAGCACGCGCTGTCGCAAGATTTACGTAGTTGATACACGCGATCAGCAACACCAGCGCCGCTATGGCACCAAAGATGTAAACATACTGCATGCTTCCCACCGGAACAGGTTCCTGCACATCTGAACCGAGGTAGATGTTGCGCATAGGCATGAAGTTGTACTTCACATAGTCCCCGGGATTCCCGAGTTCACCAGCAAGTGCCGCCAGCACAATTTCCTGTGTTTTCGCCGACAATGCTTTCAAATCACTTCCCTGGTTGATCAGCACATAGGTTTGATAGTTAGCGCTCCACCAGATCAGCTCCTTCGATGCTGCGAGTGAGGAAAATGAAGCTATAAAATCAAATTGGATAGTGGAGTTATTGGGCGCGTCTTCAACGAGTCCTGTTACGATGTATTCGTTGCCTTCATTAACTTCTATTGTCTTTCCAATCGGATCCTGGGCCCCGAAGTATTTTCTGGCCGTCGACCGGGTGAGGACGATCGAATTTGGTTTTACAAGAGCAGTATGCGCATTGCCGGAGTATACATCGAATGTAAAGACATCAAAAAATGTACTGTCGGCATACAGGAATCTTTTCTCCTGAAACACTTTGCCTTCATGCCTCACGATATAGGGGTTGTAGCTGGCCGGATTATAAAACCGGGCACCACCGGAAACCTCCGGGAAGTTCTTCTGAAGCGTTGGCAATAGTGCGGTAGGGGAAACCGCTGTTTTTGCCCTCTGGCCTCCAAAACTGTATTCCAGTGAAACGCGGTAGAGGCGGTCTCCTTGCCCGTGAAAATTGTCGAAACTAAGCTCATGCCGGACCCAGGTCGCCAGAAGCAGGCAGGCGGCCAACCCCGTGGTAAGCCCTGCGATATTAAGCGCTGTGAAGAATTTGTGCTTCACCAGGCTCCTGAATGCGATTGAGAGGTAATTTTTGATCATAGTGACGGAAAACACGTATACACTAAAGTGACTTCCCGACGTGATTTACAGCATTTTTCCTGAAACGTCGGCCCCTTGAATGTATATCACGTAGAGTGTGGTATTACAGTTTACTAAGGTATTTGTAATATTTACTGATTGGAGACTATGGTAAGGTATTTTCTACTCGTCCTCGCATTTTGTCTGCCTGCCAGTACACTGTTTGCGCAAAAGGATTTCTTCTCACTTCGCAACTATACAGCCATCGATGGCCTGCCGCAGTCGCAGGTGATGGGTATGGTGGAGGATAAGTGCGGCTACCTGTGGATTGGTACCGAGGGCGGCGGCCTTGCCCATTTCGACGGTCGCGAATTCAAAGTCTATACAACCCTCGACGGACTTCTCAGCAACCTCGTAAAAGGTATTCGGCTGGATAGCAAAGACAATCTCTGGATACTTCATCCAAGAGGCGTCACACGTTTTGACGGTCTCAAATTCAAAACCTTTCAGGATCCTAACGCCCTTTCAAAAACGAAATCCCTTCGCAATATGTATCTCCTGCGAGATACGTTATTCGTCATTTCAGGGCCAGGTCTGACTACAAAGATCTATCAGGACTCCATTTACTATTGGGAAAAGGACCGGTATGATTCAAAAGTCTTCAGGGTTCATACGGCAGCGAATGGTCAGGTCATTCTGCTTCTCGATGGTCATATCGTTGTGAGAACTGCATCTGATTCTTACGTTATCCCGCTGGAAGAGGAGTTTGGAAAGCTGATGACCTTCTTCAATTTTAAGGGAAACGTAGTAGCTCAAACCAGCACAGGTGAGTTTACTATCGACCTTAATGCCCGCAAGCTTGTACCTACTCCGATGAATATGAAAAATTGGGTAGTCAGCTACGACGAGAAAGCCGATGCTTTCTGGACTTCAAATGGTAGTGCGCTTTGTAAGATCAATTCCAGGTCGGAAGTTATAGACACCGTATTGAGTGATGTTAAGGTATCACAGGTCTTGAACGACTCTGAAGGCAATACATGGTTCGCGTCAGACGGCAAGGGTCTGTTCAAATACTTCAACCAGGATTTTGTCCGGTGCAGTAGTGACAACCTGCGAAGCGTGAATGGCCATTTATCGCGATCGTGAAGGAGCGTCGTGGATGGGTACGATGAACAAAGGAATCTAGAAAATTCACAAGGGCAAGGTCTCTTCTATTTCCTGGACGAAAAAGTTTGCTACCGGAACGGTATCACCTGCATCAAGGAATCTCCGTGGGGAGAACTCTGGATCGGTACCTATGCCGGCCTCGCCCGGTATAACAAGGCAAAGGATTCGTTTGTCTGGTATACACTCGAGGATGGATTGCCTGGATTGGTCGGTGACAGCGATGGAATTCGATGGCAAGGGGATGTGGGTAGGTACGGGCAATGGCCTTTCGTATTTTGACGGCAAGAAATTCAAAACCTTCTCATGCAATGACAAGCTTGTTCCGGGCCACATCGCTTCGCATTGCGCTATATGGGCAAGTACAATACGCTTTTTGTAGGTACTGAACTTACGATTGAAGCAATAAAAGATGGAGAGGTTACAACTGTACATACCCGAAATCCAGAATACGTCCAGACTCAGCATGCAATCTTATCAGGATTCGCTGTTGCTCATCGGAACAGGTGGCGCCGGAGTGGTGATGTATAGTCCGGTCAGCCGATCGTCGCAGGATGCTGACCACGCGTGAAGGGATCGCGTCCGACTTTGTATACTTGGTGACCGCCGACGAAAAACAATACATCTGGATAGGTACCGAGAAAGGACTCAACCGCGTAAAGCTGGATCGTCAGCACGACATCGTCTGAGAATCTTCACTTTGATAATGACAATGGGTTACGCGGTGTTGAGACGAATCAGAATTCGTATTTCATTAGTCCGGATGTCAAGTACTTCGGATTGGTAGACGGCCTGTACGAATATAACGACCTCGACAAACATGACATGCGTTCTTTTGATATTCATCTTACTGATGTCAAGTTGTTGTACGGTGAATACTCTGCGCGTGATTATAGCGACAGTACTTACGGGTTTTATCAGATACCTTATCTACCCGTTTTTCCTCCCGACAGAAATCACCTGACTTTTCAGTTCAATCGTGTCGATAAGCGCTACTCAAAATCGGTACGTTATAAATACATTCTTGAGAATTTCGATAAGACATGGTCATTGCCTTCTACGATGGATCAGGTTACCTACAGCAATCTTCCGCCAGGTACTTATACTTTCCGTGTGATGAGTACGAACAATCGCGGAAGCTGGTCAGATACGCGGATAGCCTATACGTTCACGATTAAGTCGCCTTTTTATCAAACAACAGCATTCATTGTCGGGGCGTTTATTTTCGTAGCAGGAGTTGTTACGCTTATCCTGTATCTGCGTGTGAAGCAGAAGGTGAACCGCATTATGATGATGGAACGTGTTCGCCAGCGCGAGCAGGAACATCTCAGAAAAGAGATTGCCAGAGATTTTCATGATGAAATGGGCAATCAATTGACGCGTATCATCAATTACGTTAGCCTTCTCCGGTTGAATGAAAGAAGCAGCGCTGGATATCATAAGCTCATGAAGACGGCGGGTCAAGCAGGCAAATGGAAGCATGACAAGTGCACCTGTAGCAAACGGTCAGGACCTTTATACCAAGGTTGAGGACTCTGCCAAGTATCTGTATACCGGAACGCGGGATTTTATCTGGTCTATCGATCCTGTGAACGACGAGTTGTCGAAGCTGTTTATTCATATTCGCGACTTTGGCGAGAAGCTGTTCGAAGAGAAGAACATGAACTTCAGAGCATTTAACGGAGTAAGAGAAAAGATCCGATTGCCATATGGTTTCAGCCGCCAGGCAAATTTGATTTTTAAAGAGGCAATGACGAATGCATTCAAGTATTCAGAGGCCAACAACATCTCGTTCTCACTCAGGCGGGATGCTGGAGATGGATTTGAGTTTTGTCTGGAGGACGATGGCGTCGGATTCTCACCTGACGAGCTACAAAAATCAAATGGTTTGCAAAATATTCGCGATAGAGCTAACAGGATCAACGCTGTTTTACGTATACACAGCGAGAAGCATCAGGGAACTAAGATCATACTCAACTTTGCACTAAATAAAACCGTCAAATATGGCATTGCCGTTTAAGAAACGCGTCATGATCGTCGAAGACGATCAGGAGATACGCAATAGCTTCACGTTGATCGTGAACAGCTCACAGAAGTTTATGGTTGTGAGTGCCTACGGCACTGCCGAAGAGGCAATTGCCAGCATAAACAGAGATAAGCCGGAGATTGTATTGATGGATATTGAGTTACCTGGCATCAACGGTATCCACGGTACCAAGACGATAAAGGAAAAGAGTCCGCACACCGATATCATTATGGTATCTGTTTATGAGGACAGCGAGTTGGTTTTCGAGGCATTGAAGGCAGGTGCTTCAGGGTATATTACGAAAAGTGCTAACTATATGGAGTTGTTGAGCGCCCTTGAAGAAATAGTGAAGGGAGGCGCGCCGATGAGCAGTCGTATAGCCCGTATGGTTATTGATAATTTTCATGTAAACCCAAATTCGCCACTGACCAAGCGCGAGACTGAAATCCTTCAGCTTATATCAGAGGGTAAAACATATACACAGATTTCAGAAGAGCTGTTTATCTCGAAGGAAACAGCTAAAACCCACATTAAAAACATCTATTCCAAACTCCAGGTGAATTCCAAGTCTGAGGCAATTGCAAAAGCTAACCTGGAGAAGTTGATTTAAGCTGTTACCGGCTGAAATTTGCTATAGCTGCACCGTTGGTACCGAAAAACGGTACGGTTGTAAGATATTGCTTAGTTCGGCCGTAATATTCTATCATCATCATGACAATTTTGCACGGTTAAGTCAAGCTCTGAATGTCCCCTCTTCGCTGTTTGACGTGCTTTAATGGCGGATGATGATAAGATTTCTACAGGCAAAACACCTGATTGGTTGCGTACTCTTTTTTCTTTTCCTGACGAAAACGGGATTTGCTCAGGATACTCCATTTACTTACTGGAATTTTAATAATCCGGCAGCCCTGTTTGCTCCAAATATCGGGCTTTCGGGGAGTGCTATTGTATTCGAACCCGTTGCTGGTAGTGAAGCAGTAAGCGGAACAGGCCAGGATTTTAACAGTCAGAATTCCCTGAACGGAGATACCCCTGGTTCACATTTGAGAGTCAACCTGCCAATTGGCTCTAAACTATACTTCGATTTGCCAACCACCGGGTATTCTGCAATAAAGGTCAAATATGAAACGAGGCGCTCAGGTAGTGGCGCTGGTACGCAGAACATATCATATTCACTGGATGGCGTCGTATTTACAGCTTTCACCTCGGTTCTTCCGAAAGACGGTGTTCCCGACGTGATCGTGCTGGATTTTTCAGGTATTGTCGAGGCTAATGACAATCCGAATTTCAGAGTGTTGGTTGAATTCCTGCAGCCCCGGGAGCATCATCCGGCAACAATCGTTTTGATAATGTAGTTGTCACAGGGGTTGGCGGCGAAGTGCTTGTGGCTCCCGACATTAATCTGATCTATCCAAAGAATATGGCGACGAATGTTGCCACTACTCCAACATTTCGATGGTCAGGAGAAAGTAGACCCTATACGCTTCAGATTTCAGACACTGAAACGTTCCAAAACATAATTGTACAGTCTGACGAGGTAGCTGATTCTAACGTAACGCTTACCGATGTTCTCGAACGAAACAGGAAATACTACTGGCGCATAGGGATCACGATAGATAGTGATATCATTTACTCAACACCCAGGCAGTTTACGACCTATTCAACTGATGATTCGATATTACTATCCCAATTTACATTTGATGCTGCGGACAACGCTGGTAAAATTCATGAATCTATAGTGTGTGACATCTATGGGGATAGCCTGATCGTTGGCCTGGCTCCATCAGGAATTGATGTCACTAGTCTGATTGCTGGATTTGTAAGTGGAGCAGCTGACAGCGTAACGATAGCCGGTTTAAAACAGGAGAGCCAGTGGTCAGTAGTAGATTTTAGTGAGCCCGTGGAATACTCGCTATACCACAATGGCACCGTTGCGCGGCGATATATAGTTAAGCTCATTAATAGTGGTATACCTGTTGTTTACATTAATACCGATGGCAGTGCGCCCATTGTAAGCAAGGATGAATATGTTACGGGACGTGTTAAGATTATCAGGATCGATGGAACTGTCGATCTTAACTCAAGTACAAGTATCAAGGGCCGGGGAAACAGCACCTGGTCAATGCCAAAAAAACCATTTCGCTTGAAGCTGAATAGCAAAGCTTCAGTACTCGGTTACCCTGCAGACAAGGATTGGGTGCTTCTGGCAAATTATTCCGATAAGACTCTAATGCGAACGAGTCTTGCGTTCGCGCTCGGAGAAGAGTTTGGACTGGAGTATAATAGTCGAACGCAGCCTGTTGAACTAGTTATCAATGGAGAATATCAGGGAAGTTATTTGCTGGGTGAGCATCTGAAAGTTGCCCAGGATCGCGTGAACATTAAAGAACTTACAGCAAATGATGAGGATGATGAATCAATAACCGGTGGATATTTTCTCGAAGTGGACTATCGTCTGGACGAGACAGTCTGGTTCTACTCACAGCATGGCATTCCATTTACTGTCAAGTCTCCCGAGAACATCACAGACAAGCAACTAAGCTATCTCAAGAACTACATTCGTGAGATCGAAGCTGTGCTCTTTTCAGATTCAATTGATGATCCGGTCAATGGATATTCGAAGTATTTGGACGCGGAAAGTTTCATAAAATGGTATTGGATAAACGAACTGTTCAAGAACAATGATGCAATCTTCTTTTCGAGTGTCTACATGTACAAGGATCGCAACGATAAATTGAAGATGGGACCGTTGTGGGATTTTGATATCAGTGCTGGGAACATTGATTTTAATGATAATGATGACCCTACTGGCTGGTGGGTAGGACGGGCTCCCTGGTTGGATCGGTTGTCGCGCGCTCCGGCATTCGCACAGCAATCTCACGCCTTTTGGAAAAGCCACAGAGCTAACCTTGAGCAGGTAATTCTTCAATTCATTGATGAATATTCTAAGAAGCTTGAGACTTCAAAAGATTTGAATTTTATGAAGTGGCCAATTCTGGATAGCATAGTTTGGCCAAATCCCGTAGCAACGGGTTCCTACGAAGGCGAGATTAACTATTTGAAGTCATGGCTTCACAAGCGCGTGGAATGGATAGATTCCCGTATTCTTCCTGAACTCAATACATTCAGTTTGTTGTCGCCTTCAAATGAAAGCGTCATTTCCTTCGATCGCACGATGCAACCTCTTGCCTTTAAGTGGACAAGTGCTGCCCGCAATGCTAGATACTCGCTGGAGCTTGACCTCTTTCAGGGACAAGATTCAATAAACATTTGGTCTTCTGGTAACCTTGGAAGGGATACTACCTACATCATTAATGGCGATCAGCTGAAGACTTTGATGGAAACTCTTAAAATTGGTTACGGAGATACATTAAATCTACACTGGCAGGTTACAGCATCCGTAGACGGTGAATTGACTATTCTGGAAGCCAAAGCCAACGAGGCCTCTGTCATTTCAATAATAAACAAGCGCTTACCCGCCCCGGATCTTATTTCTCCGATCGATAATCAAGTTGTATCTCCGTCCACCAGAAATTTGCAGTGGCAAACCAATACAACAGCTGATCGATTCATTGTACAGCTTTCTACTTCTCCGGATTTTGATTATGGTTCATTGTTGTTGTCTGAATCAACTGCTGACAGCTGGTATCGATTCAATTTCAACTTGCGGTCATTGGTGCCATACTACTGGCGCGTGATGTCTGTCGTTGAAAATGATAGCAGTGCGTGGTCATCCACAGGATTTTCAGTGTCCAGTCCGTATGTTCCGGAAATAGATCTTCAGGGAAAAGGCGATACCCGTAACGGCGCGATCGTCAAATGGAATTCTGATGCAAGTCATACTTACATCGTTGAAGTTTCTTTGAAAGAAGACTTTTCCGATACCTATATACGAGTAGAGAATTGGGATGGTAGTGAGTATGATCTCGATGATCTGGAGGAGGGAGCTACCTATTACGTTAGGGTAAAAGCCGTGAATATGGATGTCGAAGGTGAATGGTCAGTGATCAGTGTGTTTAGAACAAATATGGTTACCAGTGCTGAGACCAGTTTCGGGAACGCTATTTCAGTATACCCTAACCCAGCTCGTAGTCACTTCACAGCACAGCTTCCTTCGGGCTCCGGTATTGATCTCTTACAATTATTTGATGTTCATGGTAATCAGGTGCGATTCGCCAGCTGTGCGGAGTGGGATACCGACATCAGCTTTGAGATCAATACGTTACCGGCGGGTATCTATCTCGTTGTATTTCGCAGCAAGGAGAGAGTTGTCGCGCAGAAGAAAATCGTTCACCAATAGGCATAAAAAAACCCTCCCGGCTGGAGGGTTAATCCTTCTGAGAAGTTCTTATCATTAACCTAAACTTATGAAGAAAAGTCTACTCATTTGGTTGAAGGATCTTTCGGACAAATGTCATTGATAGACTTGAATTGTTCATCACCCGAAAGGGATGAATTTGTTAAGAAACGGTCAGATAGCAAGTTCTCCCGTTGAATCAGCATACGCAGAAGTCGAGCATAAGTGCTGTTGACCTGATTTTTAGCTCGGTTTAATCGGTTGCGAACTTTATTGCTTAAAGTATCCCCGGTTTACGGGGGATGAATTGGACTGACAGCAGCACCCAAAGCCATCACTTTCTTGTTGCTATTTGAACTCAATATTCATTGATCAGATGCTTGATTTATCAGTTGCCTCCAACCTCTCCGTTATTGGTCGTTGCGTGCCTTACTTATATCCCCTTTGTTTCGCTAGCACATGTGAACACAATATTGCCTTAATGTGAATGGTATACCACCTGTTGCGTGACCTATAGCGATCTAATTTACCCCTTCATTCGTCATTTTTTTGCTTCACGGTTTAAGGTTATTTGAACAGCTAACCTTCCAGGTGTTAGTCACCTGTTAAGGGGGGAAAAACGAATAACTCAAATTAACCTGAAAGTATGAGGAAATTTTTACTAGTAAGTTGTTTGCTTCTAGCAGTGACCTTGAGTCACGTGATGGCCCAGGAGCGAACGGTAACGGGTGTTATTTCATCTTCAGAAGATGGAACAGCGTTACCAGGTGTCAATGTTGTCTTAAAAGGCTCGACTACGGGCACAGTAACCGACACAGAAGGAAAGTATCGCCTTACTGTCCCATCAAGTGGTGGCGTGCTGGTATTCTCGTTTATCGGACTAACCACACAAGAAGTTGACATTGGTGAACGCACCGCTGTCGACGTGCAAATGAAGCCTGACGTTACCCAATTGGGTGAAGTAATTGTAACAGCTGCCGGCATTGAGCGTGAGAGTAAGGCGCTCGGTTATGCAGTTGGAAATGTCGCTGGCGACAAGCTAGCGCAAAAGTCCGAGCCGGATGTGCTTAGAAGCCTGCAGGGTAAAATTCCCGGCGTGAACATCCTGAGCTCGAGCGGTGCTCCGGGTAGTGCTACCCGAATTACGATTCGAGGCAACAAGTCGCTATTTGGAAACAATCAGCCTCTGTTCGTGGTCGATGGAATTCCGTTTGATAACTCGTATTCAACTTCGTCGAATGAGCTAACCGATGGAGCAGCTTACTCAAGCCGTATTGCAGACATTGACCCCAACAACATTGAGTCGATGAGCATCTTGCCAGGTGGCGCAGCAGCCGCCCTGTACGGCGTTCGCGCGTCTAACGGTGTCGTTGTGATCACAACGAAGTCGGGTAGCAGCCGGGCATCGCGAAAAGGTCTCGAAATCTCATTCAACTCCGGGTTCGCTATCGAGCAGATTGCCAATCTTCCCGACTATCAAAATAAGTACGGCACGGGTTCACGAGGCAACTATGCAGAGGCCAATGGGTCATGGGGTCCCGCATTTGATCGGCCAGGGCCGGGTGTGAATTATGTTGGGGGCGTTGCTGTTCCCAATGGAAGCGAAGTCGATTCTATACCCTATTGGGGTGCATATGCCAATGCATTTCCAAACGGTCCGGCCATGGTTCCCTATCAAGCCTATCCCAACAATGCAAAAGACTTCTTCCGCGATGGGAAGGTTTGGGATAACTCAATAACGATCAGCGGCGGCAATGATAAATCAGTTCTTACGCTCGTGGCATCAAACATGAAGCAGGAAGGTTACATTCCTTATTCCGAGTTTCGAAAGACAAACATCAGCCTTGGTGGAACTACACAACTGCAAAATGGATTTCACGTAGGCGGAAATCTTTCTTACATCAATACCGAACAGCAAGGTCCGCTCGCGGGTTATGGACAAGCTGGTCAGGTGAGTGCTTCGGTTTTGTCGCGGATTCTATTTCCCGGCCGCAACTGGGATATTCAGGGACAGCCATATGAGACTGAAGATCATGCAAATGTTTTCTTCCTCGGAGCTGCTGCAGACAATCCTTATTACTCTTCAAAATACAATGGACTGCGTAGCCAGGTCAATCGTATCGCGGCGTCTATCAACGTGGGTTACGATATCACGGACTGGCTAAGCTTTAATTATAAAGTTGGGGTCAATACTTACAACGACCGCCGTAAGGAAGTTACACGAAGAGGTTCGGTAGGTGCCGCTGGAATCGGACAACTTGTTACCGATGATATTTATTACCAGGAGATCGAATCAAATCTGCTCGTAACTTTCAACAAGGATCTTAGCCAGGACCTTAGTCTGAAGGTTATAGGTGGTTACAACATCAATCAGCGCACGGGCGAAAACCAGCAGGTGAGGGGTGTAAATTCCATAGCATTTGATATTGACGACCTCGACAACTTTAACTCTGTTACCCCGTTTGGAGGGACTTACTATCGTCGTCGTTTGATGGGTTTATTTGGTGACGTATCCCTTGGCTACAAGGACTATCTTTTCCTCAACCTTACAGGTCGGAATGACTGGTCATCCACTTTGCCAGCAAGCAAGCGTAGCTTCTTCTATCCATCGATCAGTTCTTCGTTCATATTTACTGAAGCTTTGGGGATAGAGTCAAATATTCTGACAAGTGGTAAGATCCGTGCAGCATGGTCACGGGTAGGTAATGATGCACCTGTTTATTCACTGTATCCGACTTACAGTCTTAACCTTGGAAACTCAAGTGGTATTGTCGGTGCAGTCCCGGGTAATGACCTTCCATTCAGAGGGCAGCCTGGAGCAACGCAGGGAACTACAGTGTACGATCCTAACCTTACTCCGGAATTCACAACGACAGTAGAATTTGGCGCAGAGCTCGCGTTCTTCAATAACCGGGCAAGTCTGAAGGCCACTTACTACGACATACGCACAACTGATCAGATTGCTCCAATTGCCCTTCCCGACGAAACAGGTTTCAACCAGTTCATCACCAACTTCGGAGAAGTATCTAATAAGGGCATCGAGATCGGTGCTGACGTAACTCCGATTCGTATGGAGAACGGATTCACCTGGAATATCTACGGTACGTTTACACGCAATCGTAATATGGTTGAAAGCCTTGCCAGTGGTATTGATGAAATCGTATTACGTGCACTCTACGGTGGTCAGGTTACTCCAGTGTTGGCGGTAGGTCAACCATATGGAACGTTGAAAGGAACAACAAATGTTCGCGATGATGAAGGTAACTTTCTTATCGATCCTGCTACGGGGCTGTTGATCCAGTCGAATGACCTCACCTATATTGGCAATCCCAATCCAAAGTACCTGGCCAGCCTTGGTACATCACTGAGCTTTAAGGGCATTACTTTATCGTGTTTGTGGAACTACCGTCACGGTGGCGCTCTTTGGTCTGCAACCAATCAGTTTTACCTGGGTCGTGGTGTAACACGTGATACAGAAAATCGCGAAGGTACGTTCATTGTACCTGGTGTTTGGGGCGATGCCAATACATTCCAGCCAATTCTGGACGACGGAAAGAAGATTCCAAACACAACACAGGTAATTCTTAACGACGTCTATTTCCAGACAGCTGGAGGATCGTTCGCAATCAACTCGGCTGATGAGAACAGTGTTTTCGATGCAACGGTTATCCGCCTTAGCGAGGTTGGAATGTCTTATGACTTTCCAAAGTCATTGCTTAGCAAAACACCATTCGGACATCTGAGCTTGTCTTTCACAGGTCGCAATCTCTTTTACAATGCACCTAATTTCCCCAAGCATAGCAACTACGATCCCGAAACAAGTTCATTCGGTGCGCAGAACTATACAGGGATTGAATACAATGCAGCTCCTTCTGTGAAGCGATATGGCGTGAACCTGAGAGTAACCTTCTAATTCTAACTTACCGAACATGAAACTGAATAAGCGAATAGGCATCCTGTCGTTGGCGGCGCTCCTTGCCGTGACATCAGGTTGCGACAGTTATTTCGATATAAACGTTGATCCGAACAATCCTTCAGAAGTTACACTGGGACAGTTGCTCACGCAATCGGAGGTCACACTGGTTAACTCGTTGGGAATCGGAAATAACGGTATGTCTACCCCAACATCGATCCTGGTACATCAGACTGTCCAGCGTGGAAGCGTAGATCAATATGTGGTCTCCGGTGATGACTTTCAGATCACAACCTCCTGGCAAAATCTTTACTCCGGATCACTGGAGGATTTAAAGACAGTCATTGATCAGGGAACTGAAGAGGGTAGTCCGCAATACGTCGGAGTTGCTCAGATACTCACCGCCTACACCTACAGCATGATCGTCGACATGTGGGGAGACGTTCCATACTCGGCAGCCCTCAATCCACAGGAAGCTCTGTATCCTGAGTATGACGACGATGCAACGATCTATCCTGCACTTCTGCAGTTGCTTGACAATGGCATTGCAAATCTTGCTCTGGCGTCAAATGATTCACCCGCTGGAGACGATGTTATCTATGGCGGAGATCTGGTGTCCTGGCGCCGGCTGGCTAAATCTCTCAAACTGAAGCTTTATAATCAGACCAGACTCGTCGCTGACGTGTCGGCACAGGTGAACGCATTGATCTCAGAAGGAGACTTGCTCCGTACCGGTGGTGACTTTGAGTTAGAGTATGGAACATCGGTGGCTCCGGACAACCGGAATCCAGCCTTTGTCTACGAGTACACACTGGGTAATAAAGTGAGCTACATCAGCCCATACTTTTATGAGATCATGACCAATCAAAGTGAGTTGAACGACGTGCTTGACGGCATCACAGATCCACGCGTTCCTTACTATTGGTTCAAACAGCTCACTGATCCGGCGGATGCGCAGAATCCAACCGAGTACACCGACGCCAATGGATTTCTCTCTATTCACTTCGCGTCCACCGGAGTCAACCAGGGTTGGCAGCAGGATCGTTCTCAGACGGTACTTGGACTGTATCCAATCGGTGGCCGTTATGACGACGGAAAAGGGGGAGAGGTTAATACGTCCGGTGCTACAACAGGACCTGGCACAGTAGCCCAAAGGTTGTATACTCACTTTGCTTCACTTTTTACGCAAGCTGAGTTGGTTCTGACTGAGCCAGGAGTAACAGGTGACGCACGCAAGCTATTCGAAGACGGTATCCGCGCATCGTTTACAAAGGTCAACAGCATCGCCGCCGACGCCGGCGCGCCGCTCCTTACGGCAGCAAGTATCAATACCTATGTTACTGCAGTTCTTGCGAAATATGACGCTGCAAATGCTACCGGTAAGCTCGAACTTATCCTCACCGAAAAATGGATTGCCAGCTTTGGCTTTTCTATCGACGCTTACACTGACTATCGCCGTACAGGATTTCCAATAATGTATGATCCCAACACGGATGATCTTCCATACACCGGAACAAGCCGACAGTATCCCGTATCGATGGCTTACAATTCACAGTCCCTGACGCTCAACCAAAACGCGCCTAATCAGAAAAACGTGACGACGGACCGCGTCTTCTGGGATGCAGAATGATGACTTTAACACGTGACATGAAAAGAAGTGTGTATTCACTTCATCAACAAAACTGAATAGAAATGAAAAATATAAAGTACATCCTTCCTGCAGCCGCTGCGCTACTGTTTAGCGTATCGTGTGAGGACGATGCAAAGAAGCCATTTGACAATTTTGAGAAGGGCGCGATTCCTTTGTTTGTGCAGGGCGACGACGACACAGGCTTCATCGATCTTACGGACTTCAACAGTTCGAAGATGGCGTTCGAGGTTACAACAGAGGGAGAAACCGACGTGTCCAGCGTCGACCTGGTAATCACCTATAACAACTCGGTAACAGGCGAGAGCAACGATGCAACTTACACTTCGCTCACTGCCTTTCCCGCAGCTGTATCCATCGGTTTCGATCAACTTGTTAATGCGTTTCCAAAAGAAATATTGACTGCTGACTCACTCGACGTAGGAGATTCTTTTACAGTCAACGGATATGTGCGTACTGGTGATGGCCGTTACCTCAACGGCGGATATAGCCCCAGTGTATTGGCCAACAAGCCTGTTCTGCTGAACTATAATGTTGCCTGCGCCTCCGATCTGGGAGGAACTTATACCTACTCCACAGCAGTACAGACGCTTGGCGACGGAGGTAACACTGCAGCCTGCACAGGTCCTCAGACTGGTGAAGGTGAGTTGGAAGACCAGGGTGGTGGCGTTTATAGCGTAAGCGATGTCACATTTGGCGTGTTTGCCTGCGCGTATGGCGATGATCCCGCGACTGGTGCAACACTGGACGACGTATGCGGCGATATTGCATTCGGCGGCACCGATCAGTACGGCGACACGTATACTCTTACAGTGATCTCGAACGACGGTCAGAGCCTCGTGATCGAATGGTCTAATACGTACGGCGACAAAGCACGTACAACATTAACCAGAAACGACGGCAAGACCTGGCCGGCAGAACTGCACTAAGCTTTTTTTGCCCTCATCGGATTTTCATAATCCGATGAGGGTATTTCGCAAACCACAATGGTAATGACTCTTCAATCCCTCCGCACGCTTAGCCTTGTAGTTGTGCTGTCCTGTTGTTTTATCACTGCTCATGGACAGACGTCTGCTGTACCTTCGAACTTACGATCTTCATTTACATTGGAAAGTCTGGGTGACGCCACACAGGTTTCTCAAAACGAAGTTCTCTATGGTGTGCCTGCACCTGCAGGCAAAATTATTGGAGATACTTATCTCTCGAAATCCTGGCGTAAGTCAGCGATTCAGTTGTACAAAGATGAAAGAGTTATTAAGGGTTATCCCGTACGATATGATATTTACACGGATGCACTGGACGTTAAAACCGATAACGGAGTTAAAGTGCTCGAAGGCAAAAGGATCCAAAGCTTTAGCTGGCTGGACTCAACTCGCGCAGACCCCGTGTTCTTTGTAAATGCCCGTGACTACAAGCTTGAAAATATTCCATTAACAGGATTTCTCGAGGTACTGGTCGACGGGTCTGCGCCGTTGTTCAAGCGAACAGAACTTCACGTTAAAAAGGCTGATTACAATGTGGCGTTTGATGTGGGAAGTCGCGACGATAAAATACTGAAAGATGAAACGTACTTTGTCGGACAAGACAAGAACGTGATTGAGTTGAGTGCTGCAAAGAAGAAAGTCCTTTCAATTTTTAGAAATAAGACTGCCGAGATGGAAAAGTATATTGATGAGAACAATTTGTCACTCAAGAAGGAAGCAGATCTCGTCAAAATATTTGGACATTATAACGCCTTGCTGACGCAGTAACCCGGGGCTTTGCCAGACTATCTTTAATTCATAGCTTAGTGTCCTAACCTAAAGCTATGAAGAAGCACCCCCACGCTGACGCCACCGACGCCGTTCGTTTCAAGTGTTCGTCGAATTCGTTTGCCAGGTATAAGTTTGACCTCATTCGGTTGCCGCTCGTGGTGATCATTAGTATAGCCACGTGCTTTATATCTACCACCCCGGCATTATCTCAAAAGAAGAAATCGGAAGTATCTCCTGCTGCATCGCAGGATGCTATCGCATCAAAAGTATCCGGGATGAAACAATTCCCAGGTTTTATTTCCTTTTACTATGATGAAAAAAAGGATAAGATCTATCTCACTATTGAAAAATTTAGTGAGGAGCTGTTATACGTACGCTCACTAACAGCAGGCGTCGGATCCAACGATCTCGGGCTTGACAGAGGGCAGATAGGTGGTGTACACGTGGTAAAGTTCGATCGCAGAGGCTCTAAGGTATTGCTCGTGGAACCCAATTACATGTATCGGGCAATAACCGAAAGCAAAGACGAACGCCGCGCGGTACAGGAGGCTTTTGCACAGTCCGTGCTCTGGGGCTTTTCTATCGAGGCGGAGAGCAATGGAAAAGTGTTAGTGGATGCTACTTCATTTTTTCTCCGTGATGCTCACGGCGTGGCGCAACGACTGAGGGATGAAAAACAGGGTGATTATCGCCTTGACGATCAACGCAGCGCTCTCTTTCAGGAAGGCACAAAGAATTTTCCTAAGAATTCTGAATTTGAAGCCATTCTTACTTTCACTGGAAATCCTCAGGGAGAGTTCATTCGCAGTGTCGTGCCTTCTCCTGAAAGCGTAACTGTCCGCCAGCATCATTCGTTCGTTGAGTTGCCGGATAATCAATATAAACCAAGAAAGTACGATCCCCGGTCGGGATACTTCGGCATCTCTTATTTTGATTATGCAACGCCAATCAGTGAGCCAATTGAAAAACGTTTCATCGCCCGTCACAGACTTGAAAAGAAGGACCCAACGGCAACCATTAGCGACCCCGTAAAGCCTATCGTTTATTACCTTGATCGTGGAACACCTGAGCCTATTCGTTCTGCCTTGCTGGATGGTGCACGGTGGTGGAATCAGGCGTTTGAATCTGCGGGATATCGCAATGCCTTCATTGTTGAAATGATGCCTGAGGATGCTGATCCAATGGATGTCCGCTACAATGTTATTCAATGGGTACACCGATCCACTCGCGGATGGTCGTATGGCGCATCCGTTACAGATCCACGGACAGGAGAAATCATCAAAGGTCATGTTACACTAGGATCGCTTCGGGTAAGACAAGACTTTTTAATAGCTGAAGGATTGTTGGCGCCCTATGCGAACGAACAAGTGCCACCAGAAATGCAGGAGATGGCACTGGCCAGGCTGAGACAATTGTCTGCTCATGAAGTCGGCCATACGCTGGGACTGGCTCACGCTTATAGCGCAAGCGCTGAACACAATGCTTCTGTAATGGATTACCCGCACCCCTATGTCGCTATTCAGGATGGAAAACTTTCGCTGCAACAAGCCTACGACAATAAGATTGGAGCATGGGACAAAGTCTCGATCCAATTTGGGTATCAGGATTTCGCTGATGGGACTGATGAAAAGTCTGCCCTGAATACAATCATCAGCAAAAGCCTTAGCGATGGACTAACGTTTCTCTCTGACCAGGATGCACGTCCCCGTGGCGGTGCCCATCCCTTTGCCCACCTCTGGGACAACGGCAACGATGCGGCTACTGAACTCGACCGCGTTCTCGAGATCAGAGGTATTGCATTACGAAACTTCGGAGAGAAAAACATAAGACCTGGTGCACCCTGGGCAACGTTAGAGGAGGTCCTCGTTCCAATGTATTACTTTCATCGTTATCAGACAGAGGCCACCGCCAAAGTTGTTGGAGGATTGAATTATAGATACGCATTGCGCGGCGACTCACAGCCTGTCACTGAACTCATAACACCTGAATCTCAGGACCGCGCGCTGTCGGTCCTCCTAAAGACGTTGTCACCCGAGACACTGGCCCTGCCTGAGAAAATCTTGCAAAACATTCCACCCCGGCCAATGTTTTATGATCCTCACAGGGAATTGATCAGCGGTCGCACCGATCTGACGTTTGATGGCTTAGCGGCGGCCGAGAATGCAGCCAGTCTAACGATAGGGCTACTTCTTCACCCTGCCCGTGCAGCGCGGTTGTATGAGCATCATGCGCGCGATCCTAAACAGCCATCTCTGGAGTCTGTGATCGACAGAATTGCAACGTCCACCACGAAATCGGCGCCACTGAAAGGATACGGTGCAGCAGTTCAAATTACAACCAGCGACGTTTTCATCGGACAACTACTTGAGCTTTCCCGCGATCAGGATGCATCGCAGCAGGTAAGGTCCATCGCCCTGTTCAAAGCAAACCAGCTGAAATTGTGGCTCACCAAACAGGCGGACCTCGCAAGCGACGAGCAATGGAAGGCACATTACACGGCATCCGCGGATCTTATCCGCAAGAACCAGGATGGCCAGGAATCTCTGCGGAGGAGCAAGGATGTTAAGATTCCCCCCGGGCAGCCAATCGGGCAGTTCGACGAAGACTATTGCAGCCAGCGCTAGTTTGCGCGCCTTGTATTTTCGTGTACGGCAACGAGTTGCGAAATCGGTAGAAAGGTCTCTTTCAATCGTTTTTTCATGATTTCGACGTTGGCAACTTAACCTGTGTAGGTTTTGCCCGGGATTCGACGGGAATTAGTTCGGCGACTTTGCGAAGTTTCGAAACCGTTCTGGATCTCTACCCTTATGTTGTATCGCTCTCTGCTGTTTTGGTTCCTGCTGACACTTCAGGTCGTGCCTGCTTTTAGTCAGAGAATTGACTCAGACAGTCTTCTGAACATCATCAAAACAACTCCATCGGACTCGATGCGTGTCTGGCAATTGAATTTACTGTCGACCACTATTCGGGAACAAGACAGTAATCGTGCCTTACAATATGCTGAAGAAGCTCGCGACCTCGCGCTTCTGCTAAACTACAAGAGAGGACACTGCGGTGCGTTGGAAAATATTGGATGGATCTATTACAGACGCGGCGAATTCTCAGAAGCGTTTGAATTGTCGGCTGAAGCACTAAAACTTGCAGAAGCTATCGGCGACAAAGTGTTAACAGCAAAATGCCTGAACACCATCGCAGCAGTTCGCATCGAGCAGAAACAGTATTTCGAAGGCATTGCCAATTTCAAGAAAGCATTTGTAATCAGCGAGAAGATTAACGACTTGCAGGCGATGGCCAGGAGCATCAACAACATAGCTTTTTGCTTTCTTCAAAACGAACAGATCGACTCCGCTGTGCTTTATGGAAAGCAAGCTCTTACGCTTAGTAAACAGGCAAATACAAGATATCTGTTGGCCTTTGCCCTTCGTACACTGGGTGATGTTGATATGGCGCAAGGCCGTTACCAGGACGCACTATTAAAATTTAATGATGTATTGCTGATTGGCAATGAGCTGCAAAATGTCTTTCTGCAGGTATCAACCAATCATCGAATTGGAAAAGCATATTATGTTCTTGGAAAAAATCCACAGGCATTAAACACACTCATCGCTAATCTGACCGTCGCGCGCAAACATGGATTTAGGAGCGAGCTCGAAAGATCACTGAAGTTAATAGCCGAGATCCACGCATCGATCGGTGAATTGCACCGCGCTTATGATTATCAAAGTCAATATCTGGCCGTTCATGACTCACTGCAACAACAACGAAACAACGAAGCCACTGCTTTGCTGCAGGCCAGGTTTGATTCTGAAATTAAAGAAGCCCGGATCGAATTGTTAACAAAGGAAGCTGAGCTGAAGCAAAAGGAGATCAACAGTCAACGGCTGTGGATGTATTTTTCAATTGGCTGTCTTTCGCTGATGGTCATTCTCGCATTTGTCTTGTTGTACAGCAACAGACTCAAGAAAAGGGCTAACGATGTACTTGCCTCGAAGAACATGGAGATTGCTGAACAGGCAGCTCAACTGAAAAGTATTAATACAACGAAAGATAAATTGTTCTCAATCATCAGTCACGACCTGCGAAGCCCGCTGGCCAGTTTACGCGGATTGGTGACTGTTATGGGATTGGGAGGATTATCAAAGGATGAGTTTATAGAATCCTCACGAAAGTTGCGCAAGAACCTCGACGCGGTTCAGGGTGATCTTGACAACTTATTGGTGTGGGCACAGTCGCAACTGAACGGATTGCAGAGTAACCCGGTGGCTATGCGGCTGAAACCAGTCATCGAAGAAAAGATTGATCTGTTCAGTGAAGTAGCTCGTCAGAAAGACATCACCATCCTTAATGAGGTCGATGAATCACTGTCAATCATCGCCGACAAGAACCACATGGGACTGGTGATCCGAAACCTCCTGGCAAACGCCATCAAATTTAACAGACCAGGCGGGCTCATTCGTATCAGCGAGAGAAGGGTAGGGGAGTTCTTTGAGATTTCTGTGATCGACTCAGGAATAGGTATGACCTCCAAAGATCTTGGCCGACTGTTTAATGCAGCTACACACTTTACAAATCCGGGTACACATCAGGAAAAAGGAGCAGGTATTGGCCTGCTCCTTACTAAAGAGTTCATCGAGAAAGATGGCGGCTCTATTTGGGCTACAAGCGAATTTGGTAAAGGTTCAACATTTACATTTACCGTTCGCCCTGATGTAAAGCAACATCGTTCGGTTCACCAGCCGGTGCACTCTCTTACCCCTTAAGTTTCTTCAATTCGCCTTCGTAGTAGGCAGCGTTTGCCTTTTGACTTTCGGGAATATTTTTGATGGCGGTCTCCCAATTCTTGATCGCATTCTTCTTGTCATCCATCGCGGTATAAGCGCGCGCAAGACCTACATAGGTGGTAAACTTATCGTCAGGATGAAGTTTCTTGTTGAGTTGAAATACTTCCAGGGCCTTATCCGTTCGTTTGGCTGCCAGCAAGGATCTTCCATAGTCATGAACTTCTTGTACTGAAACTCCAGGTAGTTTTATGGCATCTGCCATTACTGCATCTGCTTCTGCCGTTTTGTTCATGGCGTTTAGAACCATGGCCTTTGATGTCAAACTTTCGAAATCCTTCTTCCCAACAAATGGCATGCTTATAGCAAGATCGGCCCATTGCAATCCCTGATCTAAGGCAACGTTATTCTGTGCACAGAAACGTGCAGCTGCTGCAAGGTTCTTGTAATCGAAACCCGCTTCACTTCCATTCAGCTCGCCGCGAATCTTATCGACGTAAAGTTCAAGTACATTGGGTACTTCAACTTTGAAACCTATGCGCTTGTTTTCCCAGGCGAGGTAAGCATGAGCAGACTTCGGCTGGCGATCATCGAAGTTGTAAGTGAGCCATTCTGTATACGGCCAATCTTCCAATGAAGCAGTTACACGAAGTGCATCTTCCGACTCGTTATAGAAGTAGCTACCCCATGACGTGGAGTTCTTACTGAAGATCCATTGTGACGGCCCCTCTTTTGAAAGTGCCAGATATAATCCATAAGTCCCCGCTTTCAACGTCTTACCCTCTATCACAACGTCGTGAGAGAACTTTATCGTCGTATTTTCATTTGCTCCTGCACGCCAGGGTGCAGCCTTCGAAGGCCCGAAGCCCTGGTCTACAAATCCATAGTGCACAAGTTCTCCCCAAATATGACCTTTACGATCTTCCCCATTAGCTCCGTGAACATCGGGGCTGCTGTAGGTTATAGTAGTTGACACGATTCCGATCATTTGCGTGACCGAAGCCTTCTGGTTGTCGCCGCTGGGGGGCGTACTGATTTGCGCAGACGCGGTGCCTGCCGCGGACAGCAGCACCAATAAGAGTAATCGGGTTTTCATGGGATGGTGGTTAATGAGTCTTTCAAGTTATACTGATTTCGGGGTGATACACGCCCGTAATCAAAGATATAGTGTTATAGACGTAATACGATGTCACCCGACTAGCGTGATTTATGTTTCAGTGCTGCCGAAGCGTAGTGAAGGAAGGTAAAATCAAATCCTTGTCTTAATGCGGGAAGGATAAAGAACCTTTAGCGCTCCCGGTGTTAATTTAATATCAAAGTGATCCGCCGTGCCGGCTGGTTCGCCGTCAACATGATAGGAAACGGCTTCACTTGTTGTGATCTCTATGGCTGCGGTTTCCAGAATTTCACTATACGGCGATTGCCCAACTTTGCCGGCAAAAAAATCGTAGAGGAAATCCATTCTGTACAACGGGATCTTTTTGAGAAAATTTACGTTGAGCAGACCATCGCAGACAGAGGCAGCCGGCGCTATGTAAGCGTTGTTGCCGTATTGTGACGAGTTCGCGATGGCAATGATAAATGCATGCCGTTCTATGGTTACTTCCTTTGTCCTGACCACTGCCTTGAATTCCTTGAAAGTAGTGAACTCTCTGATAGAAACAGTTACATAGCCCATCAGACCCCGTCCGCTCTTAACGCCAAACAAATTCGTGACGTGACCGTCGAAGCCAATGCCTGACACGTTTAAGGAAAGTTTTCCGTTGACAGTAAATACGTCTATCGCCAGTTCGTCACTTGTAAACAGGTAGTCGACGGCCTGAGCAGTGTTCAACGGTATGCCTAAATGCCTGGCGAGTCCGTTGCCCGACCCGCGCGGAACAATGCCCATGGTCGTTTGAGTCCCAACTAATCCTCTGGCAACTTCATTGATGGTACCATCGCCACCTACGGCAACCACAACATCTGAATGATCTCTTGATGCTTCCGACGCCAGAACTGTGGCGTGACCTGCGGACTGCGTATACCTGATGTCAAAGGCCGCGTTGTGTACCGTTGCCGAACGCGTAACAAGTTGTTCCAGAGTCGTCCCCTGGCCAACACCTGCTCTCGGATTGACAATAAAAGTGAATTTCTTATTTTCTGTTGGAGATGGCATTGCTCGTGTTCCGAGAAAAAAAATTGCCCTGTCCCGTCAGCAGCCAGGGGCTACTACTTTTTCATTTTGTCCTGTATGTACTTTACAGCCTGGCCGAACGTCTGCAATTTTTCTGCGTCATCGTCAGGAATACGGATGTCGAAGGTTTGTTCAAATTCCATTACAATCTCCGCGTAGTCCAACGAATCAATACCCAGGTCCTTTACAAAGTTTGCATCCGGTGTAATTTCAGATTGTGCGATGCCTAGCTTCTCAGTGAGTATCTTTGTGACTTTTTCCGGTACGTCTTGCATAGCGCCTTTTAAAGTTTTGCAAAGCTAAATTAAAATTGAGAATTGAGAATTGCGAATCCACAATTAAAACCGGGTACCAGTGAAGCCTGACGCTTCAAAATCGCATGAAAAACTCAGTTCCTTTTCCAACGGTTGACTTAACCGTGAGCGTGCCCTGGTGCTGACGCATGATCTGGCGTGATAGACTCAAGCCAATCCCTGAGCCCGTTTTCTTCGTGGTAAAGAAGGGAATAAAGATCTTCTCCATGGCCTCGGGATCTATGCCGCTTCCATTGTCTTTGACAGATATCACAGGCCGCGACTTGTCATTAACTGACGCCCTGAGCTCAATTGTTTTTGTCTCCTGGTCTTCAAAGGCCTGAATCGCATTTCGCAGCAAGTTGATCAGCACCTGTTCAATCATGTTCTTGTCTGCAGATATCGTAAGGTCCTCCGGATATATAGTTGTCTTAAGCGTAATGTTACGATCAACAAGGTCTCGCCGATGTAACATTGAAAGTTCATCAAACAGATTATCAATTTGGATTTGTACAGGTCTGGGTTTCGGGATACTGGTGAGACTTCTGAACTCTTTTACGAAGTGAATCAGCCCATCGCTGCGCTTACTGATCGTCTGCAACGACAAGTGAATGTCACTCAATTGATCCTGTGTAAGCGCATCGCCTCCTCCGTTGGTTACAAATGGTTTCAGTTCTTCTTCAACAATACCGGCCAGGGAAGAGATCGGAGTAACAGAATTCATGATTTCGTGAGTAAGTACGCGCACGAGATTTTGCCAGGCCTCCATTTCCTTTTCTTCGAGTTCGCTTTGAATGTTTTGAATGGAAATGAGCTTAACATTCTCGCCTCTCAGAGTGAGTTCTATCGCGTAGATAGATAGCTGGACAAATTCCTCACCGATTCGAAGGCGCACTAATTCGCGGCCACCAGTTTTGAGTTTTTCGACGACGTTAACCAGAGTCTCACTAACAGCCCGGAGATCATTCACGTTCTCTGCACGGTTAATCCGCAGAAGTTTTCGGGCCGCGCTGTTAAATATTTCAATGCTGCCATCTTCCCGGAACACAATCAACCCGATCCCTACATGCATTACAATGTTCTTAAAGAACAGAAATTCGGAATCCTTCTCACGGCGCGAAGAGCGCAGTTTGGTCATCGCCTCATTCATTTCCTGATGAAGCCGCTTGACGGCAGGATCCGCACTCTCAGTCTTAAAGGAGTAGGAGAGATCATCGAATTGTATTGAATCGAGAAACGAAGCAAGATTTTCGTTTGATCGATCGAGGTATTCAATAAGAAGCTTCACCTGATAGGCGCTCACCGCGAGGAAGAGCAGCGCATACAGCCATTCTCCTCTTGAAAACGCAAAGAAGGAGAAAAGAAAGATAGACGCCGCCAGGAATGCTATCCTGGGCAATACAGGTGATTTCCAGTTAAAGTGCATATTTCTCCATGCGTCGGTAGAGCGAGGCCCTTGTTAGCCCCAACTCGTCGGCCGCCTTCGAGATGTTACCATTGTGCATTTGCAACGCCTTGGCTATTGCTGCCCGTTCCACTTCATCGAGGTTAAGGGTATTGTTTACCGGCCCCGAGGTCAGCGATCGACTTAAAAGAAAGTCACTTTCCTGAAGGGATGATGAATCAGTCATGATTACAGCACGCTCTATGGCGTGTTGTAACTCGCGGATGTTACCTGGCCAGGCATAACGCTTAAGCCGGTCCATCGCATCAGCAGCAATTGTGCTGACGTGCTTGTGATACTTCCGTGCGTAATAGTTCAGATAATGGTCAGCAAGCAATGAAATGTCCTCAACCCTTTCTGATAGGGGAGGCACCCGGATTTCGACCGTATTGATCCTGTAGAGAAGATCCTGACGGAAGGTTCCTTCCTGAACCATTTTGTGCAGCGGCATATTAGTCGCGCAAACAAGCCTGATGTCAACAGGAACTGGCTGATTTGAGCCAACTCTTGTCACCATTCGCGACTGCAATGCGCTTAACAGTTTGCTTTGGAGACTAAGGTTAAGATTTCCGATTTCGTCGAGAAACAACGTTCCTCCATTAGCTAATTCGAAACGACCCGGCCTGTCTTCGCGGGCATCAGTGAACGCCCCCTTCTTATGTCCGAAAAGCTCGCTTTCGAATAGGGTATCCGTTATTGCTCCCATATCCACAGATACGAAGCTGTTGTCTTTCCGCAATGAGCGTTGATGAATCGCGCGGGCGATGAGTTCTTTTCCTGTACCATTTTCTCCCAGGATAAGTACGTTTGCATCTGTCCGGGCAACCTTGTCTATCAGTCCAAAAACTTCACGGATCGAACCACTTTCTCCTATGATCTCGCCGAAGGGTTTGCTGATTTGTTCCTCAAGCATCTCCTTTGCCTTCTTCAGCTTATCGACCTGATTGTACGATTGCTTCAGTCGGATTGCCGTCGAGATAGTGGCAATCAGCTTTTCGTTTTGCCAGGGCTTAAGAATGAAATCTGTTGCCCCTTGCTTCAGTGCCCGCACTGCCATTTCAACATCACCGAATGCTGTAATGAGGATTACAACAGCCGACGGATCGTGTTGCAGGATCTGTTCAAGCCAGTAAAAGCCCTCTTTGCCGCTCGTGATGTCTTTGCTGAAGTTCATGTCAAGCAGGATAACATCATACGTATCGTTGTTCAGTAGAAAAGGAATCTTTTTGGGGTTCTTTTCGATGATCACGTGATGGCTCTGCTTCTTCAACAGCATCTTAGCTGCCAGCAGAACGTCTTCATCATCGTCGATCATCAGGATTTTGCCGCCTTCCGAAGTCATTGTCTGATGATTGTCTGGATTTAGGTGAATTGATTCTTATCAGGGAATATTGTGCCAACCAATAAAACGCCATTTTTGGCTTGCTGGATGCACCTGCATGTCCTTGAATGTACAAATATGTTCAAAAGTGAACAGTTTTCCGCGTCCAATATCTCATCGTGGTGCCTGGAAAATTTCCACGCGAGACTGCTGGATTGAAAAAACACGCGTATCGGTCAACAGAGAAAATGTTGCCTTCCGTTGAAGTTTCACAGATCGGTTATCGGCGTTAAACAGATTGAAGAAAGTGAGCTGCTCCGCTCCGTCTGGATAGTATAATTCCTCGCCGAGAAAGTTGAAATAGGCAATCTGTCCCGTTCCTATAGTCCTCAATTCTTTGCCCATTGAACTGAACACGATAATTCCCCGGGCAGGGTGCAGCACAAACAGAAAGCCCTGGTATTCCCGCATGTAGCGAATTGCAGATACTCCTGGTTCAAATCTTATTTCGGCGTCTATCCTCGACGTTGCATTGTTGACTTTGCGTATTGAATTGTCCGCAGCATCGGCAATCCAAACATTATGATCGCCGCTCGGACAAATCAGCCACGGACTTATAGCAAATGCAGAATCGACCTGGTGCGACGACATCTCCCGTGACATACTGAAATAGGCATATCGCTGGGTCTCGCGATAGTAGGCAAACAAACGAGACCCATCGCGCGGATCAAAAAGCGTAGGTCGCTGTGATAACCCTGAAAGAGGAAGGACGTTACCTTCGGCATCAACCCTAAAAATCTTTCCATTTCGAAGCGTCGCGTACAAGTCCCCGGGGCGGTCGATTGCAACATCTGCTACTTCATCCTCCAGGGAAATGGACTTAGTCGGGCGTTGGGCATTCGATGGCACGACTAGAGCTATCATGGCGATTAGCATAGCACAATGCAATATCCTGTCTCCAGTTAACTCCACATGCCGGGCAATGACATTACGGCCCCAATCTAAATCTTTCATCAATTGCATATATGCTACGAGCACTTAGCCTTCAAACGTCTTCAGCTCAATATTATTTCCATCGTAAACCCCAAACGTGTTAAAGTTGACCCACTCTCCAAGGTTGATGTAGCGGCTGCGGTCTCCAATCTTAATATCGAGGGGCAGATGACGATGTCCGAAAATATAGAAGTCGTGATGGTCGCGTTTTTCGACTTCGCGGCAATAGATTAGCAAATACTCATTGTCCTCTCCCTTAAACTCGTCTTCACCCTTCTTATCGTTGCTTATCCGACTCTTGCGTGACCAGAATTTTGCAATTCCTATTCCGAAGTTCGGATGAAGGCGGGCAAATAGCCACTGACAAAGACTGCTATTAAAAAACCACTTGATAATCTTATACTGAAAATCTCCCGGCCCAAGACCATCGCCGTGGCCTATCATTAGTTTTTGCCCACCAACATTCAGTTGTTGGGGATCGCGATGCACGGGTATCCCTAATTCTTTTTCAAAGTAATCAAACATCCACATGTCGTGATTACCTGTAAAAAACTTGATGGGGATGTTGGCGTCACGCAATTCGGCAAGCTTTCCCTGAAGTCGTATGAATCCTTTGGGAATGGTGTGACGGTATTCAAACCAGAAGTCAAAGATGTCGCCAAGAAGGTAAATAGTATGAGCGTCATGCCTGATGGAGTCGAGCCATCGTACTATTTTCCTTTCGCGCTCTAGACTTGCCTCCGGAGTTGGTACTCCGAGATGAAAGTCGGATGCAAAGTAGATTTTCTTTCCGGCGAGGCCAGTGATCTGTTCAGACATAAAAAAACTCAGGTGGACAGTCCACCTGAGTTCAAAAGTAAGATTATTCGCGACAAATCTCGCTGGAGAGGACTCAGGCCAACTCCTGTATGAAGCGATAAGACTTAAGACAGATCTTCACGCTCGCCTTCAAGCGTAGGAGTCGGATCCACTCCAGGTTGCTCATTCTCGTGCTGCTTTTTCTCATACTTACCCTGCCCGTTAGTAAACTGCTGGTAAGTAGTGAGCTTTTCAAAAGGACGCTTTCCAATTAGTCTTTCAAGGTCTGCCTGGAACAGAATCTCTTTCTCCAATAATTCCTTTGCAATGAGATCGAGGTGCTGGCGATGCTGTGTCAGCAGACGCTTCGTACGCTCATATGCCTCATCGATCAAACGCTTCACTTCATTGTCAATCTTCTCCGCCGTTGCTTCAGAGTAAGGCTTCTGGAACGAGTACTCCGACTGCTTCGAATCGTAGAATGAGATATTGCCAATAGTCGGGTTCATACCATAGATCGACACAATACTGTAGGCCATCTTGGTAATGCGCTCGAGATCGCTTAGCGCGCCCGTTGAGATTTTACCGAACACGATTTCCTCAGCGGCGCGTCCTCCAAATGCCATGCACATCTCGTCAAGCATTTGTTCAGTTTGATAAAGGAACTGCTCGCGGGGGAGATATTGGGCATAGCCGAGCGCAGCAACCCCACGGGGTACAATGCTCACCTTAACCAATGGATCAGCATGCTCCAGGAACCATCCTGCGACTGCGTGACCTGCCTCGTGAAAGGCAACGATCTTTTTCTCCTCTGGGAGTATAATTTTGTTCTTCTTCTCCAACCCACCAATCACACGATCAATGGCATCCTGGAAGTCCTGCATATCAACTGCTTTCTTGTCACGGCGGGCCGCAATAAGCGCAGCCTCGTTGCAGACGTTGGCGATCTCTGCCCCAGCAAATCCTGGAGTCTGTGCTGCGATCTTCTTCACATCTACGCCCGCATCAAGCTTGATCGGCTTCAAATGCACCTTGAAGATTGCTTCACGTCCAACGATATCTGGTTTATCAATACTGATCTGACGGTCAAAACGGCCAGGTCGTAAGAGAGCAGAGTCGAGTACATCAGGACGGTTCGTTGCTGCCAGAATGATTACTCCCGAATCCGTAGCAAAACCATCCATCTCTACGAGAAGCGAGTTCAGCGTATTCTCACGTTCGTCATTTGCTCCGGGCAACTGCCCACGACCACGGGAACGTCCTATAGCATCAATTTCATCGATGAATACAATACAAGGTGCTTTCTCTTTAGCCTGTTTGAACAGGTCACGAACACGGGCAGCACCCACACCAACGAACATTTCAACGAAGTCGGAACCTGACAGTGAGAAGAACGGAACACCAGCTTCACCGGCTACCGCCTTTGCAAGGAGGGTCTTACCAGTTCCTGGAGGGCCTACCAGCAAAGCACCTTTGGGGATCTTTCCACCGAGGCGCGTGAATTTACTTGGCGTCTTTAGGAAGTCAACAATTTCCTTCACTTCTTCCTTCGCTTCGTCCAAACCGGCTACATCTGCGAAGGTGATCTTCACTTTGCTTTCCGCATCAAAGAGGGCAGCCTTCGACTTTCCGATATTGAATATCTGCCCGCCGGGACCCGCGCCGCCTGTCATTCTGCGCATGAGCATCCAAAAACCAAATAGCAACAGGAACAGGAATCCCCATTGAATGAATACCTGGAAGTAATCCTCGCGGTCTTCTGTTTTATACTCAGGAGATTGTTCAGTGGTTAGTTTGTCACGGAACACGCGAAACTCCTGGTCAAAATTGCCGGAGTCAACCACCTTCATGACGAAGTGTGGACCTGACGCACTGCTGGAACCAAAAGTACCCTGATTAAGCCGGTCCTTATATTTTGCATTCTGCAACGCCTCATTCTTCAGCGTCACTTCAACGAATTTTCGGTTTTGTACCAAAGTAACCCGACGCACGTCGCCAGCCTTCACCATCTGTTTGAAATCATCGTAATCCAGGTCCTGCAAATTGCTGGAGTTGCTGAAATACATGACGCCCAGAATAACGGCGATAGAAGCCAGGATAACCCAAATCTGGTAGTTACCACGTGGCGGTTTCGTCGGCAGCAGCGGCTTGTTATTATCTTTCTTGTCAGCCATTTCTAGTTATTAATCAAAAATTTAGTTCAGTCTATTTAAGTATCTGGTTATTAGTCGATTTGTTAGGAGCTGCGTAAGTGATTTTTAGTCGATTTCCCGAATGTCGGCATCGCCCCAAAGTCTCTCCAGTGCATAAAACTCGCGCTTGTCCTTCCGAAATACATGAGCAACAACGTCAATATAGTCGAGTAACATCCACTCTTTATTGTTCTTACCCTCCGTATGCCAGGGATTTTCTTTTAACGCCTTAAATACTTCAGCATCAATCGAGTCAGATATAGCATCAAGTTGCTTATCTGAATTCCCCGAACATATCACAAAAAAGTCGGCTACTGCATTCTTTATTTTTCGAAGATCCATGACCACTATATCAGTGGCTTTTTTCTCCTGCATTCCCTTTACAATGGCATCACTTAGCTTTTCTGAACTGGCTCCCTTTCTTTTTTTGGCCATTAATCTTTAATGCTTTACGTTTAACCCACAAAATTAATCAAAATACTTTGTATAAAATTCCTGCCAAATCGCTTTTCATGGGTAAGGAAGTGGTTTTTATGCCGGAATGTCATTCCACAAACAGCTTCGCACTCGATCGTTGTCAGCAAGTTCCGCCACCAACAGAAGGAACAATCATAATTACAAACAACCAATTTGCAGGCCGCGGCCAGCGTGGAAATAATTGGAAAGCTGCTCCTGGTGAAAACCTCACCTTCTCGGTTATACTGAAGCCCACGTTCCTCCTTCTTAGCGACCAATTCTTACTGAACGTGTGTAGCGCGCTGGCGGTTGCAGACTTCCTGATAGAGGAGGGGTGTAGTCAGGTATCTGTCAAATGGCCAAATGATGTCTATATTGGTAATAAGAAGGTTTGCGGAATTCTAGTCGAATCTCAAATACGAGGTAATCAATTGATTTGGTCAGTGCTAGGTATTGGCCTGAATATCAACCAGCAAACATTCTCAATCTCGACAGCTACTTCATTGTCTGTTGCGACCAGGAACGCTTACGATCTCGACGTTTGCCTGAGTGCTCTCGTACCATTCATTGAAGCGAGATACTTACAATTGAGGCAGGGCAACAAGGATACTTTAGTCTCAGAATACGAGGCCCGATTGTACTGGGCAAACGAATTGCACGAGTTTGAATCTGCTGATCGCGGAACGTTCAGGGGTACAATATCCGGTATAGACTCCGCGGGAAAATTAAACGTCATGATTAACGATGAACGCGCATCTTTTGGGATGAAGGAAATTATGTTTGTAAAATGACGAACCCGTCCCTAAGATGATCCTTGCGCCATTCACCACCCGTTCTAAAGTTGTTGTTACCTGTAGTAAGCGCCTTGCTCCTTATCTAGAGTCCGAGATCAAAGCTCTGGGGGTCGTTCCGGAAAGTGTATTTCCGACTGGCGTCATCATCCATGCGTCGATGAACGAATGCATCTCACTTAATCTCAATCTTCGGTGCGCGAGTCAGATTCACTATTCTTTGCATGCCTTTCGGGCAAACCACCCGGATGATGTTTATCGGAATATAGTAGATATGCCCTGGGAAAAATTGCTTGGACCCGACGATTACTTTTCCGTTACCAGCAACGTCGATCATCCGACTATTAACAACAGCATGTTTGCCAACGTGCGGGTTAAGGATGCTATAGTCGATCGCATGGTGCGGATTAACGGGCGGCGTCCAAATTCTGGCTCCGAACTTTCCGGGGCCGTCGTCTATCTTTTTTGGAAGGGCGAACAGGCTGAGATTTTTATTGACACTTCGGGAGATTCACTGGCAAAACACGGATATAGGATGATACCGGGAAAAGCTCCCATGCTCGAGGGACTCGCAACGGCGACGCTATTGGCTACGAAGTGGAATCGCACGTCGCCCTTCGTCAATCCTATGTGTGGCTCTGGAACCATTGCGATCGAGGCTGTTCTGATTGCCACTAATCGCGTTCCTGGCTTGTTCAGGGAAAACTATTCCTTCATGCATTTTAGCGGTTACGACAAAAAGGCATACGACGATGCACTGCGCCGCGTTCGCAAACAGGTTGTCGATATTCCCGGCCTCCAGGTAATAGCCACCGACATAAGCCGCGACGCCGTCGATATCGCACAAAAGAATGCATCGTTCGCAGGGGTCGACAACCTCATAACGTTCAGACAATGCGATTTTGCCGATACGCCTGTCCCTTCATCACCCGGCGTTGTATATTTTAATCCGGAATACGGAGAACGACTGGGCGCGGCGAGCGAATTGGAAGAAACGTACGCACGGATGGGCGACTTTCTCAAGAAGAAATGCCAGGGTTATCTTGGATATATATTTACAGGGAACCTCGACCTCGCCAAAAAGATAGGATTGCGCGCGTCCCGACGAATCGAATTCTACTCTGCACGCATAGACTGCAGGTTGTTTGAATACGAATTATACGCAGGCAGTCGTAACGGCTAGGTCTGAATGCCTGCGGATGCGCCTTTCCGCTGTCCTCAACAGTTGATTCATTCCTCCTTCATACTGTGTATTTAATTCATCAATGGTGATGCGGCATCACGCATGGCAACTGAGCATTGCCTTGTTCTTATGGAGGTCATATGCCTGCCTGCATATAAGGAGACGTCACCGCCTGCGAATCTTTGAGATGGCACAGTTTTCCATTGCTGACAGTAAGGAGCCTGCTTTACTTATCAAGCCATGAAATCTACAATCAAATTTTACATCAGTACTGCCGTCATCCTCGGGCATGAATGTGACTCAGATGTAATTACTAAACTTCTAAGATCATTTGTACTGGTTCTGCTCTTAAGCATCGCCGTTCATCCAGGCTATGCTCAGCTACAAGGTTCGAAAGGGCACGGTGATGCGGATACAATTGCCTTACCGAAGCCGCACGCCACGAAATCAAAGATGAATTTTTCAAAGGTCCAGGGTTGGAAGAACGGCAGAAAGCCGACGGCACCAAACGGTTTTAGTGTAGAGCGATTCGCCGATGGCCTGCAAAATCCAAGGACTACTTATGTTACTCCAAATGGTGACATTCTCGTTGTTGAATCCAATACTCCGCACTCCTGGCTTGAAAAGATCGGTGCAATATTTATTGGTGCCAACAAGTCTAACAGTATGAAGAATAGCGCGGACAGAATCACTCTGCTTCGCGACACAAACGGAGACGGGATACCAGAAGTTCGACATACATTTCTCGAAGGATTGAATCTGCCTTTTGGTGTTCTGATCCTCAACAACTGGCTATTCGTTGCCAACACAGACGCGTTGTATCGATTTCCATACCGTGCGGGTGATTTGAAAATAACAGGAAAAGGTGAGAAGCTCATTGACTTGCCGGCAGGCAAGTACAACCGGCACTGGACCCGCAACTTAATTGCGAGCAAGGATGGTTCTAAAATCTACATAGCAGTCGGCTCAGGCAGCAACAACGGAGAACACGGCCTTGAAGCTGAGTTGTTGAAGGCTTCGATTTTGGAAATCAATCCGGATGGATCGGGGATGCGCATCTATGCCTCCGGACTTCGGAATCCCGTTGGTATGGGATGGGCACCAGGAACGAAAACCCTTTGGACAGTCGTAAACGAACGTGACTTACTTGGCGATGATCTAGTGCCCGACTACCTCACAAGTGTGAAAGAGGGTGCGTTCTACGGTTGGCCATACTCATACTTTGGTAAGAACAAGGACGTGCGGGTTAAGGATGACCGACCGTCATCATCATTGGACGAGACCGTCGTGCCTGATGTAGGGTTAGGATCACACACCGCATCGTTGGGACTGACCTTCGTTGATAACGACAGGTTCCCGGCAAAGTATCGTGAAGGAGCTATTATAGCGCAGCATGGATCATGGAATCGTTCAACACTATCGGGATATAAAATAATGTTTGTTCCATTTAGGAATGGTAAGCCATCGGGTCCACCTGAGGATTTTATTACAGGGTTTATGGCGGATATCAAAAAGGATAAAGTATATGGCCGTCCCGTAGGCGTTACGTTATTACCTGAAGGAAGAGGCTTCTTAATTACCGATGATGTGAACAATGTCATCTGGAGGATTGGAACGCAGGGCAACAGCGTGGTAAAGCGTTAATTGGGTAACCTTACTGTTGCTTTGCCTCGTTTGCTCAATTTCCTATTTTGCGTCTCCAATTAGACCCACAACCAATGAACGCTATTGAAATTCCACAACGGCCAGCCCGTCATTTTCTAGCCGACGACTTCAAGGTATCATCCTGGGGACAGATAAAGCCATTGTTCGATGACCTTTTGGTGCGCCAGATTTCGAGTGTCGACGATCTGGAAAAATGGTTTCTCGATCGTAGCGAGTTGGAGTCAGTTTTATCTGAGGACCTTGCCTGGCGCTATATCAATATGACCTGTTATACTGATAACGAACAATATCGTGGGAGATATCAGGATTTCATTGAAAACATCCAGCCACAAATTGCTCCGGTTGCCGATCAACTCAATAAAAAGGCTGCCGCGTCTGAATATCTCGATACGCTATCGAAGCAAGAGGGATATGATCTTATGATCCGAAACCTTAAAAAGGAGATTGAGATCTTTCGCGAGCAGAACGTGCCTCTTTTCACAGAGATGAGCACAGAGAGCCAAAAGTTTGCCCAAATCAATGGAGCAATGTCGGTTGAAGTTGAGGGTAAGGAATTGACCCTGCAACAAGCATCTGTCCTTCTACAGTCTCCAGACAGGTCTAAACGTGAAGAAGTATATCGAAAGATCGTTGACCGGCGTTTGCTGGATAAAGAAAAGTTGGATGACCTTTTCTCAAAGTTGATTTCATTACGCGACCGCGTTGCACACAATGCCGGGTTCAGGAACTACCGCGACTATATGTTCAAGTCGCTAGGCCGATTCGATTATACTCCCCAGGATTGTTTTGATTTTCATGACGCTATCGCACATGAGGTCGTTCCTATCCAGGACATCTTTTCGAATGAGCGCAAGAGCCAGCTCAAAGTACCTTCTCTGAGACCCTGGGATAAAGCAGTAGACCCCGAAGGACGCGAGGCACTTAAGCCATTTTCCAACGGCAAGGAGCTAACTGAAAAGACTATCAAAGTATTTCGAAAGCTGGATCCTTTCCTCGGTCAATGCCTGGAGATCATGCAGGAAATGGGACATCTCGATTTGGAATCAAGAAAGGGCAAAGCTCCGGGAGGATATAATTATCCTCTTGCAGAGATTGGAGTTCCATTCATTTTCATGAATGCCACCTCTACACTTCGCGATATGGTTACCATCATGCATGAGGGCGGCCATGCAGTTCACAATTTTCTAACGCGCGATTTACCATTGAATGATTTCAAGTCAACGCCCTCTGAAGTTGCTGAGTTAGCTTCCATGTCGATGGAATTGATTTCAATGGATCACTGGGATATATTCTTTCCATCTGCTGATGACCTCAGGCGTGCCAAACGCGAACATCTCGAAGATATCATTGAGACACTGCCGTGGGTAGCAACGATTGACCAGTTCCAACACTGGATATATGAGAACCCTTCCCATTCAATGGATGACCGCAAGGCTGCATGGAATAGAATCTTTGATCGATTCGCTGATACGGTTACTGACTGGTCATCGCTGCAAACTGCTAAGGACTACTTATGGCAGAAACAGCTCCATTTGTATGAGGTACCGTTCTATTATATCGAATACGGCATGGCTCAACTGGGCGCCATCGCTGTCTGGCGCAACTTCCGTAAGGATCCCAAAAAAGGATTAGCCGGATACCAGGCCGCACTTAAGTTGGGCTATATGAGAACTATACCGGAGATCTATAAAGCAGCCGGCATTCGCTTCGACTTCAGCCGCGCGTACATTCACGAACTCATGACCTTCGTAAGAGAAGAGCTCGCTAAGATCTGATTCTTATCCCCTCGACTTATCGAGAAGATCACTAAGCAAAAGAGCATCGCCTTCGTTTAGTGCAAGAATGTTGTCGAGCTTTTGTTGAACCTTATCCATCTCAGCCAAAAGTTGGAGACCCTCCGATGTAAGATTTACATCGGCAGCCCGCTTATCACTTATGCTCGTTTTCTTTCCGACGAGCCCTTTCACTATCATGCGATCAAGGAGGCGAGACACATCGGAATTTTTGTCAAGCATGCGTGCTTTAATTTCAGTAGCAGAGATGCTTTTGGGATGTTGTCCGCGCAGGATGCGCATGATGTTAAATTGTTGGAGCGTAACGTTGTAGGACTTAAAGACATCCTTCTGTTTTGCGAGTAGCCAGTTGGTTGTGTACAACAGGTTAATCACAGCTTTTTGATTCGCACTTACGAATCGCTGCTGTTTGATTTCGTCTTCGATCTTCATGGTCTGGGCAAGTGAACCCTCGCTGTGCCCATTCGCGGCCAGTGGCGAGGGTTCCTAAAATACTATCTGAGTACAGGTCAGACTTTTTTGTCTGCCTCAATTCTGCATACAATTTGCACCTTGTCACTAACGACCATCTCTCCACCAGGCGCCGTCTTAGCCCACGTCAATCCGTAGTCCTTGCGATCAACCTCCCCTGACAATTTGAAGCCAGCTTTCTTGCCGCCTTTGTCATTGGAATTCATGGTGCCGCCATATGTCACGTCAAACTGAACTGGCTTAGTAACACCGTGCATAGTCAGGTCGCCCTTCAAAACGTACTTGGTGCCGCTCTTCGATAGCGTACCCTTAAAAGAGATCTCAGGAAACTTTTCAGCGTCAAAGAAATCCGGTGACTTAAGGTGACCATCTCTTCGCTCGTTGTCTGTGTCAACCGAAGCTGTTTTCGCAGTGAATGCAATAGCTGAGCCATCAAAGTCATCACCTTTCGCTGTTATCGAGCCATCGAAGTCTTTGAAGTTCCCTTCCACTTCGCTTACTGCCATGTGTGTAACGGTAAACCCGATCTTCGTATGCGCCTTGTCCAGCGTCCAGGTGGTTTGACCATAGCTGACGCCAGCAGCAAAAAGCAATACTAATGGGGCAATGTTTTTTAGTTTCATAGTTAGCGGTTTAATGTAAAACAAAAATAGGGGAAGTTTTCAAAGTCGGTTGTTCCAACAACTAAAGAATTTCGTGAAGATGGCCTTCTGTTATACCCTGGTCAAAGGGATTTTGGAAACGATGGCGTCCTGGGAAGATATAAATCATGCGTAAGTTCCGAATATTTAGCACTCCAGTCACCACCATGCTCATACAAGAGAATTTCTTCCTCATCGATGGAATGAACTTGTGCGGGGTCTGATACCCCCTCCGGATTTTCACTCAAAGTCCTTCCAAAAGACATCAGGACTCTTTCCACTTTCTTGCCAGCGCGTGTTCTGAATCGGCAAAAGCGTTGCAGCTGCATACCTGCTGTCTCCATCGCCGCGCGCAGCTGATTGCCCTCGTCTGGCGGCATCACAAAGTTTGCTGTACCAGACTCCGACATCAGTCGGTTGACGGCATCGACAATTGAATTATGATCCAGCGTTATAGAATGACGCGCCGTATTGCGGCCAGTTTCAGGTGATCGGAGACTGTTGATAAAATACGGCGGATTACAAATGATGACATCGTAGCGATAACCTGGTTGATGATCCTGCACGGCGGAGCAGATGATTTGCACACGCTTTGACCATGGCGAGGCCGCTACGTTGGCAGCAGCCTGCGCACAATCCTTCGGTTGAATCTCAACTCCACAAACCAGGCACTCCGCGCTCGTTCGCTGCGCTGCAATCAGCGCCATAACTCCCGAGCCAGTTCCTATGTCGAGCACATGCTTCGCGTCACGCATACTTACCCAGGCGGCAAGAAGTACTGCATCCGTTCCAACCTTCATGCTGCATTGATCATCTGCAACAGTGAATTGCTGAAACTGAAAATGAGCCCTTGATTTCATAACTTGCCTCGTTGCGAACGCAAAGTATTAAGACACATGCAAAAAATAAGATGGGGAATACTCGGATGTGGTAAGATCGCTAACAAATTCGCCGGCGACTTAAAGCTCGTCGCCGATGCAGAGCTCACTGCAGTCGCCGCACGTGAAGGCGATCGCGCACGGTCATTTGCTTCCACTTATGGCGCCAGGTTTGCGTTCGACTCTTACGAGCGACTGGTAACCAGCCCCGACGTGGACGTGATCTACGTCGCAACACCACATGGCTTTCATCATGAGCATGTTCTCCTATGTCTGCGCCATGGCAAAGCAGTGTTGTGCGAAAAAGCTCTCGGCCTCAATCTTCGTCAGGTGAAGGAGATGATCGAAGAATCGAAAAAATGCAACGTGTTTCTGATGGAGGCATTCTGGACGAAATTCCTTCCCCAGTATCAAAAGATGTTGTCGGTCGTGCGTGAAGGAATCATTGGAGAGATCAGAATGATTCAGGCAGACTTCGGCTTCCGCGGCGGTGATGCACCGGCCCAGAGACTTTACGATCCATTGCTCGGTGGAGGATCGTTGCTGGATGTAGGCATATATCCCGTGTTTCTGGCTACTTCACTATTGGGACGACCCGTGGCCATTAACGCCATTATGGAGCCGTACGACACTGGCGTGGATAAACAAATCGCTATCAACCTGCAATTTGAATCTGGTGCACTGGCGTCGCTGTCATCGTCCTTCGAAGTTGAGACGCCGGTCGCCGCCGCCATCATGGGTACCCGGGGGCACATCAAAATGAAAAATCGTTTTCATAACGCGACATGTGAGTTGGAGTTGGTTATGGGACGCGACGACGTGAAGACAATCGATGTCCACCGCGAAGAGGGATATGGCTACCAGTTCGAGGCGCGACACGTAACGGAATGCCTACGTGACGGTTTAAAGGAAAGTCCCGTAATGAGATTCAATGACTCGTTGCTCTTAATGGAAACACTCGACAGAATCAGGGAGCGGTGCGGTATCCGTTACCCTGCTGACTGATCATCAACTAATATGTCGAATTTTATCTTTAAATTTCGGGTTCAATCCGAATGCAACGATGGAAAACGAACTTAAACTCACCGGTTCGAAAGAACAGGTTCTGACTGAAGTAGAACAGCACCTTTCAAAACTCGGCCTAAGAGTAGCATCCAAAGACTGGTCCCGGCCCTGGGGTGGTTTTTTTGTGCTCGACGAAACTCAGGCATCAGCATTCGCTAAACGATATTTTCCCGGAATTGAGATCGACACTTTGAAGATCAGTGGCAAGCTCAGCCCTAAGATCCTCATGGTTGATAATAACAAAAGACTTTCGTGGCAATATCATTTTCGTCGCGCGGAGATATGGAAGCTTGTTGCGGGTACCGCAGGGGTTGTAACGAGTGAAACCGATCAGGAAGGCACCGTTCATAAACTCGCGATCGGCGAAATCATCCGTCTCAAACAAGGGCAGCGTCATCGGCTCGTCGGCCTGGACGGGTGGGGCATGGTAGCCGAGATCTGGCAACACACAGACGCAGGCAAGCCATCCGATGAGGACGATATCGTTCGTCTGCAGGACGACTTCGGCCGTTAGTTAAGGTCTATTGAGCTACGGATTACTTTGGCTCAGTTCGATTTCCCTGATTAGCAAACCCGAACAGATCCTAACGTCAAAAACTACTTCCAGGATAATGCGAGGTTAAACGCGGCGCGACCCATTGTCGTTTCGATGGTCGTTCGACTGGGAGTCCCCGGCACCATCACACCGGTCTCCGAGGGTATCCAGGTTTCTCTTTCATAAATGGTGGTTGCCAATTGCTGTTTGAAGCCTGCCAATATCGAAATGCGCAGATTGTGATAGCGAACCCGATATCCGGCGAACACACCGAACATTGTACCTCCCTGAACATCTTTGGACGGCAATTCGTATTGCAACGTCTCATGCCATGCGAATGACCAGCCGTATTGTCCCTGGATAAAAACGGCATGAGTATTTTTTGTTCCGGCCAAATCATAACTCACAGAGCCGAACATAGGCACTGTCTGCCAGCCGAAGTAGGTGTCAAACCCTATACCGATACCCGCACGGGTCTTCTTACCTAACGTCACACCATGTGTCGTTGAAGTAGAAAAGGTAAGTTCTGTACCAGTGAAACAATCATTGCATCCTCCAAGCGTACCGATACTGACATCAAAGTAGTAGCCAGCAAACCGATCATGTCGCGTTGTATCCCGGAATATCCCCACGTTACGATCTACTGTTGGGGGAGGAGTCTTTGATATCGGTGTATAATATATAGAGTCGCCTTCAAAATTCGCATTCTGTCCGAACCCAGTGAAAGCCGAACCTAAAGTGCACGCGAAAAGAGCGATGACAAAACGCAACGGGACAAGGAATTTCTCAAACGACATGGTAAGGTTGGTATCTGTATTTGGACACAACAAAGGCCAGCAAGGTTGTAATGCCTGACTGATATCGGTGATGATGTCAGGCGTTCATTGCTGCATTCACTTAGCGAGATCCTTCACTGAAGCCATCACGTCTTCGACCAGTCGTTCAATCTGAAATCCGTGATGAGATACCCCCAGTCGCACCACAACCAAATTGTGTGACGGAACGATAACGATCCATTGGTCTTCAAAACCATCAGCCCAATACACATCGGTTGGAAGTTTGGGAAATTTCCTGTTGGCAGGATTGCCTGGTCCGCCTGCGTTGAGGTGCCATTGAGCGCCGTATTCGCCGCGCAACGCCGCTGCTCCAGGTGTGATCGTATACTTGACCCATCCCTCCGGTAGGATTCTTTTCCCATTCCAAATTCCATCATTCAGGTAAAGCAACCCAAACCGTGCCCAGTCTCGTCCTGAAGCAAAACTGTAAGATGATCCGACAAATGTGCCCGATGCATCTGGTTCAATGAGCGCGTGATTCATTCCAATCGGATGGAACAGTGAATCATATGGGAATTTGTAATAAGCTTCATCGCCAAGAGTCTGTCGGATCAGTCGTGACAGAATATTTGTAGTGCCACTGGAATACTGGAAATACGATCCCGGGTCGTGCTTCAGCGGAAGGCTCGCTGCGTATGACGCTTTGTCATCGCGCAGAATGAACATCTTGTGAAAGTGTGAAGTAGGCACAAAGTAAGATTCTGTCCATTCCAGTCCGCTGCTCGCCTGCAGCAGCTGGCTTAATGTGATTGCACGCCGCTCGTCTCCCTGCCATTCAGGGACAGGGACTGGATTGTCTAAACTCAACCTTCCATTCTTCACCAGAATTCCAATCAGGGCGCTCGTAATACTCTTGGTCATCGACCAGCCCATGTGTGGCTTGTTGCTGTCATATCCCCCTGCATAACGCTCTGCAATAAGTCGACCATCGTGCACGATCAAAACGGCGCTGGTATTCTTTGGCCGCTCCGGATCGGTTTCTGCGAATGCTTCTTCTATCACTTCTGCAAGCTTCACAGAATCGATTGGAGCAGTGTTCTTCAAAACACGATCACCAAGCGGCCAATCAATGGCGTCCAGTCCTGTCATAAATGGATCGACCACAGCGATCCGCTGCCCACGAACATCTTCCTCGCTGCGTTCCGCGATGAGTGTGCATCCAAGACCCTGTCTGTAAATGGCCTTGCTGGAACGCCAAAAGACATGAGCCACTACCGTCTGTTCTTTTCGTCCACGTCCATCGACGCGTCTGACAATCCAGGAAACACTTTCAATTCTTTGTCCCTTACGCTCTGCTGAGAACGACCACTCACGAAAACGCAGGAGCACATCGTCTTAGCGGCCATGCCAGCCATGATAGGAGGGAAGGTAATCGACGCATATCCGATGGCGCTCAGGACTATGAGCAGCAGTGCGATCCCCAGAATTTTAAGAAATCTTCTCATGAACGAACATTCGATGCCATTCGCTAATTACTGAAAAATCCCCAACGGACTTCGGAGGCATGTCCAACTTTGTGGACTTATATTCGCCAACTTATTTGTAATCGATGAATGCAAAGTCTGTAGCCAAACTTCTCGAGCTGAAGCCGTTCCTCGACGAAAAGGTGGAGCAATACAACCAGCCTCGTTTCATCGAATCCGACCCTGTTTCCATTCCGCACCGGTTCAGCAAACTTCAGGACATAGAGATCGCCGGCCTGTTTGCCGCCACGCTGGCGTGGGGACAAAGGGTAACGATCATCAGGAAGTGCACAGAACTGATGTCGATGATGGACAACGATCCACATGCCTTTATAACGCATCACACGCCCCGCGACCTTCAGGTGTTTGAATCATTCAAACACCGAACCTTCAACCTTACTGACACGCTTTATTTCATTGAATTTCTAAGATGGTTTTATACGAGGCACAAATCCCTCGAAGACGCTTTTTTAGTTGACAACACGGCTGATAAAGTCCACGATGGTCTTGTCCGGTTTCACGACCTGTTTTTCAGTTTGCCGGACCACCCTGAGCGAACCAGGAAGCATGTCGCTACTCCACAACGGAAGTCAACTTGCAAAAGGCTGAACATGTACCTGCGGTGGATGGTAAGGGACGATAACTGTGGCGTCGACTTCGGCCTATGGAAACGCATTTCATCTTCGCAGCTGATTTGTCCCTGCGACGTGCACGTTGATCGCGTGGCGAGGAAATTTAAACTGATCCGGCGCGCCCAAACGGACTGGCTGACGGCGGTGGAGCTGACGAACAATCTGAGATTGCTTGATCCGAGAGATCCCGTTAAGTACGACTTTGCCTTGTTTGGGATCGGGTCGTCCGGCGAATGAGTCTGGTTGCCTGGCACCGGTCTTCAGCCATTCATAACATCTGCACGGAGATCAATCTCGATCGCACATCACACACCGCACGTCGGATTAAACTTGACGTTAAATTGATCTTAAAAAATTACAATATCCCTACTTCAAAACTAGACATTATACTCCGCCAAAACATCGTATGAAAGGCTTCCTTTCAATCAACAAATCAACAGATCAACAAATAGAAAAATATCTCAATCGTGTGTGGAAGGCACGTGTTGACAACTGCTCCGACGATCATTCAATGGAGCCGCTGAAAGCTATTTAAAATGATTCTAAATTAATGATAAACATCGCTGATTCGCGTTTGTGACTTACCTTTCGCCGGTTTTGAAATGGGGTCATTTTTACCCACAATTTATTGTGCAACAACCCAAATAAATTTGAAAAAATGGACTCCGATAGTAGATTTGTGCCTCTTGTTTTGAAAACGGACACTGAACCAAACATGAATAGAATTTCGCTCTCCGCCGCTTGCAAGTTCCTCCCTCTCGTCCTCGTTTTCTTCCTCACAATAGCAGCTCAAGCCCAGGAGATTTCCAAAGAGCCGGCCGCCATTCAGGCAGGCCAGGCAGTATTCAATGCCAACTGTAAGACATGTCACGCCGTCAACAAGAAGGTCGTAGGGCCTGCACTGAAAGGCGTTACTGATCGCGCGCCATCTATTCAATGGATAAAAGACTTCGTGCATAACTCCGCTAAGGTTATTGCCAGCGGCGATGAGTATGCAAAGAAAGTTTACGAAGAGAATAACAAAACACAAATGACTGCCTTCACCGGTTTGAAGGATGACGAGATCATGAATGTTCTGGCTTACATCGTAAGCGAAGGAAGCAAGGCAGATGCAGCTCCTGTCCCTGGTCCTGGTGGAGCAACGGTAGCAAAGAATGAAGGAGGCGAAGGCGTTCCTTCTTCGTATTTAAATATCATCCTTGTTGGAATGCTGATCATCCTCGTTCTGTTGATGATCATTCTCGCTTTCATGGTATCATCCATGAAACGCTTCCTCGAAAACAAAGAACTCTCTGAAGAAGATCGTGAAGTAGTTTTCTCACCGATCAATTTTAGCACTGTTGTAAGAAGCAGTGGATTTATCTTCCTCGTAACATTTATCGTTGCTGCTCTCGGCTTCAAGGCTGTCATCAACGGACTCTACTATCGGTATTCAGCAAGGTTATGCTCCCAAGCAGCCAATTGCATTCTCTCACAAGATCCACGCTGGTCAATATGGAGATCGACTGTAAGTATTGCCACGTGGGAGTAATGAAAGGAAAGAGCGCTACCATTCCTTCACTAAATATCTGTATGAACTGCCACAACCAGATCACGTCAGGTACAACACAGGAGAAGGCGAAATCGCAAAGATTGTAGCTGCCTGCGATAACAAAAAGCCTATCGAATGGGTACGATTCACAACTTGCCTGACCTGGCATATTTCAATCACTCACAGCACGTGAATGTTGCGGGTTGGAATGTCAGACCTGCCACGGTCCAATTCAAGAGATGGATGTTGTTCGTCAGCATTCATTATTAACAATGGGATGGTGTATCGATTGTCACCGCAAGACAGATGTTAATACCAAAGGCAACGCTTACTATGACAAGCTGGTTGAGCTTCACAACGCTCAAGCAAAGATGCCAGAAGGTGAGAACCCGAATGTAAAGTGCGAAGATATATAGATGGTCATCCGTTATCAGTTCTAAGTGATCATAGTTCAATGACTTTAAAGAAATTACGATCAACTGATAACGCATAACGATTTATGGAAGAATCTAAAAAGATATACTGGAAAGGCCTCGAGCAACTGGAAATAGTCCTGACTTTGTAAAGAATGCTCATAAGGAGTTTGTAGAGCCAGGCCCAGAAGAAGATCTCGGTCATTCAGCGAAGAGATTTCTTGAAGATGATGGGCTTTGGTATGTCGGCTGTAGCATTGGCTGCCTGCGAAGCGCCGATCCGCAAGGCTATTCCTTATGTTAACAAGCCTGTAGATGTCGATCCTAGTGTTGCTAACTACTATGCTTCGACTTATATTAATGGTGGAGACTATTGCAGTATCGTCGTTAAAACACGCGAAGGTCGTCCTATTAAGAGTTGAAGGTAACGCATTATCTGTCAGTAACTAAAGGAGGTACCAGCGCTCATGTAGAAGCATCAGTTCTTTCTTTATATGATAACTCTCGTCTTCGCGGCCCTAAACAGGTACACGGAGAAGAAAAGAAGATCAGCTGGGAAGATCTTGATAAGAAGATCGTGCAGCAAACTTCTGAATTGCTGGTAAAGGTGGTCAGATTCGTATTGTAACGAACACAATCCTTAGCCCAAGCACAAGCAGTTATTGAAAAATTCAAAGCGAAGTATCCTACGACTCAGGTAGTTGAATACGATCAGGTTTCTCATTACGGTATTTTGAAAGCCAAGAAGAATCATTCGGTTCAGCATTCATTCCGTCTTATGATTTTAGCAAAGCCAATGTAATTGTAGGTGTTGGCTGCTGATTTTCTTGGCATCGTGGATCTCTCCAATCGAATTCACAAAGCAATACGCGTTAACCCGCGAAGTAACTGAAGATAAACGTGAAATGTCACGTCACTATCAGTTTGAATCAATCCTTTCTTTGACAGGTGCTAATGCTGACTATCGTTCGCAGATCAAACCATCTGAAGAAGGTGCGTAGTAGCCAACGTTGTACAACCTGCTCGCAGCAAAAGCAGGCAAGCTTCTGTAACTGGTGGTGTTGAAAAACAAAATCTAGAAAAAGCTGCCGAACGAACTTGTGGGCTAATCGCGGTAAGGCGCATTGTAGTAGCTGGTTCTAACGACAAGGCTATTCAAATATGTAGTAAATGGTATCAACGATATGCTCGGGAAGCTATGGTTCAACTATTCTTCCGGCAGCTTACTGTAAATTATCGTCAAGGTGATGATGAGGCAATGACTGCATTCGTTAGTGATGTCTGAAGCTGGAATAGTTGATGCAGTATTTTCTATAACTGTAATCCTGTATACGATCATCCTCAAGGTGAGAAGTCTTGCTGCTGTCTTGAACAAAGTAACGCTTTCTGTTGCAACAGCCTATAAAGAAGAAGAAACAGGTGCTCTTGTTAGTTACCTTGCTCCAGATCTCCACTACCTTGAAGTCATGGAATGATGCTGAACCTAAAAAAAATCATTTCAGTCTTGGTCACAGCCAGCGATCACTCCAATCTTCAAATCACGTGCAGCTCAAGAGAGCTTCCTCATCTGGTGTGGTGAAGCAAGTGCTGATTACTTTGAAGTATTAAAGAGCAACTGGAAGAGCTGGTTCTATAAGGTCAGTAACACTTGATTTCCAGGAGATTCTGGGATACGCGCCTGTACGATGGGTGTTATGAAGCATAGCCGCTGCGGCAGCAGCTGACCTGCTACAGCGTTACCATTTACTGGTGATGTGAATGCAGCTGCAGCTGCTTTGGCTAGCAACTATAAAGCTGGTGCAGGCGTAGAACTTGTAGTGTTTGAAAGTGTATGTTGGTAATGGTTCTCAATCGAACAACCCGTTATTGCAGGAGTTACCAGATCCTATTACAAAAGCAGTGTGGGATCACTATGTAACTATCTCTCCTAAAGATGCAAAGGAGTTTGCCAAATCTCTGAAAGCAAAACTGAGTACGCTCTATCGTAGTAAACGGTAAGACTGTAAATCTGCCGATCCTTATTCAACCTGGTCAGGCAGCCTGGTACTTTAGGTATTGCACGTTGGGTTATGGTCGTACGAAGGCCGGCAAGTGTGCAGCCAACTGTAGAAGGTGTATAATGCTTATCACTTCTTGGTTGTTCGGTAAACGGTTCAGTTGAGCTACAATGGTTAGCGACGTGAAGTTTGAATCAACTAAGAGCAGAAGAATATCAGATAGCGCAGACACAGACTCACAATACCTACATGGGTCGTGAGACTGTTATCCAGGAAGCTACGCTAGCTGAATTCAAGGCACAAGACTGGACTGTTCTTTTCACCCTGGTATTAACCGAAGACGTAGCAAGCACTGGCACGAGGTCAGAAGGTGCACAAAGTGCATACCTGAGAACGAAGTTTCCAATTATGGAAAGGTCACGAATACAAGAACCACCATTGGGGTATGGCAATCGACCTCAATACTTGTACATGGTTGTGGTGCTTGCGTGGTAGCTTGTAACGTAGAAAATAACGTGTCTCTTGTTGGTCGCCAGGAAGGTAATCAACCGTAGAGAAATGCACTGGTTGCGTATCGACCGTTATTACAGCAGTGATGCAGCACTGCGATGATTGGACCATGAAAGTCTTGAAGATGCAGCTGAGAACCCTGAGGTTGATATTCCAGCCAATGCTTTGTCAGCATTGTAACAACGCACCTTGTGAAACGGTTTGTCCGGTTGCTGCAACAACACACAGCACAGAAGGTCTCAACCAAATGATATATAACCGTTGTATCGGTACACGTTATTGTGCAAACAACTGTCCTTATAAAGTACGTCGCTTTAACTGGTTTAAATACCACGACAATCAGCAGTTCCTCCAAAGTCGAACCCTGCGATGAACACGGACCTTGGCAGCATGGTACTGAACCCGGAAGTGACGGTTCGTTCACGCGGTGTTATGGAGAAATGTTCTTTCTGCGTACAACGCATCCAGGCTGCGAAACTTACCGCGAAGACGAGAACGCCGTCAGGTGAAGGACGGAGAGAGTGAACACTGCTTGCCTGGCATCTTGTCTACCGGCGCGATCGTGTTTGGTGACATGAACGATCCTAAAGCAAAATCTGAGCTTGCTTAATATTACGCCATCATCGAAAAGTCATCTCTCTGAGAAGAAGAAAAGTGGCGCACAACCCGCGCGCTTACCAGGTTCTGGAAGAAATTGGCGTGAAGCCGAATATTTTGTATCTGACTAAGATGAGAAACCGAAACAAATAAGAAATAACATAGTGCCAGAAATATTTTTAAGATAACCAATGATATCTTCAATGATAAAATGCAGTTATCTTCAGCAATACGCGAACCTCTGGTAGCTGGTGCAAATAACGGTTAAAGACGTTTCGGAATACATCAGCAGAACAAGTAGAAAGTAAACCGAACCGCGTCTTGTGGTGGATTGCTTTCTGTATCGTCTTCCGTGCTTCTTCGTGCGCTGGTTTTTATTGCATTTGGTGACGCTCTTGGAATGGATGGGATAGGGGTTTGGGGATCCTGAACAAGACCTGTAGGTTGGGCGTGGGATATCACCAACTTCGTTTGGTGGGTCCGGTATTGGTCACGTTGGTACGCTGATCTCTGCTATTCTCTTGCTGTTCCGTCAGCGTTGGAGAATGTCTATTAACCGTGCCGCTGAGGCGATGACGATTTTTGCCGTTATTTGTGCCGCTACTTCCCCGCTCTTTCACATGGGACGTCTGTGGCTCGGCTTCTATTGCGCATTCCCTTTCCCGAACGCTTTCGGATTCACTGTGGGTAAACTTCGACTCGCGATTCCTGTGGAATGTTTTTGCAATCTCGACGTATTTTATCGGTATCGCTGGTATTCTGGTACATCGGATTTATTCCGGACTTTGCCGTGATCCGCGACCGCGCCGTAGTGCGGATCAGGCAACAGATCCGCGCAAATATCTATAACGCTATGAGTTTTGGCATGGAGCGGTGGTGCCAAAACCTGGATGCGTTATGAATCCGTTGCTCTGATCCTCGCGGGTCTTTCAACACCTCTTGTACTTTCGGTTCACACGATCGTATCGATGGACTTTGCAACTTCAGTCATTCCGGGATTAGCACATGCTATTTTCCCTCCATATTTTGTTGCGGGCGCTATCTTCTCGGGTTTTGCAATGGTATTGACACTGTTATCGTCACCCGCGTGGTGTTTAAGCTCGAAGATTACATCACGATTTATCACATCGAGTTGATGAACATCATCATCATCGTAACGGGTTGATCGTGGGGGTCGCTTATATCACTGAGTTTTTCATCGCCTGGTATCCGGAGTTGAGGATGAAAGTTATGCTTTCTATAACCGCGTTGATGGGCGTACTGGTGGGCATACTGGTCGATGATGACTGTAAACGAGTTCTTCCTCAAGCTTTTCTGGTGTGAAGAAATTATACCAGCAATGTGGCGACATTTGTCCTTTCAATCATTGTAAATATTGTATGTGGTTCGAATGCTTTGTTATTATTGTCACGTCTCTGTATTGTGATTACATCCCTTTGAAGCGGGTCATGTTTCCATTCCGTTAGTCAATCTATGATATTGTGAGATATCTCTTCACTTTCGGATTTGTTCTTTTCCGCCTTCTTGCTGTTGCGAAAATAATTTCCCGGTAATCAACATGGCGGAAGTGAAGAGCATTGTAAAAGCATGTTCAGAGAAGACAGATGAAAAAGCACATCACTAAGTGATCTGGCAGCTGATAGATGAATGGAAGTGGACAAGAAGCTTCTCTGTAGGATATTTGACTACGAAGATGAAACTCTGTCTATGGCGTCACGCAGATTGGAATGGCTAGATAGACACGAGGCATACTAACCGTTGCAACATGGATCTTATGAGGTGCTGTGCTATCGCCCAGCCGTCTGCCGAGGCCGCCTTTTGTTCGGTTTGACCGGAACATCTCTGGCTCTGTTCACGGAGATCTGGATGTTGGGTTACTACTGGCCGATGATCATTGGTGGCAAGACTTCGCTCTTGTCGCCTCCGTCGAAGTTGTAAACTTTCGAGTTTACCTTGTGCCGCTGGCAGCGCTTGGCATGGTTGCACTCTTCATGATCGGTGAATGCCTAAGCCTTACAAATGGCCTCGTCAATTGATCTTCGCAGCACTGAAGACAAGCACGTCATGGGAATTGACCGGCTGTGAGCAAAGGCAAATCGAAGGAAGAGATCACCAGCATACTTAACGGAGGTGCATCAGCGGTGCAACGAAAGAAATTCGGAATGAATCTGAGAATATCGAATATGCGAATGCGATGTTTACATTGATTTTGGTTGGGCCTGTCAGCGGCAGTACTGCTGTCGTCATGCGGTGCTGGAGGCGATAACCAGGGTTTGGACATGCTCCTAACATGTATCACTCTGTTTGCTGCATGTGTGAATTTAAATTGTTGATGAAGTGCTGATGCTGGCTCTATGTTGATTGAATATCCCGGACGTGCCACGTCGTTCTACAGCTCAAGATCTTAATCCATTCCACATGAACATGTGGCGAGCTGCCTGAGAACACGCGGCATGCAACAAGAATGGTTGGTTGCCTTATCGTCTTCGGTAAGGGATAGCCTGGCATTCGTGGTGGCTGTAGAGCTGCTGATTCCACAGCACAAATTATCGCGGAAGGAAAGTAATTTGTCCGAGGGCATATTGCGAGCATTGCCACGGACCTGAAGGGTGCCGGTGATGGCAATGGTACAGCAGGCGTAGACAATCCGGACGCACCGGGCCAGAAGAAGGGCAATTACAACGGTGTGCCTGACTACAAATCAGCTGCCTTGAAAGACATCACTGAAGGGCACATTTCTCATGTGATCACATACGGCAAAACCCTATGTGGCCTCACGGATCGCAGATCAGTCCGGACAATCGCTGGAAGATCGCCAAAGTAGGTTATACGCTTCAGAGTAACTCGACCAAGCATAGGATAGAACGGCTCACCATCACGTGAAATGAAGGAAGAAGCTTATGATGAAGCCTGCTACACGTAGCAAACTTATATCCTGTTGGTCTGTAGGTATTGAAATTGGCTGCGATCCGGCCCCTTCAACAGGAGGCGACGGCAGTCATGAGAAGGAGGTCACGGTGGCGGTCCACCGGCCGTAACCACTGAGATGGTCGCCAGCGTGGATCAGGAGCATCCCGCACAGGCTGCTCACTCAGCCACCTTACGGGCGCCCCTGAACACATGCCTGGCAAAGCATGTATGGCGCATCAGACGAACATGCAGCTCCGGCTCAAGGTGCTGAACACGCAGGAGCACAGCATGCAGGTGGCGAACATCATGAGAGTCCTTATTGGCTTAGAAATGTCTCTTCACAACGCTTTGGATGCACAACATCTATTTCACAGGTCTCGGATTAATTGGTTTGTTTTCTTCTTTTTTTGTAGCGATTCCATACGCTGCACAGGCAGGTTGGTCTGTTGGTATTAAGCGTGTAGCCCGGCGATGGGAACTTGGATTCCGATCGCGGAATTCTTATCTGATCCTTGTATTTGTTGTCATAGACGATTTTCCACTGGGCTCACGCCGATGTCTACGATCCACACAGCAGCACCTTCGATCAAATCATCAGCGAGAAAGGACCGTTCTTCTACTGGCCCCTCGCCGGCGGATCATTCCCATTCTTCTTCATTTTAAGAATGGTATTGTTCTTCGGCCTCTGGTACTGGTTCTATACCAAGATCAGAAGAAACATGCTGGCTAAATACCTTGACAATCTCAATGTTGATCGGTATAACATCCGCGGCACATCAGCATGGTCTTGTGTCTTCGTGAAGCTCTTCAATTGCAGCATGGAATTGGGTGATGAGCATCGATACACAATCAGCATGATGTTTGGATGTACGTATTGAGTTGGTGGTTACAGGACTTCGGAATAAGATTGCATTGTAGTGTCCTCAAAGAGGACGCACCCCAAGATCGTAAACTCAATCACTCGTGGATTACCTTGAAAATTTGTATGGCGTCTGTATTCTTGGATGTAGATATTCGGTTTGGTCAATTCCTGCCTATCTATTCATGCTCACATCCCAATAAACTGTATACTTCGTTGAGCGCATGTACAACTCTCCGTATGCATGGACCTCACACGCATCATTCTTATTTTGTGGTTGCCGTTCCTCTCGCCGACGACCGCGACGAAGTGTCAAGATGTCAACGCTAAAAAGTTGTTTGCCCGATCATCATCATTGGACACTGGTTCGACTTCTCACAACATGGTAACGCCTGCGTCACGCAACACACGGATCTGGAGGATTCTCACATCGGCGGTTCCTCATTTTCGCTGCCGTGTTCCTGTCGTTGTGCTGAACAATCTCTCTGAAATTGGCTGTTCGGGTATCACCGAGTCTCAAGAAACCTTCATCACCACATTTCAATCCGCAAAAACTCATGATGAGTTTGATAATTTTAATTGGTGTTGTACTGGTCCTGGCTATCTGTTCCTACTTCTCAGGGGTTAGTAGCCTGGTCGGCATCGCTAGGAAGGAATGTCAGAAGGAAACCAAAGCACCTGGAGAACGAGTCACCTGCCGCTCCGTTATAAAGTGCTGTTCCCTTGGAATTCCATCCGTGTTTCCCATCAACCTTAGCACAGGACCTAGCCAAGTGCATGCATAGACATAG
>JASGJX010000054.1:0-50806 GCA_049840655.1 Chryseolinea sp.
AAGGTTAATAGGGAAACACGATAGAATCCGAACAGCACCTAAAAGACTCGCTTGTTCCCGCTGAGAATGCTGAGTTCGCCAGAAAGCAATTAGTGAATGCTCCGGTTGAATTTGTCTTCAAGGATGATATGGATCACTTCGTACCCTGGAGCAACCCCGAGCTGATCCATGATGCGATCATCCGTATGATAACACAAACGCTACCCGCAGCACACGCCGCCAGCTCGGGACCAGAAGTAAATACTATCAAACTATTTCGTATACAACGCCTTGGCTGCTGGTTCATACTTGTCACCGCTCTTCCATACAGGCTTTGCTCCATCATTTGCCAATGAATATACGCTAAGAAGCATTGCCCTGTAGAACTTCGCCAGGTACGACATATCCAGTGATTCAATCTCGTCAGCAGGCTGATGATAATATTTCATTAGCTCATTATCGAATGCCTTTACACCCGGTGACATATTTACAGACGGCACACCCTTGCGCGCAAAATTCACATTGTCGGAACGATCAAAGAGTCCCTGCTCAGGAGCAGGATCCCCTTTTAGTGTAAGCCCAGCAGCCAGACACGCATTCTTCAGTCTGTCGTCTGCCGTAGTCCTGTTAAAATCTATGACAGTTGCAATAGTCTTATCGTTGTAACCTGCGCCATCACAGGTAGATAAAAGATCGTTTGCTTCAACGGAATCAAGGGATGTTCCGAATACCAGTGACTTCCCAACAGGCCTGCCTCCTCTGCCGTAAATGCGATGAGCAGTATTGAGCGTTTCGGTGGATTGCGCGTAAAATACGCAGCAGTTTCAAGGAGTGCAGTTACCCGAATAGCATTGTCTCGGGCGCCGTTGAAGATAGAGTCCTGGCCCGCATGCTTGTTCACTCCTACGTGGTCATAATGGGTGTCAGCGCAACGTATTCCTCCAGTAAGACGGGATCAGTTCCACGAATAATCCCCACTACATTCTTCGCCAGAACTGTAGTTGGTTGTGGCTTATCAACAACCAGCAATCCACTTCCATCGCCACGTCCTAAGAGTGCAGTGAGCGGATCCGCTTCTGTTTTTTTATCAGCAAATGGGGAATTTCTACGGCATCCTTTTGTATCATCACACGGCTGCCAGATAGGCGGCTCTGCATGGCGCTCCACGTTGCGTCCGGCACAGTCATTAGTTCGACCAACGCTTCGCTCCGCGCTCGGACACCAATTTGCGCTTGAACGGGGCCGCCCTGAAGATGCCGTCAGACAGGCTTGTTGAACCCTCGGTACCAAAGAGACACAAAACAATTTTTCCTTTAACATCTATTTTGTCCAGCTCTGTTGCTGTTCCGTACCCAGCAAACACGACAGGTTTTGTGAAACTTGCTGAACATCCCTCCAACAGCAATCCGGCAAACACGCCCGAAACTCCGCTTACATCCAGTGTTAATTCCAGTTTTGCCGGCGGCGATTGCCTCATCAATGAAACTGGCTGAAAGAAACTTTTGCCGTCTCCCGGAGCAACACCGCTTGCCATGAACTGCGTCATGATATAGTTAGCCGCTATGTAAGTTTCCGGACTTGCCGATTCTCGCTTCGTCCACGCATCTCATCGGCCGCGAGAAAACGAATGTGTGAGTCAATACTTCGCTCTGTGATGAAGTCGGTTATTTGTTTCGATGATTTCTTTTGAGCGTTAACTGCCACGGAGCAGCAGCTAATAGCAATTAGTATGAAGTAGCGCATGACGTGATTTGGTAGCTAACAAGGTACGGTCGCCATCAACAAAAACAAAGGCGAACCAATGGTCCGCCCTTGTTAACTTTTCTATTGTGCGATTGTGATTAGCGCAGGAACAACAGTTCTCTGTACTTCACCAACGGCCAATCCTCATTATCGACAAGAAGCTCAAGCTTATCAACTGAATCGCGAATGGTTTCAAAGTATTTTTCTTTGATATCGTCGCAGTATCCGATGGCGCGCTTGTGAGTATCTGTTATTTTATTGAGCCGCTTGCGTTCTTCGACCATCGCGCGAACGTTGGTCTTGATGTTATCGATATGACCGGAGATTTCCTTGATCGTTTGAATAACCGTGCTGTTATCGATGCCCAATCCTTTCAAGCCATTAGCATTGGTAATGAGCTTGGTTTGGTAAGCTATCGCAGTTGGCACGATGTGGTTCATAGCGAGATCACCCATAACACGTGCTTCAATCTGCACACGCTTGATGTAACCCTCCAGCCTGATCTCTACACGCGCTTCTGTTTCTTTGTGGTTCATCACTTCATGCTTTTCAAAAAGCTTCAGTGACTTTGGTGCGAGGTATGCATCGAGAGCACGAACCATGTTCTTCACATTGCCGAGCTTGCGCTTTGCTGCTTCATTTACCCAATCCTCAGAATAACCATCACCTTCGAAGCGAACGTCCTTCGATTCTTTGATATAGCGCCGTAATACATTAACGATTGCCATCCGTTTCTCTTCACCCTTGTCGATTTCCTTTGATACCGCATCAAAGAAATCGGTCAATTGCTCGGCAACGATGGTATTCAGTGCAGTCATTGCAGTACCGCAGTTGTCTGAGCCACCGACGGCACGGAATTCAAACTTATTACCAGTGAATGCAAAAGGAGATGTACGGTTGCGATCCGTTGCATCTACAATGATCTCAGGTATTTGATCGATACCGAGCTTCATATACATGTTGTCGCCCTTCTCGATCTTAACATTGCCACCTTTTTTCTCGAGCTCGTCCAGTACGGCAGACATTTGCGAGCCGATGAAAACGGACATGATAGCCGGAGGTGCTTCGTTAGCACCGAGGCGGAAGTCATTACCGGGTGTAGCAATGCTGGCGCGGAGCAGATCCGCATATTCATGCACAGCCTTGATTGTGGTAATGAAGAATGTAAGGAACATGAGGTTATCACGTGCACTGCTCGTAGGCGCGTACAAGTTAACGCCGGTGTCAGTGATCAGCGACCAGTTGTTGTGCTTACCTGAACCATTGAGACCCGCGAAAGGCTTCTCATGGAAAAGGATTCTCAGATTGTGACGATCAGCAACGCGAGCCATCACATCCATCATAAGCTGGTTGTGATCGTTTGCCACGTTCACTTCTTCGAACAGTGGAGCTACTTCGAACTGGCTTGGAGCAACCTCGTTGTGGCGAGTGCGAACCGGAATACCAAGCTTCCATGCTTCGATTTCGAAATCCTTCATGAAGTCATACACACGTGGAGGAATTGATCCGAAGTAGTGGTCTTCCATTTGCTGGCCTCGTGCAGGTGCGTGACCATAAACAGTACGGCCTGCCATCACCAGGTCAGGGCGTGCATCAAAGAGCGCCTTATCAACAACAAAGTACTCTTGCTCAGCACCGAGTGAAGCTACGACATGCTGAATGTCTTTATCGAACAGCTGACAAACTTTTGTGGCAGCCAGATCAACAGCTTTTAATGCCTTGAGCAAAGGTGCCTTTACATCGAGAGTTTCTCCTGTATACGAAACGAAAATCGTTGGAATACAAAGAGTCTTTCCATAGAGGAACATGGGAGAAGTAGGATCCATGCCGTATAACCCCGCGCTTCGAATGTACTGCGGATACCACCACTTGGAAACGAAGATGCGTCTGGCTCCTGTTGAACCAGTTCGCTTCCTTTAAATTTTTCAATTCCAGATATAGCGTCAAAGAAAGAGTCATGTTTTTCAGCCGTACCGCCAGTCATTGGCTGGAACCAGTGTGTAAAGTGCGATGCGCCCTTGGACATTGCCCAGGACTTTGCAGCTGCTGCCACTGCATCGGCTGTTGTTTCATCTATCTTCTCGTGATTCTTGATGGAAGCACTGACTTTTTTGAAGACAGCTGGAGAAAGCGTAGCCCGCATCTGTTCAACGCCGAATATGTTTTCCCCATAAAATTTGGAAACATTGGGGCTTGGCAATTCGACATGAACACGCTGCCGCTCGCTTAGTTTTTTGAGAGCATCAAATCTTAAATGCGCCATAAGGTGGTTGTAATTTGAGGTATTTAGTCTCCAAAACTATCGGAAATTTTGAAACCCCATGGGTATTGGACCGACAAATTCAATATTTTATAAGTTTAAACCTCTTTCTGGCTAAAAATCAACCATGCACACGGTTCCGACTGAAAGATTGTTGACTGCTCCTGAAAAAAAAGAGCCGCATTCTTTTTGAATGCGGCCCGATTTACTCATTGAATATCTGAATATTAGGTCAACTCGACTTTTTGACGGATCCTCCGCTGCTGGAGTTTGTTATTGATTTCGAAGGATTCCCCCGATATCTAACGCTGCCACCACTGCTTGCGTTGGCATTGAGCGCTTCCTTCACATTGACTTTAATAGACCCCGCACTTGATGCATCAACAGTGACGTTGTCAACCTCAAGATCGTAGGCGTCTATCTCACCTGCACTACTTGCGTCAGCCTTAAGCGACCTGGCCTTGCCCTTGATTTCGATTTCACCTGCGCTTGAGGCGCTAATGTCCATCTCTCCCGCATCAACTTCTATCTCTATGGTGCCGGCGCTGGATGATCCTACCTCGAGGGAAGAAGTTTTGATCACACCCTGCGAATAAATGTTACCTGCCGAGCTGGCTGAGAGTTTCTCAAGTTCTGTATAGGTAACAAATACCTTCACCTCCACACGTCCGTGGTAGTTGCCATCACGCATATGAACCTTGAGGTAGCTACCTGAAACTTCGGTAATGACGTTATTAATCGAGGTTCCATAAACCTCAACTTTGGCGCTCTCCTTATCGCCCTTGATCAGATAAACATCGACACCCTCCGCAACCTTAACCCCGGTAAAGTGACCGACACTGCGTGTCTGTGTTTCCTGGGCCAGCACAGGTGCTGAGAACAGCAGGACTGCGACTATTGAAAGAATCTTACTCATTTGTTATAACCTACTTTTGTATGAAAGACCAGCCGCCTTATTAAGGGTTGCATGGATTTTGCCGCCGTCCAAAATTTTTGTCGATGTACCAAAACATCGTATTTTACGAGAAATTTCAAAGTTCGATTCGCAAAATTTGCATCAACTAATAGTGGAATATGATATTCGACAAGAAAGCAGAACTTAACGTGCTCATCAATCTGGCGGCAAGCGATAGCAACGTCGCGGCCAGGGAATCCAAACTCATCCACACCATTGGCACAGCAAGCGGCCTTTCCAAAGAGGAAATCGATGGACTTTTGAAGAGTCCAAAGCCGATTGGCGATATAGGAACGCTTACGCCAGACGAAAAGTTTGAGCACCTGTACAACCTCATCCAACTCATGAAGATGGATGGTCAGGTTTTTCGAAGTGAAATTGTTTTCTGTGAACATATAGCGGACAAGCTGGGCTTTAAGAAGGCAGTTGTTGCTGAAGTTTCACAGCACGTCTACAGCGATCCTACAATCACTGCAGACAGAGATATGGTGAAGGAGAAGGCTATGAAGCTCCTCAAATCCAAATAGTAATTTTACCAACCTCCTATACTTGAGAAGACAGAGGCTGCCCAACAACGGCAGCCTCTCTTTTTTCTGTTGCTGTTTTACTTTACCAAAGTTCATGTTTCTATTTATCGGCACGATAGGCCACTTTTCCCTCCACTACCACCATCGATACCGTTGTATCTAAAATCTTGTCTTCAGCTACCGTCATGAGATCTTGTGAGAAGATGGTGATGTCGGCCCTTTTCCCAACCTCTATGGATCCCTTCAAACGTTCCTCAAATGCACCGAAAGCGGCATCAAGTGTATATGATTTTAACGCCTGTTCACGGCTCATCTTTTCATTTGGCTCATACCCGCCTTCCGGCTGGCCCTGCAGCGTCTTTCTGGTTACCGATGCGTAGAAACACGGGACTGGGTTAACCGGCTCGACAGGTGCGTCCGTGCCGTTAACTATTCTCGCACCAGACTTGAGTAACGTCTGCCACATATAGGCGCCTTCAACAATACGTTTTTCTCCGAGTCGATCGATGGCCCATGGTCTGTCAGACGACATATGGATTGCCTGCATCGCTGGAATCACGCCCAGTTCTGCAAACCTGGGAAGATCGGCAGGATCGATGTGTTGAGCATGCTCAATTCTGAAGCGGTGACTGCGGACCGAGACCTTTGATTCCCTGATGGCCTTCTCGTAGCGATCCAATACTTCGCGGTTCGCCCTGTCCCCTATTGCATGCGAGCATACCTGGAATCCGTACTTAAGTGCCTCCTCAGAAGTTTTCAGAACTGTGTCCATCGGAAGCGTTGCCATGCCATACCAGTCGGCCCGGTCGCTGTAGGATTGAAGCAACCAGGCACCACGCGAACCAAGTGCACCATCGCAGTGCAGCTTCACTGAACGTACCGTTAGCCATCCCGTTGTGTCAATCTCGGGTCCCTTCTTAAACCACTCGTACACCAGATCGCGATCACCTCCCGTTACCATCACGTACAAGCAGAGCTCAAGCTTACCGTCAGACTTAAATTTGTGATAGAGTTCAATTGCCTCTCTCGATGCGCCCGCATCATGAAAACTTGTAATACCGTTTCGCAGACATGCCTTCATAGCCAGGCGTAATGCTTCTTCATCTCTCTCCGGCGTATTCTCAGGTATGTGTTCGGCGATGAGAGATTGGGCTCTCTCGTTAAACAATCCTGTTGGATTTCCTCTTTCATCGCGAATGACTTCGCCCCCTTCCGCCGCTTCCTGTTTCAGTTTCTCACGGGACAGCTGATTAACACCTGCCATTTCCATGGCCTTGGCATTAGCAAATCCCGCGTGGCCACTTGCATGCCGCAAGAACACTGGGTTGTTTGGAGATACAGCGCTAAGCGCATCATGAACAGGAAAGCCTTTGATCTGTCGCTCGGGTTTCACGTCCCACTTATCCTGATGCCATCCCCTGCCGGTGATCCATTCGCCAGGTTTTGCTTTATCCACTGCCTCCTTCACCATCGACACGATTTCATCGAAGCTTTTGGCTTTCATCAGGTCGAGCTCCAACTCATTGTATCCGATACCCATCAGATGGCCATGACCTTCTATAAATCCGGGAGTAGCTGTCCGTCCGTTGAGTTCAAGGATTTGCGTTTCCTTACCAACGAAAGGCTGTACGTCATTTGAAGCACCAACTGCGATAATAGTTCCGTTTCTGATTGCAATTGCCTCGGCGGTAGGCTTTGCTGCGTCGACAGTGTAAATAGTGCCTCCGCGGATGACGAGGTCGGCTGGAAGCTCCTTCTTACCACAAGCAAATGCGGCCACGACGAGGACCAGGAAATAAATTCTGTTCATAGGTTAAGTTTATCACCTAATGATAGCCAGAATTTCGGGAGCAACGGCTCTTCAATAAAACTTTTGGATCAGCGGGACGCGTAATCAGACTTGACCGCATTGATATACGCGCGTCCTTGTTCAGCTTCACGCTTATTGACACGTTCGGAATAGATTACCTTGTCGTCGGCGATGTCAAATATGCCAGCTCCATAGGGTTTTACAACGCCGTAGCCATTGTCAAAGACAAACATGGCAAGTTGCTCGGCATTTGTTGATACAATGTCCCTGCTAAAGGCAAACTCTTTTGAATACTGACCGATTTGAGCGAGCAGCGTATTGCAGATGTCGGTTTGGTTGCCCAGGGTATGAATGACCGTATCGCGTGTTGCCAGTGCACCTCCCAGCCAAAGCATTGGAATTTTGAATTGCTCTGGTTTGAGTTCTTGTTGGTCGCCGTCTGCAACATTGCCCTGGTCCGAAGTGACAATGATGAGTGTATTATCCCACCAAAGAGTTTTCTTCGCCTGCTCTATGAACGTGCCCAATTCGTCATCGGTATAGTGTACAGCATTGAGGAATTTGGTCGACTCTTCATTACCCTTGAAGGCAGTGTGCAAAGGCACTTCATAGGGAGCCCGAGTGCTGCTTGTCATCATGACCCGGAAGAATGGTTGCCTGTCATGAAAGATCTCGTCTGAAAATTTTTCAAACACAAACTCGTCAGGTACACCCCACTTGCCCGAGCGTCGATCCGTCACAAAATTATTAGCATGTGTAACGCTATCGAAACCAGCGGCGAACAGGTAAGCTCGTAAGTTATTGTAGTTCGGCCAACCTCCATGAGTAAAACCGGTGGTATAACCTTGTGATTTGAATACTTTGTTGAGATAAGGCAGGCCTTGCGCGCGACGTGTGTCCGACATTGTTGACATCCGGGACTGCGATGGATAACCATTCAAAATAGCCGCCAGTCCTTTGTCTGTTTGATTGCTGTTAGAATAAAACTGATCAAAGAGTATTCCTTCACCAGAGAGTGCATTGAAATTTGGAGTTACATCGGCGCGCCCTCCCATAACACCAACCAGATCTGCAGGCAAACGATCGAGCAGGATGATAACGATGTTTGGCCTTTGATGATTGATAAGTTTCGTCGTGCTGTCCGGTTGCGCGAAGATTGCCTCAGTGAGGGGATTATTGTTGGTGCCTGTAGATGCCACTCCCGGCTTGCGCCACCAGAGTGAGTTGGCAAAATTCCAGTTCACATTTACACCGGCATGGTTGGCAAAAATATTTGTGGGATGCGAATAAGCAAAGCTGGGGTTCATTGTTACAACGCCGAGGCTACCGCGCATTGGCAGAATAAGTATCGCTGTCAGCGCAAGGATGACAGGCATAGTAGCCAACGACGTAGCTCGTAAAGAATAAAACCTGGGCCAGAAGATGCGGTAGTTCGCGAAGAATGACACTCCAACTAACACCAGGAAGATCGCTAGCAGGATGATCACGTCTTCGGGCTGACGATTGATCAATTGCATGTCTATCTCGGTCAGCGCTCGAACATCCAATCGATATTGCCAGGTCGAATAAGTTGCTAAGTCATAAACAATCACCAGCGATGCGGCTATCAACGCAGCGGTTTGAAATGCGATCCAGAACGGCCACAGTTGGATACCGGTATTGAAATAGAGAAATGCCAATACGATTCCGGTGAATGCCGTCAGGTATGCGGCCATAGATAGGTCCATGGACAATCCATATTTGAATACGGCGAGTACTTCCGGGAAACTCAATGCTGAGCGCGCTTCGTCAAAGTAGAGCAGAAAAATACCCCTTGCTATGACGAAGAAAATCGTCCAGAAAATGAAAACGAATATCAGGAGAACTGAACGCTGCTTCATACTACTCTCGGCATCACTGAGTCGAAAATTATCAAATGGGCTGGTGCAATTCGGATGAAACGTGCGACAAATATTACACAGGTCGATTTGCCACCGAATAACCTGTCTGAACGACATATTCAGTGGCCGAACACCCGGGGACAGACGGTATCTTTGCCATACGTTAATCAAGAAGTTAGCTTTACCCGACTTAATTTTTCAATTGACATCGATATGAAAAAAATTGGCATCATGGTTTGCCTGCTGGCCTGCGGTCTAAGTAGCCGGGCTCAGGATTTTGGACTGTCGTTCTCTTACTTCATCCCCAAGAACGGTTACTTCTCTACGCCGGTAAGTCCATTTTCCATCCGAGGACTGGGGTTTGATATCACCAGATTTCTCGCGCTGGAAACAGGCGCCTCGTTATACAGAATGTCGGGGCTAAACATGAAGAATCTACCTTTTGAAACTAAGGATGCAATGGTGGGTCCTAACTTCACCATCTTCGTTCCCGTAGAACTGGTCATTCAAATGAAGGCTGACCAGGTGGAATTCGACATCAAGGGAGGAGTATTCGGATTCTATGGTTTCAGTCAAAAGATAAACTATGGAAATTTTGATCGGGCTTTGAGATCGTATGAAAACTGGTCGGTAGTTAACAGTGATCTTACTTTTAAGAACAAACCCGGATGGGGCTATCACGGTGGGGCTGAACTAACGGTATATGTAACGGACCAATTTGGCATTTCGCTGGAAGGCAATTACCTGGTCGGGAGTTCGGCATTTCCTCTCCAGGGAAGCTACGTGGGTGGAAACGATGCGCTGGAGACAAAAAACATCGACTATGCTGATGCAAAAATCGATTTCACCGGACTTGAAGTTTCGATTGGTGTGATCATGACAACAGGAAACGGTAGGCCTAAGCGCAGGAGATAATGTTCTGAATGACGTTTACCTTAGCTATTCGAAATCACCCGAAATTAAAGCCCCTTTACTCCTGCCGCTGGTAGCTCGCTGGCATCGTCGATCGCTCTGGTACATTCTTGTTGTACTTCTTGTACAGGAGACGTGAATCCTGGATGAAGGTCTTATATGCTGCGGCCGATGCTGCGTCTTTAATAAATGACGGTCCTGACAGGTCTGCAGGGATCACTGGAATTACATAGTAATCTTTTTGTGCATCGACCGTGCGATAAACCCACTGCAAATAGTATTCGGCGTTTTGGATTCTGGTCGCTGAGCTGTCGGTTCCATACAGCACTTTTTCCAGTTCAATATAGGCCATCGCGCCACCGTCCGTATAGCGCTTCCGTTGACCAGACACAAAGTTGCCCAGGGAGTAAGCCACAAATTGGTTCTTTTCTTTTCGCCACTCCATTGGCTGGATCACGTGAGGATGCGCGCCGATCACCAAGGTAACTCCATGACGGAAGCAAAACTCAGTGAGGTCAATTTGCCGCTTCTCCGGAAGGGACTGGTATTCTGTGCCCCAATGAGTAAATACAATAATCGCATCAGGTTTGAGCGCCTTTGCCACTTCGATATCACGATGCATAATGGCTGTATCAAGCTGATTTACGACGCTGCCTTTCGGAATGGGAATCCCGTTCGTGCCGTATGTGTAGTTTAGTAACGCCAGATAAAATCCATTCTTATGGATCATCAGCGGGGTCTGAGTTGCCCGTGAGATTGAATCCACAAATGTTCCCGTATGAGGCATATTTAGACTATCCAGTCGTGCTATGGTACGCTCCAATCCCTTTTTTCCCCGGTCAATACAATGATTATTGGCTGTGACCAGAGCATCAAAACCACTGCTCTTCAATTGAATGGCCAGCGCATCGGGCGAGCTGAATTGTGGATACCCCTGGTACGGAGGTCCGGCAAGGGTTACTTCAAGGTTAGCGATTGCGAGATCCGGAGCTTCTATTATAGGAGTTACAAAACGAAAGCATGAACTATAATCATACTGGTTCAATTTTGATTCATACGCCGATGCAATTTGTGAATCGTGCCCCATGACGTCGCCGCCAAACAGAATTGAAATTCGCGTTGTGTCCTGCGCCCGAGCAGACAGGGCCGTGAATACGACAATTGCCAATAACCATGAACCTCTGCGTTGCAGCATAGGAGTTTTGCGACTTAACGTTTGGCCTAAGTGCCACTTAGTTTCCAATCCGGATAACTTTCTCATCAGCGATAACATAAACCTTGTCTTCTTTAACTGGCTTGATACGTGCCAGACCGGTGAATGCCCCAAAGGCGGGTAAAAGGCCCGCGTTCCGGCCAAAGTAAAAGCACGGTAAGGTGACCGATTGTCTTCCTGCTCCCCTCATCGTGACTCCCGGATGCAAGTGACCTGCCAGACTGTATTGCATTTGAAATTTTTGAATCTGGCTTTCCAGGTTTTCGGGTTCCGGTGGATGATGGGTCAGCAAAAAAGGTGCAATACATAACTGGTCGTGAACCACAATACCTTTACGTCTATACTGTTGATCGCTCATGATATCGTGATTTCCCATCACAAGTTCGAAAGAAGTTGAGCGGAAGTGCTTAATCAATTCGCCGAACGTTTCCCACTCAGGGTTATAATGACTGTGAAACAAGTCGCCCAGGCACACAAAGCGGTCGGGTCTGGTAGTGTTTACCAGGTCCATGATAAGTTCCAGATTGCGATCGTTTGCACGCGTTGGAACCGGGATGCCTGCACGACGAAAATGATTCACCTTTCCCAGATGCAGATCCGCTACAAAAAGGATTCTTCTGGAAGGCCAGAATATGGCCTTCTGGGGAAATAAATGCAGCTGTTCACCCGCTATGGTAGTCTCCATCACAAAGCAAGCTAGCTAAATGAAACGTCAGGTTCCAAGGCATTATTAAGTAGCTGATAATCAGATTTATAATACCATTAATCACTCCATTACAAAAAAAATGTTAACAATTCGATAACATAGTGCAAGTGAAATCAGGCTAGATTGCGGGCCGAATTTATCCCTTTATGTTCGATCTGGACTTCGGCCATTCGGCCCTCCTTGTCATCTGTCTACTTGCAGCCTGTGGTTTCGAATTCGTAAATGGATTCCACGACACGGCCAACGCAGTGGCTACTGTAATCTATACAAACTCGTTAAAGCCCTGGGTGGCCGTCATATGGTCGGGCTGCTGGAACTTTGCGGGAGTTCTCTTCGGAGGTGTCGCCGTTGCGGTAGGGATTATCAATTTACTTCCAGTAGAAACTTTGGTTGATCAAAATACCGCCCACAGTCTTTCGATGGTGATATCGTTGCTAATTACGGCCATATTTTGGAATCTATTGACCTGGTATCTGGGTATCCCTTGCTCAAGCTCTCACACCCTAATTGGTTCAATCCTCGGAGTCGGCCTTGCTTACTCGCTACTTCCGAGTGCTACGGGAGAAGCTGTCAACTGGTCAAAGGCCCAGGACATTGGATTGTCATTACTTATCTCTCCCCTTTTCGGATTCTCGATGACGATTGTACTCATGTATCTCATCAGGTCTGTTACCAAAAAAACCGATTATGGGGACAGCCTCTTCAAGGAACCCAAAAAAGACAAGGCGCCTCCATTCTGGATTCGCGCGACATTGGTAGTGACTTGTACTCTCGTTAGCTTTTTCCATGGATCCAACGACGGTCAGAAGGGAGTCGGACTGATCATGCTTATTCTTATTGGAATTGTGCCAGCATACTTTGCTTTAAATGAAAATTATTCGCCCTCTTCTATGCCAGACTCCCTTGCACGAATTGAGCGCGTAATCAATTCAATGGATTCCACAGTATTGTCGCAGCCTGATCGGGCGAAATTTGGAGAAGCTCGTGCCATCAATGAACGCCTTCAGCAGCGCTTTGCTACTCTTGCAGGGGTTAGCGATATCCCGAAAGAGGAGCGCTTCCTGGTAAGAAAAGACATTATGGTTCTGGATCGGAATCTGAAGTCTATTTCCGGTAAACCCGAAATCAAAATTAGCGAGGCAGAGCGTTCAGTGCTGAAGGATGGATTGGGGCGTATCCGAGAAATAACAGACTACTCTCCGCGTTGGGTAATTTTGCTCATATCTATTTCACTTGGGCTGGGAACGATGATCGGATGGAAGAGAATCGTCAAGACAGTCGGGGAAAAGATCGGGAAGGAACACCTCACCTATGCACAAGGAGCAAGTGCGGAGATCGTCGCTGCCACAACAATTGGATTGTCTTCAAGCTTTGGATTGCCGGTTAGTACTACGCACGTTCTAAGCTCGGGTATTGCTGGTAGTATGGTGGCCAACAGAGGTGTGAAGAACCTTCAACCTGACACTGTGAGAAACATTCTTATCGCGTGGTTCCTTACGCTGCCAGTTGTTATGATCATGGCTGGAACGCTCTTCCTGCTGTTCAGATCAATCTTCTAATCGTTCTGACGTAACAAAACATCACTGTTCTTCTGCCTCGTTGAAATTAAATCGACGTTAGAGTAATTCCATTGGAGTCAGAGCAGCTGCGCGACGCGCTCAGTACTTGCGTACGTAGATGGTGACGTCCTTCAACATTTGCTTGGAGAAGGCGAAAGACAGGCCTTTATCTGTAAAGGACTTCGCAGGCTCGATAACAAAAAATGAAGCAGCTGCGGGCACTTTCAGGCCCCATGATCCTGAGGAAGTCATCTCCCCAGGCGTTATTAGCACTATATGGCCAACGTTAGAAGTATTATTGTAAACGGCAACAACAGCTTTTCGTGAATTGGCCATTTCGCCTGCGCGATCTAGAACCTGTTGCTCGTATGATTGGCCCAAAGTTGACCAGCTGCCTGAAGTCTTCAAATACTCAGTTATTTCATTAGCCGTCATGTAACGTCCTGCCTTCTTGTTGTAGAAATCGTCTACTTTGTAAACAACCTTCAACGATTCTCCAATATAGCTGCTGCAGGCAGCCTTATCGCTGGTGGCTGTGCATTGAAGAAACTTATCCAAATTTGTCTTCAGTTCCTGCTTCCAGTTGGGATTAACGCTCTGCCCATACGCAGAAACCGTAGCCAGCACCAATACAACAACATAAATCGGTCTCATCTTCTATACTTTAAGCATCGCAAATTAGATAGTTTGCGATGCTTTACGGCAACGATAGTGCTATTGATCGTAGGTGTGTAAGTTTCGGACCAGATTTAGTAACAGAACGAGAATTCAGGAAAGCGAATGCTTCAAAAAAGGACCGAATCAGGTCGTCTGGAAGTTTACTCTTTGCAACAACGATAGTATTCGGTGCTAAGCGCTTCGGTTTTTATCGAACCAGAAAGTCGGGATTAAGTAAGTTTTCCTTGTTATACCGTAGTTCATCTTTGCCATCGCCCTGATATACCTTCATGCCTACTTCATTAACAATGAGATGAGCTGCCGCCGTGTCCCATTCCATGGTCGGACCAAATCGCGGATAAACGTCGGCCTTGCCCTCAGCAAGAAGCATAAACTTAAGACTACTACCTGCTGACACCAGCGCAGCGCGATCAAGCTTTGCGATAAACTGTTCAGTGGCCTCGTTCATATGCGAACGGGAAGCTACAACCTTAAGGCCAGACGCCGTCAGATCAATCGGAGCGCGTTTTCTCAATGGCATATCTGTTCCGCCACGTCGGAGTATCGCTCCTTCGTTAGAGGCGCCAAAGTAAATGTCGCCGGTCACAGGTACGGCCACCACACCAAGGATTGGTTTACCTGCATGTATGAGTGCGATATTGACAGTGAACTCATCGTTTCGCTTAATAAACTCCTTTGTTCCATCCAATGGATCCACCATCCAGAAGTAACTCCACGACTTTCGTTCGTTAAATGGTATTGTTCGTCCCTCCTCGGAAAGGATCGGAAATCCAGCGGCAATCAGTTCCGCTGAAATTGCTTCATGCGCCAATCTGTCCGCGCGTGTAAGTGGCGACTGATCGCCTTTCAATTTGACATCAAAATTGTCTGCATGATAGACGGACAGAATTTCCTTGCTGGCCTTTTCAGCAGCCCGCAAGGCTATTCCAAGAAGTTGAGCTGTATTCATTGGGAGATATCTTAGAATATTTGCATGCGCCTTTAAAGCTGCCGTGTTTATGTGGCGTATCCGCTCAAACAATCATGCCCGCTGCCACAGTCTCATTGGTCGCCTCATCAACCAGAATGATACTTCCTGTAATGCGATTTTTGCGATAACTGTCGATGCTCAACGGCTGGGCTGTGCGTATTCGTACTCTTGCAATTTCGTTCATGGTCAATCGATCTACCTGTTCGACCCGCTGCAAAGTATTAATGTCAAGTTTATACTGTATCTCCTTCAAAACCCCGCGAACTTCCTTGGTTGTGTGTCGAACGTGGAATTTTGAGTTCAGCTGTGTCTCGCGCTGGTTCATCCAGCAGAGCATAACATCGATATCCTGCACAGACTGAGGATGATTGTTGGGCTTCGAGATGATGTCGCCACGGCTGATGTCAATCTCATCTTCCAGCGTGATGGTCACTGACATTGGTGCGAATGCTTCCTCGACTGCCTCACTGCCAAGGCTAATGGACTTGATGCGAGATGTGAATCCGGAAGGTTGAATCAACACATCATCTCCCTTGCGAAATATTCCGCCTGCAACGCGGCCAGCATAGCCTCTGAAGTCGTGATACTCTTTTGACTGTGGTCTAACCACGTACTGGACCGGGAACCTGCTGTCGATATGGTTATGATCACTTTCGATATGAACGCTTTCAAGCATATGCAATAATGTCGCACCCTGATACCAGCTCATTCTCTCAGAACGATTCACAACATTGTCGCCAGCAAGGGCGCTTATCGGAACGAACTGTATGTCGGAAACCTCCAGCTTGGAAGAAAATGCCTTGTATGCTTCAACAATCTGCTCAAACACTTCCTCCTTGTATTCTACGAGATCCATTTTGTTCACGCATACGATCACATGCGGGATCTTCAACAACGAAGCGATGTATGAGTGTCTGTAGGTCTGTTCAACCAATCCTTTTCTCGCGTCGATGAGGATGAGGGCTAGGTTTGCAGTTGAGGCACCCGTCACCATATTGCGCGTGTATTGGATGTGACCAGGCGTGTCAGCGATGATAAACTTGCGCTTAGGGGTAGCGAAGTAACGATACGCTACATCAATTGTAATACCCTGTTCCCGTTCGGATTTTAATCCATCAGTGAGCATCGACAGGTCGACGTAATCATAGCCTTTTTTTGCGCTCGATGCTTCAACTGCCTCAAGCTGGTCCTCAAAAATGGATTTGCTGTCGAATAGCAGGCGGCCAATCAATGTACTCTTACCATCATCGACACTTCCTGCAGTTGTAAATCTTAGTAACTGGTTCATAAATGAATCGTATTAAAAGTACCCGACTCTTCTTCCTGTCTTCCATGGCAGTCTCCGAGCGCTTGTCGTCTGCCCGGGTACCACGTTCTGTCTTTCTCGATGCAGCAACCTCCTCAATAATCTTTTCGATTGTATCTGCCTCCGATTCAACGGCACCGGTAATAGGCATATCACCGCAGGTGCGGAAGCGAACCGTCATCATGCGAGGTGTCTCACTCTCCTTTAGTTTCAGCCACGGAGATGTCGACAAAATTGCGCCGTCCCGCAAGATGACTTCCCTTTGATGAGAATAGTATAGTTTAGGTATGGGGATCCGTTCAGCATGGATGTATTGCCATACGTCCATTTCAGTCCAGTTTGATATCGGAAAAACTCTGAAGTGCTCGCCGATATGCTTGCGCCCGTTAAACAGGTTCCAAAGCTCCGGCCGTTGATTCTTAGGATCCCACTGACCGAATTCATCACGATGCGAGAAGAAACGTTCCTTTGCGCGCGCCTTTTCTTCATCACGTCTGGCACCACCCATCGCAGCGTCGAACTTGTGCTGCTCAATGGTATCGAGTAGTGTTACGGTCTGGAGTGCGTTGCGGCTGGCGTTGAAACCAGTCTCTTCCCGAACGCGCCCCTTATCGATACTTTCCTGTACTGAACCAACGATGAGTTTCACATCAAGTTCGTTCACCAGCCAGTCACGATATTCCATCGTTTCAGGAAAGTTGTGACCGGTATCAATATGAACTAACGGAAAGGGTATACGCGCAGGTGCGAAAGCCTTTCGCGAAAGGTAGGCTAATACAATCGAATCTTTACCGCCCGAAAACAAGAGCGCAGGACGCTCGAATTGTGCAACGACTTCACGAATAACAAAGATCGCCTCTGCTTCAAGCTCCTTCAAATGACTGAGATAATACTGACTCATAGTTTCTTTCAAATTAAAGGCGACTGAACCGTGTTGATTCTGAGCCTGCCTCGTTTGTCTATTCTTAACACTAACTCGTCTCCACAATTAATTAACTACGACTTTCGTACTTAAGTTTTGGCACAATGAAAGTCAACAACTCTTTCACGGATTCATCGACGGACATTTTTCCGGTTTCGATGATCAGATCAGGATCGTTTGGCAATTCATAAGGAGAATCAATTCCCGTAAAGTTCTTTACCTCACCTGCCCTGGCTTTTTTGTAAAGTCCCTTCACGTCACGTTGCTCGCAAAGCTCCAGCGGAGCGTCTACAAATACTTCGATGTAGTGACTGTCTCCAATGATCTGACGGACCTGGTCGCGGTCTGATTGAAAGGGAGAAATAAATGCTGACAGTACAATAACACCTGCATCGATCATCAGCTTGGCTACTTCACCTATGCGACGAATATTTTCTACGCGTCCCTCATCGGTAAACGTGAGATCCTTATTGAGACCCGCACGGATATTATCGCCGTCCAACAGGTACGTCTTAAAACCACGTTCATGCAGCTGCGCCTCGAGCTGTACTGCCAATGTTGATTTGCCTGAGCCCGAAAGGCCGGTGAACCAAACAAGCACCGCATGCTGATTGAGCAGGACCTCGCGGGAAGATCTGCTCACTTTCGTTTTTATGGGATAGATGTGTTCCACTTCAAATGATCTTATAGAACCATGATATAAAGCCGATGCAAACTACAATATAAATGAGCGTGAGCAGGGAGCCCACACGTATAAAATCGCGAAAGGTATAGCCTCCTGGCCCATAAACCATCAGGTTACACTGATATCCAATTGGCGTCATGAAGTCGCCGGAAGCAGCGAAGGCAATTGCAGCAAAGAACGGTGTGTAGGAAAGGTTCATTTGCTCGGCCATTGACATCGCTATCGGAAAAACGATCGACACCGTCGCTGTATTTGTGATCAGTGCCGTGAGGAAGGTGGTTGCTACAAACAACGCGGTGAGTACACCGATCGGACCCATTGATTTTCCCACGGAAATTAGTCCGTGAGCCAGGAGATCAGCCGTTCCCGATTTCTCCAGTGCAACTCCGATGGCAAGCGAACAAACGAGTACCAATAAGAGGCTTAGATCAAGCTCACGACGAATTTCATTTACATTCAATACACTCGTAAGCACCAGCACTACCAGTACACCCAGGCATACCGAGAAAAGGGGCAGGACTTCTGTGATTCCGAGAACGAGGGCAACAAAACAAGCGATTCCCAATACACTTTGCCAGCGTGACTTCGGAGGTGTTAGCTTTTGCGGTTTGGTAACAAAAAACAAATCTCTTTCATGATCGGCGTTGTGCTGGTTTTCTTTCGATAACAACAATAGAAAATCTCCACCTGCGAGAATCATCTCTCCTACTTTCCCCGGCAGCTGTTTGCCGTTGCGATGGATAGCAATGATTGACGCGTTAAAGGTTTTTCTGAAATCGGAGTCTTTGATGCGAATGCCAATCAGATTTGAATTGGCGGGGATGACAGCTTCAACAAAATGAAAGTGACCTTCCACTTCGAGATTGTCCTGGCTGGGGATTCGGAGACCGTTGTCGGCCTGAATCAAGTTATAAATCGAGTCCGTTCGCCCCGAAAAGAAAAGGAGATCACCGGCTTCGAGTACTTCTTCCGGCGACACTGGCGAAATGATTCTTTCATCGCGGATGATTTCGACCAGGAACACGTCTTCAAGCTTGCGAAGACCGGCGTCCTTAATCGACTTCCCGATGAGCCTAGAGTTCTGAAAGACCTCGATCTCAACAATGTACTCTTTTAAGTTTTCCTTGAGTGCCTCCAGTGTGTTCGGATTGGAAGGCAAAATGTGATAGGCGTAGAAGTAAATGTAAATCCACCCCACTACGGTGACAATTACGCCGAGATAGAGAAAGTCCTCCAGACCCAGGAGCGGCAAGTGGTATGAATCGATTAATCCATTCAAAACAAGGTTTGTCGACGTGCCGATTACGGTTATCATGCCCGCCAGGACAGTGGCAAACGACAATGGGATGAGAAATTTTGAAGCCGGATTACCTGTTTTCTGAGCCCAGTCGCGCACGTACGGTATCATAAATGCAACAATAGGCGTGTTGTTGAGAAAAGGTGAGATCGCTGTAACGGTTGCCATCATGCGAACCAGAAAGGCCTTTGGACTAAGGTTGCGGTTAAAAATTCTGGCAAACATGGCAGATCCGTAAATCAGCCGGATGCCAGCGGTGACCAGCACCAGCAGAAAGATGATGATGATTTGCTGGTTGGAAAGGCCTTTCAGCAAGTCTACAGGTGTTATTACACCTGGCAGCAACAGCGCGACCGTGCAAATAAAGAATGTAAATGCGGGATTAAAGGTCTCTTTATAGAGCGCGAAAAATCAGGAAACTAACGACTGCTAGCGTATATACCTGGACGAAACTTATTCCCACTAACCCTGTAGATTTTGCGCAAAAATAGTCATATCTGCCAAATTCGCCAGAAGGCAGTCACATCAACTTTTCCATGTACCCACGAGCCGCCAAAACGAGATCGGCGGCCTCCCGCATTACGCCCTTCCCTCCTTTGTACCGGGAAACGAGGTCTGCTTCGTCCTTTACATACGATAACGTGTCGTTGGGACACACGCTTAAACCACACTTGCGAAAAATAGAAATATCATTGAGGTCGTCGCCCAGATACAGGATCTCCTTCATCTTTAACCCGTAATGCTTGGCAAGTTTTTCCGACACGAGAGCTTGTCTAATATGCCCTGATGGCAGAAATCGATTCCAAGTTCAGCACAGCGTTTGGAAACCGCAGCTGACTACGCGCCCAGAAATGATGCCGGTAATTATCCCAAAACGTCTCAGGTGGGCAACAATAAGGCCATCCCTCACATGAAAATTCTTGAACTCATGTCCAGCTTCATCGTAAACAATCTGTCCATCGGTCAATACTCCGTCAACATCCATAATGATAGCTTTGATGGATGAGGCCTTTTTTATCTGTTCTTTGGTATAATATTCCAAAATGGCTTTCACTTTATTTGCAAGTTAGGTTCGGGGCTTAAGACTTGTCAACTGAAGCAAGATAGTCCAATAACCGTTATTGCCGTGCATCTGCTACCTTCAATGATCGATAGATTCGCATCTCTTCATTAGATTTACATCCTTAGATACCTCTCCCGGTTATGCGGATTGCCAAACTGCTTATCTCGCTTCCTCAGTTCGCACTCATCATTATTTTGGATAACCGGTGGGTTATCATGGGAATCCTGTGCCCCCGCTTGGCAAATTTCTGAGTCCTTTCGAGGGCTTCTGGTATAACCTTGAATCTGACAATAACGGGATTGTCCAGTGCCATCTCGTTCAATTCTGTTACGGATAGCATTAGCGTTGTATACGACACATTAGGCGTCCCTCATATCTTCGCCTTAAACGAAATGGATCTATACTTTGCGCAGGGATATGTGACGGCTCACGACAGACTTTGGCAAATGGAGTTCCTCACTCATGCTGCCGCGGGAAGAGTCGCCGAAATAGCTGGGGCTGGACCGAACGGAGCGATACTTGACTACGATCGTGGGCAGCGAAGACTAGGCATGGTATACGGCGCCAAGCGCGCTCTCGAGGCCATGAAGCAAAATCAGGATGAGATGATGATGGTTGAGAAGTACACCGAAGGTGTGAATGCCTATATCGCTTCGCTGTCCTATGAATCACTACCCTTTGAATTCAAACTTCTTGATTATCGTCCTGAACACTGGACTACATTGAAATGTGCATTGCTCATCAAGAGTATGGCTCAATCGTTGTGCATTGGCGACAAGGACATGGAGATGACCAACTCACTGAAGTTGTTCGGCATTGATACATTAAACTTGCTTTACCCGGACCGCGAAGATGTCGGTGACGCAATAGTAGATCGGCCGGGGCAGTGGAAAGCACACGCTGCAATCGCCGATAGTGTACCCCAGGCGTTGCCTAAAGAACTCATAGCTATTAACCGCCTTCCGAATCCAGATCCAGGCATAGGCTCCAACAACTGGGCCCTTTCCGGAACAAAGACGGCAAGTGGCGCACCCATGCTATGTGGCGATCCTCATCTAAACCTGAACATGCCCGCTATCTGGTATGCTATCCAGCTGCATGCGCCAGGCATCAACGTGATGGGTGCATCACTCCCTGGGGCACCCGGTGTTGTAATTGGCTCTAATGACAGCGTTGCATGGAGTGTAACGAATTCGCAGCGCGATTTGGTTGACTGGTTTTCAATCAACTTCGAAGACAACAAGCGTGATCGGTATATGCTTGATGGCAAATGGATAGAAACAATCAAATCCATTGAACATTTCAATATTCGCGATCACTCTCCTGTTGCCGATACAATTGTCTTCACAGAATGGGGCCCGGTAACCTATGACAACTCTTATCACAGCGACGACAACAGGAGTCAATATGCGTTTCATTGGATTGCACATGAACCCTCGCATGAACTGGGCGGTCTCTACAAATTGAACAGGGCCAGGAATCTGAAAGAGTTTGATGAAGCTCTTCAAACTTATTCGAACCCAGCCCTGAACTTTGCGGTTGCAACAACTCACGGTGATATCGGCATGCGTGTCGCTGGCCGTTTCCCCGTCAGGAGGCATAATGAAGGAAGATTTGTTTTGGATGGAAGCCGCAGTTCTTCCGGATGGCAATCCTTTATTCCCCGGGAAGATCAAATCACTTCCACAAATCCTGCGCGTGGATTTGAAAGCTCCGCCAACCAATATCCCGTGGACGAAACCTATCCCTACTATATCACTGCAACAAGCTTCGAGGCGTACAGAAACCGTCGCATCAATCAACAATTGTCAACTATTGCTAAAGCCACTCCTCAGGACATGATGGCACTTCAGATGGATCATTTCAGTCTGATGGCCGAAGAGAATTTACCCTGGATGCTGTCGCAACTCGACGGCGGTGGTTCGCCTTCGTCGGAATACGGGCGCATAGCTAAAACGTTAGCCGGCTGGGATCGGATCGAATGCGCCAAACGAGATAACGCCGATCTACTTCGCCTTTTGGATCAACAATATACTTTCTTTGACGTGGGATGAAATCTCCACTTCAGACGTGTTACTTGAAAGGCCTACAACTTATACCACATTACGTCTGCTTCGAACTCAACCAACTCTCCCGTTCTTCGACATTATCTCCACTCCTGCCAAAGAGCAGGCTCAGGATATCATTCGAAAGTCGTTTATCCTTGCCATTGATGCTGTGAACACCTGGACGAAAGAACACCCGAATGTTAAGTTGTCCTGGAGTAACTTCAAAGACACGCATGTGAATCACTTACTCCGTATTGGTCCGCTTAGTGAGTCGGTTAGCGGAGGAGGAAGTGCTGATGCCATCAATGCGCTCTCGCGAAGCCACGGCCCGTCCTGGAGAATGGTCGTCAGTATGGAGCAAACCGGAATTCGGATGTGGGCCACTTATCCGGGTGGACAATCAGGCAATCCTGGAAGTGTCTACTATAACAATTTGATTCCATCCTGGGAACTCGGGCATCACAACGAGCTTCTGATGATGAAATCAGCGAGAGATGCAAAGGATAACAATCTTTACACCCTGTTGATAAACGAGGAATGAGTAATGAGTAATGAGTAATGAGTAATGAGTAGTGGATAAGTAATCTTGAATAATAACGAGTTTTGAGTTGTCAATCAATTCACCTTCGAGGTAACGTTGTTGATTCGTCGGATAGAAATATGAGATTCATAGCGCAGTTCATAGTCATTGTAATCACGTCACATTTGCTTGGCCTGTTCCTGCCATGGTACGGCTGTGCCGTTGTTGCGTTTCTAGCCGGCTACTTTATTAAATCGCGGCAAAACTTTCTCGCGGGCTTTCTGGCAATTGCAGTTCTGTGGACTTTCAATGCTTTGATTGCTGACCTCTCCTCTTCATCAACTCTTCCGTTAAGAGTCGCACAGCTGTTTGGAACGAGTAGTGTTATTGTAGTTTATCTGTGTACCGCCGTCGGTGGAGGGCTCGTCGGTGGATTCGCTTCGATGTCAGGTGCGATGTTAAAGGCTGACAACTGAAGACGACGATTGCTATCTGATTTACGCTCGTAAACGAAGCTTAAAGTAGCGCAATCAGGCTTTTATTTCGTGGTTTACAATTAGTCGAAGTCCCTCGAGCGTAAGTCGTGGATCGATAGCATCAAACGCCGATTTCAGAGTAGGGATAGCATAGCATAGACCTCCAGTTGCAACCGTATTCATGTCTGAATCCAACTCTGACCGAAACTTATTCAGCATATGTAATACCATCCCTTCGTATCCAATTAGAACACCTGCCTGAATTGCATGCGTCGTACCCCGCCCCAGCACCGATCCCGGCATTTCCAGTGGAACATCAAAAAGTTTTGCCGTGTGTTGAGAAAGGGATTTAATCGCAGTTCGCAGGCCAGGTGCAATTGAGACCCCGACAATCTCTCCCTTGCTGCTCACTCCTGTGAATGTTAGTGCCGTTCCAAAATCAGCCACAACGCAGCTCTTTTTAAACACAGCATAAGCTCCCATCGCATTGCACACCAGATCGGCTCCGATCTCATAAGGCTTAAGTATAACCAATGGTAATTTCTTGTAGATCTCCGGCCCAAGAACTATTGGGCGAAGGTTAAAAAGTCCCGCGCTCGCCTCTTCCAAACGCGACGTGAGTTCAGGAACGACACTGCTGATACCGACCACCTGGATGTCTTCCTTTCTAATGCCGGCCTCCAGAAACTGATTGGCCAATCGCATGCTGAAGTACATGGCGGGCAATTCTGTGATAGTTGGAATTCGCCATACCTGACGCCATTGTCCATCTGCGTATAGGCCAATGGTAATATCCGAATTGCCGACATCCAGTGCTAGCATCATAGTGATTTGAAATTAATGGGCAGTTCTGATTGGAAAGATATCCGGAAAATGTCAATGCCAGGACGATTTCCTGAACATTATCTCTTAATCTCCAAACACGGCGATTTGTAAAGCATTATTGCCTCCACAACTTCCCCGCACCAAGGAGTCGGGAATTGGCAGTGATTTGGAAATAATAGAAGCCAGCACGCGGCTGTGTTGCAACCCAGTTATAATTATACTGCCCCGGAGATTTTGGGCCCAATTCCCGGTATAACACTTCGTTCCCTATTGCATCATAAACTCTTACACACACGTTCGCATCCTCATTTAGCCTGAAGTTTATGTCAACGGACTCTCTAAAAGGATTTGGAAACGCTTCAACCAGGGATTCCTCAGCCGTATCTGATATCGCTGTTATTAAAGCAGGCATGTTTGCATCCATCCACAGCAGTCGCTTATTGATCCAATCCTTCAGGTAAATCACCTCATCAGAAAACGAGTTGCCGACATACTGATTTGGCCAAACATATTTACCCAGTACTTTCCAGGCGCCAAAGTTTCTTGATTGTGCTTCGGAAAGCAATGTGCTCATAGAGTCAATCTGCGCTTGAATTCGCGGAGTAGAAAAAACATCAGTCCGCAACATTGTCCACCGTGCGGCAACTTGGGCACCGAAGTCGGCATCAATGAAAAGTCGCTTCCACCAGAACGGCACCAGCCAATTGTCACTAGGGCAAACGTTATTAAAATCGAGCGCCCAACCTTCAACGTCTGATCCATTGCAGTAGTTGGCATTACCGAAACCAAGATTAAAATCCCATATCGGGCCCATATAAAGTTTTCCGCCGTCTGAATCACGTTTCTTGTACAGGAAGGCACTGAGTCTGTAAGCATCAACATTCCTGGAAAGCTCCTGAATAAGAAGATAGTCAATGAAAGAATCCACATCTATATACTGAGCGTATCCGGTTACCGGATCACTGAAATCGGGCCGCATTAATGCGTCTTCAAAGTTGTTGACATATGACTGTATGTAGGTCGTTTGCTCCCGAACGATATCCGATGGATCAGGGTATTCATATTGGAAATAAATAGACTGAGTAGTGCCGTATGGTGGTTTATAGTCAGACGTCCAACCCTCGCCGTTGCCGCCGGTAGTTTTGTCGATCTTTACGATGTAGCCACCCGTAAGGTTATTGCCTGTTGTCTCATCCGGATCAAGTTTGTTGATATCCAACCTATTCTTATCGCGTTTGATCTTTTCAATCAACACGTACACACCCTGATAAACATTGTTCAGAACTACTTCACAGAAACGCGCCCTGGGCGAGTAGCCATTTAATTGCCTGCCTAGTCCGTATGCGAGCGCATCGCGCATAAGACTTTTGTCATTATACGGAGCAAACAACACCCAGTCCTCTTCTTCCGGCATACCCAGGAGAGGCGCAGACAAGTCGTTCCCCAAATCATCTCTCAGCTCAATTGCATACTGCTTTTTTGGAAACATCTGCGATGAAGAGCCTCTTATTTCAATTCCGATTTTGCCCTCGAAATCATTGAATGAATCCGAAACATGGTTTGGCCCTGTTCCATTGTTGATGATTCCCATCTCTGCGTCGATCTTTGGATCGTCGACGATCACGCCTCCATTTGTATTGATAACAATGATAGGCAGGTTTGATGAAGTGAAGGGTATCGTCGCATCCTGCGCATGTAGCGCGAGAGACATCAATAACAAGGGAATGAGGAGTCTGTATCGCATAACTATAGTTAGCGATTCAATATCGCGCAAACGATGTAAACAACAAAACGATAGGTATGTGGGCTAGATTAAGGTAGCCAACAGTTCGCGCACTTTCTCCATTCCGGAACTTGCTTTCTCTTCGAACTTGTGAATGGGTGAAATGCTTCTCACATCTGGAATACGAGGATCTACAATGATGCGTGGACTATCGTAAGGAACGTAATCAATTAGTCCGGCCGCTGGGTACACAGCCATGCTTGTTCCCACCACAAGGAAGATATCTGCATCACGGGCGTGGCGTGCAGCTACCTCCATGAGCGGGACCATCTCGCCGAACCAGACTATATTGGGTCGAAGTTGAAATCCCTGTTCGCAGAGATCTCCCATCTTCAACTCCCATCCGTCAATTGGATAAATCAGCTTTTCATCACGCGTACTCCTGGACTCGAACAAACTACCGTGGAGGTGAATGACGTGCTTGGAACCGGCACGTTCATGCAGGTTGTCGACGTTTTGCGTTACGATCACGACCTCAAACATTTCTTCGAGATCGCTCAGAATTTCATGGCCGCGATTGGGACGTACTTCCAGGGCTCGCTTTCGTCGTTGGTTGTAGAAGTCAAGAACCAACGCCGGGTTCTTGTGCCAGCCTTCAGGTGTAGCAACTTCCATAACGTCGTAGCCTTCCCACAAGCCATCAGCATCTCTGAAAGTAGGGATTCCACTTTCAGCGCTGATACCCGCACCAGAAAGCACGACGAGCTTTTTCATACTAAGATTATCACGCCGCGTTGGGCGACGATCAGCTTTTCTTCTTGGTCGCTACTTTGGTAGCTGACTTCTTGGCGACTTTCTTAGCCGGAGTCTTTGCAGCCTTCTTGGCAACCTTTGCGGGCTTCGCAGCTGTCTTATCAGCTTTCTTCGCTGCAGTACCAGCAGCCTTCTTTGCAGTCTTTGCAGGTGCTGCTGCAACTGTCTGGCTATCTGCGGCTGCCTTCCTGCGGCCAAATCGACCAACCTTCTCCGGCGTATTAGCTGCAAGCTCAACGCATTCTTCCAATGTAAGAGATGCCGGCTCTTTGCCTTTAGGTATTTTAACGTTCTTCTTACCAGCCTTGATGTAGGGACCAAAACGTCCATTCAGTACCTGTATATCAGCATTCTCCGGGAATGCCTTAATGAGCTTGTTGGCATCGGCAATGCGTTTGTTTTGAATCAATTCAATTGCCTTCTCCAATGGGATCTCATACGGATCCTGATCCTTCGGTATTGAAACAAACTTCTTGTCGTGCAATACGTATGGTCCAAACCTTCCAATGTTTACTACCACGGGTTTCTCTTCGAATGCACCCAGATCGCGAGGCATCTTGAACAACTCCATCGCATCTTCAATACTGATGCTCTCAATAAACTGTCCTGGTCTCAGGCTGGCGAACTTCGGCTTCTCACCTCCGTTGTCGTCAGGGTTCTCACCAATTTGAACATAGGCTCCAAACCTGCCCAACTTGGCGTAGACATTCTTTCCAGTTTTCGCATCAACACCAAGCTCGCGGCTTTTTCCAACCGATGAACGTTCAACTTTCTCAGTCTTTGAAACTTTCTTATGGAACGGTCCATAGAAATTATGGATCATCTTCTTCCAGTTCAGCTTCCCACCGGCAATCTCGTCAAACTCCTGCTCGATCTCTGAAGTGAACGAGTAATCTGTTACATCGGGGAAATGTTCCAAAAGAAAGTCGTTAACAACCATTGCAGTGTTGGTCGGAAATAACTTATTCTTTTCAGCTCCGGTAATTTCTGTTTCTTCTACGCGGTCAATAGATCCATTCTTTAATGTGAGAACGACATACTTTCGCTCTACTCCTTCACGAATCTCTTTCACAACATAATCCCGCTTCTGAATTGTGGTGATTGTTGGCGCATAAGTAGACGGACGACCAATTCCCAGTTCTTCCAGTTTTTTAACAAGGCTCGCTTCCGTGTATCTTGGTGGATGCCGTGAGAAGATCTGCTTGGCCAGCATTTGCTCTAACTGCAACGCCTGGCCTATGCTCAATGGAGGTAAAACCTTGCTGTCGTTCTCCTCGTCCTCATCGTCGTCGGATTCCATGTATACTTTAAGAAATCCGTCAAACTTGATCACCTCACCTGTTGCAACCAGTGTGCGATCAGATGTTGATATACTTACGGTCGCCGTTGTTTTTTCAAGTTCAGCGTCCGCCATCTGAGAGGCAATTGCGCGCTTCCAGATAAGATCGTAAAGTCTTATAGCATTGCGATCCATTCCAGGATCCATTACAGAAAAATCTGTAGGGCGTATCGCTTCGTGCGCCTCCTGAGCCGATGACGATTTGGTTTTGAACTGTCTCGGCTGAACATATGCCTTGCCATACGCGCCTTCGATTTGTCTCATGGCATCACCGCGTGCTTCATCCGACAAGTTCACGGAGTCCGTACGCATATAACTGATCTTACCAGCTTCGTAAAGCTTCTGAGCAACCATCATTGTTTGGATAACGGAGAATCCCAGTTTCCTTGCCGCCTCCTGTTGTAATGTTGAGGTTGTAAACGGCGGTGCTGGAGAACGCTTCGAAGGTTTCGTCTGTAGGTCAGTAATAGAAAACTTTGCACTTCGGCAAGTTTCAAGAAAGGCCATTGCATCCTCTTCCGCCTCAAATCGCTGGGATAATTCTGCCGAAAACAAACGGCCAGTTCCGCCATCAAATAATGCGGTGATTCGAAATGCAGACTTCGCTTTGAATTCTCCGATCTCTCGCTCTCTTTCTACAACTAAGCGAACTGCTACTGATTGTACCCGACCTGCAGATAAACCAGTCTTTATTTTCTTCCAAAGGATTGGTGACAATTCATAACCGACCAATCTGTCGAGCACGCGTCGCGCCTGTTGGGCATTGACAAGGTCAATATCAATGCCTCTAGGATTCTGTAAAGCATTGAGAATTGCTTTTTTCGTAATCTCGGTAAAAACAATGCGACGAGTCTTTGAATCGTTCAGATCCAATGCTTCTTTCAAATGCCAGGAAATGGCTTCACCTTCGCGGTCCTCATCGCTCGCCAGGTAAACCATCTCGGCATCCTCTGAAAGTTTTTTAAGTTTTGATATGATTTCCTTTTTCTCAGGACTGATTTCGTACGTCGGTTCGAAATCATTTTCAATGTCGATCGCCCCACTTCCTTTTGGAAGATCGCGTATATGACCCATACTGGAAGTCACCTTAAAATCCTTCCCAAGGTATCCTTCAATCGTTTTCGCTTTCGCTGGTGACTCAACTATTACGAGGTTCTTAGACATGCTGCTCTTATTCGTTCAAGGGGTTCAAATATCACGAAATTTTTAAAAACTCAAATTTCACGGCAGTTTGGATGCCGTTAAAGCGCTACCGAACACGCCGGTTGTTCGCCGATTTACTTGCGGTCATGACCATGCAATCATATTTTCGCGAAGTGAATCTCATTTTCTTTGCGACCGTGTAATATTGACACACTTGCAGCATCAGGAAAGAAGCAATCAACTCACAACGACCCTCATATGCCACGATATCTGTACCTGCTACGGCATGCAGAAAGCGCCGAGAAACATTTCGGCCAACAAGACAAAGAAAGAGAACTTACGCAGCGCGGCGTCCGCGAAGCGACGCTTATCGGCGCTCATTTATATAAGGAAAATATTTCGTTCAGCGCTATTTTTTCAAGTTCCGCTGTTCGAGCTCGCAACACAGCAGGTATAGTTGCGGATGCAATGAAGATCGATTCCGACAGTATTCAGATAGAAGACGGACTCTACGACGCATCAACCCGAACATTTTTTGATTTTATTACTCAAATCGAAAATGATCTTGTGCACGTGCTGTGCGTTGGACACAATCCGGTCATTTCTTATCTGGCCGAATCACTCACGAAAGAAGTTATTGGCGATATGCCTCCCGGCGCAATCGTCACGATAAAATTCTCTTCTGATCAATGGAAAACAATTCAACCAGGCAGCGGCGAAATGGAAAACTACATTCGTCCAGAAATGCTGATGGCGTGAATGTGCGGGCACACGACCCGCACTTCTAATGAGTTAAGCCTCGTTACTTTTCGATGCTTTCAGATCTGGGTTCAAGTTTGAGGGGGTAGTCAAACAAACCATATTCTTTAATTGCCTCTTCCACTTTGTGGGGGACAAACTTCTCCCAGCCAGCCTCACCTTTCTTGATCATCGACAACACATTGTCTGAGATAATGTGCAGGTTGCGAACATTGGCTCCGTGTATCTCCTCAAGCTTGTTGTTATCCATGAGGAAGCGGAACAGATTCTTCAGATTGTCAGGAAGCTGTTCCTCAAAATCTTTTAGGGTAAAGATCTCGTCAGAATCCTTCTTAAGAGCCGGATAGATGTAGAGTTTCACGTTAGAGCCAAACAACGACGCAAAACATTCGAGGATACCGCCGCGAATATTCTCATAAGTCTTCTCTTCAAAGACTTTCTGCAGTGCGTATACCCCCATCGTTATACCAATCTTCTTCCCTTTTGTGATCTTCGAAAGGTAGTCGACCAGGCGATAGTATTCGAAATAGTTTGATATCAGTACATTTTGACCCAGGCTGCATAGAATATCGGCACGATGCAGAAAATCGCGCTCGTCGATTCGGCCATCGGGACTTAGGTCGTTCAATGTTAATTCAGAGACCAGAACGATCTTGCTGCGATCCACATCGGACTCGTGTTTGAAATGGCGCCTCGATGCTAACAGCATATCAACGTTGACATGGGTTGGAGGACGGAACCTTCCACGAAGAACAAGTACATTTTTCTTGTACAACTCGTCAGAAGGCTGCATCACGTTGCCGTCTGGACCAAACATCGCCGCCTTGGTAAGGCCATTCTTAACGAGTTTGAGTGCCATTACCCGGTTATCAACGTGTTTAAAGTCAGGACCAGTTATTCGAAACATGTCAATTTCGACACGTCGCTGCGTTAGCCCGTCAATCAAAGACATCAGCATTTCTTCAGGATCGGACAGAAACATACATGAATACAGCATGTTTACTCCCACGATCCCAAGCGCATACTGCTGTTGAAGGGGGTCTGTATCCAGCATTTTGACGTGGAGGATGCAATCATTGGGCTCAGATTGCGGCCTTAACTGAAAGCGAAGTCCAATCCAACCATGGCCCTGATTCGTGCGTTCGTAATTCAGCACTTCAACGGTATCGGCAAACGCAAAAAAGCGAGTTGTTTCGATGCGGTGCGGCAGACGCTCCGCTAATAACACATACTCGTGATCGAGCATGCGTATCAGGCGTTCCTCACAAACGTATCGATCTCCTACACCATAAATCGCGTCGCTAAACTTCATGTCGTACGCCGACATCGTTTTGGCCACTGTCCCACTAGCACCGCCAACTTTAAAAAAATTGGCAGCCACTTCCTGCCCCGCACCGATCTCGGCAAAAGAACCATAGATGGCTTTGCTTAGGTTGATTCTCAGTGCTTTCTCCTGGGTGGTAAGCTTTCTGAATTCTTCCATAGAAACTGAATGTGCACTAATTTACTTTTAATCATCAATCGTTGAAAGCAATCAATACTGATTTCTGATAACGATTCATACATGAGTTATAACGGCCCATATATTATCATATGCGCGCTGGCTTTTCAATCGTTAGCAAGCATCAAATAGCCAGTTTAAGCGACCAGCTGGCATGAGGGGGTATCGAATAATGAATCTTCCGAAAATATACGGAACGCCGCTCTTGCCTCTTATTCTTAAGCAAATTCACGGCCAGTGATATAACGAAAAAGCTAGGCTAAAAATTTCAGGCGGGCTTCCTGTTTGATTTCCTCCCATTCATCCGGAGGAGGAGGCGTACCACGATCGAATTCTTCAAGCAGCCAGGTAACCAACTCTTTCTTCATTCCAAATTGCTGCACCGCTTCTTCACAAAATGCTACTTCATGATCGTCGATAACGTCATCCGCATAGACCATCAGAATGAGATCGTAAAGAAGATTCATCTTATCATTGTGATTATCGGGAACCTTTAGTTCAAATTTCTCATCCTTTTCAATCAACTCCTTCACCTGACGATCCTTCAAACCATAACGCTTTCCAATCTTGTATAACAAAGCCTCTTCCTTTGGATGCATTGCACCATCAACCTTGGCCAAGGCCAGCAGGTTCTTAATGTGCGCCTTCTTGTACGACAGGTATTGGTGTTCGAAGAAACCGATCATGGGGATTGCTTTGGTATCACAAACTTAGACACTTGGTTGAAAAACGCGCATTACTAGTGCGATCATTTTTTCTTCATTTCCTCCTCCCGGAGAGGTCGGCGAAGAATCTTGCCCACGTTAGACTTAGGTAATTCATTTCTGAATTCCAGGTGTCGTGGTACCTTGTATTTGGTCAGATTCTCCCGACAAAAATTCATAACCTCAGTCTTCTGTCAGACTCTGATCGCGCTTCACAACAAAAACCTTGATTGCCTCGCCGGATTTTTCATCCGGAACTCCTATGGCAGCAACTTCAAGTACTTTTGGATGTGCTGAAACAACATTCTCAATCTCGTTAGGGAATACATTGAATCCGGAGACCTTGATCATATCCTTAATGCGGTCGATAATCTTGAAGAATCCCTCGGCATCCATAAATCCGATATCTCCGGTTCGGAACCATCCGCCTTCGAAGAACACATTCTTATTATCACTTCGCCAGTATCCCGACATTACCTGAGGACCTCGAACACAGATTTCTCCGTTTTCTCCTTGCGCAAGCTTGTTACCATTCTCGTCGAATATTCCGAGCTCAGTTGCCGGAAGCGGCAATCCAATCGTTCCTATCTTGTGTTTTCCATTCAGCGGGTTGCAACAAATTGCCGGCGATGTCTCGCTTAAACCATATCCTTCTACCAAAGGCTTCCCTGGTAATCTGTTCCCATCTTTTTGCAACGGCGTCCTGTACCGCCATCCCACCTCCGACAGCTCCGTGAAGCGGGGCAAAATCAACGTCCTTAAATTGGGGGTTGTTCATCAATCCGTTAAAGAGAGTATTTACTGCAGTTATGATGGTGACTTTATGACTCTTCAGTTCTTTGACTAATCCGGGTATGTCGCGGGCATTAGTTATCAAAAGATTGCGCACACCACTGGTAAACATGAGCATACCATTTACTGTAAGTGCGAAGATGTGATACAACGGTAGAGCCGTCAGCACGATGTTGTTATCAGATGCGGCGACATAAGGCTTGAACCACTGCACAACGATGGCGTTATGCGCAACAAGATTGCCATGTGAGAGTTGAGCACCTTTAGCGATACCTGTTGTTCCTCCTGTATATTGTAGGACGGCAATATCAGTGAGATCGAGTGATACCGGTTTAAATTGCGAGCTCGCGCCTCTTCGCATCGCATCTTTGAATCGCACAGCATTGGGAAGATTATATGCCGGTACCATCTTCTTAATCCGCTTCACAACAAAATTCACCATAGCCCCTTTCAGGCGTACCAAGCATGTCGCCCAGTTCTGTCACGATTACATGCTTGATCGATGCCAGGTAAGGAACCTTTTCAAGATTGTGCGCAAAATTGGCAACTATCACGAGCGCTGATATCTCAGCATCCCTAAACTGATGATCCATTTCACGCGCTGTATATAGCGGATTAGTATTAACCACCGTAAGGCCAGCGCGAAGAGCACCAATAAAATACAACTGGAAACTGCAGGAGGTTGGGCATTTGTATCGCGATGCGCTCGCCCTTCTTCAATCCAAGGTCGTTCTGGAGATACGCGGCAAAGTCGTTCGCAAGCTTATCAAGGTCTCCATACGATAACGTTACCCCCATGTTTTCGAAGGCAATGCGCTCGCTGAATTTCTCGCAACTTTTATTGATGAGATCTACGAGCGAGGTGTACTCATATAGCTTAGGTTCCTTTTCTATGCCTTCAGGATACTGCTTGTACCAGGGAAAATCTTTCATGATGGATATGCTGTCGGGATGTCTCGAAAAACAGCATTTTCAAAGCAAACGATTGTTGGCCAGCAAACCAAGAAAAAAAATAAAACCCCGTCACGCGAGCACATGACGGGGAGCTCTGAATAACTCATTAACCTAAACTGAGCTAGCTGTAGGGGAAGGATTCGAACCTCCACGGAGCGGTTAGGCTGAGCCCGATCCAGGTCAACAGTGGTGATTGTTGCCCTGGATCGGGAACTGGCTTTCTCCCGTTTTCTCCACCCCCGAGACCGGAGGGCTTGTCTGCCTGCCCCGACAAGTCGGGGACGATTTCAACACCCTACAATAAATAGTAGTTAGTATTTAGTATTTAGTCCTGAGTCGGGTCCAGAGTATCGTCAGTACCTTAAAGTACCATTAACAACTCAGGACTAAGACTCAATACTAAGGACTAGCTGTAGAGGGAGGGTTCGAACCTCCACGAAGCAGTTAGTGTTTGACCAAAGTCGACATTTTTCCTGTTAATCTCCACCCCCGAGACCGGAGGGCTTGTCTGCCAAGTTTCAACACCCTACAATGTTTGTTTATTTGTCTCCATCTGCGCGTCTCGCCTGCCTTCGTTGTGAATTTCTTTAACAAAGTAACGCATGAACCGGCTACAGATCAATAAATGATTCAAATATTTATATATTTTTCAAAATATATTTCATAATTTTGAATATTACTCAAAACGTCAAATACTGTCATGGCCGAAAATTATAAAGTTGACAATGTAGACCTCAAGATTCTGGAAATCCTCATGCAGGATGCTAAAAAGCCCTATACAGAGGTCGCCAAAAAAGCATTCGTCTCGGGTGGCACCGTTCACGTCCGAATGAACAAGCTGGAGGAGGCCGGAATTGTTGAGAAGACAACCCTAAAAGTTAACTATGCAAAGCTTGGCTACGACATCACGGCCTTTATCGGCATCTTCCTTCAGAAGAGCGCCCTATATGATCAGGTTATGGCAAAGCTAAAGGCCATTCCCGAGATCACCAACATTCACTATACAACGGGTAACTACAGCATGTTCACCAAGATCCACTGCAAGGACACCAATCACCTGAAGCAGGTACTTCACGACAAGATTCAGCAGGTTGAAGGCATTGAACGGACAGAAACAATGATCTCTTTTGAAGAAAGTCTTGATCGCAGCCTGAATCTAACCTAAGCAATCCCCATATTCGCATCTATAGTGACGTTTCACAGTCATTATAAAGAGTTAAACAGTCCTTATACAGACCTTCCCTGGTTCCAGTTAAATTCCGGTTAAAATCCATCCATCCACGTAGCCGATGCTCTCATTCTCGATTTTGTTAGTTCACCGCCTATACAGTCAATTCCGCAACTACTCTTTTAGGTTCCCGCAATGAACTCTAAAAATGCCTTTTTTGTTATACTTTTGTAGGTTGTTTGGAAACAGTCTAAATAGACATCGATGAGCAAAGACAATCAGGTTCTTGAAGAGTTGACTTCGAAGGAGTATGAGCACGGATGGACTATCAACATAGAAACTGATTCAGCTCCAAAGGGTCTGTAATGAGGACATCATCCGGTTTATATCGCATAAGAAAAACGAACCTCAATGGCTCCTGGAATGGCGCCTTAAAGCATACCGGCAATGGACGAAGATGACTGAACCCACATGGGCCAATATCACCTATCCAAAAATCAATTATCAGGATCTTATTTATTACTCAGCTCCCAAGCAAAAAATCAAAGCCTACTTAACTTCAGGATGTAGATCCGGAGCTGATTAAAACATTCGAAAAACTTCGGGATCTCCCTGACTGAACAGAAGCGTCTCACTGGTATAGCTGTTGACGCAGTTATCGACAGCGTTTCGGTTGCGACTACTTATCAAAGAGACATTAGCGCAACTCGGAATCATCTTTTGTTCATTTAGTGAAGCTGTTCAGGAGCATCCTGAACTCGTTAAGAAATACATGGGTTCTGTTGTTCCTGTTGCTGACAATTATTTCTCAGCGCTTAATTCTGCGGTATTTACCGACGGATCTTTTTGTTATATCCCAAAGGGCGTTCGGTGCCCAATGGAATTGTCAACTTACTTCAGGATCAACGCAGCCAATACTGGCCAGTTTGAACGGACGCTTATTATTGCCGACGAAGGCTCATACGTAAGCTACCTCGAGGGATGCACTGCTCCCATGCGTGACGAAAACCAATTGCACGCTGCTGTGGTTGAGATCTATGCTATGAAAGATGCACAAGTGAAATATTCCACTGTGCAGAATTGGTATCCAGGCGACAAACAGGGCAAGGGTGGCATTTATAACTTCGTAACAAAGCGCGGACTTTGTTTCGGAGAGCGTTCAAAAATTTCATGGACGCAGGTAGAGACCGGCTCGGCCATTACATGGAAATATCCTTCATGCATTTTAAAAGGCGATGAATCGATGGGTGAGTTTTATTCGGTGGCAGTTACTAACAATTACCAGCAAGCCGACACTGGCTCCAAGATGATTCACATCGGCAAGAACACAAAGTCGCGTATCGTATCGAAAGGTATATCGGCTGGTCATTCACAGAACAGCTATCGCGGACAAGTACATATTATGAAACGTGCAGAAGGCGCACGCAACTTTTCACAGTGCGACTCCCTTCTCATGGGCGACAAATGCGGAGCACATACATTCCCCTATATCGACGTTGAAAACAAATCAGCGCGCATCGAACACGAAGCAACAACATCGAAGATTGGTGAAGATCAGATCTTTTATTGTCTGCAGAGAGGTATTGACGAAGAGTCTGCTGTGGCACTGATCGTGAATGGATACGCGAAAGAAGTATTGAATCAGCTCCCCATGGAATTTGCTGTGGAGGCGCAAAAACTGCTGGCCCTCACGCTCGAAGGTAGTGTAGGTTAAGCATATCTAATTTTGAAACATCAGCTATGTTAAGTATAAAGAATTTGCAGGCCAGCATTGGCGACAAACAGATCCTGAACGGTATTAATCTGGAGGTGAAGGCGGGCGAGGTTCACGCGATCATGGGACCCAATGGATCAGGTAAGAGCACCCTGGCATCTGTGCTTGCCGGACGTGAAGATTACGAGGTTACAGGCGGCGACGTAGAGTTCAGAGGAAAGAACCTCCTGGAGATGGCCCCTGAAGAACGCGCACGTGAAGGTGTATTCCTCGCATTTCAGTACCCTGTTGAAATTCCAGGTGTAAGCACCATCAACTTTATGAAAACAGCCTTGAATCAGGTATTGGAGGCACGCGGCCAACAGACTCTTGATGCTGTTTCATTTCTTAAATTGATGAAAGAAAAGATGAAGCTGGTGGACATAGACCAGTCGCTGTTGAATCGTTCGTTGAATGAAGGTTTCTCAGGTGGAGAGAAAAAACGTAACGAGATCTTCCAGATGGCTATGCTTGAGCCAAGGCTGGCCATACTTGATGAAACAGATTCCGGACTTGACATAGATGCATTGAAGATTGTGGCAAACGGCGTTAATAAACTCCGCTCCTCTTCGAATGCAACCATCGTGGTTACACACTACCAGCGACTGCTCGATTACATCGTGCCTGATTTTGTGCACGTATTGTACAAGGGTAAAATAGTGAAGTCAGGAACGAAAGAACTTGCTCTCGAACTCGAGGCGAAGGGATACGATTGGATCAAAGACGAAGTGGCCGTATAGGCATGATTGAAAATCAACTAAGGAACAACGTGAGCGTAAAGAGTGTCATTGATCTGATCGACCAGCAAGTAGGTCTGCATCCCCGCATAACGGCTTTGCGTGAGAAAGGCCGTGAAGCATTTCTTAAGAATGGTCTTCCGCAAAACAAGGAAGAAGAATTCAAGCATACGCCTATCACCCGGCTGCTGCAGAAAAAATCTTTCATTGGAGCCAAAGGCTAACAAGCTGGCTCCTCTGTCATCGGATGAAATACGCATTGCCGGACTGGATGCATATCAGGTTGTTTTCATCAATGGCATCTACGCACCGTACCCTCTCTTCACTGCCATCAGGTAGCGAAGTAGTTGTGAAGCCTCTTGCTGATGCTATTGCAGATGCAGATTCGATAGCGCTTGAACATCTCGGCAAATACGTCGATCCTGAGGTCGATGGATTTGTGGCGTGGAATACGGCAGCCTGGACAAACGGTGTGTTCATCCATGCAAAAAGAAATGCTATTGTTGATAAGCCTGTTTACCTGGTGTACTGGCATAACGCCGAAAGCGAGGAAGTAGTAAGCGTAGTCAGAAACCTCATCGTAGTTGAGACAAATGCTCAACTGGAAGTTTTCGAACGTTATGGTTCAACGGGAAGTGCAAGTCATTTTTCCAATCACGTGACTGAAGCGTTGGTTCAAGCAAACGGCGGACTTGATTTGTACACGTTGCAGAATGACAACGGCAAGCGATATCCAGTACGCATTCACACGGATACACCAGGAGCCTTCGAGCCGCGTAAATACGTATGCATTTACATTCGACGGTAAACTGGTGCGTAATACGCTGCAGCTCGCTCTCGATGGACAAGGAATAGAATCACATATGTTTGGATTGTATTTGCTCTCTGGTGATACGATCGCAGATAACCATACCGTTGTAGATCACCGTCAGCCGAATTCGTTCAGTAACGAAATCTACAAAGGCATCCTTGACGACAACAGCAAGGGCGTGTTTAATGGAAAGATCTATGTGCGTCCTCAGGCCCAGAAGACAAATGCTTTCCAGGCTAACAGGAATATCCTGATGTCGGATACGGCCACGGTTAACACAAAGCCCCAGCTGGAAATCTGGGCCGACGATGTGAAGTGCTCTCACGGTTGTACAACCGGTCAGCTGGACGAGGAAGCAATTTTCTACCTGCAGGCACGTGGCATCGATAAGGATACGGCAAGAGCTATGATGCTCTTTGCATTTGCAATTGAGATTTTAGACAACATAAGAAATGCAGGGCTTCGTCAACATATTGAAGCCATCATTCGTGAAAGACTACATCAGTAGAAGATCATGATACCAAATGCCACACAAACAGCATTGAACATTGACCAGGTAAGGCAGGAATTTCCTGTTTTACACCAGAAGGTGAATGGACGAGATCTGGTATACTTCGACAATGCTGCAACAACGCAAAAGCCTGCAAGTGTCATCAAAGCGTTGACTGAATACTACGAGGGATACAATGCGAACATTCATCGCGGCATTCACACCCTGGCAGAGAAAGCGACACGTGCCTATGAAGACACCCGTGCGGCGGCAAAACTATTTATCAATGCACAGCACGTCGAAGAGATCATCTTCACGCGCGGCGTAACGGAGGGCATCAATCTTGTCGCGTCCTCCTATGGACGGGCGTTTGTTAACGCAGGCGATGAAATCATCGTCTCAGAACTTGAGCATCACTCTAACATTGTACCCTGGCAGTTTGTTTGCGAACAGAAAGGCGCAAACCTTCGTGTTATCCCTGTATCAGACGAAGGCGTACTCGATATTGAAGCTTACAAAAAGCTCTTGAATTCACGCACTCGCATCGTTGCTGTAAACCACGCATCCAACAGTCTCGGCACAATCAATCCTGTAAAGGAGATTATCAGGCTTGCCCATGAGGTTGGTGCTGTCGTGCTGATCGACGGTGCGCAGGCATCCGCTCACCTCGAGATTGACGTGCAGGACATGGATTGTGACTTCTACGTCACTTCATCTCACAAGATGTACGGACCTACCGGGACCGGATTTCTTTATGGAAAGAAGAAGTTACTTGAAGCTATGCCCCCTTATCAGGGTGGAGGAGAAATGATCAGCCAGGTAACTTTTGCCAAAACCAGCTATAACGATTTGCCTTACAAGTTTGAAGCTGGAACGCCGAATATCGGCGATGTGGTGGCCTTGCGTTATGCCATGGAGTTCATCAACAGGCTCGGCAAGGATAACATGGCGGCCCATGAGCACGAACTGCTTCAATATGCCACTGCACGTATATCCGGTGTAAAGGGCGTGCGGCTGGTTGGCACTGCTCCCCAGAAGGTGAGCGTGGTCTCTTTTGTAATCGACGGTATACATCCTTTCGATATAGGACAAATGCTGGATGCCCGTGGCATTGCCGTGCGCACTGGCCATCACTGTACACAACCGCTGATGGACCGCCTGGGTATTGAAGGAACTGTTCGGGCCTCTTTTGCTGTTTACAACACGAAAAAGGAAATCGACGCGCTTGTCGAAGGACTTGAGCGGATTGTCGGCTTCATGAAATAGCCAATGAGCATCAACGCCATACAAGACGAAATCGTAAGCGAGTTTTCTTTGCTGGATGGCGACATGGAAATGACTGTGTTCTATATCATGGAACTCGGTCAGAAACTTCCGGCATTTCCTGAGGAAGACCGCACTGAAGATAATATTGTGAAGGGATGCCAATCGAAGGTTTGGTTGACTGCTAAACTGGAAGGCAATAACGTTCTCTTCTCAGCAGACAGCAATACGGCCATCACCAAGGGCCTCGTAAGCCTGCTCGTCCGCATTTTTAACGGACGCACACCAGACGAGATCCTGGGTAGTGATTTGTACTTCATGCGGCAGATTGGCATGGAAAGATTCATCGGAACTCAGCGCAGCAATGGCTTTGCTTCCATGATCAAACAAATGAAACTTTATGCCCTTGCGTTAAAGACTAAACTGGAGGTTAACTCATGAACGACGGTGTAGCTCACAATGAAACGGAAATCTCCGGACATACTGGTGTTGCGGAGTAACTCAAATACCCCAGATCTGAAAGACAAGGTTTTAGCAGCCATTAAGACTGTCTATGACCCTGAAATTCCGGTTGACATCTATGAACTGGGCCTGATCTATGAGATCAATATCTATCCGGTTAATAACGTGTACATACAGATGACGCTTACATCACCCTCCTGCCCTTCGGCGGAAGTGATTCCGGGTGAGGTGCAGCAAAAGATCAAAGCAATCGAAGGCGTAAACGATGTAAAAGTCGACGTTACTTTTGATCCGCCTTATAGCCAGGATATGATGTCGGAAGCGGCAAAACTGGAACTAGGATTCATGTAATTTGTTATTAATAAGCAGACATAACCTGTAACATATGTATCCCGAACAACTCGTAGCCCCGATGCGCACAGATTTGACCAGCGCGGGCTTCAAAGAACTGAAGACGGCAGAAGAAGTTGAAAGCTATCTGTCCGCCCAGAAAGGCACAGCCTTGCTGGTAATCAACTCGGTGTGCGGTTGCGCAGCGGGCGCGGCACGTCCTGGTGTAAAATGGGCATTGCAAAATTCCCCTAAAAGACCTGATTCACTCGCAACAGTGTTTGCAGGCGTTGATAAAGATGCGGTGGCAAGAGCAAGAGAGTTTACGTTGCCTTATCCCCCTTCTTCTCCTTCAATTGCACTGTTTAAAGATGGAGAACTGGTACACTTTGTTGAACGTCATCACATCGAAGGGCGCAACGCGCAGATGATCGGTTCTCACCTTGTTGAGGTATTCGACGAATATTGCTAGACATATACCATCCAATTAGCAAGAAGTGCCGTGGAGTAAGTGCCACGGCATTTTCTTTTTAATCGTACACGTAATTCTTTCGCCTTCCCATAGCAGGTCGCACAACATGATGCGATACTGTCTTTACATATTTGGCATCGTTACATCGTTCCCACCGGATGGCGCACTCCCCGCTCAAGAATCAATCGCGTCTCTTCCAGGTCCAGCTCGTACTCAATACGCCGCATGGTTTCATCGCTTACTTTGGCTTGCGCGCGCAGGTCAAGAATCAGACTGCGCTCCTTATCCAGCAGCTCCTGCTGAATGCGATGAAACTCATCGATCTTCTCGTCATCGAGCGCGTTATGGGTGCCATCCTTCCGCATCCGCTGAATTCTGATTTCGTACTTCGTCTTGATTCGGTTAAGCACATCTTCGCTCAACGCGAGTGAATAGTTCTCCTCAATGAATTCGATGATCGAAGTTGCCAGGCGCAGTCGGGCCTCTTCTTCGAGTCGGTGTTCTCCGTCGTCGGGGCGGATATTCATCCATTTAATAAACGGACGAAGTGTAAGGCCCTGAAGCACGAGGGTTGAAAAGATGACGCAAATAGTCAGAAATATGATCAGGTTTCGATTTGGAAACGGTGCCGTGCCATCCAACGTAAGCGGCAGTGCGAGAGCAGCTGCCAGTGATACTACGCCGCGCATTCCAGACCAGGCCACAATAGAAACCAGGCGAATAGAAGGTTTCGGTTCAGTAGTGCGAACTTTCTTAGAAAGCAGTCTGGGCAGGAAGGTACCCGGATATACCCAGATAATCCGTCCCGCGATGACCGCCGCACTCACAATGGCGCCGTAAAAAATGAGCGTGCCAGCCGATTTGTCTTCAATGGCATCTACAATCTCTGGTAACTGGAGGCCAATCAGTATGAAGATGATACCATTCAGCATGAAGATGATGGTATTCCATGTGCCATTTGCCTGCAGTCGCGTTTGCTGACTGAAAACTGTGGAGGAATTCCAACTCATATACAGGCCTGCTACCACTACTGCGAGCACGCCACTGATTTCGAGTGCCTCGGCAACGAGATAAGTAACGAATGGAGCCAGGAAAGTGAGTGTAGTATCCGTAGTGGGATTATCAGGCGTAATCTTATGTATCCATTTAAAGGCGAATCCAATCACGAATCCAAGTGCAATTCCTCCGAGGGCGACCATCACGAATTCAAGGCCTGCATGCCAGATGTGAAACCCGCCGGATATTACAGCGGCCACAGCATAGCGATAGGCAATAAGACCCGTAGCGTCATTCACAAGGCTCTCCCCTTCCAGGATCGTTATAACACGTTTAGGCAGCCCCAATCCCTTGGTTGCTGATGTCGCCGCTACGGCGTCCGGAGGTGATATGATTGCCCCCAGGACGAATGCTTCTGCCCAGCCAAGTTCTGGAATCATCATCTGCGCTACCCATGCTACGGCGCAGGTTGTGAAGATCACGCAGCCTATAGCCAGTAGCGTAATAGGCCTCTTTGCAGCCTTGAAGTCTGCCCATGAAGTATTCCAGGCGGCAGCGTATAGAATCGGAGGTAAAAAGATCAGGAAGACGATTTCCGGATCGAGCGCGATCTTCGGTAATCCCGGTATCAAACCGAAACCAATACCGGTAAGAACAAGCAGAATTGGGTAAGGAACTCTGATCCGATCAGTGACTTCTGCCAACGCCGTTACAAGCGCCAGCAATACAATAACAGTAGCAATATGCTCTAATCCCACGCCTCAAAATGAAAACTTTTGTGATCAGAAACTAAACCTCGAGACAAATTCCTCCAACTCTTCACGAAGGGAATCGCTTTGACGAACGCCGAGTGCGTCGTTCAGAGCAACATTGCGCTTCACATTGAGCTGATGAAGTTTGAGGTGCTGGTTGATAAAGATAAATTCCAGCGAAGGGATTAATTGTTTCAGTTCATCGACAATATCAAATACGCGAATGGTCTTGTCGACGAGGTTATACGTTCCTCCTTTGATGTCTGCCGTAAGAAGCGTATTCAACGCCCTTGACAATTGATCAATATGAATGAAGGTCCGCGATTGTTTTCCATCCCCCTGAACCGTCACCATCTTGTTGAAGTTGGCTTCGAAGACAAACTTGTTTATCACAGAGTCGAAACGCATGCTCTTGCTGTAACCATAAACATTGCCACACCGAAGAATGTACGTGTCGATCTTTCCTGCCAGCCGGCGAACGTGTTCTTCCCCGCGCATCTTCGAGATTGCGTAAAATGTCTGGGGCGCCACCGGACTGTTCTCGTCAACCTCTTCGTCGGATGAGCCATAGACTCCCGTGCTGCTGGTGTACACAAAGCGTCTGACATTACTCTCTTCGACAGCGTAAACCAACTCAGCTGTTCCCCAATGATTCACCTGCTCAAAAGCATGCGAATCCGAACTATCGAATGGAGTCGTCACTTTAGCACCGAGGTGATAAACAACATCGACATCCTTTAGTACTTTTCTGCAGCGAACGCGAGTCGAGCAGCTCTCCTTTTACGAAGTGGATCTTCTTATGATAATGTACTTTGAGACCGAGGAACAGATTGTAGTTCTGTCTGCTGAGATTGTCATATATAATTACCTTATCGACAATGCTATTCGAAGTGAGCAAATTTATCAGCTCCGTACCAATGTAGCCGGCGCCGCCTGTAACGAGGACGTTCATGAAATCGGAAAGTTTACTTGTTGATGAGGTCGGTATGCAATCCGCACTCTACTTTGTTCATACCAAACCACCGCGCTTCGCGCTCCTGCATGTCCGGATCGAGTCGACGCGTACATGGTTCGCAACCTATGCTGACATAGCCACTGGATTCAAGCGGATGACGTGGTAGGTCATATTCCTTCTGATACTGCCAGATCATTTTTGAATTCCAGTCAAGCATCGGATGAAAACGCACGCAACCATGTTTAGCAGGTTGTTCTTCTTTCATCGCAGCTCTTGTTGCGCTTTGATCTGCACGCACACCGTTGATCCATATATCATGGGAGAGTAACATCGCATCAACAGGACGTGTCTTGTTAAGATAGCAGCAATGATCAGGGTCTGATGTAAATAGCAACTTGCCCATTGGGTCGCGCTGCATAAACTTAGGAACATCCGACTTGAGATCGATGATGTTTAATCCAAAGTCTTCCGCTACCTGATCCTTAAATCTTACTGTTTCGGGAAAATGGAAACCAGTGTTAATGAAATAGACAGGAATTGTATTGTCTATCCGGCTGATGATGTGCAGTAATACCAGGCTATGCGATTGAAATGAACTGGTGGTGAATAAGGTTTTTCCCTGAGATCTGTATTGCTCGAGTCGGTGTTGGATTTCTTCAAAACGCATGCGCCTTGGGGGTCAAATGAGTTTGGTGGAAGGTGTTCCGTCAGGGCCTTGTTTCTCTGGCAGCTCACCCTTAAATATCTATTATTCAATCACTTGTGCTGTAAACAGACCTTATCATCACGATTACAGCATCCTCATGGCCATAAATATCGTAATCTTTTGTCTATTAAACTAGTAGTGATTAAACAGATACATTACCAAGTTGGTTTCAGGGCACAGAAAAAAGTTTGCAGGCCGGTTCAAGTATACCCTGCTGATCGGTATTGGTGGGTAGATTCTGACTCAAACTGAACCTTTTCGTTATATTCCTGTTTTATTTTAACTCATGAGGATCAAAGTATCGAGAAGGGAACACTTTAATTCTGCGCACAGACTGCACAATCCCGAATGGTCGGATGAGATGAATGAGCGGGTATTTGGCAAGTGCAACAATCCCAACTATCATGGACACAATTATGAATTGATTGTAAGCCTTGTTGGCGAGGTTGATCAATCAACGGGATACCTTTATGATCTTAAAGAGTTAAGTGACCTTATTAAGAAGCACGTGTTGATTAAGTTTGATCACAAGAATCTGAACCTCGACACGGAGTTTTTCCGAGACTTAAATCCAACGGCGGAGAACATTGCGTTAGTCATCTGGCGCATCCTGCGTCAACAGATTGACGAGAAGTTCGAACTGAAAATAACCTTGTATGAGACCGAAAGAAATTTCGTTGAATATCCGGCCCATTGAGTCATCCGAAGACGACCTGGCTGACGACCACATGTTCACTTCAATGGAGACTCCGCTCCGTGAAGATGCCTTTGCTTTGGACGACGATACCAAGATTGAAAAGATCGAGAAGCATTTTCGGGAGATCATGAACATCCTCGGGCTTGACCTAACAGACGATAGTCTGAATGGTACACCCCGCAGAGTAGCGAAGATGTACGTAAAGGAAGTGTTCTCAGGATTGAATCCTAAGAACCGTCCTCATGCCCGGTTGTTTGACAACAAGTACAACTACGACCAGATGCTGGTCGAGAAAGATATCACCTTCTATTCCCATTGCGAACATCACTTTGTGCCTATATATGGTAAAGCGCATGTTGCATACTTTTCAAATGGCAAAGTGATCGGCTTGTCTAAGATTAATCGTATCGTTCAATACTTTGCCAAGCGTCCTCAGGTGCAGGAACGCCTAACGGTTCAGATCGGCAAGGAGATGGAGCGGGTGCTTCACTCGCAGGACGTCGGGGTGGTGCTCGACGCCAATCACATGTGTGTGGCATCGCGTGGTGTTGGAGACACAAATAGCAAAACGGGAACTGCATATTTCTCGGGACGCTTCCTTGACGAGAATATCAAGCGGGAATTTCTCAACTACATCAATAGCAAATAAGGCAGTTCAAACGGTTGTGTTAATTTCATAGACCGTTCATCACACATTTCTGCTGGAAACTGGTTATTTTCGGTCACTACCTTAACCTAAGAGCCAGTCTACCTATGTACGAGAAGCACCACCTGGATGCGCGCTCCGATCAACAGCGCGCACTCGTCAACATCCTCCACACCTACTACTTCATTATCAATCAGATGAATGATGCATTCAAGAAATATGACATCACTCGTCAGCAGTACAATGTTCTCAATATTCTGAAAGACCAGCATCCCAAGGCTGCGTCAGTCAATCTCATCAAAGCCAAAATGCTCGATAAGATGTCAGATGTATCGCGCATTGTTGAAAGATTGAGGATCAAAGGACTTGTCATTCGGCAGAGCGCTGAAAAAGACAAGCGTGCCGTTGATGTCACCATAACGCCCAAAGGCGTTGATTTTCTTGCAACGGTCGACCCTGAAATTGCGCGACTGAGCGATTCAGTAAGTAATCTGACTGCAGAAGAAACTGCGTCTTTGAATCACATGCTGGACAAAATCAGAACCCGGACCAGAGTGCGCAGCTTTGCCGAGCTTGCCGGTGAACACAAGTCCCATCCTGCTTTCTAGAGCAAACCATAGTACAGAAGAAAAAATTACTATTTTAGCGCTGCTAAAATATTCTGAACCATGGTATTTGATTATGACATGCTTGAGGCCTTCTATAAGCAGTTGCCCTCGCGCATTGCTAAGGCCCGTAAAGTTGCAAACAAACCGCTTACATTATCTGAAAAGATCCTTTACGCTCATTTGCATCATGAGCAGAATGTCGGGGTGTTCAACAGGGGCAAGTCGTACGTAAACTTCTCGCCCGACCGGGTTGCTATGCAGGATGCTACTGCGCAAATGGCGCTGTTGCAATTTATGTCTGCAGGCATTCCTAAAGTTCGAGTGCCCTCTACAGTACACTGCGATCACCTTATCCTTGCTAAAGATGGTGCGCAAAAGGATCTTTCTGACTCTATCACTGCAAGCGGCGAAGTGTTCAACTTCCTTGAATCAGTGTCCAACAAGTTTGGTATCGGCTTCTGGAGACCAGGTGCAGGTATTATCCACCAGGTCGTTCTGGAAAACTACGGGTTCCCAGGCGGTATGATGATTGGAACTGACTCTCACACCGTTAATGCAGGCGGTCTTGGAATGCTTGCTATTGGCGTGGGCGGTGCTGATGCAGTAGACGTAATGGCAGGAATGCCATGGGAATTAAAATGGCCTAAGCTCATCGGTATCAAGCTTACCGGTAAACTCAATGGCTGGACTTCATCGAAAGATGTTATCCTTAAAGTGGCGGGTATCCTTACCGTTAAGGGAGGCACCGGCGCCATCGTTGAATACTTCGGACCTGGTGCACGCACATTGTCGTGTACAGGCAAAGGCACCATCTGCAACATGGGTGCTGAAATCGGCGCTACTACATCAACATTCGGCTATGATGAGAAAATGGCTGAATACCTCCGTGGCACTGGAAGAAAGGCGATAGCCGACATGGCCGACAAAGTAAAAGAGCATTTAACAGGTGACGCTGAAGTTTATGAGTCACCCGAGAAATATTTTGACGAGGTGTTCGAGATAGACCTCTCAACGCTTGAGCCACACGTCAATGGTCCTTTCACTCCGGACCGCGCTATTCCTATCTCTGAGTTTGCCAGTGAAGTCAAAAAGAACAACTGGCCTCAGCGTCTTGAAGTGGGTCTGATCGGTTCGTGTACGAACTCTTCGTATGAGGACATCACCCGTTCAGCATCACTCGCCAAGCAGGCTGTAGACAAGAAACTTCAGGCTAAAGCTGAGTTCACGATTACTCCTGGCTCTGAACAGGTGCGTTATACCGTTGAACGCGACGGTTATCTCGACGTGTTTGAGAAAATGGGCGGCGTGGTGTTGGCGAATGCCTGCGGTCCCTGTATCGGACAGTGGTCTCGTCACACGAATGATCCAAATCGCGCGAACTCTATTATCACCTCTTTCAACAGAAACTTTGCAAAGAGAAACGATGGCAATCCGAATACACACGCATTCGTAGCATCGCCGGAAATCACGACTGCATTTGCAATCGCGGGCGATTTGACGTTCAACCCGCTTACTGATACTCTGACCAATAGCGACGGCGTTGCAGTGAAACTCGATGAACCTACAGGTTACGAGTTCCCTCCACGTGGATTCGAAGTGAAGGATGCCGGATATCTGGCTCCAGCAAAAGATGGCAGCAACGTTCAGGTGAAAATCGCCGAGAACTCTAACCGCCTTCAGGCTTTGAGTCCATTTACCGCATGGGATGGCAAGAATCTGATAGGCATGAAATTGCTCATCAAGGCGAAAGGTAAGTGTACCACTGACCATATTTCAATGGCAGGGCCCTGGTTACGCTTCCGCGGTCACCTCGATAACATCGCCAACAACACTTTGACCGGTGCCTTAAATTTCTTCAATGAGAAAACAGACAGCGTTAAGAATCAGCTGACCGGAGAATACGGTCCTGTTCCTGCGACTCAACGTGCATACAAAGCTGCAGGTGTACCTACTATTGTAGTAGGTGACCACAACTACGGCGAAGGTTCATCACGTGAGCATGCGGCGATGCAGCCCCGTCACCTGGGCATTCGTGTTATACTGGTTAAGTCCTTTGCCCGTATCCACGAAACGAACCTCAAGAAGCAGGGTATGCTTGCGATCACATTCTCGAACGAGGCAGACTACGATAAGATCAAAGAAGACGATTCTATCGATATCACTGACCTGACTAGCTTCGCCCCAGAAAAGCAGTTGACATTAGTGCTGCATCACAAGGATGGCTCACAGGATACAATTAAAGTAAATCACACTTACAACGCGGGACAGATCGAGTGGTTTAAAGCTGGGTCTGCATTAAACCTGATGGCGAAGCAGATCGCTTCAACAGGACGTTCTGCGGTCAAGACAACAACTAAGTCAGCTCCGGCAAAATCGGTGGCTAAGAAGATTACTAAGCCGGCGACGAAGGCTGTTGCAAAGAAAACGGCTAAGAAGGGTCCCAGGAAGGTGGCAAAACCTGTAGCGAAGAAGGCGGCTAAGAAGGCTCCGAAAAAAGCGGCTAAGAAAGTCGTTAAGAAAGCTGCCAAGGCAGTGAAGAAGGTTGCCCGATCGGCAAAGAAAGCTGTTAAGAAAGTAGCTAAAAAAGTCGCTCCTAAGAAGGCGGCTAAAAAGAAGAAATAGGATTTACATCCAATTCCGGTTTCAAAGGTCGGCTCGAAAGAGTCGACCTTTTGTTTTTTTGTAAACCACTATTTGATGCAAACTTAAAACCAGCCAGGCGTCAGGCCGTGATCTCCTTTTCTTTCAGATAGCGATCGAGAACAAAGGTTCCGAACGGGATCAGTGATGCTACGAATGCGCCTGCGAAAAAAAGAAACGACCAGCGATAGCGCAGCTGAAGAATCAAAAGCATGGCGACATATACAATGAACAGGATGCCGTGAATCCAGCCAACAACTTTAACGGCCTCCGGAATATTCATGAAATATTTCAACGGCATGGCTATTAGCAAAAGGATGAGGAGTGAACAACCCTCGGCAAGACTTACTTTTCGGAATGTGTGAAGCATGCCCAAAATTAATCACTGAACGGGAACTGGCACCTGAATCTTCGCAGGCTTTTTTGCCAACCTGGCCTTGCTCTCCGACTTTTCTTTCTTCCTTCGACCGTACCAGATGTAGAATCCGGTGATTGGCAACGATGCCACAAGAAGGCTGGCGCAGAAGGCAATTATTTTACCTGGAAGACCGATCACAGCTCCTGTGTGAATATCATAGTTCATTCTGATGAGCTTGTCCGCCGCGTTATTATCGGCAAGCTTGCCATAGATATGATCGACTGATAATTCTTTGAGCGTGTTTTGATCGAAGTACCTGTAGTCGGTTTTCCAGTAAGTTTCATTGTCCGGATTAATCGCCACTTCAATAGGTGATGCTTCCGTAATAGGGATGTGTACTTCAAGAATTTCAGCATTGGGATTTTCCGCTCTCATTCTTGAATACAATACATCGCTAGCGGGCTGTTCTCCGCTATAGGTCGCAGTAGAATCTGTGAGTGGTTCAGTGAACAACAACGATCTTTGTCCTCCTGCTACAGTGTGAAGCCCTTTCGCGAACCACTGAAATCCCCAGACAAGTCCTGTCAGCGCCAATACAAGCGCGATCGCTGAACTGTAAAATCCAAGAACGTTATGGAGGTCGTAGTTCCTGCGGCGCCAGCGTGCGTTTCTTTTAATCGTGAAGCGCTGCCGCGATGCCGATTTGTTTTTCGGCCACCAAAGAATAATACCAGAGATCAGCATGACCACAAAGATCAACGTTGCTGTGGCCACCACAGGCTGACCGATCTGATAAGGTAGCCAGAGATAAAAGTGACCATCCAGAATAAATCTGAAGAATGTAGCGTATTCATCGCTCACCTTAAGAACCTCACCCGTATAAGGATTGAGATAAACGAT